>NZ_QCZJ01000013.1 GCF_003075435.1 Terrimonas sp. | reverse complement strand
TGTAAATCAAATAAGTTTATAATAATCCACAATTAAAATGTGGATTGTAAAAAGAAAAAAAGTAACAAAAAAAAGAAAAAGGGTAATAGTAGTAATAGTGTCTACTTTTTTCAGGACATGACACTGATAGCTAACAGCTGACCGCTGATAGCTCATCGCCACCGCTCAATTCAACGCGCTTGTTTCTTTTACGATCTTTATTCCTTTTGCGTGTTTTATAAACTCCCAGCCACCCAGCACATTGCGCAGGTTGTCATAGCCCTGCTGCTTTAATAATGAAGCGGCAATCACGCTCCGGTACCCTCTTGCGCAATGCACATATAGATTATCACGCTCCTCAAGCTTAATAAAATTGGCAGGGTCTGTCATATCAGAAAGTGGCAGATTGAAAGCATTTTCAATATGACCATCAGCAAATTCAACGGGTTTGCGCACATCTACAATCACAAGGTTCTCATCAAACGGAATATCCATCGCCATTTCAGCCGCATCAACATTAATGATCATGTCAATTTTTTCGCCTGCTTTTTTCCAGGCTTCAAAACCACCCTCAAGATATCCCTGGATATTGGTGAATCCTGTATTTGCCAGTTTATCTATGCACTCTTTTTCATTGCCCGGGCTAACAATCAATACTATAGCTGTTCCCGGAGCAAAAAGGTTCAACATCCACTCCGTAAAATTTCCTTCCATGCCCACAAACACGGAACCAGATATAAAGCCATCGGTAAATTCAGCCGCATTGCGGGTATCAATTACCGTTATGTTTTCCTTATTTATTTTCTCCTTTAACTGCGCTACAGTTATCGCTTGTATATTACTCATGCTATTGGTTTAATACAAAAATAAAAGCGGTTGATAAATATCAACCGCTTTTATTAAAAACGATTGTAATATCAACCTAAAAGTTGCTCTACAAAATTGTAAATCTCGGCAAGGCGTTTATGATTTACTGAATAATAAATAAATTTCCCTTCTCTTGTTGTAATTACCATGCCGGCTCTTCTTAAAATAGCAAGATGCTGAGATGCTACAGACTGTTCAAGTCTTAATTGAACATACAGTTCTGTAACAGTCATTTTCTGCTTTTCATCCAGCAACTGAAGCATTTGCTGGCGTAATTTGTGGTTCAGCGCCCTTAAAATAAGCGCAGCTTTCTTTACGTTCAGGAAATCAATCTTTACTTCAGATCCATTTTCCTGTCCGGTACCTTTTAATACCATTGTGTAAGGACTTGCAAGGCCTGTCATAGGAGTAATAACTTTAAAAATTTATTCATTAGATATCAATAGCAAAGATATGCATCAAAACACAAATAACCTTTGCATAAGTATGTTAATGAACATAAAAATATATGAATGGTTTTTGCGATTTATACTTATTTGCCCAGGTAAAAATCTTTCACATATAAAGGCTCTGCATAAGCAAGATCCTGAAAGTCATTGTGTTTAAAGCTTTTAAGTAGGCATTTTGCAAGATGGGCGCCGTCATAAGCAACCTCTTCAAAAAAAGCCTTTGCATGAGGTTCAATGGTATTTTTAAATTTTATTGAGCCATTACCAAAATAAAGTACAGTGGCATTTGCTAATGCTTTCTCAAAAGATGTTTTTTCAAGAATAAGCGCTGTAACAGGCATTGAAACTTCTAATGAACTGGTATATAATGAAGTATACACTTCATTTCTGCGTGCATCAATCATTGGACAATACAAATCAAAGCCCGGGAATTTCTCAATAGCGGCAGCGGCCATTACCTCAAGCGTATTAACTGCGAGCAGCGGCTTATTCAGGGCATAACAAAGGCCTTTTGCACTTGCCATTGCAACACGCAGCCCTGTATATGAACCGGGTCCTGCTGTTACACCCACTGCATCAATACTATCTATACTCATATTTGATTGCCGGAGCGCTTCCTGGATAGCCGGCTGCACAAAAGCAGCATGACTGTACTGGTCTTCATTTTGTATGTTCACCAAAGGTATTCCATCATCTGCTATGCCTACATTAGCCTGCTGTAATGCAGTATCAATATGAAGTATCAATGCCATCTTTAATCTTATTCGGTAAATTTTGCAAAAATAGGTTGGAAGACTGAGTAAGGAATAGCAATTTTGCTGCTTAATTATTAAGCATGAACAAAATCATCATTAATACCTCAAATGCACCTGCTCCCATAGGACCATACAGCCAGGCAATACAAATAGGAGATTTACTTTTTGTTTCTGGTCAGATAGCCATAAACCCGGCAACCGGCAATGTAGAAAACGCGAATATTACTGAAGAAACCGAACTGGTCATGAAGAATATCGGGGCGATATTAAAGGCCGCGCAAATGGATTATCCTAATATTATTAAAACCACCATCTTCCTCAGCGACATGAGTTTGTTCAGCACAGTTAATGAGGTATATGGTAAGTATTTTAAAAGCGCTTTCCCGGCACGTGAAACCGTTGCGGTAAAAACACTGCCTAAAAATGTAAATGTAGAAATAAGTGTAACTGCTGCCAAGTAAGCGGCGCATTACAAATTTACCCGGGCAGAGAGCAGTCACGGCTCTTTTTTGAATTTCCTAAAAAAGCTTGCCATTAATTATAAAGAGCATAAAATTCATTAACTTAACCTTTTTAAACTTTAAAAAGCTAATACTATGATCAGATTACAGGTAATTGGCAATTTAGGAAAAGACTGTGTTACAAACACGGTTAACGGCAAAACTGTTATTAACTTCAGTGTAGCACACACCGAAAAATTCCGTGATGCTTCAGGCCAGCAAAAAGACAAAACAACCTGGGTTGAATGTGCTTACTGGACGGACAGAACAGGTGTTGCCCCGTATCTTAAAAAAGGTACACAGGTATACGCCGAGGGCACGCCTGAATTAAGAACTTATACCAAAAACGATGGTACGAGCGGCACATCTTTAACACTGCGTGTTTTTAGTGTACAATTGTTAGGTGGAGGTAACAGAGGCGAAGGCGGCACACAATCCAATACCGAAGAAATGGCAGCACATGTTAATCCTGTAGTAGAAACATCAGGTACGGCAGACGATCTTCCTTTCTAACAAAACACAAATTATATCCCGGCGTGAATATCTCATTGGTATTCACGCCATTTTATTTAGGCTAAAGGAACAGACCAACATCAGACAACATCAGCACTTCGTGCTCTTTGTGAAACCTTTGTGGTTTTTGTGGTAAAAACTGACCACAAAGAACACGAAGCATACACAGAAGACACAAAGCATCACACTAAAGACGAGGTATTTCCCCCAGGGCAATAAAAAGTTTTAATCGCTCCGCAAAATATTAATCGGCCGTACCCAAATTAGTTTTGGCCATTGCTCTACTATTTCACCATACCATTATCTTTGCACCGCAAAAAATAAAACAAGAGCCATCATGAAAATCATGAAGTTTGGAGGCACCTCCGTAGGTAAGCCGGAAAGGATGCAGCAGGTAGCTAATTTAATTACCAAAGACAGTGAGCCCAAGATTGTAGTATTAAGTGCTTTAAGCGGCACAACCAATTCACTGGTTTCCATAGGTGATGCCATGGCAAAGGGCGATAAAATAGAAGCAAAAAAAATCATTGATACATTAGAAGCGCATTATCATGCTTTCGTAAATGACCTTCTTAAAAAAGACGCCACCAAAGCAAAGGGTGAAGCGGTGATTGCAGAACACTTCGATTTCCTGAATATAATATTGAAAATTTCATTTAACGAGGCGCTTAATAAAGATATACTGGCACAGGGAGAACTGATGAGCACAAAGCTGTTCAGCGCCTATCTTGAAGAAAATGGTATTGCCCACGTGTTGTTGCCTGCACTTGATTTTATGCAGATTGACGCAAATGACGAACCTTACCTGGATGCCATACGCGTTAAGCTGAACCGGCTGCTTCAACAACATAAGGATCAAAAACTTTTTGTTACACAGGGCTATATATGCCGCAATGCAAGAGGTGAGGTTGATAACCTGAAACGAGGCGGCAGCGATTATACGGCTTCTTTAATAGCCGCTGCGGTTAATGCCGCTGTTTGCGAAATATGGACGGATATAGATGGCATGCATAATAACGATCCGCGTATTGTAAAGAAAACACTACCGGTAGAAAAGCTCAGTTTTGATGAAGCTGCCGAGCTTGCTTATTTTGGCGCAAAAATTTTACACCCTACCTGTATTTGGCCGGCACAACAGGAAAAAGTACCGGTAAAATTGCTGAACACCATGCAGCCGGAAGCTGCAGGTACAACCATTATGCAGGATGCCGGATCAGTTGGCGTAAAAGCGGTTGCCGCAAAAGATGGCATCATCGCCATTAAAATCAAAAGCAGCCGCATGTTACTGGCTTATGGTTTTTTAAGAAAGATATTTGAGGTATTTGAAAAATATAAAACGCCTATTGATATGGTTACCACTTCAGAGGTGGCCGTATCTGTAACTATTGACAGCGATGCGCATTTAGCGGCTATATTAAAAGAACTTGATCCTTTCGGCACAGTTGAAGTTGATAAAGACCAGGCAATCGTTTCTATAGTAGGAAATGAAATTGCACAAACACCTGATGTGCTTAAAAAATTATTCGATTCAATTGCTGAAGTACCTGTGCGCATGGTTAGCTATGGAGGCAGCCGGCATAATATTTCTGTACTGGTGCCTGCCGCAAATAAAATACAAACTTTGCAATTATTGAACAAGGGCGTTTTTGGCCTGGAATAACGGGGCAGGATTTGCTGCACAAAGCGCCGCAAAGAAACACAGGGGACGCATTTCAAATTTTCTTGTATCAGGCAATCATGTGCAGATGCCTCGTACCCCGGCATGACAAACTGCAGAGATATGTTCAGCAGCAGAACAATCGTTCCACATTTGTACTATTGTTCATCATATATTCAACCGCCTGTCATGCCGGGGCACGAGGCATCTGCCGCAACAGTAGTATCTACATGCGAAAAATTGAAATACACTCAACACAGAGCGCTTTATTATTCTTTGTGGAACTTTGTGTATCCTTGGTGCACCTCTGTGACAAAGCCAGGTTGTTATACTGAAATTACTTCTCCTTTAATATTTCAGCAATATGATACTCCTGTATTAAAGGAGAGCGCTCAGGCGATAATGTAAAGCTTACTTTCATATTGATCTTCTCTCCTTCAATTATAAAACTTCCTCTTAATTCATTTTCAGGTATCATCTTACCTGTACTTATAATTTTTCCTGCTTTTGAAAACAAGCTGCGGGCATCTTTTCTTAACGAATCAATAAAATAATCGGAGAAGAAATTCTCAGCAAATATGCCGCTGCTTTCTGCATTATTCCAGTGTGGCAACAGCTTTACCAATTGCTCTTTTCTTTGTTCAAGTATTGCAGACGTTTTTACAGGATAGGGCTTAAGCCCGAGCATGGCGATAATAGTATCAACAATATAATTATTTAATTGAGATGGCCCGGCATAGGTAAGATTGCAGAAAGCAACCACGCCAATGCCATATTGCGGAAGGAAATTCCAGTTGGAGCCAAATCCTGGTAAGCCTCCGCTATGCCCGATGATCTCACGGTTATTACAATCTTTTATATACCTCAGCCCATCATTATAAGATTGTATAGCAGGGCAAATATTTCCTCTCACATCTTTAGCCTGCATATTAATACCGGCTACCACACCGGGAAGATGCATTTGCCGTAACGTACTTTTCCGTATAATGCCGCTATCTTCTTTACCCGGGGGCCATGCAGCAATATGCAGCGCCATATATTTAGCAAAGTCTTCTATAGATGTAAGCATTCCGCCCATTGCTCCGTATGCACCGCCATGCAGCATTGGCTGCTTTACCCATTTACCATTTTCTACCCTGTAGCCATGCACCAATTGTTGTGCAGGCACATCAGCATATTCCCAATAGGTATCTTTCATATCCAAGGGTTTCCAGATATTATTCCTGATATATGTTTCATAATGTTCTCCCGATACTCTTGATACAATTAAGCCAAGCATTGCAAAGCCAAGATTGCTGTATTCATAATTTAAACCCGGCACAGAAGACAGCGAAATCCCTTTCTTTAAAAAAGCTACAAATTCCTCATCTGTTCGTTCAAGCTGCCTGTCTCCCCAGGGATTATCTTCAGGAAACCCTGCAGTATGCGTTAATAAGTTGCGTATGGTTACAGGAGGAGAATCTTCAGTGATCTTTTTGGTGTTGGTCATTTCCGGTATATATTTTTCAACAGCATCATCCAGGCTTAGCTTTCCTGCATCTCTCAACTTCAGGATAGCCATTGCAATAAAGCTTTTAGACATAGAGGCTATCCTGTATACTGATTTTGTAGTAACAGGTATTTTCTTTTCTGTGTCGCCAAATCCAAAAGCATTGGCATATACCAGCTTTCCATCCATCACAATACCAAATGCAAGCCCCGGTACTTTTCTCTCTTCTGCAAACCGGCGATACATGTTTTCCACAACAGTAAATACAATGCTCATTTTTCCGGTAGTATCGGTAACCCCTGCCTGAAAAAAATTATTCGCAAATAATCCAAAAGGCAGATGCAGTAAAATACAGATCAAAAAAGGCCTAAAAAAATTCATCATAATACTGGTAGTTAACTATTGTCAGTGAAGGCAAGTATCACAAAATGCAGGCAGTTAAGTTACATTAAAATCTTATGATTTTTGTGAGGCCGTTTATATTGGGCGCATTTCAAATTTTCGCGTGTATGGGAATATCGTGCAGATGCCTCGTGCCTCGGCATGACAAACCGCAGTGCTGTGTTCGGCATTAGTGCTATTGTTGAACATTGGTACTATTGTTCAATATACATTCTTCCGCCTGTCATGCCGAGGCACGAGGCATCTGCCGTAGCTATAGTACCTACATGCGAAAATTTGAAATGCACCCTTTATATTCCGCCTGCAAAAGTTTAAATTAGTACATGTTTTGATAAGGGAATTATGGCATTCTGCATACTTTTTGAAAAGAAAGTAATTATGAAATCAAAGAAAGTTTTATATACTATAATGCTCCTGTTCTTTTTTTCAGCGCTTAACGCCCAGCATATAACTACCACAACTATTGATCAGTTATATAAAAGAACAACAAAATCAGACACTACGTTTATTATAAACTTTTGGGCAACCTGGTGTGCACCATGTGTAGAGGAATTGCCGGGCTTTGAAAAACTTTCGGAGGCATATAAAACAGATAGGATTAAAGTATTGCTGGTGAGCCTTGACTATACTTCACAAATTGAAAAAGCGCTTAAACCTTTTATAAAAAAGCAAAATTTCCAAAATGAGGTACTATTATTGCGGGAAGATGACCAGCAGGCTTTTATAGATAAAGTAGACAGTTCCTGGTCTGGCGCCTTGCCGGCAACCATTTTTATACGACAGGATAAGAAAGCATTTTTTGAGAAAACGTTTACCTATGTGGAATTAGTTAACACTTATAAAAACTTCAAACAATGAAACAATTATTCTTTGCATTGATTGCTTTTGTGGCGGCTGGTACAGTCAGCGCGCAAATTACAACCATTACTCCCGGAGCAAGTGCCCCGACATTTGCTTTAAAGAATATTGATAATAAAACCGTGTCGTTTACTGATTATCCCTCAGCAAAAGGATATATCGTTGTATTTACCTGTAATACATGCCCTGTTGCCAAAGCGTATGAAGACAGGATAATAACATTACATACAAAATATGCCCCGCTTGGCTTCCCTGTTATAGCTATCAATTCAAATGATCCCTCCTTATCAACAGGAGATACATTTGAGCAGATGCAGCAAAGAGCGAAAGAGAAAAATTTTTCATTCGCTTATTTATATGATGAAGGACAAAATACCACTAACGCCTATGGTGCAAGAAACACGCCGCATATTTTCCTGGTCAGGCATTCTTCTGAAACAAATACAATAGTATACACCGGCGCCATTGATAATGATCCTGAAAACAATAAATCTGATAAAGAAAACTTTCTGGAAAAGGCTATATCAGCAGTAATGCAGGATAAAACGCCTGAGCCTGCGGTAACTAAAGCCATTGGCTGTTCTATAAAAAGGAAGGGCTCTTAGACCTGGTTTAAAAATATTTTCATGTTTGTTTATTGACATTAAATATATAGCCCCGCGATGCGGGGCTATATATTTAATGTCCTGATTAATTTCAGGCAAATACCTCAAAAGGTTTTTCATTGGAAGTAATTTTTTTCAGAGCCTTAACCGTTAATATTATTACAACAAAAAAAATAATTTTATAATGCTGCTGTAAAGCTACAGCAGACAAATGTAATAGTGACATTTATAGTGACAAAAATTATATTTTAAGTAGTAATGCTTATAAAGGACTATAGTGCAACGCTTACTCGCATTGCAATACTGACATGTTACATACCTGTGGGATAGTCGGGAATATTCCTGCCAAGATATATATTGCGGGTTGCTTTATACATATTACCAACATCAAGCAGTTTAATAATTCCACTCCCTCCCCGGTTTTCCAATTTTTTTCTTTTTTCTTCTGTTAGAATCGGGTCATCATCAAAAAGAAATTCATCAATATAATATTCATTCAGACCTGGTTCTTTAATGATAACATGAATATGTGCAGGCTCTGTGCCATCAGGATATGCTGCAGGGCGAAGTGTAACAAATTTATATTCTCCTTTTTCATTAGTGCGTAGCCAGCCGCGTAAATATCCATGTCTCTTTGCCCAGCCCTTTTCATCCCCTTTTCTTGGATAGTGCCCGGTTTCATCAGTATGGTACACATAGATAATTACATTAGCGGCAGGAGTTTTTCCATCTGCTTTATATACTACGCCATTTATGCCCAGGGGTTTTTTACCATCCCATGTTGCATCCGGCAACTTATCTACCGCCTTAAGCTTTTCAAATGGCACAGAACTTTCATAAATGGCCTCACAGCCTTCACATGGTCCGCCAATTTTTTTCTGCTGGGCAAAGCAACTGCTTAATAGCAGCAACAGAGACATGCTGCATAAAAGTATTTTCATATTATGATGAGTTTAATGCCGCAAAAAAATCCTTACCGGCATTAATTCAAAATATAATAGAGCAATAGCTGCAAAAATAGATTAGCAACGTTTGCTGTTAATTATGCATGATATATTCGGCAATTTCTTAAATGAAGATGATACAGTCCATTACCATACTCAACCTAATGATCAACATTCGTGGTGGTGTTATGAAATTGCTATGGTAATTGAAAAATTACAGGCAAAATATCATTTTAAATGATAACTTTTCTACAACAACATCCTTTGTAATTATTTCTATTTTTTCTTTAATCTTCTGGTTTTCCAGATTTTTTTTAATCGCAATATATAATATCCGGGAAAGCTTTTTTTAATCGCATGAAAATAGTCCAGGTATTTATTTACAGCTATTTCAATATTCAGATTTTCTTCAGCGAATTTTCTAAAATAATTACCATCAGCTGCATTGTATTTTTTCAGTTCCGTTTCCAGATCTCCCGCTGAATAGCTTTTATTGGAAAACCTACCTGAACAATTATTGATTATGCTTTTGTTGAGCATATCTTTCACATATCCATCGCCGCAAGAAGGGTAATATTGACGATGATCAAATATAATTACCGGTCGGCCACAGGCCATTGCTTCGTATGCAGATCTGCCAACTCCTACTACTAAATCAGCTTCATTAATCCGAAGTTCTACTTCCCAAACAGGATCATTATACTTATCCTGTACTAAAAGCGTTGCTCTAACTTTATTACATGCTTCTCTTAATATCACATTTGCTTCTTCAGAGTGGCAAAGACTTAATACGTGAAGCAATTTGTTTTTAACAGGCCGTATACTTTTAAATCTGTTTAAGTTAATACCGTTTAATATTGTCCGGCTATTATAACCCAATTTATCCAGGTGCCTGCTCACCTCTTCAGAAATAACAACGTAAGCGTCTGCATAGGGAGAGGGCTGTTCAAGGTCAGGGAAAATACCATGACAGGTTTGTATTATAAATCCCTTCTCAAATAAATGATTTACACAGGTATTGTGGTTAGCCAGGATTAAATCATATTTTTTACCGCTCATGAACGGAACTGAAAGGTCTTTTTCTATCCTGTTTGAAATTTCGCCCTTATGAAAAGTGAAATATTCTACTTTATAGCCACGCCTTACAAGTTCTTCAATCATGGTATAAGTGTAGGTCTCGCTTCCTCCGGTATTGGCTAAATGATGATTGGCTACTAATATATTTTTAATGCGCATAAACAAAATTACTGTCGGCTAAACAAAATGTATAATAGGGTAAACCCAATTATAATTTTTTTTAAATATTATATCGCTTTATCAACTATTATTGTACCAATAACGCTTTGGTTTAAATTAGCACCGGCAAAAATATAGAATGGCTAAGTTTTATATGCCTAAAACTGATGATTGATAATATTGAATGATGGTTAATGTTGTAATCCCTATATATAAATCGCATCTTTCCAAAGGTGAGCAAATATCCCTTGCGCAATGTTGTAAAATCCTGGGATCATATCCTCTTACGCTTATTAAGCCTTATTCGTTAGACCCTTCTCCTTATTTTACCCATCCTGTTAAATTTAATATTGAGTCATTTGACGATGATTTTTTTAAAGACGTGCGTGGATATAACAGGTTAATGCTGTCTGAAGAATTTTACAAGCGCTTTTTACATAAAAAATATATGCTTATATATCAGTTAGACGCGTTTGTTTTTAGAGATGAATTAGCAAAATGGTGTAAAAAAGGGTACGATTATATCGGAGCGCCGTGGTTGGATACAATACCTGAAGGAAAAACATTTTGGGAAAAAATAGAATTTGCCCAAAGACGCCGCAAAGAATACAGGAATAATACAAAGCAACCGGATACCAATCTGCCCACTGAAATTCAATTTCATAACCAGGTTGGCAATGGCGGATTTTCATTAAGACATGTGAAAAAATTTTATACTATTTGTAAAGAAAGAAAGCAGCAAATTGATTATTACAATCAAAACAGTGGTTATTCTACATTTTATAATGAGGATGTGTTTTGGTCGTTAGAAGTGAACAGAAAAAAAAATATCTTGAAAATACCTGATTATAAAACCGCTTTAAAATTTTCATTTGAAAACCTTCCGGAATTTGCTTTAACTATAACAAAGGGAAAATTGCCTTTTGGCTGCCATGCCTGGAATATGTTTCCTGATTTTTGGAACCCGGTAATCAGAAGCCTGGGATATGATATATGAATTAATCTCTTTGCTATGGATATAAACCCCGCAGCACTCTTTCGGAAATATTGCTAAAAAAAATTTTTTTTCTTTCGAATAATAAGACCAATAGATGTCACAACAAATTCATTAATCTGAAGTTTTAAATGTGTTTTTTGCAGATGAGGTAATACATCCACGTCAAAATCTTCAGGTAAGCCGCCGATAGAATAATCAAGCTCTTCTACAAAGTGCCCTTTTTTCCGTAACCGTGCAACAATTTCCTCAATATCCCTGTGGCGGTATATTACAGTATCTCCCGTTTCTAAGGTTTTGTCGTTAGCGGTTAAATTATATTCTGTTGTATGCACAGCCCAGCCACCGGGTTTTAAGGTTTTCAGCTGATCTTCTAAAAAATTAAATCCTTTATCAATAGCCCCCAAATGCTCAAAGGAGCAACTTGACCAGTTAAAATCAAACCCCTTTAAATCGCCGGGAATCATATTCATATCAACAGGCTTGTAAGATATATACTTATGTAAAGTTTCATTGTCAATTAAATTACGTGTATTAAGCGACTCTAATCCAAAACATAGTTGGTTCCCTGTTTCCCATCCTTTCTTTTTTCCTTCCTCGGGAAAAATATCTGTAGCCAGTATACTACATCCATGCCTGGCAAAAACAGATGGCAGGGGTTCTGTTCCCACAGCAAATACTAATCCGCGTTTTCCTTTTTTTATACAGTCCCGCTCCCAGAGTGCCTGCATGATGTAAATAAACTCCCATTGTTTTCTGTGGAACCGAACAGGTTCATTTAACTCAGCTGCCCATTTTTTATACCATTCAGCATAAAAATCTTTAGCCTTGCATAGTTCAGATTTCCTTTTAGGCGTATCGTAAATCAGGGTATTGCTCCAGATTCTTTCACTCATGGTTAAAATAAATAAGCTATCATAATAATGACTGATATACTTTCAAATACTGCGCCGCACTTTTTTCCCAATCAAAAAATTTACCGCGATTGATTACTATAGACGACATATTCTCATTATGAAAGCGCTGCATACCATCTTTAAAAACTGCCTGCATGTGTTCATCATCAAAACCATTAAAATAAAATGCAGCATCACCGCCTATTTCAGGCAAAGAAGTTAGGTTTGATAAAAATAAAGGTTTACCAAAAAGCATTGCTTCTACAACCGGTGCGCCAAACCCTTCTGCAAGAGATGGATGCACAAATGCCATACAGTTACTCAGGTACCATGCTTTATCATCTTCTGATACCGGCCCGGTAAGATGCAAGCGCTCTGATACGCCCATTTTTGCCGCCGTTTTGTGTATTGTTTCAATATAATCCGGTTCATCTAACCTGCCGGCTATCACCATTTCTATACCCGGATTATGCTTCAGCAATGGTAATAATACGTGGTAGTTTTTCTTTGTATTTACATATCCCATTCCAAAAATAAACGGGCGTTCAATTTTTCTTTCCGGCGATTTTGTTTGAGAAGGAATATTTACGCGATGTATACCATTGTGTATTACATATAATGGCTTGTTGCCGGTATTACAATTTTGTAATACATCTGCTTTTGTAAATTCTGATATGCATACAATAGCATCACTTCTGTCAATCAGGGATTGTGTATGTGCTATACTTTTTTTTTGCTCTTCTAAGGGTTTACCCTCATGCAAAGGATTAAGATCATGTATCGTAAGTAATACTTTAACATCAGGATAACTTTTTTTATCTGGCACAATTCTTCCTGATTGAAAAGGAGCATGCCAAACTTTACAACCTATCATGAATGGTTTAAAAAATTTATGCCACGACTTTTCAACAATAGTATGAGAAGGTTTAGCAAATGAAAATTTTTCTGCTTTCGGCACATACATTTTCATAGGCTCTTTACGTTCTCTTTCCAATTGTTGATTTACTCTTAATCCGATGTTAAGACAATAATGATACAAACCGGAGTTTGGATGATTCATTAAATCACAATCTAAAATTATTGAAGACATAGAGGTGTGTTGCGATTGATTGAAGATTATACGAAACTAGAGATTGCTGTTGTTAAAATAAAATTTTCATTTTTAAATAACAATGCAACGATAATGCCATGTGTGATGTCACAAATACTTTTAATAACCTTAGGTACGAATTTTGTTTAATACAATTGTTCTGCCGCCCATAGTCCCACCCGACTCCCGAGTCGCCTGCCATAGCGGAGAAATATTAACAATTTCTTTATGAAACAAATCATTTTTGATTGTGAGAGGATGAAGTATGTGAATACAGGATTGTATCACTATTGCATGAGCCTCGGAAAAAGTATAGAAAAAAAATCCCGTGAGAACAATCACGAGGAAATAACTTTTTTTTCACCTCCTGCCGTACAACATTATTTAGGATTTCAGCATGCACATTTAAACCAGCATTCGCTGCAAAAATTTTTTATGCCTTCATTAAAAGGATATGATGTATGGCATGCAACATACCAGGGCTCTCACTACTTACCCGAGCGTAATAAAAAAATTAAGGTTGTATTAACTATTCATGATCTTAATTTTTTACACGAAGAAAAAACAGAAGCTAAACGCGCAAAACACCTTAAACATCTTCAAAAAAATATTGACCGCAGTGATGCTATTGTATGTATTTCAGATTTTTGCCGGAAAGATGTACTTACCCATACAAACACCGGAAATAAACCTTTGCACGTAATATATAATGGTACCAACCATCTTGCTGAGCCTGCTTTAACAGACCAGTCATATAAGCCTGCCGGCAAGTTTCTTTTTTCTCTTGGCAGCGTCTGCCGAAAAAAGAATTTTCATGTGTTATTACCGTTGCTGAAGCAATATCGCGATATGGAGTTGTTGATCGCAGGCAGGCATGATGACTCGCATTACCTTCACTTTATTCGCTCGCTTGCAAGAAAATTAAAAGTAGACGAAAATTTACGTTTGCTCGGAAACATTAACGAACACGAAAAATCGTGGTATTACCGCAATTGTTTTGCATTTGCATTACCGTCTATAGCAGAAGGTTTTGGATTGCCTGTTACAGAAGCAATGTCTGTTGGCAAACCTGTTTTTCTTTCAGATAAAACCGCCTTGCCGGAAATTGGCAGCAATCTTGCTTTCTACTTCCGCGATTTTTCTGCATCTCATATACAGCATGTTTTCAATAAAGGAATGCGTGAATATGAAGAAAACAAAATGCGGCAGGCTATCCTGCAGCATAGTGAAAATTTTTGCTGGGATAAAGCAGCATCGGAATACCTGAATGTATACCGTTCGCTTTATTAAATTTTAAAAAACAAATGAAGACATACAGAAGACTTTTTGCATATGCACGGCCCCTTGGAAAATTTATATTACCATTTTCTATCTTCACCCTTGGAGCTGCTTTTTTCAGCGTATTTCAATTTGCGCTGATCATCCCTTTGTTAAATTTTCTTTTTAATCCTGTAGATGCGGTCGACGCAGCAAAATATGCCACTGCCCCGGACTTTGCACTTTCCGCAGGATTTTTCAAAGATTATTTCTACTATCTTATTTATGACTTTAAACTGCATAACCCCGCACATGCGCTGTACTTTCTTGCAGCCACCATTGTGCTTTCAGTTATATTTACCAATGTATGCCGCTATATGGCACAACGTTGCCTTATTAATACACGCACCTTATTGGTGAAAAGATTAAGAGAAGCCTTGTTTGAAAAAGTAAATCGCCTTCATTTAGGTTACTTTACCAAAGAACATAAAGGTGACCTGATCTCAAGGCTTAATACAGATGTATATGGTGTGGAAAGCGCAGCATCAAGCTCGCTTGAAGTATTGTTTAAAGAGCCCTCATTATTAATAGGATATTTTATCGGCTTGTTTGCCATATCTGCCAAGCTTACCATTTTCACTTTAATTATTATTCCAATCTCTGCATTTGCCATTGCAGCCATTACAAAAAAATTAAAGAAAGAAGCGAAAGATGTACAGGCTTCTGCCGGAAGATTACTTACCATGATTGACGAAACGCTGATGGGTATGCGTATCATCCGGTCATTCAACGCAACTAACTTTATTATAAAACGCTTTGCCCGGGAAAATGATTTTTATCGAAAAGCAAGTCTTGCCAGTTTCAGGAAAAGAGAACTTGCTCCGTCATTTTCGGAAGCGGCGGGAGTGATGGTGGTGGCCTGTATTTTGGTATATGGCGGCGGGCTGGTACTGTCTGCCAACAGTGGCCTCCAGGCAAGCTCTTTCATAGCATTCATCGCTATTTTTTCACAGGTTATTCGTCCGGCAAAAGCAATTGTGGTAGCCTTATCTAATATTCAGTTAGGACAGGCATCCGGAGAACGTATTTTGGAAATACTGGATAAGCCGGTTGAAATTGCAGATAAACCTGATGCTGTAGAATTAAAAAGATTTAAAGATAGCATAGTATTAAAAGATGTTTCTTTTGGTTATACAGAGAAGCAGGTATTAAAAAATATTGATCTTGTAATAGAGAAAGGTAAAACGGTTGCATTGGTTGGTCCTTCGGGTGTTGGCAAGTCAACTATCGCGGATCTGATACCGAGATTTTATGATGTAACCGGCGGTGAAGTATTGGTTGATGGTATAAATGTGAAAGATTATAAAATGGAATCTTTACGCAGTCACATGAGTTTTGTTACCCAGGAAATTATATTATTCAACGATACCATATTTAATAATATAGCACTGGGTATGCCCGGTGCAAGTATGGAAGATGTGATACATGCCGCTAAAGTGGCCAATGCACATGACTTTATTATGGAAACTGAAGACGGTTATAATACGACCATCGGCGACAGGGGTATCCGCTTATCCGGGGGACAGCGGCAACGGTTAAGTATAGCAAGAGCGGTTTTCAAAAATCCATCGATACTTATTCTTGACGAAGCTACCTCTGCTTTGGATACCGAATCGGAAAGACTTGTTCAGGATGCGCTTAATAACCTGATGAAGGGCAGAACCACACTCGTGATTGCGCACAGGTTAAGTACTATTATAGAAGCTGATGAAATCATCATTCTGCAGGATGGACAAATAGTGGAAAGGGGCAATCACTACGATTTAATTGAAATTGAAGAAAGTGTATACCGGAGATTAACGCAATTACAAAAGATCGCTTAAAGTTATAGACGATGCCCGCATCCGTCATTTCGAATCCCGCCTCACGAAGTTTGAATTAAGAGCATGTTGTGGCGGGAGAGAACTTTCTCACCGAAGGTAAATCCGTTGGGCTATAGTGCAGAAGTTGAGCATTAGTACTCCAGCCTGGCAGATCTCTCACTCGCGTAAGAGTGATTAAAGCACCATCTCCGTGTTGCTCGTTCGAGATGACGCACAACCTCTCCTTTCGATCCCGCCTCATGAAGCTTGAACTAAGTGCATATTGCGGCGGGAGAGAAATCCGTTGGGCAGTAGTACAAAAGTTGAGCATTAGTACCAAAGCCCGGCAGTTTTCTCCCTCGCGTAAATGTGATTAAAGCATAGTGCCCGTGTTGCTCGGTCGAAAGGACGGACATCCTCGCATTCACCTCATTTCAACCCCATCTCATAAAGTTTCTCCAGTAGTTTTCATCTGTACTATTCTGTATCTTGTAACAAAAGTTTAGTTGTTATGGCAAGATATACCAACACTGTTTTAAAACTAATGTTTGCCCTTTTGTTTTTAGTGCAGAAAGTTCATGCGCAGCAAACGCTGGATTCGCTGATAGATCCAACTGCAGGTTTAATTAAAATCTCAGATCAGTTTTCCTTTACCGAAGGTCCGGCTGTTAATAAGCAGGGAGATATTTATTTCACGGATCAGCCGAATGATAAAATATGGAAATATGACATCAACGGGAACTTGTCTTTGTTTATGGATAAAACCGGAAGATCAAACGGCTTGTTTTTCGATAAAAAAGGAAATATTATTTCCTGCGCTGATGAAAATAATGAGTTGTGGTCAATATCGCCGGATAAAAAGGTAAAGGTATTGCTCAGCAGCTTTGAAGGCAAAAAATTAAATGGCCCGAATGATTTGTGGATAGATGCAAAAGGTGGAATATATTTCACAGATCCATATTACCAACGGGACTACTGGACGAGAAAAAAACCGGAAATGAATGGTAAAAAATTATACTATTTGCCTGCAGGTAAAAAAATACCGATTATGGTTGATGATCAGTTTGTTCAGCCCAATGGTATAGTAGGCACACCCGATGGCAGGTATTTATACGTAGCAGATATTGGTGACAGCAAAATATATAAATATAATATTAAAAAAGATGGCACACTTTCTGAACGGAATTTATTTGCGCCAGAAGGCTCTGATGGAATGACACTTGATACAAAAGGTAATCTTTATATAACCGGAAAAGGGGTAACAGTATACGATGCTTCTGGTTTCAGGATAGGTAATATTCCTGTTCCCTCTAATTGGGTGGGCAATATTTGCTTTGGTGGGAAAAATAGAAAGTTCCTGTTTATCACAGCATCTGAATCTGTTTACAGCATGCAAATGAAAGTAGCAGGTATAGAATAATGTGTAAAATTAAATTTTCTTTAAGTGATAAGTAATAATATACTTTAAACGTTTTCTTGCTATTTCATTTAATTTTGCAGTATGAATAACATTAGTGTGCTCACAGATTTTGAAGCTCTCACCAATACCAGCAACTTTAAATATATAGAGTCGCCGGCCGGACTTGAGGATTACAGCATTTGCCTTGCAGGAAATTTTATTTTTGTTTCAAACAAACAAAAAAATCGCACCATAAGGTTCAGCCTTGCAAATTTGGCAGCCAAGGATATTACCCCGGGTGTTATAAACGAATGGATAGAACGCATCCAAAAACTGTATCCTGCTTTTTAATTAAGCAATTTTGAGATAACCAGATTAAAAAATCAGCTAATACCTGATACTCAATTTCTCTTTTATATTATTTTTATTAGGGAATTTTAATATAGCGTTACAAAATTGTAAATTCCATAAATGGAATTTCCGGCATACCACAACCCAAATAAACTCAACGGCAGCCAACTTGATACATTCCTGTCTCAGGGATGGTATCGCATGCATCAAAGCATTTTTACAACCAAATACATCATACTTAACGAGAGTATCTATAATGTTTTTTGGTTGAGGTACAATCTTTCGAAATTTAATATTAATAAAAAACTACAAAAATTAATTGCCCAAAACAGCCGCTTCAATATTACCATAAAGCCGATAGAGCTTACAGAAGAGTTAGAAACCCTATACACACTTTACAGATCGGGTATAAAATTTGATCATTCTGAATCTGTGAAATACTGGCTTTACGGGGGTGAACAGGAAAAAGTAAACGCATTTGAAACAAATGTTATTGAGATCAGGGATGGAGGCAAATTAATTGCAGCAGGTATTTTTGACAACGGCGACAACAGTATTGCCGGTATCATGAACTTTTACGATCCTTCTTACAAAAAATTCAGCCTGGGAAAATATCTTATTCTTTTAAAAATAAAGTATGCTGTTGAAAAAGGTATGCATTGGTATTACCCGGGCTATATTGTATACGGTTATCCTTCGTTTGATTATAAACTTTTTGTAGGAGAAGAAAATACAGAGATATACATTCCTGAAATCAACAACTGGTATAAATACAAAAAAGAACTGATGGATACCATAGAGGTAAACAGGCAGCATAACGAAAAAGAAAACAATAATAATTAATACTACCTCAGTTGAGTAGCGTCAACCCTGGAAGGTGTGTCCTCTCCGCTTACTATTGTTTTTGAACTTAATGCAATCGCTTTAATTATTTCGGCCATATTTTTTATATCAAGCGTTTCCACTTCATCATCAAGTGTATGATAAAACGGTTCGCTATCCATTTTAGAGGTAGATATGGTATGCGCCGGAACACCAAGTCTTGCAAGCGTGGCATTATCTGAGCGGTAAAATAATTGCTGGTCAGGATACGGGTCCGGGTGAAATGTAAATCCTGTTCCCTGTAAATTTTTCTCCAATATTTTTCCCATATCGGTTTTTTCATAACCGGTGATATAGGCAGAATTCCTCCCCCACTTGCTTTCTGTACCAATCATTTCGATATTAAACATTGCCATCACTTTTGCAGGATCAAATTGTTTGGAGAAATATTGTGAGCCAAATCCGCCGCTTTCTTCTGCTGTAAAAGCAGCAAAAACTATGGTGCGTTCATTATTTTTAAGTTTGCTGAAATATTTTGATAACATGATGACCGCAGTAGTTCCTGCTGCATCATCATTTGCCCCGTTATATATGGAATCGCCGTTGGCATCTGGCTTTCCGATGCCCAGGTGGTCGTAGTGACCGGAAAAAATTACATACTCATCTTTTTTGCTTTTGCCAGGCAATATGCCTACTACATTTTTCAGCTTCTTTTCAATAATGGTATGATGAATAGAAAAGGAAAATTCTTTTGCCGGCTCCGGGGTAAGTACAAGTATTACACTACTGTTTGATCTGAACCTCTCACCCTTGAGCCTTGAGAGCGCATTAAAGTTTTTAGCATGTGCGGTATCTACCCATACTATATAATTTTTCCCGGATAGCATATACCTGTATGCATTGTTGAGCAACTTATCGCTTGCTGTAATTGTTGCCAGTTCATACCCGGATTCAGCATCAACCGCCAGCTCTTCAGCCGAAGTAAGCGCAAAAATATTTTTAGCATCAATATCCTTCCCGTTCAATGCTCCTCTTGCATCTGTTTGATTTGCTTCAACCACTTCAAATTCCTGGAAATAACTTCCGTTATCGTTTACGGGTTGTAATCCTGCACTTTTAAATCCCGCAGTTATAAAATCCGCAGCCATATCCAGTCCCCTGGAAAATAATCCTCTGCCGCCCATCGCATCAGAGGATAATGTTGTCTCAATTTTCCTTACTTTTTTTTCACTGATTATTTTATTGATCTTTTGCGCCTGTGCATTGTAAACCAATAATAATGTAAGCGCCGGTATAATGATTTTTTTCATGCTGCGATAGTTGCGATGGCAAGATAGGGAAATTTGAGATTTGAAATTTGAGGTTGGGCTGACGCAGGCCGGTTTTAATTTATTATATGTAAGAAGTTTTTTTGACTCAAAGTGGCACAAAGGTTTACACAAAGAAAACCACAAAGGCGATGTCACACTCTCACATCTCCACATTCTCACATTTCCACATTCAATCCCCCATTTTCAAATTTTCAAATTGCCGCATTCTAAAATTACCTACAGGCTCATCATCTCCTTAAACTTCACTGCCTGTCTCCTGCTCACTTCTATTTTT
This sequence comes from Terrimonas sp., assembly GCF_003075435.1. Classification (GTDB taxonomy): domain Bacteria; phylum Bacteroidota; class Bacteroidia; order Chitinophagales; family Chitinophagaceae; genus Agriterribacter. Next base: position 132,326 of record NZ_QCZJ01000013.1, on the reverse strand, counting down.
TCGCCACCTTTAATTTCGAGCAATAAACCTCCATTGAAATACGGCTCTACTCTTTCAATCATTCTCAGGTTTACAATATGTTTGCGGTTGGCACGGAAGAAAACTTTTTCGTCAAGCCGCTCTTCCAGGGCATTGAGTGATTTTAATATCAATGGTTTGTGCGTACTGAAAAACACTTTCGCGTAATTACCAACACTTTCAAACAAACGGATCTCATTTAGTTTTACAAACCAGCAGCGTTCTCCATCTTTCACAAATACCTGGTCATTCTCCCCGAGTATACCCCGGTTAGGTACATTTACCTGGGTATTGAGGTTTGATATAACCGGTTCCCGCTCATCACTGTCTTCTAATTTTTGTATAGCATCGGCAAGTCTTTTAGGCTCTACAGGCTTCAGTAAATAATCAAGCGCATTCACTTCAAATGCTTTCAGGGCATACTCATCGTAAGCTGTAGTAAATATTACCTGTGGCAGCTTATCCAGCTCGGTTAGTAAATCAAACCCGGTTTTGCCCGGCATTTGTATATCAAGAAAAACCAGGTCAGGTGTCATCTGCTCAATTTTTTCAATTCCCTCATTAGCGTTTGCGGCTTCTGCTATTACTTCAATTTCAGGGTGATCCTGCAACAGTTTCTTTAATTCAGTTCTTGCAAGTCTTTCATCATCTATTATAATGGCTCTCTTTGTCATATACTTTTGTATTTATCGTGTGATGCCGCTGATTGGCATAATAACTTTCGCTTCTACCATATTTCCCGGAATATCTTTTATGGTAAATACTGCTTTGGTACCAAAAAGTAAATTCAATCTGTCATGCGTACTCTGTAATCCAAACCCTTTGTATTCCGCATGACCATTCAACACCCCGCTGTTACGGATGATTATTTCATGATGATCATCTACAAAATCAGAAATGATGGTTACAATACCGCCATCCATTTGTTTACTCACACCGTGTTTAATAGCGTTTTCAGCAAGTGTTTGAAGCATCATAGGTGGAATAGGCTGGTTTAGTGTGTCTTCATCAATTGTAAAATTAACTCTGAGCCTTTCTTCAAAACGCATTTGTTCCAGCGCCAGGTAATCTTTCACAATACTCAATTCCTGTTCAAGCGGCACTGTTTCCATCTTCTCCGTTTGCATACTGCTCCGTAAAATATTGCTTAACTCTGTTATAGCCCTTCTTGCACGTTCGGGGTTTTCATCAACAAGGGCCCTGATGCTATTTAACGAATTAAAAATAAAATGAGGGTTGATATGAGATTTAATCGTTTTTAATTCAAGCTCCTTTACCAGCGATTGCAGGCGGAATGTATCTACTTCCTGCTTTTTATTTTTCTGGAAATAATGATACATGTAATACAATAATACCCAAACCATCAAAATAATAATACTATCAAAAAACCTGATGATCACACGATCAAAGAAAGGACGACGGCTATGCGTAACTTCTGAAAGATTCAGTATTTCAAATAAACTTAAAGTGCAAAAGGAATAAATAAAACTGCCGGCCACAAGTGTAAGAAAAAGCCGTAATACCATTTTATCAAAAGGGAGTGTCAGCCAGTTCCTGCTCACAATAATATTCCTGATGATATGAGTAATGGGTATACCCAGCCCCAACACAATTACAAGCCGGCCAAAAAACTTCCATGAAACGCCCTCACCATATGTATATTCCAAAAAAATATTAATCAGCGCCACACCACCCCAACCGCATATCTGGCACAACCAGTATTTCGACAATTTTAATTGCATGATCAAATCTAAAGATTTCCCCACTCTGCCAGAAATAATGTATTACTAATGGCTGTATAATTGGCTTAGCGGCATACAATTACAGGCTCACGAATCGCATTTTATTGATAATCAATCTAATTACTATTTAAGATTGCCAGCCCTGAAGATAAGTGCTATCAAGCTAAAAGCTTTAAGTTTGGCATCCTGCTGCCAATACCAGAGATGCCTCCATCTTACAGAATTCCCTTCTTAAGTAACATTTTAATATTATTTTTGTTAGCATTTTAAACCACGTAAATGGACATAACACCAGGACCTCTTTTACAGCAGATCAATAACCCGCAGGATCTTAAAAAGCTAACCAAAGATCAATTATTGCAGGTGAGTGAAGAACTACGTCAATATATTATTGACGTGGTAAGCGTTCATGGCGGTCATTTCGGCGCCAGCCTTGGCGTTGTTGAACTATCAGTAGCATTACATTATGTTTTTAATACTCCATATGATCAATTGGTTTGGGATGTAGGTCACCAGGCATACGGACATAAAATTTTAACCGGCAGAAGAGATAATTTTTATACCAACAGAAAATATAATGGTTTAAGCGGTTTTCCAAGGAGATGGGAAAGCGAATACGACAGCTTTGGCGTAGGGCACTCTTCTACCTCTATTTCTGCAGCGCTGGGAATGGCTATTGCTGCCAAATACAAAGGTGAAGACCGGAAATCTGTTGCCATTATAGGAGATGGCGCTATGACAGCCGGGCTTGCTTTTGAAGGAATGAATCATGCAGGTGTGGCAGATGCGGATATGCTGATCATCCTGAACGATAATTGCATGAGCATTGATCAGAATGTTGGCGCATTAAGAGAATATCTTACCGATATTACTGCCTCTCATACCTACAACAAATTTAAAGATGATATATGGAATGCGCTGGGTAAGCTGCCTGTAGGCAAAACTTTTACCCGCGAAATGGCCAGCAAGCTTGAGCATAGTATAAAAGGATTTATCAATAAAAGCAGCAACCTGTTTGAAGCGCTGAACCTGCGCTACTTTGGACCGATAGACGGGCATAATGTCACCAAGCTTGTTGACATCTTACAGGATCTTAAAAAAATACCCGGCCCAAAACTTTTACATATACTAACGGTAAAGGGTAAGGGCTATGCGCTTGCAGAAAAGGATCAAACCAAATGGCATGCGCCGGGTTTGTTTGATAAAATAACCGGTGAGATATATAAAAAGAAATTTGATCTTCCACAGCCGCCAAAATACCAGGATGTTTTTGGACATACCATTATTGAGCTGGCCGAGAAGAACGATAAAATATTCGGCATTACGCCTGCTATGCCATCAGGCTCTTCATTAAAATTTATGATGGAGAAAATGCCTGACCGTGCCCTGGATGTAGGTATATGTGAGCAGCATGCAGTTACACTTAGCGCAGGAATGGCTACACAGGGATTAAGAGTATTTTGTAATATTTATTCCTCGTTTATGCAAAGGGCATACGACCAGGTGGTGCATGATGTGGCAATACAAAACCTGCCGGTAGTTTTCTGTCTCGACAGAGCTGGTTTGGTAGGAGAAGATGGCGCAACCCATCACGGCGCCTATGATATTGCATACATGCGCTGTATACCCAATATGATTGTAAGCGCCCCGATGAATGAAGCTGAACTGCGCAACTTAATGTATACCGCGCAGTTGGATTCTACCGAACATCCTTTTGTGATCCGCTATCCCCGCGGAGAAGGCGTAATGCCAGACTGGAAAAGGGAAATGCAGGAAATCACTATCGGCACAGGAAGAAAATTAAAAGATGGTACAGATATCGCTATACTCACACTCGGCCATCCTGGTAATTTTGCCGCTGCTGCCATTCGCGAATTAAGAACTGAAGGCATTACTCCCGCACATTATGATATGCGTTTTGCAAAGCCGCTTGATGAAATGTTGCTTCACGAAGTGTTTAAAAAATTTGATAAGATCATCACGGTTGAAGACGGCACAGTTACCGGTGGTTTTGGCAGCGCAGTGCTTGAATTTATGGCAGCACACGGCTATACTGCCAATGTAAAAATATTAGGTATTCCTGATGAAGTAATTGAACACGGTACGCCTAAAGAACTGCAAAAAGAAGCCGGTTATGATACAGCTGCTATTATTGAAGCAATAAGAACCCTGTCCAAAGAAAATGTAACGATTACGTTCAACGCCTGACCCGATATCTGCAGGAAAAATCGCTTGTCTGAAATCAATCGACAAAACTTAGTAATTGTATTCTTTGCAATTTGCCTCATTTTACACTGCCATATTTATTAAACAAAAATATATTGATATGAAGCGATCATTATCAATCATTACAATATCTGTAAGTATTTTTATTATAGCATGTAATACTCAAACAAAAGAGAAAATGGTAAGTATTGAATGGCCGCAGGGCATTAAGCCACCGGTAGCCCCCGTTAAAGAGCACATACGCATTGTTCATAATGACACCGTAGCTGATAATTATTACTGGTTGAATGATTATTTCAAAAAGGGACCGGATAGTGCTGCTGTAGTAAAATACCTGGAGGAGGAAAACGCTTACCTCGATACTATGATGAGCGGCTCCAAAGTGCTGAGAGAGCATTTGTATAATGAAATGAAAGGAAGAATAAAAAAGAAGGATGAATCTGTACCTGTTTTCAAAAATGGTTATTACTATTATACCCGCACCGAAGACGGAAAGGAATACTATAAATATTGCAGAAAAAAAGGAAGTCTTGACGCACCCGAAGAAATATTATTGGATGTGGATGAACTGGCCAAAGAACATCCATACTATGCTGCAGGCGGTTTCAACATCAGTGATGATAATAAATTACTGGCTTTTGGTGTTGATACAGTATCCCGCAGGCAATATACTATTCACATTAAGAACCTTGAAACAGGAGAGATTTACGAGGACAGGATAAAGGGAACCAGCGGCGGCTCTGTATGGGCTAATGACAACAAAACCCTGTTCTATACCCAAAATAATCCCACAACATTATTATCAGAAAAAATAAACCGCCATAAGCTGGGCGCCAATGCTTCAACCGATGTAACCGTTTATGAAGAAAAAGACCCATCAAATTATATTGGTGTAAGCAAAACAAAATCCGGGAAATTCATCTTTATTTCATCGCAGGCTACGCTTTCCACTGAAAAATTTTTTATTAAATCAGATGAGCCTGAAGCAACCTTTAAAATATTTCAACCCCGCCTTAAAGAAGTACTATACAGCGTAGACCATCTGGGCGATAAATTTTACATTACTACCAACCTCTACGCAAAAAATTTCAGGTTAATGGAATGTGGGTTGGATAAAACAAACAGCCCCGAATGGAAAGAAGTAATTCCGCACAGAACAGATGTTTTGCTGGAAGGCATAGATGTGTTTAAAGACCGTATTGTTATTACAGAAAGAAAAAACGGGCTTATCCAGTTCAGAGTAAAAAAACTCCCATCAGGTGAAGATTATTATATTGATTTTGGCGAGCCGGTATACGATGCAACAACCACAGGCAACCCTGAATTTAATACAAACGTGCTCAGGTATAACTACACCTCGCTTACTACACCTAATTCGGTATACGACTATAATATGGATACCAAAGAAAAAAAGCTGATGAAGCAACAGGAAATTGTAGGCGGTTATAACCCTGCCGGGTATGTTTCTGAAAGATTGTATGCTACAGCCAAAGATGGTACTAAAATTCCTATATCACTGGTTTATAAAAAAGGTTATGCAAAAGATGGTTCAGCTCCGCTGCTGTTATATGCTTACGGTTCTTATGGCTATAGTATGGACGCCACTTTCAGCGCTAACCGTTTAAGCTTACTGAACAGGGGTTTTGTATTTGCTATAGCGCATATACGCGGCGGGCAGGAAATGGGGCGCAGCTGGTATGAAGATGGTAAGATGATGAATAAGAAAAATACATTTACTGACTTTATTGATTGCGGACAATATCTCATTGATCAGAAATATACTTTGAAAGGGCATTTATATGCCCAGGGCGGAAGCGCCGGTGGCTTGCTGATGGGCGCTGTTGCCAATATGGCACCTGACCTTTGGAATGGAATAATAGCACAGGTTCCTTTTGTTGATGTTGTTAATACAATGCTTGATGCAGGTATACCGCTTACTACCAATGAATATGATGAATGGGGTAACCCGGAGAACAAAGAAGCGTATGATTATATGAAATCATATTCTCCTTATGAAAATATTGAGAAGAAAGACTATCCGAATATGCTGGTAACAACAGGATTGCATGACAGCCAGGTGCAATATTTTGAACCTGCAAAATGGGTAGCCAGGTTACGTGTAATGAAAACAGATAATAATATTTTATTACTGCATACCAATATGAACTTTGGTCATGGCGGCGCTTCGGGCAGGTTTGATTACCTGAAAGATATAGCGCTTGAATATGCATTTTTGTTTTCTCTTGAAGGCGTTACAGAATAACCCACGCAATTCATTCTGTAAAGCATGCAGGATTTATGTCAACTATCGGTTTCTTAGTGTGTCTTTGTGTAATCTTCTCGCCTCTTTGAGGTTAAAAATCAAATCGCATCATACGCTGAATTTTTTATTATCCCTTACGCAACCTCTGCCACGCCACCAACAAATACCATTTATTCAAATATTAATTTTATGTTACCAAATTCTATTTTTCTGCTTTATATTCTGAAAAAATTGCAAAAATTTGTACAGTTTATTAAATTTTGCGTTTACAAGCAATATTATTTTGTACATTTGCGTTATCAATTCAGGATTGCTTCCTGGCAATCATCAACCCGTAAAACAGCCAACAGGCTTTCTTTCGATTAAGTTTTGCCACACTTTTGCCATCAATGCCATCCACTAACTCTTCGCCATATCTAACAGGTTTGCCAACGAAGTTCTAACACAATTACATCTACGTATTGCTTCCATCAAAAGAAGTAAACAAAACACATATTATATGAAAACAGGCATTTTTTCAGCAGTACGCAAATCCCTTTTAGTGGTTGCAATCGCAGCAGTTACTATTCCCGCTACAGCAGGTATAAAATCAGTTGATCCTGCAGATGAAGCAGCAAGTGTAAAATACATTGGCTCACAGAATCAAACTTTGTTCTTCAATGTAAAATACAATAATGTAAATGCTTCTAAATTTTTTGTTACTATAAAAGATGCAGATGGCGTAACGCTTTTCCAGAGCGCTTATACCGACAACACTTTTGACAAAAAATTCTCTTTGCCTAAAACAGATTCAGGTAAAGTTATCTTCACTATCAGTGATAAAAAGAATAACTACACTGAAAGTTTTGAAATTACAACTGAAACACGTGTTGTGGAAGATGTAGTTATTAAGAAAGTATAATTAATACGCTCGCCTGAAAAGGATTACGGGCGGATATGAATTATTATCCGCCCGGCAAATTCCTCATAAATTTTCCACTTCCGGGCATTTTCAATTTTTACTTTACGTAGGTTTGTTTAGTAAAAATTGAAATCATGAAGAAAATATTTGCCTCACTACTATTAGTTATTACCTTCTGCAAATCTTATGCAGATGAAGGCATGTGGTTGCCGCTTTTACTTGGCAAGCAGGTATATGCCGATATGGTGAAACGCGGCTTAAAACTCACTCCTGAACAATTATACAGCGTTAATAAATCATCTATTAAAGATGCCATTATAATATTCGGGGGAGGATGCACAGGCGAAATAGTAAGTAATGAAGGATTGATATTCACCAATCACCACTGTGGCTATGCCGCCATAGCAGCTGCCAGCAGCGTAAACAATAATTACCTGCGCGATGGCTTTTGGGCATTAAATAAATCACAGGAAATTCCTGCTAAGGAACTCAGTGTTCAATTCCTGTTGAAGATTGAGGATGTAACCGACAAGATAGCGCCGCAACTGGAAGGACTGTCTGCAAACGACCGCTCTAAAAAACAAGCTGAGTTGATCAGCCAGTTTAACCAGCAATATTCCGATCCTTCGCAAAATATTGAAGCAAGGGTAAGCCCACTTTTCAAAAATAACCAGTTCCTGGTTTTTGTATATCAACGCTATACCGACATACGCCTGGTAGCCGCGCCGCCGGAAAGTGTTGGTAAATTTGGCGGAGATACTGATAACTGGGAATGGCCCCGCCATACAGGCGACTTTTCTGTGTTCAGGGTATATGCAGGTAAAGATGGCAAGCCCTCTGCTCATTCCGCAGAAAACATTCCGCTGAAGCCAAAATATTTTTTACCTGTTTCCATTAAAGGTTTTAAAGACGGCGATTATGCCATGATATATGGCTACCCCGGCAGCACTAACCGCTACGAAACTTCATATGGTATCAGGCTTGCTACAGATATCAATAATCCCAGTCTTGTTGGCTTACGCGATGTAAGACTGAAAGCCATGTTTGAGCAGATGAAAAATGATCCTGCTGTCAAGCTTCAACTGGCTTCAAGCTATGCCAGCATTGCCAATTACTGGAAGTTTTATGACGGCGAAACAAAGCAGCTATTGAAATACCAGATATATGAAAAGAAGCAGGCGGAAGAAGCTGCATTTCAGCAATGGGCTAAAGGCAAACCGGAATTTGAAAATATTTTCACAGAATGGCCAAAAGTATATGATGCATGGAGACCTTATGCAAAACATCGTGTATACATATACGAAGGCGTACTCGGCTCACCGCTCGCAAAATTTGCAGCCACATTAATTAAGCTGGAAAATGATATGGTGAAGAATGGCGTGGATGCAGCAATAGTTAAGCAGGATCTAGAAGCAGCCGGCAATGCAAGAAAAGCTTTTCTTGCAGATGAAAACAAAATTTCAGATCAGCGTATACTGGCAGCAACCTGCCAGATGTTTTACAACGACATCGATAAAAACCAGCATCCTATCGGCTTTTATGAGACCCTGAAATCTGCCTATGGGGATCTGAAAGAACCTGACACTTACAAAAAATGGGCAACTGCTGTTTTCAGTAATACCATGCTGTTGAATGATGCCAAATGGCAGGCATTTATACAAAAACCGGATGCGGTAACGCTTCAAAACGATCCGGCTTATGCTTATGCAGGCGGATTTGTAAAAAATTACCTGAACAAATACGACAACTTTTTCCAGCAATTTGTATTAAAGAATAACGACCTGGGACGACTATACCTGAAAGGCATTATGCAGATGGACCCGAAAAAGAAAATGTACCCTGACGCTACATTCACTATGAGAGTAAGCTATGGAAACGTAAAGAGTTATTCTCCAAAGGATGGGGTAAAATACGATTACGCTACTACTATGAAAGGCGTTTTAGAAAAATATATTCCCGGAGATTACCAGTTTGACCTGCCTGCAAAATTGATTGACCTTGTAAAGAAAAAAGATTTTGGACAGTACATTGATAAAAGAATAAATGACCTGGTTGTATGTTTTATTACAACCAATGATATTACGGGCGGTAATTCAGGCTCTCCTGTAATTGATGGAACAGGCAACCTTATAGGATTGGCTTTTGACGGAAACTATGAAGCCCTGAGCCATAAGCTGGCTTTTGATAAAGATCTGAACAGAACCATTTGTGTAGACGTGCGATATGTGCTGTGGTGTATTGATAAATTAGGCGGCGCTTCAAATATTATTAATGAGCTGAAATTAGTGAAGCAGTAAAACCGAAAATCATAAAATGAAAATAGCCATGATTTACTCATGGCTATTTTCGTTTTTAATACTATTATTCAAAACTTCTGCAGAAGTTCTTTAACAATCAGGACTTAAGCTTTCAATAATTAATGTGTCTCAAACCGCTCAAAAGAACGCCAGTATTTATCTTTGTAGATATCGAATGTTATTGCAAAGTTTTTTTCAAATTGTTTTTGTACTTTATATAACAGCTTTGATGGCTTCCGGAAATCTTTACAGGCAAAATAAATTTCTCTTTCATTTTTTGCTGTTTGCCTTCCAATATTAAGATAGCCGTCTTTGTCTGCTAATTCTTTCATGATAGTATCCTCAAGTTCATTTAGCTTTTCGTAGTCCTTGTCATCCGGCATTCCATTATGCCTGCTGCCATCATATTGGATTGTTATAACAGCAATCCATGGATGCGATGCCTTATTACTCCAGGAAAGAAGTTGAGTATTAATTACAGCAATCAACATATAACCGCTTTCCAGTTTGGCCTCTAAAATTGAGAGCTCATCATCATTCGTATCATATCGAATGCCATCATATTTTTCAATAAATTCTTTTTGTCTCCAGTTTAAAAAATCTTTAAGCTTCTCAATAGGAATAAGTTCTTTTTCAGCCTTAGCCGGGTTAACCACCTCTATATTATCAATGTTATTTGCAAAATCAAGTTCACCCAAATAATTATCAAGAAAAATATAAATCCCGTTGGTGATTTGTTCCTTATTGATATCGTTCAATTCACTATGGACAATAGCAATATCAACTTCATCTGGATAACCGGGTAAATCGTTTGAATAAAAGAATAAATTCTCGCTGTTAAATGTATAGCCCGACATATTTATATTAACATTCCGGGTATCAAGCGATGGTTTAAGTGCTGTGAACTTCCATCCATTCATCCTGGGTGCGTGATCCACTAACTCTTCAACAAATACAATATTTTTAATGTTACCGTCAGCAGTGAAAATTAATTCAACGGTATCATCATCATACATGCCGGTTAAGTAAAAATACCCTTCCCGCAGTTCTGAAAGTTTGGGGGATATTTTATTGAAAAAGCCTTTTTCAATATTCTTTTGATGTTTTACAACAGCATGAAAATTACTTTCCTGCTTTTGAAACCAGTTCCAGAAATCGGTATAGTTCCTGATCAGCTCATCTTTTTTAGCAAAAATATTTTTTAGTAAGCTCATAGGTTTTGCTTTACATTATCCTATATTTCTTAAATATCAGTATCTACGTTTTGAAGATAATTTCTTTCTTAATCATCTCAGCAGATAAGGCTTTTCTCTATAGGTTTTCAACACAAACTCTCCGAACAATGTATTTGCCCAGGCAAACCATTTACGGGTGAATTTTGAAGCGTCATCTTTATTGAAGCTCTCATGCATAAACCCTGTACCGGCATGTGTTTTTTGGAGTATTGAAAGACATTCTTTTATTTCAGCATCACTATTGCTGGTAAGCCCGCGGATGGTAACACCTATAGGCCAGATATTATCTACCAGTGTATGCGGACTGCCTACACCTTCGCCTGCCAAGCCTTTGAAAAAATAAGGATTACCATCACTCAATACAAAGCGACGGGTATTCTGGTATACAGGATCACTTGATTTTAACTGGCTGAAATAAGGCAGGGCTAACAAACTGGGTACGTTACTATCATCCATAAATAAATGATTGCCGAAACCATCAACTTCATAGGCATATATCTTACCAAAGGTTGAATGTGCAGCAACAGCATACTGCTGCAGTGCTTTTTCCACCTCATCAGCAAAAGCACTGCATTCCTTTGCAAATGTTTCATCCTTTACTATAGCCCTGTTCATTTCAGCCAATTGCCGCAGCGATGCAACTGCGAAAAAATTGGCAGGAACAAGGAATGGAAATATAGTAGCATCATCTGAAGGACGGAAAACAGACACAATCAAACCAACCGGCTTTACAGGATTACCATAACCATTGCCCGGTACTGTATCTGTAGACCACGATGTAGTTCTGCCAAAAGTATATGGGCCTTTATCTTTTTTGCGCTGCTGCTCCCTGAATGTTTTTACAATGAGCTGCATAGCTTGTTTCCATCTCTCATCAAATGGTGAACTGTCACCCGTAATTTTCCAGTAATGATATGCAAGCCTTACCGGGTAACATAATGAATCAATCTCCCATTTTCTCTCATGCAGTTCCGGCTTCATTGCGGTATGATCTTTATCCCACTCACTGCCGGTAGGACCATCATTAAAAGCATTGGCATACGGATCAATAATAATACAGGCATTCTGCCGGTTGATAACACCGGCTACCAGTTGTTGCAATGCCTTATCTTCCTTTATCAATGAAATATATGGCCATACCTGCGCGGTGCTGTCGCGCAACCACATGGCATGAATATCACCGGTAATTACAAAAGTATCAGGCTTATCATCTATGGTTTTATGTACAACAGTTGTATCAAGCGTATTGGGAAAACAATTTTCAAACAGCCAGGCGATTTCTTTATTGCCAATATTCTTTTTTACTTCGGCAATCGTTTTTTCAACAGCTGCGCTCCTGAATTTTCTTTCTGATTCAGCTATTCGCACTACCGGAAAATCTGGTTTACCTGCATATAGTTTACCAGATGCTGCTATACCTGCTGCTGCAAGTGTGCTTTGTTGTATAAATTGTCTGCGTAGCATATTACTAAATATATACCCCGCAGCATTATTACTATCCAAAAACTTTCTTAAGCAATTCAGTAACCCTTGCGGCGGGATCTTTTCTGATTTTTTGTTCTTCCAAACTTACTTCATAAAAAATACCGCTCAAAGATTTTTCTGTTACATAACCAGACAAATCGGGATTTATAGGCCTGGCAGTAAATTTATTGTATGCTGAAAATACATCGCTCCAGTATTTTGTAGCGTTGGTTTTAGCCAATGCTTTTTCAATTACAGGTTTAAATGCATTGGTAAGCGGAGCAGTAGTTTTGCTTTTAAAATAATCAGTAGCCGCATAGTCATCGCCTTTTAAAATACCCAGGGCATCAGTTATTGTCATTTCTTTTATGGCATTTACAAAAATCGGGGTAGCTTCTTTAGAAGCCTCTTCGGCTGCCCTGTTCATAGAAAGAATAGCTTTATCCACCAAACTTCCCAAACCAATATTGCGTAAGGTACTTTCTACTTTCACAGCTTCTTCGGGTAATAATATTTTGATAGCTGCATTACTAAAAAAGCCATCAACTGCCGACAAACGGCCTGTACTGTTTTGTGTACCTATACTCAACGCTTCTTTTAAGCCGGAAGCAATTTCAGTTGAGCTTAATGCTCCACTTCCTGTATTCATTGAGCCCAGCACCTGTTGCGCTGTTTCACAGCCGGTAAAAAACAGCAATATACAGGCAGGCAATAAAAATCTCACAAGTTGTTTCATAGTATATTGTTTTATCATAGTTTGTGAGAAGCTGAAATTTATTTCAACTTCTTTAATGCATTACTCAACGCCTGGAGCATGCTGTTTATTTCCTCTTTTTTACAGGTTCCTACACTAAGGCGGTACCAGCTTGAGTTTTTAGGTGCACCAAATGCATAAAAAGGAACAACAGCCAATCCGGCTTCGTTCAATAAATAATCTGTAACATCTTTTTGTTCATGCAGCCTGGTTCCATTTTCAGCCATTTTACCCACTGCATTTACCTGTATAGTAAGATAAATTGCTGCCTGTGGCGCTATGGCATCTACCGGCAATCCTTCTTTCTTCAGTTGCATAAACCCTTCATAAATCTTTTCTAACCTGAAAGATACCTCCGATTTGAAATGCTGCAAATATTTATCCATGGCTTCTTTCTGTAATAAAAATTTTGCTACGGCTTTCTGCTCTGCCATAGGCGCCCATGCACCTATATGCGATAATATCGCTTTCATCTTATTAATAATCTTTGCAGGCCCCATAGCCCAGCCTACCCTTACCCCTGTAGCCGCAAAGCATTTACTGATAGCATCTACATATACTGTATATGCTTTCATCTCGGCTCGTAATGAAACAGGGTCATAATGTTTGATATCTCCGTAAGTAAGCTGCCAGTACATCTGGTCAAACAGCACATATAATTTTTTTTGACCTGCGGTTCGTTGCTTATTCTCCTCCAGTACCATATCGCATATCTCTTCCAGTGTTTCTTTCTGAAAGGTAGTGCCAGTAGGGTTTTGCGGGGAACATAACGCAAGGATTACCGCGTTCTGCAAATGCGGCTTAATGTCTTTTGCAGATGGCATAAAATGGTTTTCAGCAGTTGCCTGAACTTCACAATGAACGCCTTCTACAAAATGTGTATAGTGATTATTATTCCACGAAGGCACGGCATAAATTATCTTATCGCCCTTATCTGCAACAGTTCTGAAAAAACCATAAATAAGTGGCCTGCCGCCGGATGCTACAAGAATTTCGTCTGGCGCATACAACAACCCTTCTTTTTCCTTTAAAAATGCAGCTATAGATTCACGCAGATCAGCATTGCCCTCCGCTGCAGGATAATTGGTAAAATGATGTTTATACGCTTCAATAATTTCATTTTCCAACACCGGTGGTATGGAGAAAATAGCAGGATCAAAATCTCCAATAGTAAAGTTATAGATCTTGTTTCCCTGTTTTATTTTTTCCTTTATTTCTCCACTCAGCTTAATAATCTCTGAGCCAATCAACGTTTCTGCCAGGTTTGATAATGAATCACCTGTATTTACCTTATCCTGCTGGCTTTGTGTAGTATGTTGCATAACACGCAAAATTACCCTTAAAAAATTTATTTTTGCGGTAAACATCCGCTAATGTCTTTAGAGAAGGATATTAAACAGGCTAAATTCAGGAATGAACACCACAAGGGTGCAATCAATTTGATTTACACTTACAACTGGATGATGGAGCGCCAGAAGGCTTTTTTTGACATAGAAAATATCACTCCCCAGCAATTTAATATTCTCCGTATACTGCGTGGCTCATTTCCCCAGCCTATTTCAACATTGCAGATAAGGGAAAGAATGCTTGATAAAATGAGCGATACCAGCCGTATTGTTGACCGGCTGGTTTTAAAAGGCCTCGCTGATAAGAAAACTTCAATTACCGACAAAAGGTTGGTAGACATTTCTATAACCGAGCATGGAAAAGAAGTTCTTGAAAGATTAGACCAAAAGCATGATAAAATGGACGCCATTCTTGAAAACCTTTCTGAAGAAGATGCTACATTATTAAACGCCCTGCTTGATAAAATAAGAGATAAGGGTTGACCGTTTCCAGTATTTCCTTTTCTTTACAGTATGAAGAACCTTTATCTTATTGCAATATCGCTGCTGGCATTTCTTTCTCCTTGCTTTGGACAGCATCCCAAGTATGAATTTCGTGCCGCATGGATAGCTACAGTAGACAATATTGATTGGCCCAGCCGGGGAAATTATAATTCGGAAGGACAAAAAGTTGAATTTATCCGCTTGCTTGATATGCTGAAGGATCTTGGAATGAACGCGGTCATCATGCAAATCCGGCCTGCCGCTGATGCTTTTTACCCTTCGCCGTATGAACCCTGGAGTGAATGGCTTACCGGCAAACAGGGCAGAGCACCAAACCCTTATTACGATCCACTGCAGTTCATGATTGAGGAAACACATAAGCGCGGTATGGAATTTCATGCGTGGTGTAATCCTTACAGGGCAGAATTTTCGATTGGTAAATCATCTGTATCACCAACGCATATCACCAGGGTACATCCCCAGTGGTTTTTGGCATATGGAGGCAAAAGATATTTTGATCCCGGTAATAAAGAAGCCCAGGATTTTGTAGTAAAAGTAATTCGGGATATTGTAAACAGGTATGATGTGGATGCACTGCATTTTGATGATTATTTTTATCCTTACCGCATGCCCGGAAAGGAATTTCCCGACAACAGGACTTTTGCTTTATATGGCAATGGCGCCGACAGAGATACCTGGCGCAGGGCTAATGTAGATTCTATTATCACAAAGCTGAGCCGCGCAATTAAAGAAGAAAAACCGTTTTGCAGATTTGGCATCAGCCCGTTTGGTGTATGGAGGAATAAATCTGTAGATAGCCTGGGCAGTGATACCAGGGCAGGGCAAACCAATTATGACGACCTGTACGCAGACATATTATTATGGCTGAGAGAAGGCTATATAGACTATGTTGTACCTCAACTATACTGGGAACACGGGCATAAAGCAGCTCCGTATGAAGTATTGGTAGACTGGTGGAGCAGGAATACCTATAATAAACAATGCTATATCGGACTGGGTATTTATAAAGGAGGATCAAACACCAGGTGGCGCGACAAAACAATCATTCCGCTGCAAATTGAAGATTCGCGTAAATATCCTACTATACAGGGGCAGGTTTATTTTAGCACCCGTTCATTTTTGAGTAACCCCAACGGCTGGAACGACAGTTTAAAACAGCACTACTACAAATACCCTGCACTACTGCCGCCAATGCCATGGATTGATAGTATAAAACCCCTGCCACCGGTAATTGCTGATATAAACGTTGACAGCAATACAGCTACGCAGCAGATACAAATCAAACTCGCTGATATTGAGCAGAAAAAAATTATCAGAAAATTTGCCGTATATACTTTTCCTACCCTGGAAAATATCGACATTTCAACCTTACCGCCAACTGTTATAATTGCAGACAGGAAAGATGCTGCTGAATACCGGTTACTTTTATCTTCCCTGCTTCAGCAAAAAGATTTAAAAAAGGAATTTTACATAGGACTTACCGCCGTTGATACAAATAACCAGGAAAGTGAGCTCGGTATACTGCAAAAAATACAATGGTCGGATGAGCGGAAACGATGGGAGGTTGTTAAATAATAAGTCAGATATTTTCCTGGAGTTTCAATTGTGCTACAACTTTTGTAAGTACAGATTCCAGCATTGCAATCAGGTATCCCAACTCTTCAATATCTTTTTCCTGCCCGGCCAATACTTCTATCTGCCTGATGATGGTTTTTAAAGATGTGATCTCCAGTGTATCAATATTTGGTTTAATACTATGAGCTGCTGCATGTATTTCTATAAAGTTCTTCTCCTTAAGAGCGGTTTTTAAAGCATATATTGATACGGAGGCCTGGTTTATAAACGCCTGGAGCATTGTGCGCATCAGTTCCGTATTTCCCTGGGTTACAACGTTCAGCGTATTTAAATTAAATAAACCTTCTTCCAGGGGAGGCGAAACGGGCTGATCCGCTTTTTTGCTTTCAGCAATATGACGCACATAAGAAATCTTCTCTACCAGGTTTTTTTCTGTATATGGTTTTGATATAAAGGCATTCATTCCTGCCTCAAGGCACCTGTTCTCTTCATCATTTATAATGTTGGCAGTAATAGCAATGATAGGCACATCCAGCTTAAGTTCTTTCCTGATATACTTTGTAGTATCCAGCCCATTCATAACAGGCAAATGGAGGTCCATCAAAATAATGTCAAAAGGTTTTTGCCGCAAAAGTTCAATAGCCTCTTTACCATTTCCTGCTTCGGTAATGTTAGCACCCGTTCTGCTTAAAATAGCAGAAGCAAGCAAAGTATTCATCTCGTTATCCTCTACCAAAAGCACTGAGATATTTCTTAATGGCTTATCACACATAATAAACTGATGTAGAAGTGATTGATTATTAACGGATGAGCCACAAATTTAGTGTTACAGTCTTTACCCTCATTTATAAAACCGTTTTGTTTTCCACATGTGGAAAAAATAAATTTTTCAATAAAAAGAGAATGAAACCATTTATTACAAACAATTGGTTTTCAATAATTAAAATTAAAAAAAATAAATAAACCGTGTTAAATAAAACACAAAGAGGAAAATTGTTTTAGTGTATAGTTAATTTGTAAGTAATTTGCGGCCTGATTTTTGCTATGAAGCGCCATTTTTTATTAACTTCCATAATCAAATGACTTTTAATTAATCTCTATGGCCCTGAGTCAGAGTCTTCAACAAAAACTTCTTCAAAAATTATCGCCGCAGCAAATTCAATTGATGAAGTTGCTCCAGGTTCCTACGGCCAATTTAGAAGAAAGAATAAAAGAAGAAATGGAGGAGAATCCGGCTCTCGAAACAGCAGATGAAACACATGACGAAAGCGATACAGAAATAGCGGATGAATTTGAAAGCGGTGAAGATGAGGATTTTGAAAGCGAAGGCAGCGAGGATGAGTATGATAATATTGACATCAGCGACTATGTAAGCGACGAAGATGATATAGCTGATTACAAGCTAAAGGATGATAACTACCCGGAGATGGATGAGAAGCAGACCATCCCTTTCAAAATAGAGAGCACATTTCATGAGTTTCTTTTAGATCAGCTTACTATGCTTACGCTTGATGAAAAGCAACGAAAAATAGCAGAGCAGATAGTAGGCAGTATTGATGATGATGGTTATTTGAGACGCGATTATGGCGCAATAGCCGATGACCTTGCTTTCAGGCAAAATATTGCTGCTACCGAAGAAGAGATTGCAGACCTGGTAAAGCAAATACAGCAATTTGATCCGCCGGGAATATGTGCAAGAGACTTAAAAGAATGTTTATTACTGCAATTGGAAAGAAAACGCGAAGAGGGAAATGAAGTTGCCATGACCATCAATATTCTGTCTGATTATTTTGATGAGTTTACTAAGAAACATTACGATAAAATTCAGCGGGGATTAAACCTCACTGATGAAGATCTGAAGGCGGCTATTAACCAGATCATCCGCCTCAACCCCAAACCTGGCGGTAATATTGGCGAGGTCAATAAAGCTGAAAGCTATATTATTCCTGACTTTTTTATCCACAATAATAACAATACACTTGAGCTTACCCTTAATTCAAAAAACGCCCCCGACTTACGAATAAGCGAGGGTTATAAAGACATGCTGAGGGATTATGATAAGGGCAGCAAAAAAGATAAACGCCAGAAAGAAGCAGTACTATTTATCAAACAGAAAATAGATGCAGCCAAGTGGTTTATTGACGCGATAAAGCAACGCCAGCATACTTTATACACCACTATGCATTCCATAATGGAATACCAGCACGACTTCTTTTTAACAGGAGATGAAACGATGCTTAAACCTATGATTTTAAAAGATATTGCAGAACGAACAGGATTGGATATATCAACGGTAAGCCGTGTTGCAAACAGCAAATTTGTGCAAACAGAATTTGGAACATACCGGCTTAAATTCTTTTTCAGTGAATCGCTGAGCACAGAAAGTGGTGAAGAGGTATCTACAAGAGAAGTAAAAAAGATATTGAGCGATATGGTGGAAGGAGAAAGCAAAAAGAAACCATTGAGCGATGAAAGACTTACTGAGTTACTTCAGCAAAAAGGTTATAACATTGCAAGACGCACCGTAGCAAAATACCGCGAGCAGCTTAATATACCTGTTGCCCGGCTAAGAAAACAATTATGATGAGCTCTGTTTCTACTACCACTGCGGTGCATACATCGCCTGTTATTAAAGCATTAGCAAATTTCTTTTCCTGGATATTCCATCCTTTGTTTATCGGCCTGTATATGTGTTTGTATATTGTTTACCTGCAGCCGGATTATTTTATAGGGGTAAGCAAGATCACCAGGCTGCAAACGATATTGATCTATATAGTAAATAGTATTTTTTTTCCACTCATCTCCGTATTGCTATGTAAAGCCCTTGGCTTTATTGATTCTATTTATCTGAAAACCAGGAAAGACAGAATACTGCTCTATACTATTTGCATGATCTATTTTTTCTGGAACTTCTATGTATTCAAAAACAAAGGAGATATACCATCCGTGATGGCAATAATGACGCTTGGTATTTTTCTTGCCACTGCAATAGCTTTCATTGCCAACATTTATTTTAAAATCAGCATGCACACTACCGGCGCCGGGGGATTGATCGGCTTCTTTACGGTTCTTTTATATACATCCCCTGCTGTTGTAAGTATTCCGTTTGCATTTGCAGTACTTATTACAGGCATTATCTGCACCTCCCGTTTACTTGTATCTGATCATAATATGGCTGATATTATTGGAGGACTTGTTACAGGATTCATCAGCCAGTGGATAGCTGCTTGGTTTCTCGGATAAAAAAAGCCCGCTATCCATAGGATACGGGCATCAACCTTAACCATTCTTACATTCACCTTAACCGTTTAGAACCGTAGAAAGTTTGAAATATTTTTTATCGGGTGAATATATGAAAAGGCATGACCCGTCTTTAATTACATCAATAATAGCCGCGTTTTCTTCCATAGGAATGGCAGGGCATCCGAAACTCCGTCCCAATATACCTCTTGCCGCCAGAAACTGAGGATTTGCATATTCAGCACCATGCATTACAATAGCTCTCCGGTAAGCTCTGTCGTTAATATTTCTTTCCACTCCCTGCAAACGCAGAGAGTACCCGTTCTCACCCCTGTATGTTGACGCTGTAACATAAAACCCGAGACTGCTTTTATTTGAAGATGGCACATTCGAAAAACTACGGGCATATTCTCCCCCGGAATTTCTGCCATGCGCTACCAGCGTATTAAACAGCAACACTTCGTTCTTCAAATCAATTACATACAATCTTTTGTTTTTAGAAGATTTTGAAAAATCCACGATAGTAAGGATGCTGTCTTTATTCAATCGCCCTTTCATCATCAGTTTACTGAAACCTTCCATAGCTATTTCCAGCACCTTTTTTTGCAAGCCGGATGCATCCAAGCCTGCACTGTCGTACAACCTGTTGAGGAAAGATTGTTTTGCTTCAATATTAATGTCAGCGGGTAAATAATATGTAATACCGGGAAGAGCCGGAGATATAGCATTTGTTTTGAGTGTACTTGCTACAAAAACAGGAAATGCGGATAGCAATAAATATGCTATGTGTTTACGGGTAATACGGATTTTCATGGATATCTTTTTTCTAAGCCTGAATTTAAACGGCATACGCTTTTAGATATTGTTAACAATAAAAGCACTCAATCAGCAGGCAATTTCTCAAGTGGTTTAAAATCAACTCTTTTTCAGGTAGCCACACAATATAGCGGGTATTAACCGGCCAAGGTTTTGATATAGATTAACAGAAACCTATTTTGGTGTTTTTTAAATTATCTGAATGCGTTTTCTTAGCAAAATCCATACCTTGTTTTACTAAATTATCAATTTTTTGAGAACATTAATAATGTCCGAAATAATGGTTTGTATGAGTTCAAACTGATCGGATATTGCTTTAAATCCTGAAAATTGCTTACGTGTATCACTTTCCTGCATACCACTTTGGAGTTCTTCTACTCTTTTATTACGAAGATTTTGAATAATATCTCTTACTCTTGCAAAACCCTGTTCGTTGAGCACAGGCAGGTCGCTTTTTTTGTGCTGCGATAAAGCTAAAGCATACTGCATTTGCAGCTCTATTGATTGAGCTACCGATTTAAAAGCATCAGACCGGTATCTCAAAGCAAGCGATTTGGCGTAAGTAGCCAGGGAAGCAATATGAGAAGTAAGCATATGATTACTTACTACCAACTGGTGCAATAATTCCGGGTGTTTATTTCTGCCTGAAGGCTCTGATAACAAACGCTGAAACGCGTCTGATAAATTTGCCAAAGCAACATACGCTTCTTTTCTGGTGATCTTATATTCATTTATATCCAGCGAATTTGCATAAAATGCTTTGGCCACAGTAGTAAAATATTTTGTATTGGCTTCCATAAGCCGCGCAATATATTCATCTACCTGCTCACGCTCCCATTTGGGTAAAATAAAAAACGCACCAATAAAAGAAATAGCCGAGCCTATCGCCGTATCAATAATCCGATCTGTAGAAACACTTCTGAAATCTACTGGATGCAAAAAGTGAAACGACAATAAAACATACAGCGTAATACCAATTACACTGATGAAATATTTAATCTGCAAAAAACTGTAACCTACAATCATTGAAACAATGGTTCCTATAAATAATATATAAGTTTCGGTTACATAATTCAGGATTAAAAACCCGATAAACACACCTACAATTGTTCCGAGAAGCCTTTCAACATTTCTGCTTTTGCTAAGGCTGTATGCAGGCTTTAAAATGGTAACAATGGTAAGCAATATCCAATAGCTATGCCCAAAGGGAAATAACTGTGAAATGGCATACCCTGCAAAAATGCATATACTTACCCTGACCGAATGCCTGAAAATATTTGATTGCAGCGACAGATTTTCCTTAAGCAATTTGGGATCCAGTTCCTGCGTAGAAACAAATTTTTCAACATCCACAACATCTGGTTTTACTTCTTTGCTTACCTTACTGCTATATGTGCTATACCTACGCAAACGTTTAATACGTTCTGCTATGTCCTTTATTGAATTAAGCACATGCCGCAGGCTGATAAACCCTTCCAGGTTTTCAGGTGATATATGACTTTCCCTGTAAGCAACAAAATAGTCTTCTGTTTCTGTTATCAGTTCGCTAAGCCTTTCATTACCCTTAGGAGGAAAGCCGCTTTGAATCACCAGTCCTAACTTATCTAATTCAACAGCAGTTTCAACAATAAGCAATCTGAATTTTTCCAGGATATCTCCTTCTTTAAAATAGGAGCGTAAAGCGTTGTAATTTTGCTGCGTTGTCATTACCTGTTCAAAGAGGTCCACAGAATCAAGAAACATCATCAACAGTATTCTTCCTTTTGTAGTTGATTCACGCGTAAATCCTCTTGCCTTAAATAATAGCTCACGCAATTGTTCCTGCTGGTTATGTATGTTTATCTGAAGCGGAAGAATTTCTTTATAAATCTCATCAGGATCAGTATTAAAGCTATACATTTTCGATTTCACCTGTAAGTATTCCGCAGTTTCAATTATACATTCGCCAAGCGCCTGCTGAATAAGAAGGTAAGGGCGCAAAGAATATAGCACCAGGCTCATTAACATATACCACATGCCCCCTGCAAGCATAAACAGCGCATCCTGCCAAACCCTGTCCTGCGAATGATGTACATCAATGTTCAGCACGATAACTATAATTGCTATTAAACCTATTGAGCTGGCCCGCGCTCCGTAAATACCAATAAAAGAAAGGAAAAAACCGAGCAATGTAAGCTCTATAGCAAGCAGCCAGGGATAATAGCGGGTAAATCCTATAATGATGGCTACTACAAAATTTAAAATATTACTCACCAGCATACCATTGCGCCTGTGATGTATGGGGCCCGGAGAATCGGTAAGGCTAACCATTAAAGCGCCGAGCGGCATGGCAATACCTATCGACAATAAATCATAATGATATAGAATAAGTGCCGGCAAAATTGCACCCGCGGTAATGCGCACGCCCTTAGTAAGATACTGACCAGTGATGAATTTTGTAAATTCATTTATATAATTCATGTAGAAATAGGTCCTGTTTACAGCAAAGCTAT
The DNA here is from genome assembly GCF_003075435.1 of Terrimonas sp. Classification (GTDB taxonomy): domain Bacteria; phylum Bacteroidota; class Bacteroidia; order Chitinophagales; family Chitinophagaceae; genus Agriterribacter. Next base: position 109,453 of record NZ_QCZJ01000013.1, on the reverse strand, counting down.
CCTATAATATGGATTTATCATTTGCGGGATGGTAAAAGGCAGATGGAGGAAGGTATAAGGTCAGAGGCAGGAAGTATACGGTGCAACATACCAAACTTTTGTTCCCTGCCTTATACAATATTACAAGGTCAGCATTTAATATTTTGCCGTAGGACATTTATAAGAAGTAAGCGTTAAAGCCAGCCCTACTTCAGCAATAATATATGCATCACGCTGGCCGCTAAATCCTCTCTGGCGTCCTTTGGTTCCGATGCGTACTCCATCCCCTGTTTCATAAGAACGATCCTGTAATAAATACCATGCGGTAGCAGTACCGTCGGGCATTGTTTGTGCATATGCATCCGGTGCATAGGTAGTACTTATATCATCAAGATAATCTGTGGTAGTAAAACGATAAGCAACTTCAAATGAGAAATTCAGGTTAGGATTAATGCTGTATTTAACTCCCATTCCCAAAGGCATACAAAAAGCCACAGCACTGTATGGCTTGCGATTGGGGTATAAAGAAGAGCCTTGTCCTTCGGTACCTATATTTCTTAAATAAAACTTGGTTCCTCCAAGATATGCGTATGGATCATAATTAAACGCGCCGATACCCAATGTAACATAGGGCGTGAATCTTAAATAAGGATCGCCTGGAACAAACCGCATGAAATTAAAATCTCCCTGCAGGGTTGCTTCCCATATATTAGAATTAAAGCTGAGGTTCCTTCTTTTCTGAAATTCATTATTGCTGTAAATATCAGAATAACCGAGCTGCGCGTAATGTAATCCTAACCGCAAAGCGATATACTCGCTGAACTGTTTGCGAAAAAAAACACCAACAGCAGGTTTAGGCCTGTTAATTCCTACATTAGTATTTAAATCTCCAAAATAGTGTGCTGCTCCAACAGTCACGCCAATTTCTCCTTCCTGTTTCACTCCGTCAACTACCTGTGCTCTGGAAGCTGAGAAGATAATCACTAATAAAAAAGACACGGATAACTTCTTCATCAAACATTAATTTACTTTAAGTAAAACTGCTTCGATATATGGAGGTTTGAGGATAAATGATTGTTGTGCAAAATACGTGATTACCGTGGAAACTCCATAAGATATCCGTCGATTTTAATTAAATCTTAATATGTCTAATTCCTCTTATCCAGGCCCCAGGAGAGTTTGTTGCGGAGCGTTTGCAGGAAACTGTTTTCATTCAGGCGGATAAGGCTAAGCGAAAAGGCTTCCTTTTTAATAGCAATCTGAGTATCCTTACTTACAATTTCGCGCCTGGAATCTAATGCGCATATAAATTGATCGGTTCTGCCTTCTACCTCAAAAGAAACAATATTGTTGTCTGGAATTATGATGGGCCGCACATTAAGGTTATGCGGAGCCACAGGAGTAATTACAAAACTTGCGGATTCAGGAAATACCACCGGTCCATTGCAGCTTAATGAATATCCGGTTGATCCTGTTGGTGTTGCTACTATCAGCCCGTCTGCCCAATAGGTATTTAAAAACTCCCCGTTAAGATAGGTATGAATTTTTATCATCGATGAGGTATCCTTTTTATGAATAGCAAATTCATTCAGCCCATAGGGCGTGTCTCCAAAAAGCGGAATATTGGCATCAAGATGAATCAAACTTCTCTTATCAATGAGGTAAGTTCTGTTTGCAAGAGAAGTAACCGCATCCCGCAGCTCATGTTTGCCTATAGTAGCCAAAAAACCCAGTCGTCCAAAATTAATACCCAGCACAGGTATATTTGAATCGCGTATAAACGTGAGCGTATCCAGCATGGTTCCATCTCCTCCCATACTTAGCAAGCACTCAAAACTATCGTCAAGTTCAGATGCGTCGGTAAAGGTATTATGCTGATCTGCTGAAGTAATATCTTTTATCTGCTCAAAAAAATCACGATAGATAACAAAAGTGATTTTCTGCTTTTCCAGTTCTTTGAATAGCAGCAAAACATCATCCTTATTAACACTTTCACCACCCCTGCTGTATATTGCGATTTTCATGTAAATAAAATTTGCTTAAAAGATTTATGGCTGAGACCGCTCCAAAATTAAACATCAATTTTAATAACAGCTACCCGTTTATTTTATCCTGAATTACAACCCAAGTCCTGCCTGGAAAAAGAGTCCGCGCTGGCCTAATTGATTAAAGCTGTACTCCAGCGAAATAGTAGCATCATATATACTCCAGATATCCAAACCACCGCCACCGGTATATAATAACCTGTTGTTTAGAACATTGGATGGGGGCGGTGTTTTATTATATACATATCCGGCATCGCCATACACTTTCAGGTAAAATTTAAAAGGTATGGTACCATACAGCCTCGATTTTAAGCCCGTGCGCAACTTGGGCGTCCATATCTCCCGCCTGAAAGTAGCTTTGGTTACGCCTGCCACTGACCCGTCTACTACATAATTTTCAAGTCCTCTTAAAAAATTATCTCCGTAGCCAAGTAATTGCTGGTTATAATATGGTTGATCAAAAGGTAACTTCACAACAGCATTTCCCTGCAAGGCAAAATAATATTTCGGCGCAACTTCCCAGTATTTTCCTCCTTTTGCATTAAACTCCCACAGGTTCATGTTTTTGTTAAGCCCTCTCTTTAAAAGAGATACTTCCCATTGGTGTCCTTTAAGCGGATAAGGAATATAATTTACGTTGATGGACTGATACTGATAAAACAGTTCAGGGAACCGGGCGGTTTTCTTCCCGCCATCAAAATAGCGCGGATTTCTTTCAAAAAGAGAATCATTGATCTTAACCACATTATAGCTTATCCTGGCTACATGCCGTTTTATATACCCTGTTCTGAAACTATACCCAACGCCTACTCGAAAACGGCTTGTTATAAATTCATGAGGATCTTTATAAAATGCCTGCTTATCCTCTTTTGTAGCGTAGTTCAGTTCTTTATTGGCTGAATATAAAAAGTCAAAACTGATACCCTGCTTCAGAGATTTATCAAAATATGGAGCTGTATAATTCATTACTACCTGCCTTGAATAACCGGAAATCAACCAGATATTCAGCTTATCATTTCTGCCACTTACATTATATCCAATCAGTTTAATGCCATAGTTTACACGGCTTAAGCTGGCATCGTATTCCTTAATCCATACATTAAAGTTGCGGTCAATAGGTTTCAGGTAAGGCACCGGAAAATAATACCAGCGTTCTTTTACATCTACCAGTATATCAAGCGAGTCATTATTCCAGTTGGTAAAATCAACAGCCACATCAATAAAAAGCCCGGTGTTCATAAGGTTTTGCTTTGAAAGCGGGATATTTTTCAGGATATCGGAAATAGAATATTTCTCTCCCCTTTTTAGGGGTACCTCCCTGGCTATTATATAAGGTTTTGTGATTTTATTTCCTGTAGCAATAACATTGCGTATTGTTATAAAAGAATGTTGCAGCACTTCATCATCCTCGTGTGGCTTTTCCTCTAAATCCTGTGCTTTCAAATACTGAAGTGAACAGAGCAAAATCCCAAGCATCAACACATATTTGTTCGAGTACCTCATTAAAATCCTTGTGGATATACTTTTTATTGATAGGCTAAAGAATTAAAAATAGCACTATTAAACAAATTTCAGGCTCAGGAAACCTAAAAAGAATTATATGTTTAAATAATTCATGAGATGATCCAGGTTATTCTGCAATTCATTTTGATATAATTCCTCACCATTATAGTAACGGATATTATATTCATGCCTTTGAAGTGTGGCTACGATATCAGATATTTCGGTTTTATTGATGCGAATGGTAACAGTAAGCAGTTGAGTTGCTGTATCGAAATAGCTGTTAAGCTGTGTAATATAAGCATCATTCGATTCTATAAGCCGGTTCAGCTCTCCTGCAGAAAAATCATTTTTCTCCATTTCAAGCACTATAATTCCCCCCTGCTCATCAATACCGGAAAAAATACTCAGTTGCCTGAATAAATCATCTTCGCTTATCACTCCAAGTAATTCATATTGCTCTGCAATAACAGGCACAACAGATAAATGCATATCTCTTGCCCTTTTAACAGCCAATAGAAAGAAATCATTTTGCCTTACAAAAGGCTTTATAAAATCAGTATGAAGATGTTGAAGAAGGCTTTTTTCATCATTATCAAGTAATACTTCTTCACTTATCAAACCTAAATATTTTTCATCTGCTACAATAGGAAGATGCGAAACATGAAAATCATTCATTTCCTGCAATGCCTTTCCGGCAGTATCATCCAAATGCAAAAATGGAATGCTTTGCGATATGAGTTGCCCTGCAAACATAAATAAGCCTTTTTTCTACAGATGCAAATTACCGGGTAACCGCTGCAGGCTCTTTCAGTTTTGTGAGAAACTGATGCAAAATTTTGTTAAACTCTTCCGGTACCTCCATCATAGGTGCGTGACCGCATTTATCAATGAAATGCAGTTCGCTGTTTGGTATCAGTTTATTAAACTCTCTGCCAACAAACGGCGGTGTAATCGTATCATTGTTACCCCAAACCAATAAGGTTGGTTGTTTTATTTCATTCAGTTCTTCGCCAAGATTATTCCTGATGGCGCTTTTTGCAAGCGCAATGATTTTAATAACCTTAAGCCTGTTGCTGGTTATTTCAAATACTTCATCAACCAGCTCCTTGGTAGCCATTTTAGGATCGTAAAAAGTAAGTTCGGTTTTCTTGCGGATATACTCATAATCACCCCGCTTAGGGTAAGTATCTCCCATACCATTTTCAAACAAACCGGAGCTTCCGGTAAGTATTAATGATTTAATATTTTGGGGATGTTTAAGAATATGAAGCAATGCCACATGCCCGCCGAGAGAGTTTCCTAAAAGATGAACATTGGTATACCCTTTGTATTCAATAAATTTCTGAACAAATTTTTCAATACCGCCAACGGAAGTATGCAGTAAATCAAGCTCTAAAAGCGGCAATACAGGAACAACCACTTTATATTCTTTCTTGAAATATTCAATCAGGGGTTCAAAGTTGCTCAGGGCTCCAAACAAGCCATGCAGCAATATCAGGGTTTCTCCACTCCCTTCTTCAATATAGCGGAACTTATTTTCTTGTTTTATCTCGTAACTCATCCTTATTTACCTCAATTAATTGCTAAAGTAATTTTTTTGCTTCAATATACAGCACCGGAGGCTACAAAGAAAAGGAAAAAACTTCGAAATAATTGGTTATTGCAATTACCCCCGGTCTTCTTTCTATCGAATAAAGGGGTATTTTTGAGAATCTATTACTTTACTGATTAATAACTTTTTAACTATGGATTATCGCAGAATGGGCCGCACAGGCCTAGAACTTAGTGTGTTGTCATATGGTAGCTGGGTTACCTTTCACAAACAGGTTGATGATACACTTGCAGATGAACTGATGGGAATAGCTTATGACAGTGGTATTAATTTTTTTGATAATGCAGAAGTATATGCCCTGGGTGAAAGTGAAAAGCTGATGGGCAGGGTATTGAAAAGAAAAAACTGGGACAGGACATCGTATACCGTTTCTTCAAAAGCATATTTTGGATGGAGGGGAAAAAATAATAAACCCAATCAAACCGGACTGAGCCGTAAACACCTGGTAGAAGCCTGTAACGAAGCTTTACAACGCCTGCAACTCGATTACCTTGATCTGTTCTTCTGTCATCGCCCCGATACCAATGTGCCTATTGCAGAAGTGGTCTGGACGATGAATCATTTAATACAACAGGGTAAAATATTATATTGGGGCACCAGCCAATGGAGCGCCGCGGAAATTATGGAAGCTCACCGCGCAGCACAGGAGTACAAACTGATAGGACCTGCAATGGAGCAACCACAATATAATATGTTTGAGCGCTTCAAAATGGAACAGGATTATTTACCCGTTTTTCAGAATGCAGGCTTGGGCACAACTATATGGAGCCCGCTTGCAGCAGGATTTTTAACAGGCAAATATAATAACGGCATTCCCGAAGGATCACGCCTTGCCATTGAAGGCTTTGACTGGCTGAAAGAAAGATGGGTGCAGGATGAAAAAATCAAAAAAGTGAAGCAGCTTGCAGTACTTTCAAAAAATTTGAATGTGTCTCTTGCAAGCCTTGCCATTGCATGGACCATACATAACCCAAATGTAACCACAGCTATACTGGGCGCCACACGAAAAGAACAATTATCAGAAAATTTAAAAGCGCTGGAAGTAGTTAAAGTTCTTTCCCCGGATATAATAGAAGAGATTGAAAAAATCCTGCAAAACAAACCCCGGCTCGACCTGGCATAGTATATAATTAAAAACCGCTCCTTACAGGGAGCGGTAAACACACTTTATGGTGATCTAGGGATAGGCGATTATAAACCATCCAACTGATGCTTACCACGCTTTCTCTTATGGTAATGCTTTATCGGATAAAAGTCCGGCTGTTGAACAAACCTTTGGAACAAGCTGGAAAACAACCTATTAACAGCAAACGTCTTTTGTAATTTTAACAGGCGCATAGCAAATGTTTTTGATTGGATATTAGTAAAGATTGGAAAATAACGAATGGATCTCTGATTTATTATGCAAACCACCCAACCTTGTTAATTAAGGTTAAAGCATTTAATATTATTATTTACTTGCCTCTATTTTTGTAATTAATGAAGAAGACTTTCCTTACATCCCTGGGGTTAATGATTGCAGCAATAGTACTTATTACTGCATTCCAGGTTTACTGGTTGACCATGAAGGTAGATGAAGAGAAGAGAACCTTACGATTCCGCACAAACGCTTTATTCAGGGAATCTGTTTTTGAGCTGCAATCTTCAAAGCTGAAAATTGATAGCTCGGCAAAATGGATGATTGGCTATCCGCCAGGTGTGGCAAGATTTGCAGATGTAATCCGTAAGCGTATATCAGACTCCTTAATGCCGCTTTTGCCAGAAAATAAGAATTCAATTATTACACTTGAGCGGCCGCCCGGCACGCCGCCGCCGCCCGACTCAAGCCCCAGGATACCATACAGAGCGGGTGACAGGTATTTCGAAGTTTTGATGGGGATAGATTCCCTGCAGGATTCTTTACGCATTCATGATATACAAGCAGTATTTACTAAAAACCTGTCCAGGGAACAGATTAATGTTCCTTTTTCTATTATTAAAACAGATGGAGATGGTTTTAAACGCGATGAACCGGGAAGAAGAGAATGGAATAAAGTCGTTATCGGGCTTTCTCACCCAATCACCTATACCCTGCAGTTAGGAAATGATGTTAATTATATTTTCCGTCAATTACTGCCGCAGATACTCTTCTCCGTTTTTTTATTAACGCTTACGATTTTTGCATTTATATTCCTCTACAGAAGTCTTAAGACGCAGCATAGATTAACAGACATTAAAAATGACTTTATCAGCAATATAACCCACGAGCTTAAAACACCTATTGCTACGGTTAGCGTAGCTGTTGAAGCCATCAAAAATTTTGATGTGCTGAAGCAACCCGAAAAAACAAAAGAATACCTCGGCATTGCCGGCAATGAGTTAAACAGGCTTTCTCTTCTTGTAGATAAAGTACTGAAATTATCTATGTTTGAGAAGCAGCAGGTTGACCTGCAATACGAACAGTTTGATATAAAGCAACTGGTACAGGAAGTATTAACCTCCATGAGCCTCCAGTTTGAAAAGGCCCAGGCAGTAGTAAACTTTAATTATTCAGGAGATCATTTTATTATATCGGCCGATCATTTACATTTAACAAGTGTTATTTACAACCTGCTGGATAATGCTTTAAAGTACAGCAAAAAGAAGCCGGTAATTGATGTAACAGTTCAATCTGATGGAAAAGAATGTATATTGAGTGTGAAAGATGATGGTGTGGGAGTACCGGTTGAGTATAAGGATAAAATTTTTGAAAAATTTTTCAGGGTGCCTGCAGGTAATAAACACAATGTAAAAGGATATGGATTGGGGTTGAGCTATGTTGCACATATAGTGCAGCAACATAGAGGTACCATTCGTATACAAAGTCAGCCAAACAAAGGAAGCGAGTTTATAGTAACAATACCCGTTGCCAATGCCTAAAGTAAAAATACTTTACGTAGAAGATGAAATGTTTCTTGCCAAGATAGTTAAAGAAAGTCTTGAAAGCAGGGATTATGAAGTATTGCTTGAAATGGATGGCGGCGAGGCTGTGCAGCAATTCATTGCTGCAACTCCTGATATTTGCATACTTGATATTATGCTGCCCAATAAGGACGGCTTTACCATAGCTGAAGAAATACGACGGATTAATACTGCCATACCCATTATTTTTTTAACGGCAAAAACACAAACAGCTGATCTTGTTAAAGGGTTTAATCTTGGTGGCAACGACTATATCCGCAAGCCATTCAGCATGGAGGAGTTAATAGTGCGTATTGAGAACGCGCTGCGTAATAAAGAAAACAATAATGCAGCGGATACGCCTAAAAACGAGATCAATATTGGCAACTTTTCTTTTAACCCACATCGTCAAACCTTATCCGATGGTGATGAAAGAAAACTTTCATTCCGCGAAAGTGAGTTACTCCGCCTACTGTATGAAAACAGGGAACGTGTAATTGACCGCAGGGATATACTCAATGTTTTGTGGGGGAGCGATTCTTTTTTCAATTCAAGAACACTGGATGTATATATTACCAAATTGAGAGGATATTTAAAAAACGACCCTGCCTTACAGATCATTACTGTCAAAGGAATCGGCTACAGGTTTGTGATGGAATAAAAACAAATAGCGCTCCAACGAATTGAAGCGCCGCAGCTTTAAACGGGTTGGATCGACTGCTTAATTTCAGCTTTACTATTGTATACTTTCAAAAACCACATTATTGTAAAGCTTGGAATAAAATCAAGTCCGGGGAAAAGTTCTTCAACAAAATTCAACACTCCTCCAACAGCTCCTTTCCATCCTCCAAAAAGTTTATAAAATATCAGCGCAGATACAGGCGCCCAGATGATATCTCCAAATTCTCCTAAAATTGGTAACGCATAACTCGCATAACCCAGGAGGTCGAGTAAAATACATACTAACAAAGAAGGATTTTTTTTCATTCGCTTTTAATTTCAATAATATGACGAATATTTTCTCAAAAAGTTGCAAGTCGAAAAAGCCTGCCCGTGGAGGTATTGTTTCAGCTTAAATTCTATTTCAGCAAGGCGAAAAGGTTTTGAAATTACCTGGTCAATACCTGCATCTCTATACATTTTCCGCTCTTCATTAGTTGAATGCACGGTAATAGCAATTACAGGAATACTACGAAAAGGCTCTTCCATTTTCCTTAGCGCCAGTACGGCATCATACCCATTTACAACCGGCATTTCTATATCCATAAAAACAATTGCCGGGTTGCTGAGCGTTATCTTTTCCAAAGCTTCGCTGCCATTGCCTGCCTCTATTACATCATATCCTAAATCTTTAAGCAATTCTGAAATAAGCAGTAAAGTATCAGGATCATGTTCAACAACCATTACTGTTGGAGAAATATTTTTTTTATGAATGTCAGCATATTTCCCAGGTCTGTGTCCGGAGGCAAGAAAATTATCCATTGGCAAACTATAAAAAGGTACGGCTACATGCCTTCATTAAAGATAACGCAATACTGTCAGTAACAGCTATTTTTATGCCGGATACCAATATGTTATTAAATATCAAAACAATGTATCCTGCCGCGGAAAATTTTTACCAAGATGTTCATAAGCTTTTTGAGTAGCCTCTCTGCCGCGTGTTGTTCTCATTATGAAGCCTTCCTGTATTAAAAAAGGTTCATATACTTCTTCTAAAGTGCCCTGCTCTTCGCCAACAGCGGTAGCAATAGTATTTATCCCCACAGGGCCGCCTTTAAACTTTTCTATGATGGTGGAGAGTATTTTATTATCCATTTCATCAAGTCCGTGCTCATCTACATTCAGCGCTTTCAATGCATGAATAGTAATACCTGTATCAATTTTCCCGTCATTCAACACCTGTGCAAAGTCTCTCACCCTGCGCAATAAGCCATTTGCAATACGGGGTGTACCACGGCTTCTGCGCGAAATTTCTGCGGCAGCCTTTGCGTCAATATCTGCATGCAAAATTTTTGCTGAACGTATAATTATTCCCTTCAGCGTTTCAGCTGTATAATATTCAAGCCGTGATTTAATGGCAAACCTGGAGAGCAAAGGAGCTGTTAGCAAACCACTTCTGGTTGTTGCACCCACCAATGTAAACGGATTAAGATTAATTTGTATACTTCTTGTATTGGGCCCGGTATCTATCATTATATCTATCCTGCTATCTTCCATTGCAGAATATAAATATTCCTCCACAACAGTACTCAACCGGTGTATCTCATCAATAAACAATACATCATTGGTTTGCAAACTTGTTAATAGTCCCGCAAGATCTGCCGGCTTTTCAATTACAGGCCCTGAAGTTTCTTTGATATTCACCCCAAGCTCATGCGCAACAATACGGCTTAAGGTAGTTTTGCCTAAGCCCGGAGGCCCGTGAAAAAGAATATGGTCAAGTGATTCACCCCGTATTTTAGCGGCTTTAATAAATATCCTGAGGTTTTCTATTACTTTTTCCTGCCCGCTGAAATCAGCTATCTCCCCGGGGCGGATATTGTTTTCAAAATCTTTTTCCGTGGTACTAAGCGAACTTTTGTCAGCATTAAGATTTGGATTCTGCATATAATTGTTTGCTCAGTTTATCAACTGCATTCTTTACAAATTCCGCTTACTACTACTTCTGTTTGTTGCGTTTTATAGCCGCGGGGTAATTTAATTTCAGGCACATGTACATCGTCAAGACAGGTGGTGATACCACAGATTTTACAGATAAAATGAACATGGTCATCATGGTGATGGCCCTGCTCGCAATTGTCTTTACACAATGCGTATTTAACAGAATTGTCAGGCGTTGGTATGGTATGAATGATCCCTTTTTCAAGAAACGCCTGCAGTGTACGGTATACCGTTACACGGTCAAATTTTTCACCGGCTTTTGTTTCAATATCATGGTGCGCCATAGCACTATCCGCCTGGAGAAACAGTTCCAGGATCTTTCTCCTGCTATCAGTAACGCTGAGCTGGCTTTTTTTTAAAACATCTACAATCTGTTCTTCCATATCATACATTTTGATACAACTGCGTCAAATTTTCTCTTTCAGCAAATCATCTATATCACTGTTCAATTTAGCAATTTCATTTTTCTTCAACCCGTCATAAATACCACGCACCCTGCCATTCCTGTCTATTAAAGCAAAAAACTGCGTATGTAAAAATTGTTCGTTTATACTTGTAGCATTGTTCTTTGGGTCATCCAATATATAACTTTCCCTTGCCGCTTTATATAAATCTTCTTTGGCTCCGGTAACAAACCACCAGTGTTTTATATCAGCCTGCATGGAATCTGCATAATATTTTAAACGCGCCACGCTGTCATTGGCAGGATCTACAGTATGCGACAGTATCAGAAAATCATTGTTTGCTTTATGTTTCTCATATACCGTCTTCATATTTGTGTTCATCTTAGGGCAGATGCCAGGGCAGGTTGTAAAGAAAAACTCTGCTATATATACTTTGTTCTTTACGTCTTTATCGGATATTATCTGCCCATCCTGTCGCTGAAAGCTGAAAGGACGCACATCATTTAACACAGGAAGCCTCGATTTTGAAGGGTCGATTATAGAAGTTAAAAAAATATAAAATCCCCCAAAAAGGATCACAAAAAATACAATATAAACCCAGGTTTTCTTTTTCATAAAAATAGTGCTGCAAAGTTACGATTGAAACGCTATCATCACTGAACAGGATTGATAAGAAATATTTTAACTAAATTAATATACTGCATTTTGCAACAATGTTGCAAAATGCAGTATATTTGCAACCCTTTTATTGAAGATGTTTAAAATTAATTATGACGCTCTTGGTATAACCGCTTCAGTAGCCTGCGCTTTTCATTGCGCTGTACTGCCGCTTATTTTAACCAGCTTACCCATATTTGGAATAGATATCATTCATAATTACCTGTTTGAATTTGGAATGATAGCTCTTGCATTTGTTGTAGGCTTATATGCATTATACCACGGTTATAAAAAGCATCATCACAAATTTTTACCTACCCTGCTCTTTACAGCCGGCATCTCATTTTTATTGCTGAAAGAGATATTTCATGACTATCATCTCTGGCTGCTGATACCCGCCGTTGTTTTAATTGTATCAGCCCATTATCTCAACTACCGGCTTTGCCGTAAGGCAAATCATTGCCATTCCGGCGACTGCGACCATCATTAATACCCGCTATAGAAATATTTTTTCTCATCATTGTCAAAGTTGACCTGACAAGTTTCTTTTTCTTAATTTCATTCCTCAATCAATAATCATCTTGCCATGACAACACGCAGATCATTTATCAAACAAACAAGCCTGTTTTCTTTAGCGGCTTTCGCTAATCCGTCTTCATTAACCTATAAACAACATGCCGTTGGATTACAGCTATATACACTCAGGGATGATATAATGAAAGATCCCAAAGGCATTATTGAAAAGGTAGCAGCACTGGGATATAATGAAGTAGAATCTTTTGGCTACAGGGATGGAAAATATTTTGGACTGACGCCGGCTGAATTTGCTACGCTGTTAAAAAACAATAAACTTTCTCACCCCAGCGGGCACTATCTGCTGGCAAACCTTAATAATAATTGGGAAAAAACGGTTGAAGATGCCGTAACGGCTGGTCAGAAGTATATCATCATTGCCTACCTGTTTGATACCGAACGAAAAACAATTGACGATTATAAAAAAATTGCAGCGCAGTTTAATAAAGCCGCAGAAGTGTGTAAGAAAGCCGGTATTCAATTTGGTTACCACAACCATGATTTTGAGTTTATTGATATGGGCGGACAAAAAGGATATGATATTTTATTGAAAGAGACAGATCCGCAGCTTGTAAAATTTGAACTGGATCTTTACTGGATATCTTATGCAGGTATTAATCCCGTAAATATGTTCAAAGCCAACCCGGGTCGCTATCCGCTTTGGCATGTAAAAGATATGGATAATACACCCAAAAAATTCTTTACCGAAGTAGGCAACGGTGTAATTGATTTCAAAAAAATTTTTGCCGCTGCCCGTACTGCCGGCATGAAACATTTTTTTGTTGAGCAGGATGTATGCCCTGGTCCTCCACTGGTGAGTATTGAAAAAAGCATCAGTTATTTAAGGAAAAATATCCTGTAAGGCAGGAGGCGTTTAATGTAGAGACAAGGCATGCCCTGTCTCTACATTAAACGTTAAACGACAAACCATAAACTACAAACCAAAAACCTTCAACCCAAAACCCTCCAGCAACAATATCATCATTATCCATAAACAATAACGATTATGCCAGGCAGAAGAAAATTTTTATACGACAGTTCCCGTATTGCCGCCGCGTCTGTATTACTACCGGCTTTTTCAAACAAAATATTTGCTGCAGGTCAAAAAACCATAGCAGCTTCTGACCAGATAAATATTGGTGCTATCGGCATTAATGGTATGGGATGGAGCGATACCAAAGCCGCGCTTAAAGTGCCTGGCGTAAATCTTGTAGCCTTATGCGATGTTGATAAAAATGTAATTGATAAACGCCTTGGCGAAGCATCAGCATTAAACTTTGATGCCTCAAAAGTAAAAACATATACAGACTACCGGAAACTGCTTGAAAACAAAGATATAGATGCCGTGATCATTGGAACTCCCGACCACTGGCATTGCCTGCAGATGGTGGAAGCCTGCAGGGCAGGAAAACATGTGTATGTTGAAAAGCCTATTGGTAACTCTATAGCTGAGTGCAACGCAATGGTAGCCGCGCAAAAAAAATATAACCGCGTAGTGCAGGTTGGGCAATGGCAAAGAAGCCAGCAGCATTTTAGAGATGCTATAGCGTTTGTACACTCTGGCAAATTAGGTAATATCCGCACCGCAAAAGTCTGGTGTTACCAGGGCTGGATGAAACCTATGGAAGTACAACCTGATTCAGCACCACCTGCAGGCGTTGATTACAAAAGCTGGCTCGGGCCGGCGCCAACCAAGCCATTTAATGCAAGCAGGTTCCATTTTAATTTCCGCTGGTTTTGGGATTATGCTGGTGGATTGATGACGGATTGGGGTGTTCACTTACTTGATTATGCACTGTTTGGCATGCAGGCAGACGTTCCCAAAACCGTTATGGCACTCGGCGGAAAATTTGCGTACCCCGATCTTGCACAGGAAACGCCTGATACCTTAACAACGCTATATGAATTTGATAAGTTCAACCTGGTTTGGGACCATGCAATGGGCATAGATAATGGTCAATATGGACGTGACCATGGTATTGCTTTTGTAGGTAATAACGCCACGCTAGTTTTAGACAGGGGAGGCTGGGAAATAATTGAGGAAAAAAACTCGAAAGATAAAATACCCAGCATGCCGAAGGTAAAACCATCTGAAAGCGGGCTTAACAAACACATGGAAAATTTTGCTTCGGTAATCCGTTCAGGAAAAATGGAAGAATTAACAGCCCCTATACAGGTTGGTGCGGATGTAGCCATAGTAGCGCAAATGGGTAATATCGCGTTCAGAAGCGGCAAAAGATTAGCCTGGGATAAACAAAAGGGAAAATTTACAGATGAAGCTGTGAATAAAACATATTTCGCCAAAGAATATTATAATGGGTACAAGATACCGGAGTTGTAGGTGGGGTTTGTAGTTTATGGTTGCGTAGACCTTACACCTTCTACAAATAAAAAAGAATAAGGCTGTATATCTGCAATCAATACAATCTTATTCTTTTTGTTAATAGCTTATGCTACAGCTTCAAATGAAGGAGATTAATAACGACCGCGACCGCCACCGTTATTGCTGCCTGCAAATGAACGCCTGTTGCCACCATTACCGCGACCACCGCCATTGCTGCGCTCTTCGCGTGGCTTAGCTTCAGTTACAGTAATTGCACGTCCTTCTACAACGCCTTTGTCTAATTCGCTGATAGCTTTTTTAGCTTCTTCGTCATTAGGCATTTCAACAAAACCGAAACCACGGCTACGGCCAGTGAATTTATCGGTAATTACTCTTGCAGAAGAAACTTCACCGTATTCTTCAAAAAACGCTTTTAAGTCTTCATCAACTACGTTGAAGCTTAAATTTGAAACATAAATGTTCATCAGTACTATGAAATTAAATTAAAAATGAAATCTGAGAAAACAGGGGAACAAAAGACGACTGAACTATTAGCAGAAGATGCGTAGCAGATTAAATCATTTCTTTTACCGGGACTGTACAAACTCAAATTTTGACGCCGCAAATGTACGGCTTATTTTGTTCTCAGCGCATTTATTTTCCTTCTTAATACCATCTTTTTTGTTAATTACCGGTTGCAGACTATATATCTTCGCTTTTCTCATCTCAACAAAATGCGACCAATACTTATTTATTGTTACGATGCCTATTGCTGCTGGTGCTATGGTTTTAGCCCAATTCTTTCAAAATTGGAGCGTATTTACGAACAAATCCTTGATTTTGAGGTAGTATCAGGCGGAATGATACTCCCACAAAAACCCCTGCATATCAGCATAATGACTTCTTTTTTTGCAGAAACCAGTAAAGCGGTGGAAGAAACAACAGGAGTGAAATTCGGGAAAGATTTTTTATGGCATATAGAAAACCCTGCTGATAGCGACTGGTTTCCCAATTCAGAAAAACCTGCAATAGCCATGTGCATATTCAAACAATATCACCCCAACCAGGCTATAGCTTTTGCCGCCGACCTGCAATACGCCCTGTTTTTTGAGGGAAGGGACTTATGTGATAATGAAGCTTACCGCCACCTGCTTGACAAATATAATATACCGGCAGAAGAATTTTATATACAAATGCAGCAAAAAGAATTTAAAGAACAGGCGGAAGAAGACCTTGCCATCTGCAGGCAATTAAAAGTCAGTGGTTTCCCGGCACTATTTCTGCAAACTGATACATCAAAAATATACGCAGTAGCCAATGGCTATACTGATTATGATACGGTAAATGCCCGGTTGCAGGAAATTCTTACACAGCAGTAAATTCAGATGCAACGCAAACCAATTGAGCCTTGTCATCGTAGTTATTATACACATGTAAACCCCGGATGAATAAATTATTGTACATATTCGCCATCTGTATTTTGCTGGCAGGCTGCGAAAAAAACGAGGCGCCTTCCAATGTTAACAGAAGTGATGCTGCACTAGCTTTTGTAAAAGCATTATCTAACGGGCAGGAAATAGTACAGAATGAATTTCAATATTCTGCTGACGGCAAAATAAAAACAGCACTGGGATATAAAGATTACAGTAAAAATATCATCAGCTATAAAAGGGTTTACAGCTATGAGGATGATAAGCTTGCAAGCAGTGAAATACAGATGGACATATCTTCATCGCTTTATGCGGTTAATTACATATATAGTAAAACACAGTACGAGTATAGTAATAATCTTATTATTCAATCCAACTATTTGTCTAAAAAGAACGACCAGTACGAACTGACTTCTTTTACTACCTATACCTATAATGATAAGAAGCTGCCTGTAAAAGTGTCGAGATATGCTGCCGGCGGCTCCCTGTACGCTTATTCAACATACACTTATGATGAAAGCGGGAATGTTATTTTATCGGAAGATTACCAGTTGAATGCTTTAGGCGAACCGGTTAAAAATATGCAGCGCAGCTATCAATATGATGATAAGAAGAATCCTTATAAAAATGCATATACGCTTTTAGAAAACATCCCTTATTCCATAAATCAAAATAATATTACCGCATCTGCCTGGACTGATTATACTACTAACCCACAGGGAAATACCGGCAACTCCATAACAAAATATAACAGCTATAATAGCTACGGATACCCAACATCGATGGATGAACAGGGGAATATTTTTTTGCTGGAATATAAGTGGTAAGGCGTTTATGGTTTGTAGTTTGTGGTTAGCAGTTGTACCAACTATAAACAGCAAACAATACAATCAATAACCAGAACCGGAAGCAACATTTCCACTTACCTACCCATCTGAATGACCTTGCTTTTGTGGCCAATTTCAAATCTCAAATCCCCAATTTCAAATCTGTTGAATATTTTAGTTTAGGTTTGCAGCCGCAATGCAAGCCGATACACAGCCCGTTTCAACAGCAAAAGTGATAGCCGCTTTTGCTGTAATATATATTGTTTGGGGGTCCACTTATTTTTTTATTCAAATTGCCATACGCAATATGCCGGTAACGATTATGGGCTCGCTCAGGTTTATTACGGCGGCGGTACTAATGCTTGGGTGGTGTATTGCAAACAAAGAAAAAGTATTTGTATGGCGTGATATCATTCCTGCTTTTATTACCGGGCTGCTTCTTTTATATATCGGCAATGGCGCGGTTGCCTGGTCTGAGCAGTATTTAGCCAGTTCGCTTGTTGCTGTTTTCATTGCATCTTCACCGGTATGGTTTATTATTCTGGATTACAGCAAATGGAAAGAAAATTTTGCCAACCGCTTTACTATAGCAGGCATATTATTGGGTTTTGCCGGTATATTTTTTCTTTTTGGTAAAAACCTGCAACAGGCGTTAACCGCTACAGCCAATAAATGGGAGGTCATTTCACTTGGAGTACTCACTATTGGCTCAATATCATGGGCTGCGGGTTCGCTGTATGGTAAATACAAACCCACTTCTTTTTCAGGCCCTGTAAACTCAGGCTGGCAAATGTTAGGCGCAGGCCTGGCTTATGCTGTTACCGGGTTGATAAGAAACGACTGGGGTCAATTTGATCTGCATAATGTTACACCTTCAGGCTGGGCAGCCATTGCATACCTGGTTACAATGGGATCATTGGTTGGCTACAGTTCCTATGTTTGGCTATTGAAAGTTCGGCCTGCAACACAGGTAAGCACACACGCTTATGTAAACCCGGTTGTAGCTGTTTTGCTGGGGGTGTTTTTTGCAAACGAAAAAATCACTTTTGTACAGTTAATAGGACTGGCGGTTATTTTAGGAGGCGTGCTACTGGTAAATCTCGCAAAAAACAGGAGAAGGTAAAACACTACCAGTCTTTTTCAGGCTGAGTATTTGACTGCTGCTTCTTCATGGTTTTATCCTGCAATTTCTTTTCCTGTTCCTCCAGCGCCTTTAATAATTGCTGTACCTGCTGCTGGTTAAGTTTGTTTTGTTTGGGCTGAGGTTGTTTTTCTTCTTTCTTTTGATTTTGCTTTTGCTCCTGCTGTTTTTGCTGCTGCTGTTTTTTTTCGTTCAATGCCCGCTGCAAATTTTCCCGTGCAAGAGAATCTGTGGGATTTATCCGCAGCGATTGCTTATAGGCTTCAATACTTTCTTCCAGCTTTTTTTGTTGTGTGAATGATACTCCCTTATTATAATACAACTGCGACTGCATTTTCTTTTCCTCTGTTTGCTTTACAGCTTCCTCAAACACTTTGGCAGCCTCTTCAAATTTTTTTTCTTTAAACAAAGCATTACCCATATTGAAAGAAGCCTTCACATTATTGGGATCTTTTTCAAGCGCAGCTTTATATGCCTGCGCAGCTTTTTCATATTGCTGCGCCCGGTATGCTTCATTGCCTTTGCTTATAAGGCGGTCTGCTTCCTCCTGGCCAAAAGCAAAATGACCGGTTGTAATGAACATTATAATAAAAGCGATATACTTCATGCTTTTTTTGCTGTTCTCTTTTCTGATATGAACAATTCACCCATCAACCCGATAAGGGCAAGTGCC
Source organism: Terrimonas sp. (assembly GCF_003075435.1). Classification (GTDB taxonomy): domain Bacteria; phylum Bacteroidota; class Bacteroidia; order Chitinophagales; family Chitinophagaceae; genus Agriterribacter. Next base: position 90,706 of record NZ_QCZJ01000013.1, on the reverse strand, counting down.
AAAAACCATTGAAAAAAGCTCCTGTAATTTAAAGTACTGTTATCACTAATAGCTTTCTGTTCCATTGAAGATACCTGTGACTGGATTTTACCTGCTACTGTTTCAATATCATTCAACTGCTGGTATATACCATTGGCATTATGTGCTATATTCATCAATTCCTGCTCATTCAGCTTAGAAATAACAACATTTCCCTGCATATCACGCTTTGGCTCCCCGGTAAAAGGATTAATAATGACACTTCCCTCAGTAGAACCTACCCCAATTGTATTAATAACAACACCGTTTTCTGCTAATTCTTTTGCAACCTTTTCTGCTTTCTCATCATGGTCTTCGCCGTCAGTGATCAATAAAACCGCTTTATACTTTTTGTCTTTCTTATTAAAGCCTGTGTTAGCGATCCGTAACGCTTCAGCAACAACCGTACCCTGTGTTGGCACAGCTTCCGGCGACGCATTGTTGATGTACAGCCGCGCCGCGGAATGATCAGCGGTGAGTGGCATCTGCATATATGCCCTGCCGGCAAAAATCACAAGCCCTATACGGTCATTTTGCAATTGATCCATCAATTTATTGGCCAATTGCTTTGCTTTTTCAAGGCGGCTCGGCTTTACATCCTGCGAAAGCATGCTCCTGCTTACATCCAGCGCAATCATTACATCTATCCCCTGCCGGTTTATTTTTTCCACTTCAGTGGCAGATTGCAGGTTAGCTGCGGCAATCACCAAAAGCCCAAAACCTGTTACAAGTATTATAAACCGCAAAAGATATCTTTTGGGAAGAAAGCTTTTGGTAAGCTGAGCTACCAGTTTTTCATCCCCTATTTTCCTGCTGGTATTTTTTTTCCAGCGCAATACCGCAAGAAAGAGCAATACCAGCACCGGTATCAGCAGCAATAACAACAGGTGTTCTATATGTTCAAAACGAAACAAGAAAAATATTTATTAATGAATTTCGCTTAACAAAATCTACATCTTTCCTTCAAAAAAGCCTAATTGCTTTAATATCCCGTATAAAATTTCTTTTCTCAAAGCCGGGTCAGTATTGGGGTCGGCAGATTCCGTATTCAGCACAAAAAAATACGGATGCCGGTTTTCCTCAATCCAACCTGCTACCCAGCCAATAGCATGCCCCTCTTTATTATAACCCCAGCCGGTTTTATAACTTATCTTGTAATTACTGTTATCTTCCTGCAGCATCATTGCTTTTACAGCATCCTGCACACCTTTGCGAAAAGGTAGTTTATCAAAGTATAATTTTTTTACAAGTCCTAATTCCTCATCCGGGGAAATTAACAGGGAATTATCGAGCCAGAATGAATCAACGGCATTACCGATGGTTTTATTACCATAGTTCAAGGTATCAATCCATTTCTGCATGCTATCCTTACCAATAGTTCTTGCTATTTGCTGAAAATGCGGAACAGAAGAATATTGAAATGCTTTTGTAATACTCAGGTCCTGGTTCCAGTTTTGTATTGGCCTTTGTATGCTATCCCATTTAATAATACTGTTTTCATTCATCACTACGCCTGTTTGCAAAGCAATCAACGCATTTACAATTTTAAAAGTGGATGCAGGTAAAAACCGGGTAGTATCTCTTTTTAAATTATATATTTTAAACACTCCTCTTCCATTATCAAATAACGCGAAACAACCATCAACCTTCTTTTCATCAAAGAACTTTTTTAAGGAATTGTCTTCAGATACATTATTCATTGAGCAGGAGCCTGCAGTAAAAATGGAGATAATAAGTAAACAGTAAGAAAAATATTTTTTTATCATTATTATATAAAATTATACAACGGTATTAATACCCGTATTACGCCAATCTATTTAATTATACCCAAAGCTTTGCCCACTTTTGTAAAAGCAGCGATGGCTTTATCAAGATGGTGCTGCTCGTGGGCAGCGCTCAACTGAACGCGTATACGTGCCTGCCCTTTTGGAACAACAGGGAAGAAAAACCCGATCACATATATACCTTCTTCCAGCAATTGAGCAGCCATGTTTTGTGCCAGCACTGCATCATAAAGCATGATGGGCACTATAGGATGATCACCGGGTTTTATATCAAAGCCCGCTTCAGTCATTTTACTGCGAAAGTATTTGGTATTTTGTTCAAGCTTATCACGAAGCGCCGTTGTTTCACTAAGCATATCAAGCACTGCTATAGAAGCGCCAACAATGCCTGGAGCAACAGTGTTAGAAAACAAATACGGCCTGGAACGCTGTCTCAGCATATCTATTACTTCTTTTCTGCCGCTGGTAAACCCGCCTGAAGCGCCACCCAAGGCCTTACCAAGTGTGCCGGTAATGATATCTATTTTACCCATCACCCCACGGTACTCATGCGTTCCCCTGCCGGTTTTTCCTAAAAAACCGCTGGAGTGACATTCATCTATCATTATAGCAGCATCATATTTTTCAGCCAGCGCACAAATCTTATCCAGTTGGGCAATGGTGCCGTCCATACTGAATGAACCATCGGTAACAATAATACGGCTGCGGGCACTTTGCGCTTCCTGCAATTTTGTTTCAAGATCAGCCATATCATTATGATTATATCTAAAGCGTTGAGCCTTACATAGTCTTACGCCATCAATGATAGAAGCGTGATTAAGCGCATCAGAAATAATCGCATCCTTTTCATCAAAAAGCGGCTCAAATACGCCACCATTGGCATCAAAAGCCGCCGCATATAATATGGTATCTTCTGTACCAAGAAAAGCGGATATCTTTTTTTCAAGCTCTTTATGAATATCCTGCGTGCCGCAGATAAACCGGACACTGCTCAGTCCATAGCCCCTTGTATCTACGTATTTCTTGGCAGCTTTAATAACTTCCGGGTGCGATGATAGTCCCAGGTAATTATTGGCGCAAAGATTTATCACTGATTTTAAACCTTCCTTACCGGGAATTTTAACTTCTATATCCGCCCCTTGCGGACTTTCTATGATCCTTTCAGACTTATAAAGCCCGTTTTTCTGTATTTCTTCCAGTTCAAGCCTTATCCTTTCAACTAATTTTTCGTTCATAACCTGTTATTTAGCGCCACAAACCTACGTGCTTTTTAAAAAAAATAATCATTGGCATTTTTTAGACGAAAAGATTTCTCTTAAACAGAATTTTAGTAATTATTAACAACAGATTCATTAACTTAGCTGCTCTAAATAGATAAAGGGTATAGAAAAAATCTACACAAGATGCCCGGCATTTTCTAGTGCCGGGTTTTTTATTTGTATCTGAAAGTGGTTACCATCAATGTACCCGGAACAAAAAACGTATTTCCTTTATTGATTTAATTTTACATTTGAATAGATTTTCTCTATAATATGACATTCGTCCAACTGGAATATATTGTTGCATTAGATAACTACCGCCAATTTACACTTGCTGCTGAGAGCTGCTTTATCACCCAGCCAACCCTGAGTATGCAGATACAGAAGCTTGAAGAGGAATTAGGTATTATGATCTTTGATCGCACAAAGCAGCCAGTGGCAACAACTGAAATGGGAAAAGAAATTATTAAGCAGGCAAAGGTCATCCTGGCACAAAAACAGGTAATGCACGAGCTTGTGCAGAGTAAAAAGGGAATAGTTGCAGGCGAATTAAAGCTCGGCATTATTCCTACACTGGCACCATACCTTCTGCCGCTTTTTATACAAAATTTTGCGTCAAAGTATAAGCAGGTAAAGCTTATTGTAAGCGAGATGACTACAGATAATATTATCAAATCGCTTACCGAAGGATCTATTGATGCAGGAATACTGGTTACCCCTTTGCAAAAAAGCGGGATAAAGGAATATCCTTTGTTTTATGAGGAACTGGTAGCTTATGTATCTCGGAAGAATGCCTTGTATGAAAAAAATTATGTGCTTGCACAGGATATAGATCCCAACAAATTGTGGTTGCTGGAAGAAGGGCATTGTTTCAGATCGCAGATAGAAAACTTATGCGAGTTAAGGAAAATGAGCACAGCCGGGAGCCATTTTGACTATGAAACAGGAAGTATAGAAACATTAAGAAGGATGGTTGACCTGAACGATGGTATTACTATTTTGCCAGAACTGGCTACACTTGATATGCCTGCGAAACAATTACAGTTGATCAGGCAGTTTAAAAAACCTGTTCCCATGCGGGAGGTAAGTATTGTAGTGCAAAGAGATTTTGTAAAAAAGAGATTAATTGATGCATTGAAAAATGAGATTATTCAATCGATACCTGATAAAATTAAAAAAAATCAATCGGTGAATGTGGTACCCATAAAGTATTAAGGGTTCTTTTCAGATGACGTTCAAATGCTCCGCCATTTTGGCCGCATAACACGGATGCGGTAGTTTAATCATTTTTACGCGGGGAGAAACCTGACGGGAGTTTTGTACTAATGCTTAACTGCTGCATAACAGATTTACCTTAGATGAGAAAAGTTCTTCCCGACGGACTTTTACTGATACTATCACAAGGCCAACACACTATCTAACTTCTCTTTAAACAGTGGAAATTCACTTAAATTATTATGCTCGCCTTTGGGTATAGTTATAAACTCATCTTTAGGATTCAGGAGCGATTTTAATTTTGCAGCATTGCTGTATGGTATTACATTATCGCCTGTGCCATGAAATATAGTGATGGGTGCATTGATAATATTAATATGGGCATAAGTTGGAAGCTTGTATTTCAATAGCCTGCCTACCGGGTAAACAGGCAGATAATGCGATGCAAGTGAAGTGATGCTGTAATACGGTGTTTCCAGTATCAGCCGTTTAGCAGACTTTTTTGAAGCCAGCCACGCGGCTATACCTGTGCCGAGCGACTTACCGTATATAATTATATTATCCGCATTGTATTTTGCTTTTGCCATTACATATAGCTGCTCAGCATAATCATACAATATTTGCTCTGTTAGTTTGCCGGAACTTTTTCCAAAACCCGGATAATCAATCATCCATACTTCATAGCCTTTGCTTGTAAATGCCGGGGCATATTTGGCATACCATTCGATATTTTTCCTGTTGCCATGAAAGTATAATACCACGCCTTTTGCCAAGCTGTCGTCAGTTAAAAACTGAACTACGTCCATAGTATACGCTTCATCTAATACTACATTCGTTTCTTTATATGGAACAGAAAAATTGAATTTCTTTTCTTTTGCAATAATCTCAGGATGAAATAAAAATCTATCCTGGAAAAAATATGCTGCAACCCCAATGAGCAGGTAAATAACAAGCAGGATATTCAGCAGCCTGATCCATTTTCGTTTACGAGACACCGGTAGTTTAACCCTTTCAGTCATATTTTAAAATATCCCTTATAAAATTGTGATACTCGGGGAACGAAGGTAAATTATTATGTCCTCCTCCATTTATTCTTATTAATGTGATTTTATTCGGACTTAATTTTTGCAGGTTTTCGCTATGCCGTATAGGTATCAGCATATCTTTTGTGCCATGCAGAATATAAGTATGGCAGTTTACTTTTCTTATCCACTTATCGGTTCTTAAATGATAGCGCAATACATATTTCACAGGCAGGAGCGGCAGAAAACGTTCCACCACTTTTATAAAGCTATAATACGGCGCATCAAGAATGAGATAGCGGGGCCTGTTATCTGAAGCTACTTTTGCCGCAAATCCGCTCCCTATGCTTCTTCCATATACAATGATGTGATGTTCGTTATACTTATTGGCGAGCTGTGTATATATAAACTGCACATCGGCCAGCATCTTTCTTTCACTGCGCTTGCCGGTACTTTTTCCGAAACCACGATAATCAACCAATACTACATCATATTTATAGCGGTAAAAGTCTTTTGCATATTTTCCCCAACCTTTGATGCTTCGTGTATTGCCATGGAAATACAATATCAAACCAAGCGGTTTTTCTACATAAAAATGTAAACCATTAATCCTCACGCCAGGTTCAATATCAAAAAACAACTCTTCAAAAGGAGCATCGTATACAAACTTAAAATCAGCCGGCAGCTTTTCGGGCTTAAAGATGAATTTTTCCTGAACAAAATATATTATGATCAGCAAAAGAATAATGGCTCCGGCTATATACAAAATAGTAGATGACAATGCAATCCGATATTTACACCATGAAAATAATAAAAGACGGAGATAAGATAAAGCCTTATTGAGTGCATTCCAAATCTTCGCGTGTATGGTAATCATGTGCAGATGCCTCCTGCCTCAGCATGACAAAAGGCAGTGCAGTGTTCGGCGTTAGTGCTGTTGTTGAACATTTGTTCTATTGTTCAACATACATTCTCCTGCTTGTCATGCTGAGGCACGAGGCATCTACTTTAGAAGTGGTGCCTACATGCGACAATTTGGAATGCATCCGTCTTATTTACAAACCGGGAAACTATTTAATCCTTGTAAATACGGTTAAGCTTTAAGTTGGTAAGGGGAGCAACGATCAGCGGAAATTTTTCAACCGTTACATAACTCGCATCCAGCCCAAAACCTCTTTCTTCCGAAAGGCTGATCTCCTTTATCCAGAAATATCCGCGCATGATCAATGTTTCCCAGAACGGCAATTCATTATCCATGCTCAGGAATTTTTCCATCACGATAAACTGGAAATCACCAATAACATTATTCCGCTGAAGGCTTTCGTAGCGGCTGGTAATATTTACTTCTTTGTTCTTCACCATATCCTCCACCACTTTTCTGAACATAATATTAATGCGTGGCTCAACACGGAAACCCAACCTGAATTCAACCCTTATTACCTCATTGGGAATAATGGTTTGCACCTCGTACTCACAGGTATATGGGTTATCCAGCGTATCCACATGCACAAACCAATATATATCTGCACGTTTGGGTTTCCTGTTAAGAATAGAATAGATGATCTTATGCTCTATTTCTTTAGGATTATTGGCGCTTGTTAAATAAATAAGATGAGTGGCATATTTCGCCACAGAAGGATCATTGCTCAGTTCCTGCAACATGGGGAGATAATCTTCGAGCTTTACAAACTCAACATAGCGGTTCTTTATTTTTCTGCTCCTGAACCAGATATACATTACCAGGAACATTACACCGCCGATAATTACCGTAATATAACCGCCATGCGTAAATTTTTGCAGTAATGCAATCAGGTAACCGCCTTCAATAGTAATATATCCTACCAAAAACAGCCATATCCACCCGGAAGCCACCCTGTTCTTAACAAGATAGTTGGCAAAGAGAATGGTTGTCATCAGCATGGTTACAATTATTGCCAGTCCATATGCCGCTCCCATGCGGGAGGAGGTTTGAAAATACAGCACTACACCAACACAACCGATAAACAATATCGTGTTTAAAGAAGGGATGAATAACTGCCCTTTTTCTTCAGATGGGTACCTGATCTTCAGCCTTGGCCAAAGATTAAGCCGTATTGCTTCACCAATTAACGTAAACGAACCTGAGATCATGGCCTGGCTTGCGATGATTGCAGCTACTGTAGCTATAATTACTCCCGGTAAAACAAACCAGTCGGGCATAAGGTCAAAAAAAGGATTGATTGAAGCATGCGATCCCGCCGGAACATTGAGGTGATGACTTATTAAACTGGCGCCTTGTCCAAGGTAGTTGAGGAGTAAACATGATTTCACAAAAATCCATGAAACACGTATGTTTTCCCTGCCGCAATGCCCAAGATCACTATACAGGGCTTCCGCCCCGGTAGTACATAAAAATACCGCTCCCAATATCCACAGGGCCTGCGGATTTACACTAAGCAGTTTTATAGCATAATAAGGGTTAAATGCCCGTAAAATAGACAGGTCATCAAACAGATGTATGGCTCCAAATACAGCTAACATGCTAAACCATATTGTCATTAAAGGACCAAAAAACCTGCCTATGGATGCGGTTCCAAATTGCTGGAGAAAGAAAAAGAAAGAAAGTATACCTATTACAATATAAATGATATATTCATCAAGGTTATGAAATGCAGGCAGCTTTTGCAAACCCTCTATTGCGGAGGTAATGGTAATCGGGGGTGTTATCATCCCATCTGCCAGCAGCGCCGCGCCACCTATCATGGCTGGTATAACCAACCATTTTCGCCTTCGCCTTACCAGGGCATACAAAGCAAATATTCCTCCTTCACCTTTGTTATCTGCCTGTAGTACCAGTATTACATATTTGATGGTTGTTTGAAGGGTTATTGTCCAGATTATACAGGAAAGACTTCCTATTATGAGGTCTTCGGTAATAGATCTGTCAGCAATGATTTCGCTGAAAACATAAAGAGGAGAAGTCCCAATATCTCCGTATATTATACCCAGTGCGATAACAAGACCGGCAAGGGTAGCTTTGTTTGTGTGTTTGCCCACGGTGATGCAGGTTAATACTTTCTGTGTCAGAATTCAAAACGCCAAAGGTATAAGGTAAATTACAAATTGGTTAAAATAATGTATAATCCATATACAATACCTAAAAACCATCTAATTTGCAAAGGAAATTAAGTTATCATAAAAATCATATCCAATGAGGCAAATACGTTCTGCCATTTTTATGTTCTTGCTTGTGTTGCCTATAGCCCTTTGTGCCCAGCGGATCCGCTATTCCGAGCCCACAAAAGATGATTTTCGCCAGGTAAATTTTGAAGTAATCGGGAAAGTGGGCGGTAACATTGTTATTTACAAGAACTATAAATCAAAAAACGATCTTTCTATTTTTGACGGGGATATGAAGCTTGCCAATAAAATTAACCTTGAGTTTCTTCCGGATAAGCTTATCAATGTTGATTTTGTTCCTTACAACGACTTTTTTTATATGATCTATCAATATGAAAAAAGAAATATCGTTTACTGCAATGTGGTAAAAATGGATGGAGAAGGTCAAAAATTAGTTGGGCCGGTTGAAATTGATACTACACAGATCGGAGGATCAAGCGATAATAAAATATATTCAACCATCTTCAGTGAGAACAAGCAACGCATTATGGTGTTCAAGATCAACAAGAGAAATGAAAAAAATTATTTTTTCACCACGCTCTTGTATAACGACAAAATGGAGTTTATTAAGAAAAGCCGTTTACCCGTTACAATGAAACAGAGAGATGCTGTATTTAGTGACTTTATTGTAGACAACGATGGTGACTTTATTTTTGCTAAATGCGGCAGAACAGGCAGCAGGGATAATATTTCACATGTTGACCTGGTACAGAAGCCTGCTATGGCAGACAGCTTCAGCGTAAATAATATTCCTCTTACAACCAACTTTCTTGATGAGGTGAAGATTAAAGCAGATAATATTAACCGCAACATCCTGCTAAGCTCTCTTTACTTTAAACAAAAGCGTGGTAACGTAGAAGGCATGTATATAGCGATATGGAATAAAGATGCCAATAAAATAACCGCGGAAAGCTACAATGTTTTCAATGATGATTTAAAAGAAAACGCGAGGTCTGAAAATACTACTGCCAAAACCGCTTTCAACGATTATTTTATCCGCCAGGTGCTACCCAAGAAAGATGGAGGATTTTTAGTGGTGAGCGAATTGTACTTTACCTCCTCACGCGGCAGCAACTGGAACCGTTACGATTACCTGTATAGCCCGTATGGGTTTTCGCCATATTCATCGTATTACAACTCCTACTGGAGCCCATATGGATACGGAAGCCCCTGGAACAGGTGGAATTATTATGGTAACAGCACCCGTTACTACAGCGAGAACATCGCGGTTTTCTCTTTTGATTCGGATGCAAGCATACAATGGAGCAATGTTTTGCATAAAAGCCAGTTTGACGACAATTCAGACAACAGCCTTTCTTACATGATTTACAATACAGGCGGGGAAATAAATTTTTTATATAACCAGCAGGAGCGCAGGGTAAAATTATTATCAGAACAAAGCGTTAATGGAAATGGAGATGTAAAACGTTCTCCAACTTTAAAAAACCTTGATAAGGATTATGAGTTCCTGCCTAAATATGGCAAACAGGTTGGTGCAAGGCAGGTTGTTATGCCATGTATGTACAGGAACTATATCTGCTTTGCAAAAATTGATTTTTAAATAAATTCCTGTGATCGGATCTTTCAAAACTAACTCACCGCTTAATATTATTTTTTTGCTGATTTATGGCGTTGTATTAAAGTTTTATGCTTTTTTACATCCGCATATTCCTGTTGCGCAGGCAACGGATGGATTTCTCTATCATCGCTTTCTCAACTTTTTGGCGCCGTTTGGTAAGGAAGTACCTATTATCTATCCTATTATAGTACTGATACTGATTCTGTCGCAGGCAATCAGTTTTACAAACTTCATCAACAATCAAAAGCTGTTGCCCAAAGCAACATACCTGCCGGCAATGGCTTATGTGCTAATCACTTCTTTATTTCCCGAGTGGTGGCAACTTTCATCAGCACTTATCATTAACAGCTTATTGGCCTGGGTATGGGCAATGCTTAGTAATCTCTTCAATAATCCCAGGCCAAAAACACTGGTATTTAATGCAGGACTGGTTATAAGCTTAACATCATTTCTCTATTTCCCTTCTATATGTTTTATACTCATGGTTTTCTTCGCGCTTATTTCCATGCGTCCTTTTAACCTCAGTGAATGGATCATAGCAATACTGGGCTTATTAACGCCTTATTATTTTTTATTTGCTGTTTTATTTCTCGCAGGCAACTGGAACCCGCTTACCTATCTACCGTCATTATCAGTAAGCATTCCTAAGTTTCAATACGATATGTGGGCCTGGGTTGCTATTGTTTTACTGATCATTCCTTTTTTAATAAGTGGATTTTATATACAGCGCAATATCCTTAAAATGCTTATCCAGGTTAGAAAGAGCTGGAGCCTTATACTGGTATACCTGATTATAGCTTTGCTTATTCCGTTTATCAATTTTGCTTCCTCATTTGAGTACTGGATCTTATGTGCTTTGCCTTTTGCGGCTTTTCATGCATACACCTATTTTTATGCGGAAAAGAAATGGATACTGCTGGTGATACATTGGCTATTTATCATTTTTATTCTCACCCTAAATATCTGGTTGCCTGCCGTGAAAGGATAGCCGGGATAATGCCGGTGCTATGGCTTAGTTCCTCATAATTGTCTGTTTCAGCATAAGCCTTTACCTTTGCTTTTCCATAAATACATTATAATTCATTATGAAATTCGGCGTAGTTGTTTTTCCCGGCTCAAACTGTGATGCAGATATGATCAATGCTTTAAGCAAAGACCTTGGTTATGAAGTTATTGAGCTTTGGCATAAGGATAAAGATCTTGGCATGTTCTCTACAGAAGACTGTATTGTACTGCCCGGCGGATTTTCTTATGGTGATTATTTACGCTGTGGCGCTATAGCAAGGTTCAGCCCGATGATGCAAAGCGTGATTTCTTTTGCAGGAAAAGGTGGAAAAGTACTGGGTGTTTGTAACGGGTTCCAGATTCTTTGCGAAGCCGGCTTATTGCCTGGTGTATTGTTGCGCAATGAGAATATGAAATTTATCTGCAGAAATATATTCCTAAAAGGAGATGATGGTATAGTATCAAAAATTCCTGTTGCACATGGCGAAGGAAGGTTTTATGCGGATAATGCCACATTAGATGAGCTGGAGAATAATGGACAGGTAATTTACCGTTACTGTGATGAAAACGGCAATATTACTCCCGAAGCCAATCCCAATGGCAGCCTTCGCAACATTGCCGGAATATCCAATGCCGCAGGCAATGTTTTTGGAATGATGCCGCATCCTGAACGCGCCTGCAATGAAAGACTGGGAAATACAGATGGCAAAAAAATATTCCACGATCTGTTTGTTGCCCGGAAAACCGAGCTGGTATAGTTTTTTACAAAAGTTTAAGTATTGCGGGCAATTATTTTGCGTCAATAAGACGTTATTTGTTGAGTATGTAAATTTTTGTGTATGAAACATCTTCTTCTGTTAACAACTTCTTTGCTTATTGGCGTATGTGTTTTTGCCCAGTCCGGCTCGGCGCAAAAAGTGAAATGGAATTTCAGCTCAAAAAAGCTGAATGATAAAACATACGAACTAAGGTTATCTGCAATAGTTGATGGCAATTACCATATATATGCACAAAATGTGGGTGTTGAAGGCCCTGTGGCAACAAGTTTTACATTCAATAAAAACCCTTTGGTAGTATTAAATGGAAAAGTGAAAGAAGAGGGGAAAATAATTAAGAAGCATGAAGAAGTGTGGGGTGGTAACGTAAATTTTTATGAAAAGAAGGTTGAATTTGTTCAGCTTGTGCAGCTAAAATCAAAAGTTAAAACCAATATTGGCGGAACGGTGGAGTTTATGGTTTGCGATGATAAACAATGTTTGCCACCATCAGAAGTAAATTTTAAAATAGATATAGGCGGATAATATTTTTATTAGAGGGACACTTATTATCCGGTCCCACTATTAGTTCTTATAATTAACCATTAAGACATTAAGAGATTTAAGTAAAAAAACCTTAATGACGCTTAACTTCTTAATGGTTTTCAAAACATATACTGTTTTCTACGCACTAAATAGGGTTCCTGTTAATAAGGAAATAAGAACGGGGTTGTATTTTAACTATACAACCCCGTTTGATTTAGTAGAGTTCTTACAATGCAATTTGTTTTTCCTGCATCATTTTGCGGAGGTTAATTAAACCATAGCGCATACGGCCTAAGGCAGTATTAATGCTGCAGTCTGTTAATGTAGCAATTTCTTTAAAGCTCAATTCTGCATAATGCCTTAAAATAATAACCTCGCGTTGATCTTCAGGTAATCTGTCAAGCATTTCACGAACACGGTCGTGGCTTTGACGTTGCATCATACGACGGTCAACACCATCTTCTGAAAAATTGATCACTTCAAAAATGTCACGATCATCACCGGTTTTAATAGTTGGTGTGCGTTTCACTTTACGGAAATGATCTACGCAAAGGTTGTGGGCAATACGCATAGCCCAGGGTAAAAATTTTCCTTCCTCAGTGTACCTGCCACTACGTATAGTGTCAATAACCCTGATAAATACATCCTGAAAAATGTCTTCTGCAAGATATTTATCCTTAACAAGCAGAAAAATGGATGTGTAAATTTTGTCTTTGTGACGAATAATGAGTGCTTCAAGCGCTGAAGCTTCTCCAGACATAAAAAGGTTGATCAATTGCTGATCAGGCAGGTTGGTTAGGGAATTCATAAACTTCTACGGTTTTTAATGGTTGGGATTTTGATACCCCATTATCATATAATAAGAAGTAGAAGTAATACCAAAAGGCGGTAATGATTTTAATTCTAGTTTCTTTCGTATGATATTGGGACAGCTAAAATAGAGCTTTTTTTTAATCAACCAAACTTTTGTTAAATATTTTTCGATTAATTATCGAAAAACTTCGATAACCGATAAAATATTAAATACTAACCCTTAAAAGCAATAATAGCAAATATCATTATTGTACTGTAAAATATACTTTTTTGCCACGCTAAACAATTTAGCATTAATTTTGTTGCCCTCTATGGCAGCAACTTCAACAATTAAAAATTCTCCTGCGCCTGCTACTGATGCTATTTTGATAAAAGGCGCGAGAGTACATAATCTAAAAAATGTTACCGTTGAAATCCCCAGGAATAAACTGGTGGTGGTGACGGGCGTTTCAGGCTCCGGTAAATCATCTTTAACAATTGATACCTTATTTGCGGAGGGTCAACGCAGGTATGCGGAAAGCCTGAGCGCCTATGCGAGACAGTTCCTTAACCGCATGAATAAACCAGATGTTGACTTCATTAAAGGTTTATGCCCTGCGATTGCTATAGAACAAAAGGTTATTACCCGCACACCACGCTCTACCGTAGGCAGTATGACGGAAGTATATGATTACCTCCGTTTATTGTATGCGCGTATCGGCAAAACTATTTCTCCGGTGAGCGGCGAAGAAGTAAAAAAGGATGATGTAAATGATGTAGTAAAGTTTATCTCCACCCAAAAAACCGGCGATAAAATATTAATACTATCTGATTTTAAACTACGGGGCAAAAGAAATGCCGCTGAAGAACTGAATATTTTGCTTCAAAAAGGATTTTCAAGACTATATATAACAGCGAAAGATAAACCGGGTGAAATACTCAGAATTGAAGACGAGCTTGAACGGAAAGAAGCTGAACTGAAAAAAAGATATAGTGGTAATGCATATATATTAATAGACAGGATTGTTGTAAAAGATTTTGACGAAGACGATCTGCACCGTCTTGCAGATTCGATAGGCACAGCTTTTTTTGAAGGCGAGGGCGAAATGCTTATTGAAATTAACGGATCTGCACAGGTAAGCTTCTCCAATAAATTCGAGAGAGACGGTATAAAGTTCGAAGAACCTGTTCCCAATCTTTTCTCGTTTAACAATCCCTATGGTGCCTGCCCTGTATGTGAGGGTTTCTCGCAGGTGTTGGGTATTGACCCGGAACTGGTAATTCCTAACCCGAGATTAAGTGTGTATGACAGCGCTGTTGCCCCCTGGAAAGGTGAGAAATTAAGTAAGTGGAAAGATAATTTTGTAAGAGCAGCAAAGAATTTCGGGTTCCCTGTTCATAAGCCGGTAATTGATTTAACCAAAGAACAGTATAATCAGCTTTGGGAGGGGAATAAATACGCGGAAGGTATCAACGACTTTTTTAAAGAAGTAGAGCAAAACCTTTACAAAGTACAATACAGGGTTTTGTTATCGAGATACAGAGGCAGAACAGTCTGTCCTGAATGCAAAGGATATCGTCTGCGCAAAGAAGCCTTATATGTAAAAGTTGGAGGTAAGCATATTGGTGAGTTATGTGAGATACAGGTTAAAGATTTAAAACAGTGGTTTGATACGCTTGACCTAAGCGAATACGACCAACAGGTAGCAAAACGTATTCTTATTGAGATACATCAACGGTTGCAGGTATTACTTGATGTTGGATTGGGTTATTTAAGCCTGAGCCGCTTAGCCAATTCATTAAGCGGCGGAGAAAGCCAACGCATTCAGCTTACACGCAGCCTGGGCAGCAATCTTACCAATTCACTATATATATTAGATGAACCGTCTATAGGATTACATTCAAGAGATACGGCGCGACTGATAAAAGTATTGAAAGAGCTGAGAGATCTGAACAATACGGTGGTGGTGGTTGAACACGACGAGATGATGATGCGGGAAGCAGATCATATTATTGATATGGGTCCCCTTGCAAGTCATTTAGGCGGTGAAGTGATTGCCGAAGGTGATTATGACAATATCATCAGCAATCAAAACAGCCTTACCGGTAAATACCTTAGCGGGCGACTTACAATAGACGTACCTGCTAAAACCCGCAAATGGAAACGCTCTGTTACTATTGAAGACGCAAGGCAGAACAATCTTAAGAATATTACAGTTGAATTACCGCTGGGCATATTAACCGCCATCACAGGCGTGAGCGGCAGCGGCAAAACAACATTGATAAAACAGATTGCTTATCCTGCCTTAAAAAAAATAAAGGGTGAATTTGTAGATAAGGTTGGCATGCATAAAGCCATTACCGGCGATATTGACTTTATCACCCAGATTGAACTTGTTGATCAGAACCCGATTGGTAAATCATCGCGCAGCAATCCCGTAACCTATATAAAAGCGTACGACGAAATAAGAGACCTGTATGCCAAACAACCATTGAGTAAAATCAATGGCTTTCAGCCAAAGCATTTTTCTTTCAATGTAGAAGGAGGAAGATGTGATGCATGTAAAGGTGAAGGTGAACAAATTGTAGAAATGCAGTTTCTGGCAGATGTACATTTGGTGTGTGATGTTTGCCACGGCAGGCGTTTTAAAGATGAAGTGCTGGAAGTAACTTACAAAGAGAAAAATATTTTTGATGTGCTGGAAATGAGTGTTGATGAAGCCCTCCACTTCTTTAAAGACGAAAAAGACATTTATACAAAACTGAAGCCGCTCGCAGATGTAGGATTAGGCTATGTAAAGCTGGGACAATCGAGTGATACATTATCCGGTGGTGAAGCACAGCGTGTAAAGCTTGCTTCTTTTCTTGGTAAAGGCAAAGCGCAGGGACATATACTGTTCATTTTTGATGAACCTACAACAGGCTTGCATTTTCATGATATTAATAAACTGCTTGCTTCATTTAATGCGTTGATTGACCAGGGTCATTCCATTTGGGTGATTGAACATAATACAGATGTAATTAAAAGCGCGGATTGGGTAATTGATCTTGGTCCCGAAGCCGGCGACCAGGGAGGCAATCTTGTTTTTGCCGGTGAGCCGCAAAATTTGAAAAAGATAAAGGAAAGCCATACGGGGAAATTTTTATAGGAGGCTACGAACCTTTGAAAGGTTCGTAGCCCTACTTACCTACCTCCCAATTGTACCCCGGCATAAATATCCGCTAAAACAATATTTTCATTAATCGTTTTGATATAAAGCATTTCCTCAACTGTATCGTATTCTTCCAGTTCCCAGTGATTTGATTCATTCAGCCGGAATATTTCAATATGTACGCTTTCAGAATCCACCAGTATATATTCTTTTAGCGTGGGTATATCGCGGTACAGCTTAAACTTTTCGCCGCGGTCGTAGTTTTTGGTGGATGGGGAAAGTATTTCAACAATTACTGCCGGGTTTAAAATATTCCAGTCGTCATCGTTAAAGGTTTCAGGTTCTCCGCAAATAATGGAAATATCGGGGTAGGTAAAGAGTGTATTGGCTTCAATGTGTATGCGTTGGTCGCTGCCAAAAGGCTGACATTTCTTACCATTCAGCTTAATACCTAATCCGATAAGCATGTTTCTGGATATGGTATTGTGCGGTAATTTAGCGCCGGACATAGCAAATATCTCACCCCTATAGTACTCATGTTTTTCAGTAGCAGTTTCTTCCATTGCAAGGTATTCTTCAACGGTAAACTTTTGTTTGCCGTAGGCAACGGCTGGCTCTCTTACTTCCATACTATAAAAATACAGCTTTTTATACATGGTTTCCAGTCTTTGAAAGATTGGAAACCCTCTGAAATATCGGCATTTTATTACCTTCGCAGCCAAATGACAGAAAAGATTCTCATCCTGGATTTCGGCTCCCAGTATACCCAGCTTATAGCCCGTGCCGTTCGCGAAGCAAATGTGTATTGCGAAATAACGCCCTTCAACAAACCTATACAGTATTCTCCTGAATTAAAGGGTGTTATATTATCCGGCTCTCCTTTTTCGGTAAATGATGCAAATGCGCCGATTGTTGATGTTGAAGCCATTAGTAAACAATTACCTGTTTTAGGTGTTTGTTATGGTGCACAGCTCACCGCAAAAACCTTTGGCGGCAAAGTGGAACGTTCTGAAAAACGGGAATACGGCAGAGCACAGCTAAAAATTAAACAGCAGGATGTATTATGGGATAATGTAAAACCCGAATCGCAGGTTTGGATGAGCCACGGCGATTCCATATTACAAACACCTGCTGATTTTGAAATACTCGGCGTTACAGAATCCATCCCCGTAGCGGCATTTAAGAAAAACGGAACTGAGGCTAATGTTATTTATGGATTACAGTTTCATCCTGAAGTATATCACTCCGAATATGGCAAAAAGATAATCAACAATTTCCTGGTCAAGGTTTGCGGTTGCACCCAGGATTGGACACCGGCGCATTTCATCAGCGACACAGTTGCCCAACTCAAAAAGCAAATCGGAGACAGGAAAGTAATAATGGCATTAAGTGGTGGTGTTGATTCAACCGTGGCTGCTACACTTATACATAAAGCGATCGGCGATCGCTTATTCGGAATTTTTGTTGATAACGGGGTATTGCGTAAAGATGAATTTGGACAGGTGCTTGAAACCTATAACCAGATCGGCTTAAATGTGAAAGGAATTGATGCAAGAGAACATTTCTATACCAAACTTGCCGGCAAAACCAATCCTGAAGAAAAACGAAAGATCATTGGTAAAACATTCATTGATGTATTTGATGAAGAATCTCACAAAATAGAAGGAATTGGGTTGTTAGGTCAAGGCACTATATATCCTGATGTAATTGAAAGTATTTCTGTTCACGGACCTTCTGTTACGATAAAATCTCACCATAATGTGGGTGGACTGCCCGATACCATGAAGCTGGAACTGGTAGAGCCGCTTCGTTATCTTTTTAAAGATGAAGTAAGAAGAGTGGGAGCTGAGTTAGGGATACCGCATGCCATGCTTTCCCGTCATCCTTTTCCCGGGCCGGGTTTGGCCATTCGTATATTGGGTGAAATAACCGAAGAAAAAGTTAAATTACTGCAGGAAGCAGACGCGGTTTATATCAACGGGCTTAAATCATTTGGGCTGTATGATAAAGTGTGGCAGGCAGGTGCTATCTTACTTCCTGTTAAAAGTGTGGGTGTTATGGGTGATGAGCGCACATACGAGTTTACTGTAGCGCTTCGCGCAGTAACATCAGTAGATGGGATGACGGCCGACTGGGCTCATTTGCCTTATGAATTTCTGGCACATATTTCTAATGAAATTATCAATAATGTAAGAGGCATCAACCGCGTGGTGTACGATATCAGCAGTAAACCTCCTGCAACTATAGAGTGGGAATAACCCGTCTTATTGATTAAAGTTCAAGGCATGAATAAATCCGGCATTTTTATCATTGGCTTACTGTTATTGTTTTGCAAAAATACTATTGCGCAGGTGCCGTCTTCAAACCATCCGCGTATAGCTTTTTTTGTTCCGCTATATCTTGATTCGGCCTTTGATGCATCAGGCAAATACAAATGGGGCAAAACAATGCCGCGCTATATTAATGCAGGACTCGAATTTTACAACGGCGCAAATATTGCGCTTGATTCTCTCAATAATGAAGGCGTGCAACTGAATGTGCAGGTATATGATGCAAAAAACGCTAAACAATCTATATACAACATTGCCGACAGCGGCGCACTGGATAGTACCGATGCTATTATAGGAGCGGTAAGCGGCAAAGAGTATCTTGACCTGGCAACCATTGCCAAAGAAAAAAAGATCCCTTTCATCTCCGCTACCTATCCCAATGATGGCGGCATATCAGAAAATCCTTACGTTATAATTGTAAATTCAAAACTCAATACACACCTCCAGGTTTTATACAATTATATGCTGCGCAATTTCGGAACACATAAGCTGGTAATGTTCCGCCGGCAGAATGGCGCAGACGACAGGGTTACCGAAGTTTTTAAATCGCTTAATACATCCGCCGCAGGCGAAGTGCTCAACATAAAAACAGTTCTATTAAATAATGTTTTCTCTGCCGACGACATAGCTTCCTCTTTAGATGGGGATAGAGAAAATATCATTATCTGTGGCAGCCTTGATGATAATTTTGCAAGGAATATTATTTCAAACGCAGCCTCGCTTATCACTAAATATAAAATCACTTTAGTAGGCATGCCTACATGGGAAGACTATACAGATCTTACCCGACCCGAATTAAGAGAGCTACCCATCATATACTCTTCCTCATTTTTCAACCCCGGGCAGGAAAATAACTGGGTTAAAGATTTCACACAACAATATGGCAGGAACGCATATGTTACGCCAACCGAAACAGCTTTCCGGGGATTTGAAATAACCTATCTTTTCGCTCATCTCTTACAAGATGGAAAAAGCAATCTAACCAGCCATCTTAATGATACTACGCACACCATTCTTACCAACTTTGATTTTAAGCCTGTATATAAAAGCAAAAGCTCAAAAATCCCTGATTACTATGAGAACAAAAGAGTTTTTATTGTAAAACAATGGAATGATGAACTGTCCAGGCTCAATTGATTGCCCGCCCCATTTTCTGACTTTTTAATTTTTAAGTATGATGCGTAAGAGTATTCTTTACATTGTTTTATGCTGTCTTTCTGTTTCCACAATTTTTGCTCAGTCAAAACCCGGCTGGGTAAACGTGTTTAAAAGTATTAATGAAGAAGTAGATAAAAACTCCTGGGCTTATGTCAATTTAAAAGATGCCACTGAAAAAATCGGGCACAGGCTTACCGGTTCGGAAAATGGAGCAAAGGCTGAGCAGTACGCTTATGATTTGTTGAAATCGTATCATCTTGAGGTAAAATTTCAGCCTTTTGAAGCAGAGAGCTGGAGCAGGGGGGAGCTTACTGTAAAAATCAATGATAGTGCTTATAAAGCCGTTTCTTTGGCACATTCACCCGTTAAAGCAGCAATAACTGCAGCCCTGATAGACTGCGGCAATGGACTTGAAGAAGATTATATAAAAGCTGCAGACAAAATAAAAGGTAAAATTGTTTTAATACCTATTGGTTTGTTACCGGGCTCTGCGCAGGGATTGCGTAACCTGCACCGCTCAGAAAAAACAGCGCTGGCTACCAAATACGGAGCGGCAGGCATAATATTTTTTAATGCAGCGCCGGGAGGGATACTGCTCACCGGTACAGCATCTGTTACAGGCAAGCTTATAACTATACCAGCGGTTTGTATAAGCAATGAAGATGGAATGCAGTTAAAAGAACAACTCAATCAAAGCCCGGCGTCAGCATATATAAAAATGAGTAATTTTTCCGGCAGGGTAAAAGCAAGAAATGTAGTTGCCACGCTTAAAGGAAAGAAACTGCCCAATGAAAAAATTGTTATCGGCGGGCATCTCGATAGCTGGGACCTGGCTTCCGGCGCCATTGACAATGGTATTGGCTCATTTGCCATACTGGATATTGCCCGCACTTTTGCGGCTTTAAAACTGCAGCCCGAACGCACCATTGAGTTTGTAATGTTCATGGGCGAAGAAGAAGGATTGCTTGGCTCAAAAGCTTATATAGAACAGGCATCAAAAGACGGTTCTTATAAAAATATCCGCTATATGCTTAATCTTGATATGTCGAATGATCCCAAAGGTTATCATGCAACATCTGAAGAAGATAAAGTATTATTTCAATCCATAGGGGAAATAGCACAAAGCATAGATACTTCATTCAAAAACACTTTTTCATCAGGTATGGGATTGCACAGCGATCATCAGCCTTTTATGCTTCGCGGCATACCAACCGGTGGCGTTAACGGGCATTTAAGCAGGGAAGTGCTGAATTGTTATCATGCGGATTGCGATGCATTTGACCTGGTGAATGAAAGCGAGCTGAAAAATACGGTTCGCTTTAGCGCAATGCTTTTATACGGACTGGCAGATGCTGCTCAAATAAAGGCAAAACACATCCCCGATAATATGCTTAAACAAAAACTTATAGATAGTAATTTAAAAGAGCCATTGCAGATTGCCGGCGAATGGCGCTGGGGAATGTAGTACAAATATATTATTGAATAAGGCGGGTGGTCTAAGTTTAAGACCACCCGCTTTTATATTTACTGTAAGCTTTGGCGTCAGCCGGTTATTTGGCAAAAGGCAAAAAGCAGAGGACATTCTTTTCGCCTTCTATCTCCTCCCCTTAGCCTTCCACGCTTATACAACGAGTTAATGAGCAGCAGGTTCCGAACCCGGTTTGCCAACACCTGCTACCACCAACCTTTAACCTTCTGCTTTATGCCTTCCACCCTTATGCAAACTCATACTTATACAACGAGTCAATAGGAGTTCCTGCTTTAATTTCAAGAATAGGATTTATTAATCCGTCTTTAAGATCATATACCCATGCATGAATATCCGGCCCTTTTCTTTCTTTCCACGCATTTTGAATAGTAGATGTTTTGCAGATCTTTTCTGCCTGCTCAATTACATTTAATTCAACCAGCCTGTTTGACCTGGCATTCATATCCTCAATCGCATCCAGTTCTTCACGGTTATTCCTGTATACATCTTTAATAACACGCAACCACATATTCAGCACCTGGTTAAAGTCTTCATTACCCATAGCGGCTTTTACGCCGCCACAACCATAGTGCCCACAAATAATTACGTGCTTTACTTCCAAATATTTTACAGCATACTCCAGCACACTAAGCAGGTTTACGTCTGTATGCACAACCATATTGGCAATATTTCTGTGCACAAAAATTTCACCAGGTTCAGTGCCCGTAATTTCATTGGCAGGCACACGGCTATCACTACAGCCAATCCATAAAAACTCTGGTTTTTGTACTTCGGCAAGTTTTTTAAAATAACGTGGATTAACTGATAATTTGTTCGAAGCCCATTCCTTATTTGCTTCTAATAATTGTTCGTATGATTTCATAAATATTTCTATTAAAAATGAATTGAATTGCAATTAATTATTATGTTCCCAGGCTAAGCTTTACGGCTCAACAAAGCAACCTGCATAAATTCGCCCATCTGTTATTCTAACCTCTGTACATACAACATTGGCTGTACACGAAATCAGAATGAAATCAAAGGCGGATGCACGGAAAAAATTTGTTTGAATGGCTGTACAGAAGAGGAGATGTCATTACGTAGTGAAAAGAAGAATAATTCCTTTTACAATACTTCACAACTTTTTTTATTGGGTGATAAAAGATATACCTCTTCGTAAAAAGTTTTGAAAATCCTGAACAGCCTTACAGGAAAAGTTTAAGCTTCGGGAGGAGGAGAGAGTAATTCCCCGTAATACGCTACATATATTAAACCGCCTGTATTACTTTCGTGAATAAGCGCAGCTTCATTTATAACAGGCATTTGAAAATGTTCGTGTAAATATTCAGAAAAAGTATTGGCGTTGCTGCCACTTTTTTCTTCATTTAAACCGGAAAAAGGATTGTTATCTTCCTCCGGCGATTGAGAAACATCCGTTGAACTCAATTCAATACTGGCTATTTGTAACTGCTTTTTAGCATTAATGATAAAAGGAGTACTTACGGTAAGCCATAACAGTATCGCCATTAAAAAGATACTTAATAAAAGTTGCGATTTACTATATATGGACTTTTTACAATTCATCACTGGCAACAAATATACAAATTAGACTTGCTTATCGGCAATATTTGTATCAATGTTAACGATTTAGTCATAGCTGTTCGTATATTTATTAACAGTAATTGTATAATAGAAAATAATATCATAATAACTGCAACCGGATGAAAAACCACCTTTTTCATGTAGGTTTGCGCAAAATTTTCAGGTGAAATTCAGATCGGTAATACTTTTAACATTAGCAATCCTGGTGCTTGACCAGGGATTAAAGATTTGGATTAAAACAAATTTTTATATCGGGGAAGAAAAAAATATTATTGGCTCATGGTTTCGTTTACACTTTATTGAAAATGAAGGAATGGCTTATGGCTGGAAACTTGGCGGCGATTGGGGCAAAATCATACTTACACTTTTCAGGCTGCTTGCAGTAATTTTTGGAACATTTTACCTGAAACATATTATTCGCGAAAAGCAGCATAAAGGATTTATTATTTGTGCAACCCTTATTTACGCCGGAGCAATCGGCAACCTGATTGATAGTATGTTCTACGGGTTGATCTTTGAAAACAGCGGCGATATGTATAATCCTTATATATCAGCTATTTTCCCAAAAGAAGGTTATGCCGGATTTTTACATGGCCGTGTAGTAGATATGTTATATTTCCCCATCATCAGGGATGCAAAATTTCCAAATTGGTTCCCGTTTTGGGGAGGAGAAGATTTTGAATTTTTCAGACCAGTATTTAATATAGCGGATGCTGCAATATCTTTAGGTGTAATAACCATCCTGTTATTTCAAAAAAGATTTTTCGACAGGCACAAAAAGGAAAACAACCCTACTATTGAAACCAATAGTACTGTTAATGATGAAGTCCAGGTTTTGTAACCCCTGCATCACCCTTCCTGGTGCCATATCAACTAAAAAATCTCGGTACGTTGTTGATAAACGTGCGACATGAGACAAGCTTTCATGCCTCACATTTCACAGTTGACATAACACTAGTATCCTTCCCATAATTCATACAACAATTGCTAACAGCATTTGATTATTGTTGAATATCTTGCGGTCTAAAGCTGTTTAACCGATCATGTTTTCCAGGATAATGTATATATGCTCATTTGCTGTTGCTGTCCTTTTATCATCCTGCAGCAATCCAAAGAATACCTTTACAATACATCTTACTGTTGAAAACAGCCCCGGGCCACAGGCAGTGTCGCTGATAGGCAAAGATTATGGACAATCTCCGTTATTACTCGACACGGCTACTATTACTGCCGGCAATAATACCTGTACGCTCAAAACAGTTACATCAATGCCTGGTATATACAGCATAACTTTTGAAAAAGATGGCAGGTATATCTTATTGAGCAATGATGAACCGGTTATTAATCTCTCTGTAGACTGGAATAAGTTTTCAGATTATAGCGCCTCCTCACCTGCTTCCACATCATTAAAAAGCCTGTTGATTACTTTTAATGGATTTCTGCATGACATTGACATGATAAGAAAAGATACTATCCAACATCATGCTGACAGTATACGTATGGAAGGGAAGTCCCGGATAGAAAAGAGAACAAATGATGCTAAACAATACCTCTCCCAATTTACAGACACCACAAAAAACCCTGCTGTAGCAATATATGCGCTGGGTATTCTGCAACAACAGCAGAATGACTCTGCAATAATGAAACCATTGATACAGCGCCTGGTTACACGTTTCCCTGCCGATGAAACCGTAGCAAACCTGAATAAAGATTATAGTACCTGGTTAAAAAAACAGCATATCGTTGCTACCGGAAATGCTGCGCCATTATTCAGCTTGCCTGATACATCAGGTCATGTAATTCCGCTGGAGTCATTAAAAGGGAAATATGTGCTTGTAGATTTTTGGGCGAGTTGGTGTGCACCATGCAGGAAAGAAAACCCGAATGTTGTTAAGGCGTTTACTGATTTTAAAGAAAAAAACTTTACTGTATTTGGCGTTTCGTTAGACAAAGACAAACAGGCATGGATAGATGCTATTCATAAAGATGGACTGGTATGGCAACAGGTAAGTGATTTGAAAGAATGGGAGAGTGTAGTTGTTGCGCTGTATAACATTGAAGGGATACCTTATAATGTATTGCTCGATCCGGAAGGTAAAATTGTTGCCATGGACCTTCGCGGTGAAGCATTACATAAAAAACTTTCGGAAATTTTAACCCCGGCTACCGTACGCTGATTTATTTCAAAGCTTTTACAGTATAACCCCGGGTGCGCAGGAGGTTGATCACTCCTTTATCGCCAGCCAGGTGACCTGCGCCAACGGCAAAAAAAACACGTGATTCTTTCATTGCGCCTTCCATTACCGGTATCCATTTCTGGTTACGGTTAAAAAGCAAAACATCTTCGGAACCGGCAATATCAGGAGAAGAAATAGTTTGATCATACAGCGCCTGAAGATCCTGCGCTTTGTATAATGCTATCATCTTAGAAAAATCTTCCTTTTGCTCATAAAACTCATTGGCATACCTCATTAGCATCTGCGCCTGTACACTATCCGGCATGTCATCAAAAATCTTCATTTGCTCTTCTATAGTTTCCAACCCAAGCACTTCCTTGTTTTGTTCTCCTGCCATTTTAACAAAACTCATTTCATACGATTCCTGGTCCGGGCAGTTCAGTGTTTTCAGGCTGATGATACTGAACAGTACAAAAGGCTTCATGGTAATAAACATAGTTAAAGGCATGCCTATGCTATCCCGGAAAAAAACATTCAGCTTTTCATAATCTTCTTTATTAAAAAAATCGCTCAGCTTTTTTCCCTGTAACATTGAAAGCTGCAGCATCTTCATGTTCATAGCCGGATCATCCATATCAACTTCGAGGTAAAGTTTATCAGCAGCAGCAAAATTCTTCTTCAATATTTCACTCATTAAAAAATCTTTCCTGCAGATCATGTGCACAGTGCCATACAGGTATGACGGCTTAGTTAACCCGTTTCCGCTGATCTCCCACAAAAGGGAGTTATCATCACTTCCCTGCGCCTTTATATTTTCCGGGTAACATTGATACATCAATAAAGCTGATAATAAAAAATAAAAGTGTTTCATATTGGTTTTTTACATCTCTTCGTTCATTTCATTCAGCATGGCTCTTAACCGTGCGATATGCTTTCCATATAACTTATAAATATACCAGCGGTAAAGATAGTAAAGTGCAATTGTTAAAAAAACTGAGAACACTATATATCCCAAAGTGAAATTCAAATTACCCACTACTGATTGCAATGAAGGGAAGATGGTAATATGCTTATATGAAAGCAACAGATAAAAAAAAGTCATTAGCAGGGGAACAAGTACAATGCCGGCAATAAGATATAAACGGATATACTTTTCAAGAGTTGATAACTGAATCTCAATATTTGATTTTACGCTCAGTGAAGTGTTCTGCATTGTTTTCAGCAACCTGTTTTTCCTGAAGTAATACAATAAAAAGCCGGCTGCCAGTATTATATACATCCAGCTTACCTCCCTGAAATTTCCACCAAAAGCAGTAAAATAGAAGCCGGCTATTGCCGCCACACATATCAGCACAACAATTACTTCGATAAAAAGATTTCTCTTTAACGCAGTAATTATTTTCTGTTGAAATGAGGTTGCTTTTTGCAAAACATCAGCATCAACTTTTACAACCCGCGGTGGCATCCCGTTGGTTTCACTCCAAATTTCTTTTAACAGCTCTAATTCCATCTGGCTTTTTTTATATCATTCTCCCGAAACCTGTTTTCTCAGTTTCTCTTTAATACGGTTCATTTTTACGCGCAGACTACCCTGTGTCATTCCCAGTATATCTTCCATTTCTTCATAGGTCTTATCTTCAATATACAACATCACTAAAGCTTTTTCCACATCAGTTAACTGAGCAATGGCATTATACATTAGCTTTAACCGCTCGGTTTTAATCAAATCCTCCCCGTCATTAATCATGGAAAATTCAGCATCTATTGCCACGGTAAATACCTGCCTTTGTTGCTTTCTGTAGCCTGCTATCGCGGTATTCAAAGCTATCCTGTAAATCCATGTGCTGATTTTCGCTTCCTGTCTGAAGGTTGGGAATGCTTTCCATATCTGCGCTATCATTTCCTGCAACAAATCCTGCCTGTCTTCTTCGGTATTACCATACATACGGCAAACTTTATGCAGTATACCGCCGTTCTGCCGGAGTATCTCAAGAAATTGCTGTTGTTGCGTATAAGTTGCCAAATGCCCGTTAAGCTAATGATATATAAGTAGCTCCAAAAATAAAAATGTTACATTTATAAAGTGAATTCAGCTACTGTCAATCTAATGCGGGGGACTTACGGTATATTAATTTTAGCCCTGCTGAGCTTTATTTTTTCTGTTGAAGCCAATGCGCAAAAGCACGAGCCAATATTAAAAAAAGAGATGATGAATGTATCGGCAAAACACAGCACCCGGGATGTACATATTGCCGATTCATCCAAACCATTTCTTTCAAAAAATTTTTTACGCAATGTGCCCTTTCAAAATAGTATGCTGCCGGCAAATTACTACGCCAACTGTATTGGTTTCTTTTGCAGAAAGGAACTGGCTATAGAAAAAGCTACAAAAATCCCTTTGCGATTCAGGTTAGGCTCACTCAACTATTGCAATCAACTGGAAGGAAAAGAAAACAGCAGGTAACAATGTTTTACACGAGGCTCACGCAATGGTATAATATTCTTTTTATACTTTATCGCTGCCCTACTGTGATCGCTGCGAGAAACAATATTACCCTTTCAGTTTCTCCAGCGTAAGATACCCGAGATGCAACTCATCATGCTGAATTGTATCAGCCTTACTAATGATTATACTATACTGCTCTTTAAACTTTTCCGGTAGTATATCAGCTATTTCATAAATATCATCTACATCAACCCCGTATTTATCATCAATATGAGATACAGCTCCTTCAAAACCCGTATGCTGGTAAAATGCAGTTTGCTTGGCTCGCTGAATAGCTGCACCTTTATCGCCGCACACCTGCAATATTTTATAATGATATTCTTCAAAATCATCTTTCTTATACCCGCCAAGATTGAGAAAGAATAACTTTTCCTTACCGCCCGCTTCTTCATTTGAAGGCTTTTCTTTCGCTTCAATTTTGAAACCGTCAACATAATTTACTTCACGCCATGCATCAATATGAATTTTACCTTTTACTTCCGGCCAAAAATCTGCTATATCACCACTCAACGCTTTTAAATGTGCCGCAATACCAAAAAATATATCGTGCTGTTCTGTATTTCTGCCCTGGGGCTTGCAGCCCAGCAATAGCATAAAAAGCTTATACTGCATACTCAAAAATAAACAATCAGCTTTATTTGCCTTTTGGTTTTACAGCGGCTGTTTTCTTTTGCTCCTCAGTTTTGGGATTAATGATATTTTCCTTTGCTGGTGCATGTGGAAAGCCTGGAAAATCCTGGTCTATCCGGTTATCAGGATTTGTCTGCACTTCTTCTTTTTTAGTAATAGGCCTGGTTTTACCCTTTGCTTTACCTGTTGATGATTTATCTTTCATAATCTTTTATTTTTAGAGAGTACAATTATGTGCCAATTTATCTCTGCTGTAAATGATTAACCGGTGCGGGAAAAAATTCCACATTTGTAACCAAAGCCAAAGTCATGCAACTATTAAAAAATATTTACCAGGTAGGCGGCGACCTCAACGGTATAACATTCGATAAGCAGGATGCTTTATGGAATGATGGTAATTCCTATATCGTTAAAACAGTTGAAGGATTGATTATGTTTGATTGTGGCTGCGGCGATACACTCAACCAGATATTCCGCAATATGCAGTATTGGGGGTTATCTCCCAAGGATATTAAATATTGCCTGCTTACGCACCCGCATTATGATCATGCCGGGGGAGCACATTTATTGAAGCAAAAAGGTATTCCGCTCATTGCCATTGGAGAAACGGCAGATGCCGTTGCCAGCGGTGATGAACGGTGCTGCGGATATCTCTATCACAAAACCTTTACCCCTGTTACCGTTGACCAAATAGTAAAAGACGGCGAAAGCATAAACTTATCCGGCATCGAAATAGAAGTAATGCATCTGCCAGGGCACAGTATGGGTTGCACGGCTTTTTTATTTATGCATGAAGGAAAGAAAATAGTGATCAGCGGTGATGTGATCGGCACGCTATTAAGCGGTGATTTTGGATGGGGCGGTTCTATTGATTTTGACAAGAAGATATATACCGAATCATTACGCAAATTTGCAAAAGTAGATACCGATATTATGCTGCCGGGTCATGGCATGAGTTATTTTCACAATCCGAGGTGGAGAGTAGAGCAGGCGTTGAATTCGGCATTGATGCTGTGGAGGTAGCTATTCATCTTCCTTTAATCAATGTTATTATCAGAAAAATAAGCCCTCCTAAAAAAAGTATTCCACCGAGAAGCAAGCTAATAGTATTTACAGGATGCCCCATTGTTGTTGTCCATGCAAATGCATTCAATAACCAACCTAAAAGCATTCCCCCAACTGAAAATAATATTTTGGTTTTTCTGGGCAATAAAATTTCCTTTTATTTTTAATTAAATGTTAAGGGAAAAATAAAAAACCGGTAACATAAAGACATTTAAAACACCTTTACATTACCGGTAAAATATAATTTAATAACTAACTAAGCACTCTGTTGCTTGGTTGCGGTGGTATCTTTTTCATTCATGCCTTCTTCAATCTCTTTTTTAACGTTGCTCTTTGCATCGTTAAACTCACGGATACCGCGCCCTAATCCACGCATGAACTCAGGAATTTTACGTCCGCCAAAAAGGATCAACACAGCAAGAATGATCAATATCCACTCAGTTCCACCGGGCATTGATATTAATAAAGCATTGTAAGATAACATTGTAATAAATTTAAAGTTGAGCAAACAAAGGTACAATTTTAATGAATCGGAGAGCTAAGATAAGCAATTCGTTTGATGGTTAACCCATATTTAACAACAAACGGAAACCATTCCTGGTTTCCGTTTGAAATATATTTTTTGAGCAATATTTAGATACTCATTCTTTTTTCCTTGATCCTTGCGCTCTTACCGCTGCGGCTACGCAAAAAGTATAATTTAGCACGACGCACTTTACCTACTTTATGTAAAGTGATTGAATCAATATTAGGAGATGCTATGGGAAATGTTCTTTCAACACCTACGCCATCAGATATTTTACGCACGGTAAATGTAGCAGTGCTACCAGTACCCTGGCGTTTGATTACATCTCCTTTAAAACCCTGTATACGGGTTTTATTTCCTTCAACAACTTTATAATTAACCGTAACGTTATCGCCTGCTTTAAAGCCAGGGAACGTTTTTTGCGGAGTTAACTGTTCGTGTACGTATTGTACTGCTGAGCTCATGACTACAAATTTTAAGGGACGCAAAGGTAGGGAACGAATGCTTAAATGCCAAATGTTTTTGGAAAAGCTGTCTGCTATTAGCTATCAGCTTTCAGCCGTTATTGGTTGCTGTCAGCATCTAATAACCTGATTTTGTTTATGATTTAGTTTTAAATCCACAAACGCCCGCTGACAGCTGACTCCTGACAGCTATCTCGCTACATTCACCGCTCTCTTCTCTCTTATCACCGTTACTTTTATCTGCCCGGGATAGGTCATTTCGGTCTGTATTTTCTGGGCTATTTCAAAGCTGAGCTTTTCGCTGTCGGTATCAGACAATTTATCAGCTTCTGCAATTACCCTCAGCTCACGTCCTGCCTGTATAGCATATGCTTTCTCTACACCGGGATAGGCAAGCGCTATATTCTCAAGCTCTTTAATACGCTGGAGATACTGCTGCATAATTTCCCTGCGTGCTCCGGGCCTTGCGCCGCTGATGGCATCGCAGGCCTGTACTATCGGGGAGATAACATACTGCATTTCAATCTCATCGTGGTGAGCGCCAATGGCATTTACCACTGCCGGGTTTTCTCCATATTTTTCGGCCAGCCTGGCGCCGAATAAGGCGTGGCTCAGCTCACTTTCTTCATCAGGCACTTTGCCTATATCGTGCAGCAATCCTGCCCTTTTTGCCAGTTTGGGGTTAAGCCCCAGTTCTGCCGCCATGGTTGCGCATAGATTTGCCGTTTCACGACTGTGCATCAATAAGTTCTGACCGTAGGAAGAACGGAAACGCATACGCCCTACCATTCTCACCAGTTCTTTATGCAAGCCGTGTATGCCGAGTTCAATAACTGTTCTCTCTCCTATCTCAAGCACCTGCTCTTCTAATTGTTTGCGGGTTTTTTCAACTACTTCCTCAATACGGGCAGGGTGAATACGCCCGTCGGTTACCAGCCGCTGTAAAGCAAGACGGGCAACTTCCCTTCTTAATGGATCAAAGGATGATAACACAATCGCTTCCGGTGTGTCATCAACAATCAGGTCAACACCGGTAGCTGCTTCAATAGCACGGATATTTCTACCCTCGCGGCCAATGATCTGACCTTTTATTTCGTCTGTTTCAAGATTGAAAACAGTAACTGTATTTTCAATAGTCTGCTCAGCTGCGGTACGCTGAATGGTTTGAATAACAATCTTCCGGGCTTCTTTATTAGCCTTTACTTTAGCGTCTTCAATAATTTCCTGCTGAATAGACAGTGCCTGGGATTGCGCTTCATGTTTCAGTGTTTCCAGCAACTGGGCTTTGGCCTCATCAGCGGTTAAAGCAGAAATCTTTTCCAGGCGGCGTATATGCTCTTCCTGGTGCTTTTCCAGTTCCGTACGCTTTTGATTTACCACCTCTATCTGGCGATTCAGGTTTTCCTTGATAGCCTCGTTTTCCTTTGACTGCTTTTCCAGGTTTTCCAGCTTCTGGCTAAGGCTTTGCTCTTTCTGGCGTGCTCGTGTTTCAGATTCGTTGATCTTTTTGTTCTTTTCTAATACCACTTTATCGTGCTCGGCCTGTAGTTGTACAAACTTTTCTTTTGCTTCAAGTAATTTTTCCTTTTTTAATGTTTCGGATGTGGTTTGGGCATCGGCAATCATTTTTTGAGCCTGGGCCTCCGCGTCTTCTATTTGCTTTTTGGTATTGGCAGCAA
Source organism: Terrimonas sp. (assembly GCF_003075435.1). GTDB lineage: Bacteria > Bacteroidota > Bacteroidia > Chitinophagales > Chitinophagaceae > Agriterribacter. The sequence goes on along the minus strand of NZ_QCZJ01000013.1, from coordinate 58,815 downwards.
AAACAAATTTACCCGCTATTATTCCTACCACAATTCCCACAACCCCCACTATAATGGACAAGACATTCAGTTCCATGAATTTTTAATTTATACTGTTCTTTTATGTTTTTCCTTGCTATGCTCATAATAACCATAGTAAGTTGGTAATAGGCGAAGATACAAAACAACCGCCAACGGCGTTACTGTAGTGGTAAAATTCAGTAATTTGCACATTCAATTTTTTTTTACATGAAGAAAGGATTAGCGGTTATCGTGGCTTTTATTCCTTGTTTTTTAATAGCGCAAACCTCGTTCACCCTCTCCGGAAGCCTTAACAAATTAAAGGATACCGTAAAAGTTGTTTACCTGGATTACATCTCCGGAAACGCCAGGATATCAGACAGTTCAAAAGTTGTTGATGGCAAATACAGCTTTAAAGGCATGCTTGATGAACCTACGCTGGGTCGCATAACCGCAGGTCTGTCTAAAAATAATGCTGCTGAAGATATTGCTACAAGCATTTATTTACAACCGGGTAATATCAGCGTAACCAGTACCGGCAGCTTCACCTCCATTGCCGTAAAGGGCTCGTCGGCGCATGATGATTTCAAAAAATTTGAAGATATTATTCAGCCTTACAGTGATACCATGCGCTATTACTACCAGGTATATAGTGAAGCCAGGCAAACCGGCAATACCGCTAAAATGCAGGAGATACAGTCCAAAGCAATGAAGCTTGAAGCCTATATTAAGGAGAAGGTATTTGTGCCGTATATTAAAAATAACCCTTCTTCACCGGTTTCGTTTTTTGTATTGCAGCAGTATGCGGGCAATGATATTGATGTAAACAAGGTTGAGCCTTTGTTTGCCACTTTATCACCTGCTGTTCAAAATCTTAGTTCTGCCAAACAATTAAAAGAACGTATTAACATTGAAAAAAGAACCGCCATAGGCCAGATAGCCGCTGATTTTACCCAAAACGATACACTCGGCAACCCGGTAAAGCTTTCTTCGCTGAGAGGTAAATATTTGCTGGTTGATTTTTGGGCCAGCTGGTGCGGACCTTGCCGCCAGGAAAACCCGAATGTGGTAAATGTTTATAATAAGTTTAAGGATAAAGGCTTTACTGTTTTAGGCGTATCGCTTGATAAACAAAATGCCAAAGACGCCTGGCTTAAAGCTATTCATGATGATAATCTTACCTGGACACATGTAAGCGATCTCCAGTTCTGGAATAATGCAGCCGCAAGATTATATGGTATTGAATCTATCCCCCAGAATTTTTTATTAGACCCACAGGGAAAAATCATCGGGAAAAATTTAAGAGGAGCGGAATTACTTGAGACGCTGGAAGAGGTGTTGGGGAAGTAGAGATTTGAAATGTCACATACATAAAACTTGATTATATACCCCCGTTTCAGATTTCTCAATTTCAAATTTGAAATTTCAAATCTGAAACGTACCTTTGCCGCCCCAAAAAGTTCTTTTTTGAATTTGGGAGTCTCGCCTTAGGCGGGACGCTATCACCAAAAACGTATAAAACATGGCAAAAGAAATCAGTGGCTTTGTAAAGCTACAGGTAAAAGGCGGCCAGGCGAACCCTGCGCCTCCGGTAGGTCCTGCTTTGGGTTCCAAAGGTGTGAATATCATGGAATTCTGCAAGCAGTTTAACGCTCGCACACAGGACAAAATAGGAAAAGTACTTCCCGTATTAATCACTGTTTATTCAGACAAATCTTTCGAGTTTGTCATCAAAACTCCCCCCGCAGCCGTTCAGTTATTGGAAGCCGCTAAGGTGCAGAGTGGTTCTAAAGAACCTAACCGCAACAAAGTAGGTAAAGTAAACTGGAACCAGGTAGAAGCTATCGCAAAAGATAAAATGCCTGATCTTAACTGCTTTACACTTGAAAGCGCCATGCGCATGGTGGCAGGTACAGCACGCAGCATGGGTCTTACTGTTGAAGGTAATGCCCCATGGGAAAACTAAGTAATCACTTCCAAAAATTGAATGAAAATGGCGATCACTAAAAAAAGAAAAGCTGCACAAGCTAAAATAGATAAAAACAAATCGTATTCGCTGAAGGAAGCCTCATCTCTGGTGAAGGAAGTGAATACTACAAAATTTGACAGTTCTGTTGATATTCACCTGCGTTTAGGTGTTGACCCTAAAAAAGCAGACCAGGCTATCCGCGGTACTGTAACGCTTCCTCACGGCACAGGTAAAACGAAAAGAGTATTGGTGCTTTGCACACCTGATAAAGAAGAAGCTGCAAAAGCAGCCGGCGCTGACTATGTAGGACTGGATGAGTTTGTAGCAAAAATTGAAGGTGGCTGGGTTGATATTGACGTAATTGTTGCAACACCTGCCGTAATGCCTAAAATTGGTAAGCTGGGTAAAATATTAGGTCCCCGTAACCTGATGCCAAACCCTAAAACCGGAACAGTTACTAATGATGTTGCTGCTGCGGTAAACGAAGTAAAAGGTGGTAAAATAGCCTTTAAGGTAGATAAAGCAGGTATTATACATGCTTCCGTGGGACGCGTTAGCTTTTCTCCTGAAAAAATTGCTGAGAACAGCCAGGAGTTTATCAACGCCATCATTAAGGCAAAGCCTTCAACCGCTAAAGGAACCTACCTTAAGAGCGCGTATATGGCAAGCACCATGAGCCCCGGCATTGCTATCGACACAAAATCATTAATGAACTAATGCTTTTTACAGCATAAAAATCTTTTTGTATGACCAAACAGGAAAAAAACGAAGTGATTGAGTTGCTTAAAGGCAAGTTCTCACAATACAATAACTTTTATGTTACCGATACTGAATCTCTTTCAGTAGAGCAGATTGGTAAATTACGCCGCGCATGTTTCGACAAAAAAGTTGAAATGAAAGTGGCAAAAAATACTTTGATCAAGAAAGCGCTTGAATCTATTGACAGCACAAGGTATACCGGCGTATACGAATCGCTGAACAATGTAACCGCTTTGTTGTTCTCTGAAAACCCGAAAGAGCCTGCTTTGATACTGAGCACCTTCCGTAAAGAAACCAACGGACAAAAGCCTGAATTGAAAGCTGCTTTTATTGATGGTGATGTGTTTGCGGGTGATAACCAGCTTACTGCACTTACTACCCTTAAGAGCAAAAACGATCTTATCGGAGAAATCATCGGCTTATTACAATCTCCTGCTAAGAATGTTATTAGCGCATTAAATGCCGGTAACAAATTAGCCGGGTTGATAAAGGCTTTGGAAGATAGAGCACAATAATAATGTGACAATTTGAAAATATGCTAATTTGAAAATGCAGTAAGCTGCTTTCATTTTCAAATTTTCAAATTGATTCATTTTCAAATTACTTATCCCAGCCTGAGGGATAATATACAACCAAATTTTTTTAATATCTCCGCCGGAGCACAGGCAATGAAGGCGGTAAAAATTTGAAACAATGGCAGATTTAAAAGCATTCGCAGAACAATTAGTAAATCTTACTGTAAAAGAAGTAAACGAATTAGCAACTATTTTGAAAGATGAGTATGGTATTGAGCCTGCAGCTGCTGCAGTAGCTATAACCGGCCCTGCTGCCGGCGGCGGCGCTCCTGCTGCTGAAGAAAAAACTTCTTTCAACGTAGTATTGAAAGCAGCTGGCGCTAACAAACTTGGCGTGGTGAAAGTTGTGAAAGATCTTACAGGTCTTGGCTTAAAAGAAGCTAAAGATTTAGTAGATGGCGCACCAAAACCAGTTAAAGAAGGCGTTGCAAAAGCTGAAGCTGATGAAATCGCAGCTAAATTGAAAGAAGCTGGCGCTGAAGTAGAAATCGCTTAATCCGGTTTTGAAAATAATGAAAAGGTCATCCTTTAAAAGGGATGACTTTTTTTTATTGTGGATAATGGAACGCAGAGGATACGGATAGTATGGAATGACACGGATACCTTCCGTGTATATCCGCCTAATCCATCTCATCCGTATTCCATTCTTTGCGGTCGTATTTCAATTTTTCGCTGGGGTGCTGGTATGCTGGCAGATTCCTCCTGCGTAGGAATAACAAGCTGAAGCATACCTGTTGAACAATTGTACTAATGTCGAACAATTGCTCAATAGCCGAACATACCCCCATCGCCTGTCATTCCTACGCAGGAGGAATCTGTAGAAAATTGCCTTATCGCGAAAAATCTAAATACACCCCTTCTTTGCGCCCTCTCAATTTACTCGTTGCTAATAACTATTTTCGCTAAAGATTAACCGAAACTATGCATTCACACAAAGCGATTGTTACAGGAAGCGGTGTTGCCGGTCTGGCTGTTGCTATAAGATTGTCTGTTCAGGGATACGCCGTAACTGTCTATGAAAAAAATGGGGAGCCTGGCGGCAAACTTTCCATATACAAAAAAGATGGCTACAGTTTTGACACCGGTCCTTCGCTATTTACCGATGCCGATGAATTAAAGGAGCTGTTTGATTTTGCAGGAGAAGATATTGCAGCATATCTCAGCTACCATCAGTTAGATTCCGGCTGCAAATATTTTTTTGTAAACGGAAAGACTTTTAACACATGGACAGATAAAGAAAAACTGGCGCAGGAGTCTACAGAAAAAATTGGTGAACCAGCTAAAAATATTTTGCGATACCTGCAGAAATCGGAAAAGTTATATGAGCGAATAGGGAAAGTTTTCCTGAATAATCCGTTGCAAAAAAGATATACCTGGAAAAAGAAAGCATTTTTTAAAGCATTGACCTCCGTTCGCCCCCGGTTTTTATTTTCAACACTCAATGAATACCACGAATCAGCTTTCACCACAGGAGAAGCTATACAGGTTTTTAACCGCTTTGCTACCTATAACGGTTCTAATCCCTATACTACACCGGCAATGCTTAGTATTATTCCGCATATCGAGCTGAATAAAGGCGTATTTTATCCTGAAGGAGGCATGATAAGCATAACCGATGCGCTATATGAACTTGCCCTTAAAAAAGGGGTTCAGTTTATTTTTAACACGCCTGTGCAACGTATCATCTGTGTCAATAACAATGCGAAAGGTATAGTGGTCAATGATAAAAATATATTTTCAGATATAGTGATCAGCAATGCTGATATTTATTTCACCTACAAAAATCTTTTACTCGATAACCGCAAGGCAAAGCGAATTGAGAAAAAAGAAAAAAGCAGCAGCGCTGTTGTTTTTTTATGGGGTATAAAAAAACAGTTCTCTCAAATGCATTTGCATAATATTTTTTTCAGCGGTGATTATAAAGCAGAATTTAAAACACTTTTCCAGTTAAAATCTGTTTTTAAAGACCCTACTATATACGTCAATATCACTTCAAAAATGGAAGATGGTCATGCACCGGAAGGAAAAGAAAACTGGTTTGTAATGATAAATGTGCCGGCAGATAGCGGGCAGGATTGGACAAAGATCATTGCTTTTTTAAAACAACAGGTTTTAAAAAAGCTTCGTGGCATGTTGAAAGAAGATATTGAACCATTGATTGAAACAGAAAAAATTATCAGCCCGCCTGAATTGGCAGCTGCCACTTTCGCAAATGCCGGCGCTATATATGGCGTCAGCGCTAACACATGGAAAAATGCTTTCCTCCGTCATCCCAATTTCAGTAAAGAAATAAATGGCTTATACTTTTGTGGAGGCACTGTTCACCCCGGAGGGGGAATACCATTATGCTTGAAGAGTGCAAAGATTGTGGGGGAAATGGTTAGCAATAGTGAATAGGCAATCGGTACACTTCACTATTGCCTATTCACAAGTTGTTTTATTTCTGATCCGCAACATAAATACCGCTTACCTCAGGAGCGCTTAATGCTTTGGTATAAACCCTGAAATCATCTACAAATCCTGCAAGTGCTTTCCTGGTATCGCTGCTTGCATTATATTGCCCTGTTCCATCTTCCCATATTGTAAAAGGATAATCGTTGACACTGTCCCATAAAGGTCCTTTCAGGTTATTAAGATCAAGAGGGGGTGCATATTCATACACATTTCCATCAAGATACATATTCCAGCGCTTGAGAGACTGATCAACTACAATGGTTATCATATGCCATTGGTCATCAGCCAGTGCCGGCGCCTGCGGTGTTGTTTCGTTTGCTCTCCAGTTTATCCGGTTACTCTCTCCTCCTGCATCGCCGGCCAGCTTACCCAGCCAACCCCTGCCCGTTGATCCAGGACCCGTATAGGTGAGCGCACCATCTGTTGCAAATATGAAGCCGGGGTTGCCGCCACTATCCCAATCGGAATTACCAAAAAAGCAAGGATCCGAACCAATGGCTGCAAGCTTTATCCAGAAGCTGACACTAAAACTTTCTGTAAGTCCTGGCCTTAATAAATTATGTTTAGGCAATACAGCATAGGAGCCTGCCGCAAATGATGCCACTCTTCCTCTATGCGCATCCGTTACAAAAGTTACTTTAGCTGAGGCTGTTGGTCCCTGCATGGCATCAAACCTGTTTCCACTCACATCGCTCAGATCATTATCCATCGGCAGGTAAACCAGCAGGCTGTTACCGCTGCCGCTTGTGGTAGTAAAGCTCCAGGAGGCGGGCGTTAAAAACCCTTCAAAGGCCTTACCACCGGCATCTGTAATACTGCCCGCATCGGCAAGCACATAGTAAGCGGTACCAAAGTCAAGCGGGGTTCCCAACGTAAAGGATACGGATTTACCATCAACGGCTACGGAATTGCCGCTAACCGGTATTTCTGCAACCTTTACATTTCCATCAGTTTTATATACACTGATATTACCACTACCTTTTTGTACATCAGCGGCAAAGGTTAATCCCAAAGTAAACAAAGATGCGTCTGTGCTACCGGGCACAGGGCTCATTGCACTTAATGCCAGTCCGCTGGCACCAACAGTTTTAAAAGTCCATACTGTGCCGGACGGCATTCCCATATACTGGTTTCCCAACAGGTCTGTAAAGGTTCCTGTTCCTATGGTAACGGTATAATGCTCATCAGCTTCCAGGTCAGCCGGCGGATTAATGGTTACTACCCGTGCATCTTTATCTATGGTTACAGCATCTGATTCTACATTGATATGCATGGTATCAGACTCACCCATGATCATTACTTCGCCACTTCCTTTTTTCACATTTTCGCTGAAGGTTAATACCAGGTTACTGGTAACTGCAACACCTTCAACTGCTGTAGCAGGATTATAACTTACAACAACCGGATTGGCTGTATCGATGGTATGATCGAATTTTTCTTTACACGATATCACCAGCACAATAATCAACACCAGCACTGATACCAGCAAACCAAATAACTTATTATTTTTTCTCATCCGTATGTTTTTTAAAAATTTTTTAATGTTGCCCCGCTGTGGTTCGTGTCTCACGAACCTCCTGTAATATCTTGCCGTTTTGTGATACGCAAATCACGTACTCATAACAAACACTTCCGTTTATTGCCGGGTGAGTGTTACTTTAAAATCTCCCCCTGCCGTGGTTCGTGTCTCACGAACCACTTACCCAACCCAGTTTATGATTCGTGAGACACGAACCATGGCGACCCGCGACCCGTCTCTTTTATTGCCGGGTGAGTGTTACCTTAAAATCTCCTTTACCGGTTTCTTTTGTATCCGTATTTTCCCATCCCATATAAAAAGATAGTGTTAGTGTAGACCCGGTAACCTTTACACTAAATTCATCCAGGGGTTCCACTCCCACTATATTTACCATGGCGCTGTCCTGTGCCCCGGTAACAGTCCAGCTGCCTGCACCTGCAGTGCCAAATACAATCGGGCAACCCTCTGCCAGGAATTTTGAAGGCTTGCCTTCAGCATCTGTAGTAAACACAAGGCGCATCGCTCCGAATACCTCCGGCGGAACATTGCCAGGCGTAACAATATTGCCGGGGTTCGCCCAGGTACCGGCTATCCGGCCCGATACCAATTGCTCCGGAGACAACACTTCATGTTTCAGCTTGTCTTTTGTGCAGGATGCTGCTCCTGTAATACCTGCAATCAGCAGCGCTGCAATGATTTTTGCATTCAGTCTCATTTCCTTGTTTTTTATCTGGGCACTTTAAATAAACGGTAAGGCACATTTGATTTCAATACACTTCCTTCCAATCCCCAACCGGAGTTTACACTAATTCCAAAGTGACTCAATATATTAACGGCAATATCGGTCAATCCCATTCCATAGTAAGGATGCCGCTCGCTGGCAGGGCCAACCAGTTCCCCATTATGACCTTTACCGCTATAATCGGTAATTACAGTACCTCTTACTTCATCCAGCTTCAGGTAAAGATTAAGAGAAGCTTTGTTGGGATGATTACCGTTTTCAATATTGCGGAGGTACATGTATTTTTTAATTGTTTCGCCGGAAAGCGCGTCGGTAAATATTCTCAATTCATTTAAAGAGCCTGCCCAATTGGGCGCTCCGCCGCCATATACCTGTGAGCCATCCTGGCCCAGGCATATATAATCGTAAGGAGAAGCCATATTATCCGCGTCTTTATACGTAAGCACTGATTCATTTACCTTTTCCCCATCCTGGTATATGGTACAAAGCTTTGTTTTATCAAATACAACAGCAATATGATGCCAGTTACCATCTTCCAGCACTTTGGAGGAGCCAATATCATAACGCTCGGTTTTCTGGTTGGCGATATTAATCTTCCATGTTGATCCGCTCCTGCAAATGGTAAAGCCCGGATTACCACCTGAGTCCCAGTTCTTATCTCCGATAATGGAAGGATCACTGGAATTTGCATCTGCTTTCGCCCAGAATTCGATAGTGAATTTATTCATGCCCTGCAACGGGGTACCCTTGATGGGAATACGCACATATGTTTTATCGCCGGAAGCCGCCTTATTAATCCTTAATATATTATCCGCGTTTTCACGTGGCGCCAGCGCTGTGCCGATCATTTCTTTCTTATCCATTTCAGCGCCTGAAAAAATGATAGGCACATTTATTTCTTCAGGTGTGGAACTTTGCGGGATGCCTGATTCAGTTCCTCCACGGGTAGATGCCAGGAAAATATTCCAGTCTTCATTAGCATAGCTGCTGCGGGATTCAATAGCAGCGTGTAATCCCGCCACATATTCATCAATCTTCTGGATAGCCAGCACATACTGTGCCTGCCGCAACTGGAAGCCTACTGCTTGCCCTACTTCTGCAGGACTGCTGAATTGCAGGAATACCGCGCCCATATCTGCCTGCTTCAACAACTCCACCGATTTACTATAAACCTCATCATCAGTTGAAAATTGAAATTTCTGGTCTGCAGCCCCGTTGAGCAAAGTATTTACTTCCGGTGTGCGCACAACAGAAGCAACAACCAAAGAAGATAGCGCTGACTTCATACGGCTGACTACCGAAGGGTATTGTGCAAAATTATTTCCTGAAAAAGATTCATTAACAGTAACGCCGTGCTTATCAGACGAAACGCCTGTGAGCATGGTAGACCAGCCCGAACTGGTATAAGCAGGAACACCGCCGTAACCACTCATGGTATAGGAGCCATTTACCCTGAGCGCACCAATACCAGGCGTAGCCGCATAATCAATGGCGGTATTAATAATGCCATCTATACCAATTACCAGTATTTTTTTGGCTTTTGTTTGTGCAGAAACCAAACCACCCTTTAGCAGCAGAACCACCAGTACCAAACAAGCATATTTAAACAAGTGTCTCATTTGTATATCTTTTTAATGCGCCGCTTCGCGGCTTGTATTTTCGTTTACTGTTTATACCCTACACCTTACTTATACAATCTAACCACATAACTACCGGGAAGCCCTATCACAAAGTTGAAATTGTACGACTCATAGCTCACCTGTTCCACGCCTCCAACTTCGGTAACTATTTTCCAGGTAGCGTAGGTATCTGCTTCCTTTACCGGAAATTTTACACTCCATATCTCTCCATCATTCGTATCGTTTACAAAAGTGCCTTTAAAACCTGCAGCACGGTCTTTGGTAAAGTCAATATAATCTCCGGGAAGCGGCTGACCATTGAGATATGCCACAAAACGGATCTGGTTCGGCGTCTCACCCACGCGTTCAATTTCCGGCACCTGTGCCATGCCCGACGACCAGGAGAGTACATCCATTTCCTTAAACTCCACTACAAGTGCATCTGTCAATAATTTACTTCCCGACTGGTTTGTTACCGATATATCAAAATGATACTCACCCGCAGGAACTTTGTTGCCTTCCTGTATCTCCAGCACACCGGTATATTCATTAATAGCTACGGCAGGTACCATCACAGTATCAGACTTCAGCGCCAGCTCTGCAGCGTTTTCATTGCCGGAGATCGCTTCTTTATAGCGTATCACAGGAATTTCCTCATTCAAAGCGTTCACATTTTTGCCACCGGTTTCCCGTATCTGCACAATTTCAAACTTCAGGGGCAGCGTGGAGGTGGAAGGCTGAAAATCGCCGATATTCAGTTGCAACCCGGATATAGCATACTGTTTCCTGTTTTTATATGTAATATCCGGAGCAATACTACCCTCCTGCGGAATTTTAGTGCAGGCACCGGTGAGCAGTAAGGCAGATGCCGATACCGCCACTGTTAAAAATTGAAATATCCTGTTGCTGTGTGTCATCTCTTAGCTAATTAAATCCAAAAATGTGTGAATCAGCAGCGAGCACATGTACTACGCCGTTTGTTGAATGCAGGTCAGCAGTTTCTACCTGTACAGACTGGTATCGTTCCGCTCCTCCCGGCGCTCCCTGGTTAAGCGAAAAAATAATATACTTCGCGCCCATATTCAGGTTTCCGAGGTAATCATCCTGCACTATATTAAACCGCGCTTTGGTGCCGCCATAAGTGGTGTTATAACTATACGTAGTGGCCAGTCCGCTGCGAACAATTTCTTTCCCGGGAATAATATAGTTCTTCAATATTTCCGCAATTATTTCCATATCCTCCTCAGTGATCTCGCTGAATGTTTTAGGCCGCTTCTCCGGATCAGGGTATACCAGGTTAAAATAATTATGAATGGAATAATTTTTCGGTGCCAGGAATGTAGAGCCGCTGGTATTCACAGCCGATTCCAACCCTGTCATACTAATTAATGTGGTTAATGTATCAAATATTTCAGGATGGCTTTTCAGGTAATCCATGGTAGATACTCCAAGCGTTTCTGTTTCATCCAGGCTGAGCGTACCTCCGTCTGCATAATAATCCTTGCTGCAACCCGAAATAAACACCACCACTACAAGCGCTATTGCGATAATTGGTTTCATTCTTGTTTGTTGTTTAGGTTTCAGCTGTCAGCCGTCAGCTGTCAGCCTTTGGTTTCAGTATCTTTACATTTTGCGTTTCATATTTCACCTCTCACGTTTCACTATTGCCTATTCGCTATTGCCCCTATTGATTGAACTGCCAGTAATAGGTTTGCTCCATATTAGGATTGTTGGCAAAAGCTTCGTCGCTTACAGGATAAAAACCAGCGCCATTCTTTTCTCCATCAGCAGTGATGGCTGTATTAAACTCGTGTAAACGTCCCAGCCTTACCAGGTCGTACACACGTTGAAATTCACCTATCAGCTCCCTGCGTCTTTCTTCCAGCACTTCTTCAATCACCGTAGGTGCATCATCACGGGTAAATACGGGAATGCCCGCGCGGGTACGCACCGCGTTGAGGTTAGTAAGGGCTTCGGCCACATTACCCAGCCTGGCATCTGCTTCCGCCTTCAGCAACACTATATCTGCATACCTGAAAACAGGCACCGGCGCCTCCATCAGGCTGTAGCTGCGGTCTTTTACTTTTCTGAATTTGGCAAACATGATAGCTCTTTCCCCGTTAGCGAGCGGATCTGATAATACAGGCCGCAGCTCACTGGCACTTACTGAAAAATCGATGCTTTCAAAAAATGCAGGAACTCTTTTGTCTGACTTATCCCTGGCATAATCAGGATATATTTCCAGTATTCTCGACTTCGTTACTGCCAGTGTGAGATTACTCCTTGATGTGTAGGGATTGGTAAGATAGTAAGTCATGATATGACCATAGTAATCCGCATACTCACCCTTCTTTATATCATAATACATTTCGAGGATCACTTCTTCTGATTCACCGGCATCAAATAAATTGTGGAACTGGTCTATCGGCACCAGTTTAAAAATATTGGCATTCATGATCTCTTTCATAGTGTCAGAAGCACCCTGGTAATCCTTTAACCACATTAATGCATGAGCTTTCATGGCTAGCGCCGCGCCTTTTGTACCCCTCGACATTGATTCTTTGATGGTACCATCATATTTCCAGGGAAGGTCGGGTATAGCAATATTGGCTTCTTCCACCACCATCTTCATTACATCATTAAGTGGTTCCCTGCCGAGTGGTTTTACATTACGGGCTTCGAGGTTTACCGGCACATCCCCCCAAATACGTGCCGCGTAAAAATGTGCTAAGGCACGCAGAAAATGAGCTTCTGCCAACAATTGCTTTTTCTTATCCTCAGTAAGCCCATCGGTAATGGCCGGGATTTTTTCGAGCACCAGATTGCACTGTTCAATAGCTCTGTAAAAAAGCCTCCAGTTGGTCATGGGCTCCAGCTCTGTACGCTCAATTAAATGATTAGCGAAACAAGCCTTCCAGTCGCCATCATCATTGGGTGTTATCCAGTCGCCGGAGCGGGCATCACCCCAGAAATAATAATCACCCCAGGATCCGTTGCGGGTGGTTGCGGGTGTATCATCCTTGGTTAATCCCGACAAAGCCCTTCTGAAGATAGCGAAAGCTGCCGCTACCGCGCCCTCAGCATCAGCCCCGGTTTTCCATGCCTGGTCTTCTGTTACGGTATTAACAGGCAACTGGTCAAGCCACTTTTTGCACGACTCGCCCAAAAGAGAAAAGAGTACTATGCAAATAATAATGCTATGTTTATTTTTCATATTCAACTTACTTTATTTTATCTGGATCAGACGCATCATAATATTTATAGTGAAATAGAAACACCGAACAACAACATTCTTCGCATCGGATATCCTTTTGAATCGTCAAAACCATCAATTGTAATGAGCTCCGCATCTGGTCCGCTATATTTCTGGAAAGTAACCAGGTTATCCGCCGTAACATATACACGCATTCTTTCAAAAGGAAGCCGCTGTATTACTCTTTTATTAAAAGTGTAAGACAAGGTAGCAGACCTGATCTTGAAATAAGAACCGTCTTCTATATACTCGGAATCATAATTGATAACCTGTGTGGCATCGCTCCAGGGATTGAGCGTTGGATATTTGGCGTTATCACCGCTTTTTTCCCAGATGGAATATTTGTCGAAATCGGGAAGGGATGAACTTCCAGCAAATCCTTTACCCAATTTGAGCCGGTCGAGCAGGGCAGTATTCACAATATCCCTGCCTATCACGAAAGTAGTGACCAGGTTAAGGCTGAATCCTTTATAGGTAAAATCATTGGTCCATCCGCCATTCCATTTCGGGTTGGGATCGCCGGAATACACACGGTCTGATACATCAATAAGATAGTCCCCGTTCTGATCGCTGAAATTACGATCGCCTACCTCCAGTTTTTTGTTTTGCAGCCCAACCAGTTTTTTACCGGTTTTGGGGTCTACCGGAATTTGATTTTCTGCCTGATAAATGCCCTGCGATTCATAGAAGAAGAAACCATTGAGCGGAGCGCCTACGCGAACAATAGAGCCGAAATCCTGGCCTGAAGTGCTGACTTTAATAATATCGGCATTACCATCCGGCAACCTGATAACCCTGTTTTTATTATACGCGAAGTTGAGATTGGTGCTCCAGGTAAAATCACTGCCAAATTTGAGATTGTTATTTACAGTAAACTCCAACCCACGGTTCAGCACATCTGCCGCGTTGCGGTAGACTTCGTTATAGCCCGATGTAGTAGGGAGTGCGGTAGACAACAGCAACCCTTTGGTTACTTTTTCATACGCGTCAAAAATGAATTCCACCTTGCCCTTGAATAAACTTAAATCTACACCAAGATTGGCCATATTGGTTTTAACCCAGGTAAGATTATCGTTTTTAAAACCATCATACCAGGTAGGTGTGAATCCTGAAATACCACCATAAGCTATTTGTATCAAAGAATTATACTGGTCGAGTTTACCACCATCCATAATACCCAGTGCCAGGTAGTTATTATCCCAGGTAGTTCCGGAAAGCCCATAACTACCCCTGATCTTACCGCTGGTTAACCAGCCGGCATTACGAAAAATATCTTCTTTATAGAAATTCCAGCCGGCAGAGATAGAAGGGAAAACACCCCAGCGGTTGGCCTTACCAAACTTGGAGGATCCATCTGTACGGATAGAAGCACCCAGCAGGTACTTTTGTTGAAAATTATAATCAAGACGGCTGAAGTAAGACATGAGGGTACTTGCTCCATAATTACTTGAGCCGATACTATTACCCTGGGGCCAGTTCACCGTTTGGGAAAGGCTGGGCGCATCGGCAACACTGCTCACCTTTGTTATTTTCGCTTCTGTTTTTTCCATGCTCTGCCCCAGCAATATGCTCAGGCTGTGCCCGTTTCCAAACTTAGGCGTATACGTTACCGTATTCTGGAAAAGCATATTCTGGTTTTCACCGGCAACGCTCTTATTACCCAACCTGAGCGTACGTCTTGATGAAGCCAGTGAGTCAAACATTGTACGCAGGTACTCCAGGCTAAGACTGGCTTTATAAGCTACATTACGGGCAATGTTAAGGGTAGCATCAGAACTGAAACGAACACGGTCATTAAGATTAGACATATACCCCGGGGTATATACTTCTGCACCCTGTACCATAGGGTTATCCGGTAGTGGCAGCAGGGTTGACTTATTAACTGAAAGCGCGTCACCATTTCTGCTCTGGTCTGTTCTTGAAACAGCCAGCGTATTATTAATGACCAGCTTATTCTTAAGAGCATTGAAGCCTGTGCTGGCCATTAAGCTATAGCGTTTAAACCCTGTATTGAACAGGATACCTTTGCTATCCATATAACCCATGCTGATACTGTATTGCCCAAAATCGCCTGCCCCGCGAATGGAGGCGCTGTAATCCTGTGTAACAGAAGTATTATACAAATAACCCTGCCAGTCTGATGAATTATTGTAGAAAGGATTGGTAACATCCGTATACATTGATGGCATGGATACGCCGTAAGGCGCATAGAGATCATAGAGGCGTTTAACCTGCACCCGCTCTTTAGCGCCACCGGCAACATCACGCAACTGCGGCACAAAATTTACGCCTGTGCGAATATTAAGATTTATCTGAGGCTTACCTCTTTTTCCTTTTTTAGTAGTGATAAGGATCACGCCATTTGCTGCCCTGGAGCCGTATATAGCGGCAGCAGAAGCATCTTTTAATACTACCACATCTTCTATATCGCTGGGGTTAAGATCTGCCAGCACATTGGTGCTGGTAACCGCAAACTCACTGCTCATTCTTGAAATAATGGGAATACCATCCACCACATACAAAGGTTCTGAAATGGCGGAAGCATCGCCACGGCTCACGGCGGCCAATCCACGGATTATAATAGCAGGAGTGGCGCCGGGTTCTCCTGAATTCAACTGTATATTAACACCGGCTACTTTACCCTGCAACAGGGAACCAAAGGATTCCGCGGCCTGCCCTTCTGTTATCTTATCCATTTTAATAGTGGATACAGCACCTGTTATTTCTGTTTTAGCCTGGCTTTTATACCCTGTAACGACTACATCGCTGAGGGTCCTATTTTCCTCGGTAAGCCTGATAGAGAGATCCCCGGCTTTTCTGAATACAACCTGGCGTGACTCAAATCCTATAGATGAAAGCGTCAGCGTATCGCCCACGTTCAACCGTATCCGGAAATTACCGGCGGCATCGGTAGTAGCACCGGTACTTTTACCCTTGATTCCTACAGAGGCGCCAACAACAGGTTTACCATTTGAGTCGGTAATTTTACCCGTCATTACTGACTGCGCATAACCCATTAAGGAGATCATCAGTACTGCAACAAGGAAACAGGCTCCTTTCATTAATGCCTTCATTACATTAGTTTTTTCGGTTGAACTTTTTATTCGTTCCAAGGTTACTTCCAATAATTGTTCTGGCTCCATCCATTACCCTTAATACTGGTTGCCGACAATGGCCAATACGCAGCGCCGTTGGCAACATCAGCTTCAGTAAATACAGGTATATAGGTGGATACTTCATCAAACCTGATCAAATCAAACATGCGTTGCCCGGTTGCCACCAGTTGGCGTTGTCTTTCCTGCAGCAATGCATTTCCGAATGTTTCTTCGGTTAAGGTGCTATAATCTTCTGTGGCACCGCCGGAGGCGTTGATCAGTCTTTCTTTGGCTTCTTCAAGCCGGTCTGAACGCCAGGCAGCTTCTGCCAGCAACAAATCGATTTCATTCACCCGCAGCAGGTCTACCTTACTAACATCACTTACAATAAGCGTAGCACTATTGCCTGAAACATTAAACATGCTGCTACGGCGTGTATCACCAACCGGATAAATTGTATTGAATGTTGCAATAGGCATGCTTAGCACATTCTTGCTTAATGGCGCTTCCGGTATCTCTGTACGCCTGTCTTCTCCAATTGCCAGTCCAAAACCGGACAAACTATCTGCCGCACTGCCGGTAAAAGTATTAGTGAGTATATCATATGCGCTTTGTCCATTGCCAAGCCAAAGTGCCTGCTGGGCAATAAGTGAGGTTACAGCGGTTTTGCTAAACCGTACTGCTGTCAGGGCAGCGCTTTCTATACCATCATCATTAAGTAATCTCCAGGGAAGCAGCTTTTGTGCTTCTGTTGCATATCCCATTGCCTGGGTTACTGCCTGTTGTGCGGTAAGATGTGCGCCAAAATTATTTTCTTCGGCTGAGGGCACTTCTCCCCAAATCCTGGCCACGTAGAAATAGGCCATAGATTTAAGGGCAAGCGCTTCGCCCCTGTATGTATTTTTCTGGTACGTGCTTAATATATCTTCTTCAGCATTATCTACAATATCCAGCACATCGTTGGCATCTTTAATTACATCATAGAAATAACCCCAATCTGATAACTGCACCAGGTTTTCGTTAGCGGCAGTAAGTTGCTGGTTGGCCACCTGTTGCTGATAGTTAACTGCAACCTTCAGGTCTCCTGCTCTTGCTTCGCCATACATCATCCATGCGTAATTAGCAAAAAGCGCTCTCCGTAAATCCGTATATCCTCCTATTACTGCCTGCTGAATACGAGGCGCTGAATTATAATATCCTTCTTCAACAGTGTTGTTTTCCTGGTCTACGGTAAGGCTCTTTCGGCAGGAACCAAGGAGCAGCATTACTACCAATACAGCAAAGTATTGTTTACACAATCCAGGCATAAGCAATTTCCGGTATTTCATCCAATGTGTCATGTTGTTCATTTTTAATAGCATCATGCTTAAAAAACCACTTTAATACCCAGCGCTACCGAAGCAGGCAGAGGTGTTCCTGTATACATCAGATCATATCGCCGGCTTCCTGTAATATTCTCTTCCGGGTTAATCCCGCTGTACCGGCTAAGGGTAAGCAGGTTATCACCACGTACAAATATTTCCAGGTCGCTTAATGCTTCCACTTTTTTAGATATAGCGTTGAAACGATACGAAACCACAGCCCTGCTCAGCCGCATAAAGCTGCCGTCTTCAATCGTTCTGATGCCCTGGTAAACCGTACGTCCATCAGCGTCTTTATCAATAAAATAATAAGGCGTTTCAGCATTTTTAACTGGGAAATCGTAATTGATACTTTGCGCATCATAGCGGCTGTTGAAAGATGCTGCAGCAACATCAGCACCCCATGCATAGGTTACAACAAAAGCTGCTGAAATATTACGGTAGCGCAATGTATTTGTAAATCCTCCAAAAGCTTTTGGCTCACTGTTGCCAATCTTTTTTGCAGTACTGCCCTGCCATGCAACAAGTGAAGTAACCGGCGCACCGGAAACCGCAGCAAGATGCGCTAAGCTGGTATTGTCAATATCTCCGGGTAATGATTTTACTTTGTTTTTGTAGAAGGCAATATTCAGGTTAGTGCCCCAGGAAAAATTGGTGGAATGTATCCAGTTGCCGTCAAGCGTTATTTCAATACCTGACAAGCCGAGCTTGCCGCCGGTTTCAAATGTATACTCAATCCCACTGATATTAGGCTGGTATCGCTGATACATGAAATCGCTGTATGTTTTATTAAAGTAATCAACAGAAAGATTAAGCAGGGAACCAAGTGCAACCGTTACTCCGGCATCTACCTGAATCACACCAATGCTCTTAGCACCGCTGAACCCGGGATACAATTGTCCTATGCCCAGGTAATTGCCTCCATAATAATCTCCATAAGCATCCAACTGGCCACGGTATACTTCCGGTCTGTTCAACACACCTGTTTTACCAATGCCCGCATTGATCTTTACAGGTATGTCCAGGCTGTTCTTCAAATCATAATGAATACCGAGCGCAGGGTAAAATGCCCATTTCTTATCATATAAAGAGCTGCCATCAGCACGGGCTACCAGGTTAACGTCAAGGTCTTTTTTGTATTTAAACTTCCATGTTCCGTAAAAAGATAAGAGCTTCTCTATATTATGATTGGATAATGCGATTGTTTGACCCGCGTTGTAGCCTGTCACCACTTTCACGAAGTTCGATCCGCCGTTTTCCAAACTGCGCTGCCCGTTTACAGAGGTTAGCCGGTCATCAGTATTACGCAGCTCCCCGCCTAGTGTCATATCCATTTGCAGGGCATCAGAAAAATCATGCAACCAGTTCGCGGAAGTATTCCAGGTGATGAGTTGTCTTTTGTAGGCTGCACTTGATGCGTAAATTTCACCGTCAAGCAAATTGGAAGGGATATACATATCCCTGCTAGCGCCTTCATATGATAAACCTGCTACAGTGCGGATGGTAATGCCGTATCCGAGAAGATAATTTAAACCCATAGAAGATACAAGCCCCAGGTTCCGGTTCCTATCCATAAAAAATTCTTCACTGCCAACAACCGGGAGGATTAAATCGCGGCTGTATTCCCCGCTATAACGCCCGTTGCGGTTGGCCATCGTCATATTATTATAGAAATGGGCCGTGAAGCGATCGGTAATATTATATTTAGCATTCAGGAATAAATTTTGACGACCAAATCCTGATCCTTTAATAATGCCTTTATCCTGGTGATTGGAAAGTCCAAACAAATAAGAGCCATAACTACCCGCGCCATCTACAAGCAGTGTCTCATCATTCATCATTCCACCATCTTCATATACATCTCTGCGGGCTGTGGTATTAAAGTTGTAGAAGGCATCCCTTTTGTAATCCATATTCTGGAGAAAGTTTACACCGGCGTATGCGCTGCCGCGAACATGGATGGAGCCTGACTGCCCCTCCTTCATAATAATATTCAAAGCCCCGTTAGGCGCCTGCACACCATAAGCTGCGAGGCGATCAATATCTTTAATTACTTCTATGCGGTCAATTTGTTCGGGCGTAAAATAAGTGAGCGGGTTGATGCCGGTTATATTGGATGGACCGGCCACCATGGGTATACCGTTGATAAGAATCAGCGGCATAGTAGATTGATCTGTGGGATCGAGGCTTAAACCGCGTAAATTAAGCGTGGATTGGGCACCTGTGGTACCAGACCAGCTTTTGACTCTAAGCCCGGCAACGCTTCCTTGTATAATATTCTCCAGCCCGCTTCTGTTGGCTAAGACCAGGCTATCTACCCTTAGCGAATCCTGGGCCGGAACACTCATAGCAGCACCAAAAGATACGAGCAGGAAAAACAGGATTTTTCCACCCGGTTTAGGGATTAATCTCATAATATATAGTTAGTTCTATTTATTAATAGTCCTTGGTATTTCTCAGGAGCATCTATAATCGGGGAAGGTGTAAATGGCTTAAATAAATGTGTTTATACTGTTTTCAAATATTTAGTTAAAATAAACAAAAGTTTACAATTACTAACTATGGAAGTACAAAAAAAGTTATCCACATTGTTTGCTTTTTTAATGATTGCAACTAAAAAATCAACACCTGCAATTGTTTAACAATATTAAACTTTGTTTATTACCGCTATGTTTTATTAAGATTAAGTTATTGTAAAGTTGCGATGAGCTATCAGTTGTCAGCAATTAGCTTTCAGCAGTCGCTATTCGCTATTGCCCTATTGTCCATTGCTTCCTTTTCACAATCTTTCTCCCCAAACTTTTCCTGCTCTTTTCCTTTTCTTAACTTGCGCCCATGCAGGATTATTTAAAAGGATTGAATGAGAGACAAAGAGAAGCAGTAACCCATATTAATGGGCCGCTGATGATCATAGCCGGTGCCGGAAGCGGCAAAACCAAAGTGCTTACTACCCGCATAGCCCACCTGATGGCAAATGGCGTGGATGCTTTTAATATACTGGCGCTCACCTTTACCAATAAGGCGGCAAAGGAAATGAAGGAAAGGATTGAGCACATTCTTGGCAATGGAGAAGCACGTAATTTATATATAGGTACATTCCACAGTGTTTTTGCCAGAATATTGAGAGGCGAAGCACAGCGCCTGGGCTATCCCAGCAATTTTACCATTTACGATACAGAAGACGCGAAAAGTGTTGTAAAAACCGTCGTTAACGAAATGAATCTTGATGACAAGCATTATAAGCCCAATACGGTATACAACCGTATTTCTTCTGCCAAAAATGCCCTGGTAACGCCTGAAGAATATGCCAATGATTATGCTATTCAGCAGGAAGATATGCGCAGCAACCGGCCTGCTATCGCGAAAATTTTTGACGCGTACAGTAAGCGCTGCTTCAAAAACGGCGCAATGGATTTTGACGACCTGCTGGTAAAAATGTATGAGCTGCTCAAAAATTTTCCTGAGGCCTTGAGTAAGTACCAGCGCAAGTTCAAATATATTTTGATTGATGAGTACCAGGATACCAACCCTGCCCAGTATGAAATTATAAAGCTGCTTGGCGCAATGCATGAAAATGTATGTGTGGTGGGGGATGATGCGCAGAGTATTTATAGTTTCCGTGGCGCTACCATTGAAAATATATTGCAGTTCCAGAAAGATTATGATGATGTGAAAGTGGTAAAGCTTGAACAGAATTACCGCAGCACGCAGAATATCCTGAATGTAGCGAATGAAGTGATCAGTAATAATAAAGGACAGATTGAAAAAACTTTATTCACTGAAAATACGGTTGGTGAAAAGATCCGTCTTGTGCGCACCATGAGCGATAATGATGAAGGGAAATTTGTGGCTGATACCATACAGGAACAAAAGCTGAGAAATCATTTTCACAATAAAGACTTTGCCATTCTTTACCGCACCAACTCGCAAAGCCGTGCTTTTGAAGAAGCATTGAGAAGAATGGGTATTGCCTATACGATTTATGGCGGCATCAGTTTCTATCAGCGAAAAGAGATAAAAGATTATATCGCATACCTGAGGGTATTGGTTAATCCGCATGATGAAGAAGCTTTAAAACGCATCATCAATTACCCGGCAAGAGGTATAGGAAAAACATCGGTAGACAGGGCGATACTTGCAGCTAATGAAAATAATATTTCGTTCTGGCAGGTATTGGAACGTGCAAAAGAGTTTGGGTTTAAAGCAGGCACATTAGAGTCTGTTGAAAATTTTGTACTGATGATCAAAAGCTTTTCAAGCATGCTAAAACATAAGAATGCTTATGAAGTGGCTGTGCATGTTGGCAAGCAAACCAATTTTGTAAAAGAATTGTTTAACGATAAAAGCGCCGAAGGCCTTGCCCGTTATGAAAACATACAGGAATTGCTCAACTCTATAAAAGAATGGGTAGATGATCCTCAGCAGAAAGAAGGCGATTTTGAACTGAAGGAATACGATGACGATTTTATTGATGATAATTTTGCAGAAGGACTATTCAGTAAAGATGAAGTAAAGGAAACCATTGATACTATTAATACAACGGCAACAGACGATGAGAATGCACCGGCGCCAGAAGATAAAAGCCTTGGTGCTTACCTGCAGCAAATCACTTTGCTTACAGATGCAGATGATAAAATGCAGGACGCAGACACAGTAAAGCTTATGACCATACATGCCGCAAAAGGGCTGGAATTTGGTTGTGTGTTTGCTGCCGGGCTTGAAGAAAATCTTTTTCCCAATGCAATGAGCATTAATACAAGGGAAGAACTGGAAGAAGAGCGGCGTTTGTTTTATGTGGTGATAACAAGAGCCAAACAAAAGCTGTGGATAACACATGCTGCTTCACGTTACCGCTTTGGATCTTTAATACAAAATGAACCCAGCCGTTTTATTGCTGAAATACCGGAAACATTTATGGACAGAAGTTTTGCCGGAAGCTCATCACGCAATAATGGCAGCTCAGGATTAGGCAGTGCATTTGAAAGAATGAATCGGGGAGGTTTTGGCGGTGCTGCTTACCAGGCTGAAAAGCAATATGGACCCCCTCCTGCTAAAAAGGCGAATACTGCGCCTTCTTATCTTGCACCCAAACCACAAAACAGGGTGGTTGAACATAAGGCATCTGCTGATTTTGTAGCAAGTGATATCAGGCTGCTTAAAGAAGGTGATAAAATTGAGCACCAGAAATTTGGTTTCGGGTATGTGGTGAAAATAGAAGGCAGTTCACAAAATCCTATTGCGCTGGTAAAATTTGATATAAACGGCGAAAAGAAGATCATGCTGAATTATGCTAAACTCCGCATCATTTCCTGATGAGTTATGCAAACAGAATACCTCGTCATAGGTGGAGGAATTGCGGGTACGCTTATCAGTTATGAGCTGATGAAGCACAACAGACCTGTTGTTGTTATTGATAATACCAGCGCTGTTAAGGCAAGCACTGTTGCAGGCGCAGTACTCAACCCCGTAAATATCAAGCAATGGAGCATAGCAAAAGATTACCGGCAATATATTGCTGAAGCGCTTGACAGTTATGCATCATTGCAGAATTTACTCAAGGTTCCTGTGATCAGCGAAATACCGATCATAGCTTTTGATGCCCCTGCCACAAGGGAAGATATTTTGGTTCAGCCGTTCCTGCATAATATTACGGAGGAAAATGCTGTATTGATCAATAATGCTTTTGCAACTCCGCTTACAACCAAAATAATTGCGCCGGTTTCTCAAATATATGCAGAGTCATTACTCAATGCGTGGCAGAAATTCCTCCATACCCAAAATGCATTTTTAAGCGAACGTTTTGAAGCAGAGAAGCTAAGCATTACCAATGGAATAGTTGTGTATAAAGATATCCGCGCAGCAAAAATTATTTTTTGCGAAGGTGTTGCGGCCATACAAAATCCGTGGTTCAATAACCTGCCATTTACAAAAAACCGTGGTGATGCTTTATTGGTATCGGTTCCCGGTTTGCCTGAAAAATTTATTTATCATTATGGTATACGGCTGATCCCTACAAGCAACCGGTTATTCTGGTGCGGAACTAATTATACCTGGAACTATACAAACCTTGCGCCCGATGCTGAATGGAGAAACTACACAGAAGAAAAATTATCGCGGTGGTTAAAGATACCATTTAGTGTAGAAGATCATATTGTTGCAGAACGACCAACCACTGCCGGGCAACAGCCATTACTGTTAATGCACCATTCATTGCCTGCCGCTTTATTTAACGGCTTGGGAACAAAGGGCTTTTTAATAGCGCCATTGCTGGCAAAGCAGTTCGCAAAACAGTTGATTGGCTGGCGTCTCTGAGGCGGGGTCAGCTATCCTGTTTTCATTTATTTTATTCAGGTTACTCTGCATACGAAGTGTTTAAATAGCTGCAGCACCGCGATAATTTTTGTAGCACTATAATGGATGTGACATTTTCGGATGCAGCGCACCGTAATATTAAAATATAAATGCGTCAGGTTAATATAACGCCGCTCTGCGGCTTGCTCCATATTATTTGCTGTGCTACAAATATTAAGATGCGCTGCACCTGATCCGGGCATTAGCAATTAAAAACATCTATTTGTGAATACAGGTAGCTCCCCAAATGGGAAAAAGGTTAAAACACAAAATCCAACGCTACAAAGATGCTGGTGAAAAAACTGGTAATTGCCGGTTAGTATTACAAATGCTGAAGCGGAAGTTATTTGTTTATTAAAGATATACAGCGCCACTACACGATGTGCGTGGCGAAGACGCCACGCACAGATATCTTGTCGCCTCTGGCGACACTGATCAAAAGCCTGAACGCACTCCTGTAGCAGCAATGATTTTTCTTTGCGCTCTCTGCTCCATAGCGTATTTTGCATGAAACTTATCTGCCGCTTATTATGCGTACATTGTTTTTATCACCGCTCTTTATTGTAATCACCATATGCAGTTATGCGCAAACATCAGATCTTTTCACCATCAATAAAGACAGCTCCGGGTTTGAACTAACCATGAAAGGAGCATCACTCTTAGCTTCTCTTCCATTAAAATGTATTGACCAGGAATATCCTAATAAAACAAGTCATACCTCTGCAAGCGACAGCGATCATATATTAACACCAAAGCAAATTCACCCGGCGTTCTTTGGCTGCTTCGACTGGCACTCCTGTGTGCATGGGCACTGGATGATGATACGCCTGTTGAAAAAATTTCCTGGCCTGCCGGAAGCGGCTGTAATACGCAATGCCATCAGCAAAACTATTACTGCTGACAATATACTTACCGAAGTAAAATATTTTGAAGCGCCCATGGCAAACGCATGGGAACGTACTTATGGCTGGGCCTGGCTGCTTAAATTAGATGAAGAGCTCAGCACATGGAATGATGAGGATGGAAAAAAATGGCATGCCGCATTACAACCACTTACAAAAAAGATCATTGCGAGATGGGTGGCTTTTTTACCTAAACAAACCTATCCTAACAGAACGGGCGTACATCCTAATACCGCTTTCGGATTGGTATTTGCATATGATTATGCAAATACAGTTAAAGATACCGCTTTTGAAAAAGCCATTGTCTACTATTCAAAAAAATTATACGGCAATGATAAAAATGTACCTGCCTCATGGGAACCTGATGGCAGTGATTTTCTTTCTCCCGCGCTGGAAGAAATTGATTTGATGAGAAGGGTTTTGCCACCGGATGCGTTTATGAAATGGTTCAACAGCTTTATTACTCCTGCCGGGCTAAAGCATCTTACCAAATCACCAATCGTATCAGACAGAACAGATTACCAGATCGTGCATCTTGACGGGTTATGCTTCAGCCGTAGCTGGTGCATGAAAGGGTTGGCTTCAGCGTTACCGGCTTCAAGTCCTTTTAAAAAAATGATGATGCGCTCAGCTATACAACATTTATCAACTGCTTTACCTGAAATAGTAAGCGGCAATTATGGTGGCGAACATTGGCTTGGGAGCTTTGCGGTATACGCGTTGCTGCATTAGTGCTTTTCATTTGCCATTTTTAAAATAATGCCTGCTTTAGCCACCTGCATGGATCAGCAAAATGTTACACCTCAGATTTACCAGGTATATTCCGAAAGGATATTTTGTTTATGCATTCCATTATCTTGCACCCCAAATTTTCTTTCATGAAATTAGTTTCTTATCTCCGCGACGGGCAGGATCAACTGGCATTGCTTGTAGATGGTTTGTTATATAATATGGATGAGGTTCATCCTAACTTACCTGGCAGCATGGGTATGTTTTTAAATTATTGGGAAGACGCTTTGCCGCTGGTACAACAGGCAGCCGAAGCCATTAAGACAAAACGCTTTTTGCAAAACAAGGGTTTCCCCTATGAAAACGCGCAACTGCTTTCACCGGTCGCATTTCCTACATCACTAAGAGATGCTTACGCATTTCGCCAGCATGTTGAAATGGCAAGAAGAAATCACGGAGCGGGGATGATACCGGAATTTGACCAATACCCTGTTTTTTATTTTTCCAATCACCATAGTGTACAGGGTGCTGGCAATATACGCTGTATGCCCGATCATTTACAGCAACTTGACTTTGAACTGGAAGTGGCTATTGTTATCAATAAGCACGGCAGAAATATAAAAGCAGAAGATGCAGATGAATATATTGGCGGCTTGATGATCATGAACGATTTCAGTGCCCGCCAACTTCAACTGGAAGAAATGAAATTAAATCTTGGTCCTGCCAAAGGAAAAGATTTTGCTACAGCATTAGGACCGGTACTGGTTACACCCGATGAACTGGAACCTTTTGAAATTCCTGTTAAAGAAAATCATACAGGCAGGCAATGGAATCTTAATATGAAATGCCGTGTGAATGGCATTGCAGTTAGTGCAGGAAACCTGGGTGATATGGAATGGACTTTCGCTGAAATTATAGAACGAGCCTCTTATGGCGCAGATCTTTTCCCTGGTGATATAATCGGCAGCGGAACGGTAGGCACAGGTTGTTTTTTAGAATTGAACGGTACCGGCAAACGTAATGATCTTTTCTATACCGAACAATGGTTGCAGCCCGGAGATGTGGTGGAGCTTGAAGTTGACGGATTAGGAATGTTACAAAATACCATCGTACAGGAAGACGAAGGAGAGGATTGGAGCATCCTGGCAAGAAAGAAATAAATACATTTTTTTAAGAAAAGACCTTGCAGACCTTCTCAATGGATATAATTATTTTAAACGGTAATTGATTTCCATATAAAAACCTCAACTTGCATTTCAATTAACAATATTACTATGTTTAAAAAACTTTGCCTTACTGCTATTATCGGCTTAACTATATTACTTACTTCATGCCTTGACACGGAAGAAAAAATCGTGATCAATAACAACAACAGCGGCAACTATACTGTAACCATTGATATGAGCAAAATGCTGAAACTAGCTGCTTCAATGGGAGGCGCTGATAAGGATGATGCAAAAGAAAAAGAGAAAAAAGATTCGACTGTTTTTTTCAAGCCATATGTAGATACTGCAACTGCATTGACAGCAAAAGAAAAAGAAATGTTCCGTGACGGCAGCATGCGTATAAAGGTAGATGAGGCAGCGAATGAAATGTCTATTACTGTTCATTTTCCATTTAAGCATGTATCTGTTCTTCCGGAACTGAAAGCAAGCTATATGCAAGTGTTGGATAAGCTGAATATCTCTGACAAAATGAAGAATAAGGAAAGCCCTGATACAGATCAGGTTGAGCAGGAATTATCAAAAAACAAAGATGCGCTCAACCCAACACAGGAAGCATACAGCTTTAGCGCAGCCCCGGGAAAAATTACAAACACATTAATAAACAAAGCCCTCATCACAGAGAAATTGGCAAAAGATTCTTCTATGCAGATGATGCAGCAAATGACGATGATGATGGGCGATATGAATTACAAAACAATAATTGTATTGCCCAAGCCTGCTAAAAAATATAATGGCAACGAAGTACAGGCATCTGCCGATAAGAAAACGCTTACTTTCATAACAACACTTACAGATATACTGAACAGGCCCGAAGCTGCTGAATACAACGTGGAGTATTAGTATTGAAATTTCCGAAAAATGAGTGAACTAACCCAACAGACTGAAAAATTTTTCAGGCACTTTGAAAAATATATAAATCTTAGCGACACCTTAAAAGATGAACTCCTAAAAAGGATTTCGTTCAGGACCTTTAAAAAAGGGGAACTGGTTCACGATGCGGGCAAAATATGCAGATACAGCTATTTTATAGAAAAAGGAATTTTTCGCACCTATTTTATCAAAGATGGAAAAGAGATCAGCGAATATTTTTGCGGAGAAGGGGAATGGGTAAACTCACCCCGCAGCTTTATACAACGCACCACAGACATTTACTATATTGATGCCATAGAACATACGGATGCCTTTTGCTTACACGTTAATGACCTTGTATACCTGTTTGAAAATTTTCCTGAAATGGAGCGGTATTCCCGCCTTTCCATGGGTACTATTTTCGGGCATTTAATAGAACGGATAACATCGCTGCGTTTTACTTCGGCTAAAGAAAAGTATGAACATTTTTGCCTCACATACAACGATATTTACAGCCGCATTCCGTTGGGAATGATAGCTACCTATCTGGGAATTACACAGGAAACATTAAGCAGGATCAGATCAGAGAAATGATTTTTTGATATAGGTCAAAGGCAAGGTTGACGATTATGATCAACTTCGCAAAAAAAGGAAATGAACCTGTTTAAATCAAAACAAACAATCTTTATTCTATGCCTGATCATCTTATCGGCTAAAATTTTTTCCCAGGACACCTTACGGGTTAAAAATGTTGAAGCTATATTGTACACAGGCAACGGAAAAAAACAACCGTTAATGGTTGGACTCGGCGGCTCAGAGGGTGGCAATGCCTGGGCAAGCAATCGCTGGAAAAAAACACTGGATGAATTTATTGAAAAGGGCTATGCTTTTTTAGCGATAGGATATTTCGGCTGCAAAGGAACGCCTGAAATTTTAGATAAAATTGCCATAGACGATGTATATAATGCCATTGCGGCAGCAAAGGAGAATAAAAAAATCGATCCGAAAAAAATAGCCGTGATCGGTGGTTCCAGAGGCGCTGATTTGGCTTTGTTGCTTGGTAGTTATTATGATGATATTTCTGCTGTTGTAGGAATGTCTGCAAGTCACGCAGTTTTTCCCGGTCACACGCAGGAATTTACAACCTCCTGCTGGGCCCTTGGAGGAAAAGAACTGCCATTTATTCCTGTTAATGAAGAAGCGGTTCCGTATTTAATGAAAAGAGATTTGCGGGGCACTTTTGAAACAATGATGAAAGATACTGCTGCCGAACAAAATGCATCCATACAAGTAGAAAACATAAAAGGGGCAATACTATTACTTGCTGCAACAAACGATGAAATGATACCTGCAGCAGCTATGGCTGAAAAAATGGTCTCCCGGTTAGAAAATAATCATTTTAAATTTCCTTACGAACTGGTTGTTGTAGAGGGCTCGCATACAGAACCGACAAAGCATTTCGATAAAATATTCAGTTTCTTAAATGCTCATTTTCTTTAAAAATTAAATTTGTAAAGTGACCCCGGAAATTAGAACCATTGCAGAAAAAAAATTGGTTGGAAAGCGACTAACCATGAGTTTTGCAAACTACCAGGTTGTCGGACTTTGGAAAAGTTTTATGCCAGGGCGAAAAGAAATCACAAACAATTTAACTAATGACCTGATTTCTTTGACGGTTTACAAGCCAAATCATTTTGCAGATTTCAAACCGACAAATGAGTTTGACAAATGGGCAACGGTTGAGGTTTCGGATATTGATAACGTCCCAACTGAAATGGAGATCTTTACATTAACCGGCGGACTTTATGCCGTTTTTGACTACAAGGGTTCAAATACAGACCTTTCGGTTTATCAATACATTTTCGAAACCTGGCTACCCGGTTCAGACTATGTTTTAGACGACCGGCCACACTTTGAAATATTAGGCGATAAATACAAAAACAACGACCCGTCATCCGAAGAAGAAATATGGATACCGGTAAAAGCGAAAAATACAGGAAATTAAAATCGGTAAAATGAATTATGAGAAGGCAACTTACTTTGCTTGTAAACAAAATGTATACAAAGGAAATTGAAGCCATACGCAGAAAATATAATCCTGTTCAATACGCTTTGATCAACGCTCACGTTACATTATGTCGGGAAGATGAAATTCAGGATATTCAACAAATCCTAGAAAACTTAAAAAATCTCAATCAAAAACTAATAACCATAAGCTTTGAAAAAGTAGAAAGATTTTCTGACGGAAAAGGCGTTTTAATTTCAGCTCACGAACACAATACCGGATATCACGCTTTACGAAAGAAAATACTGGAAAATACAAACCAGGAAATAAGATTTCCGAAACCGCATATAACGCTGATGCATCCGGAAAATTCAACCTGTACAGATGAAATATTTGAAGAAATTCAACAACTGAAATTTCCAAAGACCATAACATTTAATATCATTTCGCTGATTGAACAATTCAATACCGGGAAATGGAAGATTTTACAGCAGTTTAGAATATAACACCAACAGGCATTTAAAAAATAGCGGCTTAAACTAAACGTCAAATGAAGTGCTGCTTTTGAACTTCTCTGCCGGCACTTCTCTTTTTACCATCACATTGCAAATCCTTAACTGCGTCAATACAAGTTCATGCTTAATATTATATTCCGGATCCATTTTATTCAATGATAACAAATTTGAACTATCCACCCACATTAGTTTGTTTACCTTTGCTGCTCAATTTTGATACACTTATTGTATGCAGTGGTATTGCGAATCATTAACAGAATATAAACGCTTAAAAACCAGGGAAGTAAATGTGGGAGACCTGCTTATAGGCAATTTTAACCCCATACGTGTGCAAACCATGACGACCACGGACACGATGGATACCATTGCCACCGTGGAGCAAACCATCCGTTGTATTGAAGCCGGCGCGGAACTCGTCCGGATAACAGCCCCCAGCAAAAAAGAAGCGGAAAACCTGCTGAATATTAAAAATGAATTGCATAAAAGAGGTTATAAAACACCATTGATCGCTGATATTCATTTTACACCTAATGCGGCTGAGATTGCTGCGAGAATTATTGAGAAAGTACGCGTCAACCCGGGCAACTATATTGACAAAAAGAAATTTGAATTTATTGAATATACTGATGCGGAATATAACGCAGAGATTGACCGAATCCGCGAGCGCTTCACTCCTCTTGTTAAAATTTGTAAGGAATATGGTACTGCTATGCGCATCGGCACCAATCACGGGTCGCTGAGCGACAGGATCATGAGCCGTTATGGTGATACTCCGATGGGCATGGTGGAAAGCGCCATGGAATTTCTGCGTATTGCCAGGGATGAGAATTATCATAATATTATTCTCAGCATGAAATCGAGCAACCCGCAGGTGATGGTGCAGGCATACAGGTTGCTGGTCCGGCAGATGACGGATGAATTCCACGAAAACTATCCATTACACCTGGGCGTAACCGAAGCAGGTGATGGCGAAGATGGCAGAATAAAATCAGCTATAGGTATTGGTACGCTGCTGGAAGACGGCATCGGTGATACCATACGGGTATCCCTGACCGAAGATCCGGAATTTGAAATACCGGTATGTAAGGATATTGTGAAAAGGTATGGGGTGTCGGCTGTGAGCTATCAGCAGTCAGCTATCAGCAGTCAGCTATCAGCAGTCAGCGGTCAGCAGTCAGCGGTCAGCCATCAGGAGCTATCAGCTATCAGTCTCCTCCTTCACAACCCATTGCTCACAGCCCATTGCCCACAGCCCATTGCCCACAGCCCCTTTGAATACAAACGCCGCGATACTTTTGTGGTTGATAATATCGGCGGGCACCATGTGCCGGTAGTTGTTGCTGACGTAAGCAAGGCTGGCGAAATAACACCTGCTGTTCTTCAGCGCGTTGGCTATACTTATGATGAAAACCTGGATAAGTGGAATATCGGCGATATGGCTGCCGATTATATTTATGCTGAAAACGGCGCATTACCTTTTGCATTACCCGGAACACTGAAAGTGATTATTCCCGCAGCACAATGGGCATTATGCAGTGATAAGGATAAATATCACCCTATATTTTCTTTAGAAGCATTCATCACAGCACCGGCTGATGCAAAAAGCCAGTCAATCAATTTTGTGATGCTGGATTGTAAAGGCAATAACAATATTGCTGCTGATGTTTTGAATATAATAAAGAACGATCGTACAGTTGTATTATGCTTGAGCAGCACCAACAAAAACGCGATGCAATCTGTGCGCAGTATGTTTACCTTACTTGAAGAAAAACATATTGATAACCCGGCAATACTGATAACAGATAGCGGCTGGCAAACACCGGATGAACACCTGATACATTTTGCTACAGAAACAGGCGCATTGTTTTTAGACGGATTTGGAGATGGTATTTGCCTGGGGATGAAACAGGCAAGCTACGATCTGCTTTCTAACAATTATGACCGGCTTAATGCCAGCGGAAGAAATTACATCAACAACAAAAGCGCAGAACAGTTCATCAATAATACAGCCTTTTCGATCTTGCAGGCAACACGTACCCGCATTTCAAAAACCGAATATATCTCCTGCCCTTCCTGCGGAAGAACATTGTTTGACCTCCAGGAAACCACGGCGAAGATCCGCGCTGTAACCAATCACCTTAAGGGCGTTAAGATTGCTATTATGGGCTGCATAGTAAACGGGCCGGGTGAAATGGCCGATGCAGACTTTGGTTATGTAGGGAGCGGGCCTGGAAAGATCACTTTATACAAAGGCAAGGAAGTAGTTAAGCGGGCGGTGAACAGTGATATAGCGGTGGAAGAACTGATCAATCTGCTTAAAGAAAATGATGCGTGGTTAGAGCCATAGAATGCCTATTCACACGGATATCCTGATAGTTTAACAGAAGTATTAAAAGTTAATGAATCAAGGTTCTTGAACCTAAACTTTTCATTTTCATCTACAATATCGCCATATCCTTCTGTAAAGCTATCTCCATCTGATTTAAATGCAACCTGCCTTATCGACTGTGTTCCTTCTGACATAAATGTATAATCTGCAACCAGTATATTTTCCTTCATATATCCTTGTATAGTGCCCATATTCTTGTCTTTTTCTTTTAGCTTATAAACCAATGTGCCTGTAACAGATGCTCCAACCCTGATTAATTTTAAAACAACAGTATCTGATGCGCTTTCATATTTATAGCAATTAATAATGGATGACGAATTGGTTTTATTGGCTTCCGGGGTTTCATTTTTCGGTTTCTCTCCTGCGGGATTACATGATACATATACACCGAGGAGCATTAATATATAGAGTGGTTTCATGTTTTTTAATTCAAGTTACAAATATTGTTTAAATGCCTGCATTCATTTAGCTGCCAGGTTGCTTTTACCGGTAGCGCCAGGATATAATTATTTATTTCAACCATCAATTTAAAATTCTTCCTTTTGGTGAAAAAGTTTTGTAGCTTAATGCATTACAAAATGCAATGCTTCAACCCAAACATTTTCCTGTAGCCGATAATGCCCGCTCCGGTGTATTAGATGTGTTAAGAGGATTTGCTTTGCTTGGAATTTGCATTGCTAATGCGGGTTATTTTTCAATGTATATTTTTCAGAAGCCGGAGCATATTGCCGCATTTTCCACGGCAGCTATTGATCGCTGGCTAAAATATTTCAATACTGCTCTTATTGATGGCAAGTTTTATTCCCTTTTTTCTTTGTTATTTGGTATAGGCTTCGCTATAATTTTTTTTCAGAAAAATGAAGGCAGTACCAAAGGTTTACTCTTTTTTTACCGAAGGATTTTCTTTCTTGCAATATTCGGGCTTGCACATAGCTTTTTATTGTGGGATGGTGATATTCTTTTCTTTTATGCTATAACCGGAGCAGTTTTGCCGCTATTCAGAAAATGCAGTAACAAGACGCTTATTATTTCAAGTATAATTCTACTGGCTTCTCCGCTCTTGTTTGATTTAGCAAAAGTTCTTACAGATGGCAAATGGAATATTAGTCACCCATTTGCAATGGCTGGTATTTATTATGATAACAAAGCCGGAATAACAGAAGATAATATACCAACATGGGTTATTGCTCATAAAAATTATAAAGGCATTTTATTATGGAATCGCTCTGGGTTCTGGTGGGGCTGGCAACACAGGATGGATACAAACCGCTTACCCAAAGTACTAGCTATGTTTATTTTAGGTTTGTGCGTTGGAAGAGCAAAACTCTATGAACGTATTGAACAAAATAAAACGCTTCTGAAAAAAATTAGTATTTGGTGCCTGGTTACAGGCTTTTGCTCGGGTTTGGGATATACATATTTCGATGATGATAATATTTCTTTGCCGGCACCTGGCGGACTTTGGGATACATTATTTTATTGTTTGAATGTAGCGCCTCTGAGTGTAGGTTATGCGTCAACAGCTATATTGTGGTATCATCGCAGTCCTTCAAAATTTAGCTGGCTGCAGCCTATAGGAAGGATGGCACTCACCAACTATATTGCTCAAAGCGTATTTGGTATTATACTGTATTATGGCATAGGCTTTGGACTTGGAGGTAATAAAGGCTTGGCATTTTTTATACCTGTGGCAATACTGATTTTTTTAGTACAGGTTCTATACAGTCATTACTGGATGCGGTATTTTAATTACGGACCGTTGGAATGGTTGTGGCGTCAACTCTCCTACGGAAAGAGACTACCAATAAAAAAACACATTTAATTTATTCCTCTATAAACCAAAGCAACAATGAAATACCTTCTTTTATTTACCGGCATATTATTTTCTGTATTACTTAATGCGCAGGGCAGTTTTGAAATTTATGCACTGAAATATGCAGTTCTTAAAGCGCCTACTCCTGTATCCAACTGGGTAAATAACGGACCGGAAAAAGACAGTGTATCCATAAGTTTTCATTTCTGGCTGATCAAATCTCCTGAGGGAAAAAATATATTGGTGGATGCAGGTTGCAGAATGGACCTGTCAAATGCCATCGACTTCGGCCTTACCGACTATGAAAGACCTGATTCCGTTTTACTACGGTTGGGCATACCCGCAGATGCAGTTTCGGATATCATCATTTCACATCCGCATTGGGATCATATTGATGGATTACCATTGTTTCCGGGTGCTACGGTATGGATGCAAAAGGAGGATTATACATACTATACCGGGGAAGCATGGCAGAAACCCGTCAAACCAGGTGGCATTGCACCAAGAAACGTGGAGTTTCTGCTGCAATTGAATATGGCCGGCAAATTAAAATTGGTTGATGGTGATAATAAAGAGATCATCAAAGGCATTACAGTTTTCACAGGTTCCCGGCACACTTATAATTCTCAATATGTAGTAGTGCAATCAGGTGTGAATAAAGTAGTAATTGCATCGGATAATATCTGGATATACTATAATCTGCATAAAATGCTGCCGCCGCCATCGTATGGAACAATGAACGCTGCTGGTTACATAAAGAATATGCAGCGGATGAAAACACAGGCTTCAAAACCTCAATACATTTTGCCGGGGCATGATGACGCCATGTTTAAAAAGTTTCCGGCTATTAATGAAAGAGTCATCAGAATACTTTAGGAAAAACTATCTACTCCTTCATCAAATCCATATAGCTGATCAACTGAATATGCTTCTTTTTTATAAAAGCCTTTATCTCTTCATCTGTAAACAGATCTGTTACGCCCTGCCTGTCTTCTGCCACATTTTCATAGCCTATATGATGTATGGCGCGCATTTCCGCGTCATCAAACGCGGGATGCTCAACAAACAAATAAGTATTGCCGGGTTGTAAGGATTCCAGTGTTGCAAGAAAACCTGCTTTCTTTTCAGCAAAGGTTTTATGAGGCCCGGTAAAGCCAATGCTCTTTACTTTTTTCTCAGCAAGATCTATATGTATTTTATATGCTTTGGAAAGTTTTTCGACCATTTGTTTTACCTGCGGATTGATATTTGTACAGCCCATATGCGCGGATATATGGCTGATGCGTGGAATTTTTTTCAGCGCCAGCTCAATCTGTGCCCTGAATTCCTTTTCAATATCTTCTAATGTAAAGGGATGGTCCAGTATAGCGCGTTGGGGATAATTTTTATTCGGCCATATCATCGGGTAAAAATATCCGTCTTCATCTTTTAAAGATGGGCAATCAGAAACCGGTCTCCATTTTACATTATCCCATTCGCTGGTAATAGCAAGATGAATACCAACATCTATGGCAGGATTTTCTGCCAGCAGCTTTACCGCCTCCGGAAACCAGGGTGAAGGAACAATTACTTCAATAGACGTGGCAATACCGTCTTTCCATGTTTTGATCAACGCAAGGTTGCCGCTATGCGCAAAACCCATATCATCAGCACGAACAATCAGCCTGGGAGGGTTTTGTGCATCAGCAAATCTTATGGAAAGAAGAAAAAAGAAAGCAAGGGATAATTTTTTCATGACAAGTTCTTTTGATTACCAGTTAAAGAAGAATATGATACCTTAGCTATGCTTCCCCGATATTAGTAAATCCTGATCAAATGAAGACTGACAACTTGTATTTTAAATTTTTACATTTAACCCTGCTAATAAAAAATCGGGAGATACCCAATATAAGTATCTCCCGGATTGTTTTCAAACCTGAATACGCGACCCCAAACGGACCAATTATTTTCAGCAAAATTTGTTTGTTTATCTAAGCATCCAGCGCTTTTCTTAATACCGGTACTAACATCAATCCGGATGCATCCCTGCTATCTACCTGTAAAACTTCACCCGGGCTATTAAAGCGATATCGCCTGCCGGTTATAGTTCCTGTTACCGTTAATGCCGTATTACCAATATACTCAAACCGAACATTTGCGCTTTTGTTATGGTTGGCATATTCTTCAGCAGGCGAAATAATACCTGTGGCAGTTGAATGTTGCTGAGTAAGGTATTCCCGTTTACTTCCGCAGTTGCACATAGTTTTAAATTTTAGTCTTCTTTATAATCCGGTGTATTAGTTTTTTTATTGCCGGTAAATTGTTCAAGCAGGCAAACAGCCCCTGATATAGCCAGCCAGTACAACAATATTTCCCACCACCTGTTACCGAGCCATATTGCAAATGGAACCGCAACCCAAATGCTTACGCAATAAAAGCAGTCGAGCAGGCTTCCGAAGAAGCCTGTTCCTGCTTTTTTTCTTATGTAATAGATAATGTCAAAAGGTCCGTCTTCCGCCTGCAGCAGGTGTGTAAGCCGCCAGGCTGCCAGCACACTTATAAACATATACCAATACATATTTTAACTTTTACACTAATTATGGTTTACGAACACAGAATCCTCTTGCCAGTGATGAATAATGATAGAATCCGCTGCTGTGCACAATTGTTCTGTCAGTGCCTGCAATCCATACATTATATCCGCAGGGTGGTATAGTAGCCGGCGTTTGTATCTGCCATGTACCTGCTTGCCCTGTATTGGCAAGTGTGCCGCCGGCAAATGATAATGTAGATGTAATCACAGCATCAATAGAAATTACTGACCCTGCTGCTTCGGCTGCAGGTGTTATGCTTATTGACATCGAATGGCAATGATCATCTGCAATTGAATAAGTGCCAGCAATAGTATCTCCCGGAATAAAGTCGCCGCAATTACCGGTTCCGTTTGTAATGTTAATGTCTACAACAGGATATGTTTTATCTACATTAAACATTACGGTATTGCTGCTGTATATAATGTTGTCCGTAACATCAAAAAACTCCATCCTTATAAAATGCTTACCTTCTTTTGTTGGCACAAATTTTCCAAAGAAATCATCTACGATTACTGTATTTGTAAATGGATTTGCCAGGTAATCCATCCAACCATCAGGCGCAACTGGTGTAAGCGTAATGAATGGAGATATTACACCAAGCGTATCTGTTTTTATATTCACGGCATCCATTACCGGATGTTCCGCTGTTGCAGGCTCTGTGATAAGCAACCTGTATTTGAAAATATGATTATTCTGGTTGAATAATCTTCCTCTTATCATAATGTTTCCATCAAACGGACTGTCATTAGCTGTAAATCCAAGTGTATGCACACCGGTAGCATTACCTGTTATTGCGCTTATCAAATCTACCGGCATTCCGCCCAGCAATTCAATAAATGGATAAATTTCGCCCGGCGGCACATCTTTAGGCAATGGTTTTATTTCAACATTGCATTCTTCCCGGTCTCCCCAGGGCGCAATCCAGTCCGGGTTCACCGGCGGCACTACACTCCAGGAAAGTATTACCCTTATTTTTGCTTTGCCTGTTTCGCACCACTTTTTTTGATATGGTGTGAGATAAACATGCAATGGCGCGTTGTACCACAATCCTTCCCGCGGTATGGTGGGAATATCATGCACATTTACAGCACTGGTGCCCATGTATACCCAGCCTCCGCCAAAATCCATATAATAAGCCAGGTATTCCATGCTGCCTTTTGTGCATAAGCCGCCGGAATAACCGGTTGGTCTTTTTATTTGAACAGCGGCGTTGAGCAAATTATAATTCCTGTTCAACCCAACACATTTTACTTCTTCATAGCCTGTATTAAATTTATTTTGCTTTAAAAAATCAAGTATGCTGCCCAGGTTAAGGTCATATTTTTTAAAGAGCTCAAACTTATTACTTGTTATTGCTGAGTTGTTATTGAACAAAGCATATGCAAGCTGATGACCAATCCTGGCATCTTCTACCTGCCCGGAATAATATTTCTTAAGCTCCTGTATTGAAATATTTTCTTCTTTAACCGGTGGCACACAATCAAGGTCTGCTGTTGCATCATCTAACATTGCAAATTGTTGCTCATTAAGTTTAATATCCACTTGTGTAAACAGCTTATCAAAATAACAGATAATGCTTTTTGATGGAGCCGCCTGTATATAAGCTTCAAGCCTGTTGCCCCAAATGGGTATCCACCACCAGTTACCGGGAGGCGGAACGGTATTCCATGAAAGGATGGCTCTTACAAGAGGCAATACCGCATTTTTATCGCAGCAGCTTTTTCTTTTCGGCTTAAATGTTTTACCAACCTCATAACATATATCACTGTCAAAGTTCAGGTCGTGTGCATCAAAATCAACCACGCCTTCATCATCCCATGTAGCGCCATTATCGTAGCTTACAAAAAATCGTACAAATTCTTTGCTGCCCGCGGTGCATGCGCCACCGGCATAGCCAAAGCTTTGCTTTATTTTTATATTGGCGCTTAACCACTCTTTGGCCGGATTATAGCTCACACAAGTCAGCTCTTCAAACGTGGTGTTGAATAAAAGCTCAACTACAGGCTTAAACGCCAGGATCTCCTTATTCTCCTTATCCTGCACTCCAAAATAATTGGGGTTTTCAAGAAGCAATAATTTACTGTTGTTCCGGAATTCAACAAGCTTCGCGGAATCCTGCTGCCCTTTTTCATTCTTCTTCATAATAAAAGTTTTATTTGTTTGTAATAGAGGGTATAGGGTGGATGGTATAGGGTATAGGGGTGGGAGATATAAGGCCTTAAACCCTACACCTCACGCCTTTCGCCTTTAATGGAGGTTTCTGAAAGATATTATTGAGCGGCGCCTTATTGCGAAACCATATGCCGTAAATATTGTTACCTCCTGGTCTGCGACATTAACGAATACATTTTTTTAAACCCGCGCAATTGCTTTTCTTTAGCCTTTATCTTTACCGCATGAGCACTATCAGAAGGCAAAGCATTATCTCATCAATAGTTATATATGTTGGTTTTGCCATTGGTATGCTCAATGTGTATTTTTTTACCAAAGAGGGGTTATTTGCAGAAGATCAGTATGGATTAACCGGCGTTTTTATCGCCATCTCACTGGCTATGCAGGCATTCGCAGCATTTGGTATGCCTTCTTTTGTTTATAAATTCTATCCCTACTACAATTATCATTTGCCTGATAAAAAAAATGACATGCTTTCCTGGGCTTTGCTGGTAAGCATTATAGGTTTTATAATAGTGATGATTGGTGGCTGGCTGCTCAAAGATGTTGTTGTAAAAAAATACAATACCAATGCACCGGAACTGGTGAATTATTATTACTGGATCTTTCCCATGGCATTCGGGCTAACTATTTATACCATATTGGAAGCATATACGCAGATCATAAAAAAACCTGTATTAACCAATTTTCTGCGTGAGGTAGAATGGCGGCTGTTTACAACTGTACTGATCGTACTATTTATTTTTCATGTCATTAAAGATTTTTCCCTGTTCATTAAGCTATATGCTTTGGGATATCCTGCCATCGCACTAACCTTGCTCATTTACCTTGTCTATTCAAAAAAACTCCGCATTAATTTTTCCCCAAGTAAGGTAACAAGGCGCTATCTTAAAAAGATCATTTCGTTTTGTGTATTTGTATATTCCGGTACGCTGGTTTTTACTTTATCACAGGTTTTTGATACTATGGTTATAGCCTCTGTATTGGATGGAGGGCTTGAAAAAGCAGCGATATTTACACTTGCACAAACCATGACAAGTATTATACAGGCTCCGCAGCGCGGAATTGTGGCAGCATCTATCGCGCATTTGTCGCAGGCATGGAAAGATAAAAACATTTCAATGCTGCAGAAGATATACCAGCGTTCTTCCTTAAACCTTCTGCTTTTTGCAGCCGGTATTTATTTGCTTATTGCTCTAAATTATACTGAAGCAATTGTTACATTGAACCTGAAACCGGCATACCTGCTGGGCTTTACAGCCTTTGTTGTATTGGGACTTACTAAAGTTGTTGACCTTGGCACCGGTTTGAATGCACAGATCATCGGCACATCAAATTACTGGAGGTTCGAATTATTTTGTGGTATCATACTCCTGGCGTTTACGTTGCCGCTTACATATATTTTTGTAAAGAAGTTTGATATACTCGGCCCACCGATGGCTACATTAATATCAACGATAATTTATAATACTATCCGGATCATTTTTCTCTGGAAAAAATTTAAACTTCAACCATTTACCAAAGAAACCATTTATACTTTGTTTATCGCGCTTATAAGCTATGTGATATGTTATTTCACATTCAGGAATATGCATGGTTTTGCCGGGCTTATACTACGCAGTTTGGCTTTTGTATTATTATACGGTGGCAGTATAATAGCGTTCAATCTCTCTCCTGACGTAAAGCCTGTATGGAACAGTTTAAAAAACAGGTTGAGATTAAAATAATGCAGAACACCGCATATTCTAAGAAGCTGTTTAAAAACGATTACGGGGATTTTTTCATATAATGATTGCGTACACTTTTAGCCACGATTCACACTCATTATCACGAATAATTCCGGTGTAACAACCTGGTTATTTCACAGAGGTACACAAAGGCTACACAAAGAGCCACAAAGGATAATAAAACACTCTGTGTAATTTTGTGTATGCTTTGTGGCTCTTTGTGTAGCAAATCCTGTGCGAAATCTCTGCTGATATACAGTATGCCGCATCAATTTTCCCTACATCATCTTATCTTGCACTAAACATAGTCAAATCTTATGCAAACTGACTTTCTTGTCATTGGCTCTGGTATAGCCGGACTTACTTACGCGTTAAAAGTTGCTAAAGCCTGCCCGGATAAAAAGGTATTGATATTCACCAAAACAACTTCTGATGAAACCAATACCAAATATGCGCAGGGCGGCATTGCCGGTGTGTGGGATAATGAAAAAGACAGTTTTGACAAGCATATTGAAGATACACTGATAGCCGGTGACGGGTTATGCAATGAGCATGTAGTAGAAATAGTAGTAAAAGAAGGCGTAGACCGTATAAGAGAAATTATTGACTGGGGAGCAAGGTTTGATAAGGATGATGACGGGGATTATGCTTTAGGCAAAGAAGGCGGACACAGTGAGTATCGCATACTGCATCATAAAGATGTAACCGGCCGTGAAATGGAAAGAGCCCTGCTCGAAGCCATAAAACAGCAGCCAAACATTGAAATGATCACACATTGCTTTGTGGTTGATATCATCACACAGCACCACCTCGGCTATCTCGTTACCAAAGCCACACCGGACATTGAATGCTTTGGGGTATATGCCTTAAATCTTCATACAAAAAAAATAGAGAAAATTTTAGCCTCCATTACGCTGCTGGCAACCGGAGGTAATGGGCAGGTATACCGCACCACTACTAATCCTGCCATTGCCACAGGCGATGGTGTTGCTATGGCATACCGTGCAAAAGGAAGAATAGAGAATATGGAGTTTATACAGTTTCATCCTACCGCGTTATATGAAGCAGGATTAAGGGGTCAGGCCTTTTTAATTACTGAAGCTGTGCGGGGCGACGGCGGCATTTTACGCAATATCGATGGCGAAGCTTTTATGGAAAGATATGATGAGCGTAAAGATCTTGCGCCACGTGATATTGTGGCAAGAGCTATAGATAACGAAATGAAGCGCACCGGTACAGAGCATGTTTGGCTTGATTGCCGGCACATGGATAAAGAGAAATTTATTCATCACTTCCCTAACATTTATAAAAAATGCATGTCGATGGGTATTGACATCACCAAAAATATGATACCTGTTGCACCTGCGGCACACTATAGCTGCGGCGGTATTAAAACAGATGAATGGGCAAGAACATCTATCAAACACTTATATGCCGCAGGCGAATGTGCTTCCACAGGATTGCACGGTGCCAACCGTCTTGCCAGCAACTCACTGCTTGAGGCAATGGTATTTGCGCACAGGGCTTATGCAGACGCAGTAAAGAAAATAAAAGACAGCTCCGGCGAGGAATGGGGAATATGGGATAGGGATAATATTCCGGACTGGAGAGCCGAGGGTACAACCGCGCCCAAAGAAATGATCCTCATCACGCAAAGCCTGAAAGAACTGCAATTGCTGATGAGTGATTATGTTGGTATTGTAAGAACCAATGTGCGTTTGGAAAGAGCTATGCGCCGCCTCGACCTGCTGCATGAGGAAACAGAAGAATTATATAAAACCACGGAAGTATCTCCCCAGCTTTGCCAGTTGCGTAATATGATCACTGCCGGGTATCTTATTGTAAAATCTGCAACCTTCCGACATGAAAGCAGGGGCTTGCATTATAATACTGATTATTTGCAGAAGAGTGGAATTGTGCAGAATATTGTGTTGTAGAGAGCTATGAGCTCTGGGCTTTGAGCTATCAGCAGCCAGCGGTCAGCCTGAGCGTACAAGTATCCTGTTTTAAGCACGAGGAAGATTAATGGGTGAACAGCAATGCATTGTCAACGGCGGCAAATGCCAATAGAAAACAGACAATAGCACACGTTTTTTGCACTCACTGCTGATAGCTCAAAGCCCATAGCTGATAGCTGACCGCTGATAGCTAATATCAAATTATCTTTGCCTGATGTATTATATAGTTTTGGCACTGCTGTATTTATTTTCATTCCTTCCACTCTGGATCATCTACCGGGTTTCTGATTTCTTCAGTTTTATACTCCATTATATTATAGGTTACAGGAAGGAGCTATTGATGAAAAACCTCACTATTGCCTTTCCTGAAAAAACAGAAAAGGAAAAAAAGCGGATCATTAAAAAGTTTTACAGGAATTTTACCGACACCTTTCTTGAGGCGATCAAACTGCTCTCCATGTCGCAAAAAAGCCTTGAGAAGAGAATACAGTTTGACCATTCCATTTTTGATGAATTATATGCTTCAGGAAAAAGCTGCCAGGTACACCTGGGGCATAACTTTAACTGGGAATGGGTAAATGTAAGAGTAACCCGGCAGCTTGCCTACGAGTTCCTGGTAGTATATATGCCTATAGGCAATACAGTAATTGACCGGCTGTTTAAGCATTTCAGGGAAAAGATGGGTTCTAAAATGCTGGCAGCCACAGATATGAAAAACGCGATGTTGCCATACAGGAATTCGCAATACCTGTTAGCCCTTGTGGCAGATCAAAACCCCGGCATTCCGCAAAAAGCATATTGGGTAAATTTTTTTGGACGCCCAACACCTTTTGTAAAAGGCCCGGAAAAGAATGCACGGTTCAATAATATACCGGTAGTATTTGCCCGTTTTTATAAACCCAAACGTGGGCATTATGTTATTGAAACCAAGCTGGCGGCACTTAAACCGGCGGAAATGAATGATGGACAGTTGACTTTGGAGTATGTTCGCTACCTGGAAGAAGTGATCCGCAAGCAACCCGAAGTTTATCTATGGAGCCATAACCGCTGGAAATTTGAGTATAAAGAAGAATATGCGCATTTGAAGGTAGAAGATCAAACAGGCACCACAATTAATCCATAACATATCCTGGCAAACACTTCGCTTTTACATAA
Organism: Terrimonas sp.; assembly: GCF_003075435.1. GTDB lineage: Bacteria > Bacteroidota > Bacteroidia > Chitinophagales > Chitinophagaceae > Agriterribacter. The sequence goes on along the minus strand of NZ_QCZJ01000013.1, from coordinate 15,105 downwards.
CGCCTTCATATATATCCTGCAGTGTAACAGTAAAACCAATACTGTTGATACACATGGCATCGGTTTTCTCTTTATATTCTTCAAACCGCCATGCATTATCCGCTTGCTTTCTGCCAGTGCGGATAAACATTTTTACCGAATCTATCATGATGTACGCTTTCAAAGATTCAATCTGCATGTTGTAGAAAAACTTTTTGCCGGTATCATAATCTTCCGTTGAACATTCCAAATTTTCGCTGATTGGTGTCTCACCGCTCACTCCCAGCGCAAAAATTTGAAATACAACCAAACCGGAGCAAATCCTCCAAATTTTGCCTCTTGTAATTTTTTTTATCAGGTTAAACCGCCAATAAGCCTCTCAAAGAAATCCCGGTAAGTTCAGCCGCAATATTTTTATCTTGTGTATAAATAATCATCGCTTATGTATGCAAAGAGTTTTTTAATTGCAGTAGCATGTGGAATGCTTACTGTTACAGCCGTTGCGCAAAAGAAAGGCGCTGCACCGGCGGCTGATACTACCAAAAAAGCTGCGCCGCCAACGCCGCCCAAAGCAAGTATTGCAGATAAAACAAAGTCAAGCAAAAAAATTGAAGGGCTTTTTGTTGTATACCAGGATACTGCTACCGGCAGCGTGCAGTTGTATATCAAAAAACCCCAGATTGGTAAGGAGTTTATTTACCAGAGCTTTTCAATGGGTGGACCAACCCGTTTGTTCCTAAACCAGAACATGATCCGCCAAACATTTACGTTCAGCATTAATAAGAGTTATGACAAGCTGGAATTTGCGCAGCAGAACACTAATTTTTACTACGACAGCACAAATGCTGTGAGCAGGGCGGCCAATGTAGATGTCGCTCCGGCAAATTTCTTTACAGAAAAGATCGTAGCGGAAGATTCAACAGGATATCTTATTGCTGCCGATGGATTGTTTTTGAGTGAAAAGCTCGATCCCATCAGGCCTACCATACCTCCCGGCATTCCGCCAACCTTGGTGTTTAACCTTGGCATGCTGAACGTTGCGAAATCAAAATATGCTAACATCAGGTCTTATCCTGACAATACAGATGTAATCGTTGACCTGGCATATGATAATCCAATGCCTTTTAACGGTGGAGGCGCTGATGTTACCGATGCCCGCTATAACCGCGTCCGCATGCAACATTCTTTTTTGGAAGTGCCGCAAAATGATTTTAGGCCTCGCAGGGATGATCCACGCGTAGGGTATTTTGGTGCGGAAGTAACGGATCTTACCTCTATTTCGCCTGCTCCATATAAAGATTTTATCAGCAGGTGGAACCTGGTAAAGAAAGACCCTGATGCGGCCATAAGTGAACCCGTTAAACCCGTAGTATACTGGATAGAAAATACAACCCCGGTGGAGTATCGCCAGATCATTAAAGAAGCCGGTGAAAAATGGAATGAGGCATTTGAAAAGGCAGGCTTTAAAAACGCGATTGTAATGAAAATCATGCCTGATACCGCAACCTGGGATCCTGCTGATATCCGTTATAATGTTATCCGTTGGGTAAGCAGCCCTTATCCAAGCTATGGCGCTATCGGGCCCAGCTTCTTTAATCCCAGAACAGGGCAGATATTAGGCGCTGATATTACCGTTGAATGGAGAAGTGGCGCAGGCACACCCGCTTATGATGATCTTTTTAATGGTAATACAGGTGCTACAGGCATTGGAAATGTAGCTTTGCCGTGGGAAGCCAAAACTACCGATGATGTTAAATCACCTCATTTAAGCTTCGGCAAATCACATCTTGCATATTGCAATATTGCGCAGGAACTGCAATCGCAATATACTGCCGGGCTAACTATGCTTGAAACGCTCGACAACAAACCGGAAGAAGTAAAGCAAATGCATAAGGAGTTCCTTATCTATCTGATTATGCATGAAATGGGGCATACCCTTGGCTTAAATCACAACATGAAAGCAAGCCAGATGTTGAGCCCTGCGCAGGTAAATGATAAATCAATTACTGAAAAGATCGGGATGATCGGCTCTGTAATGGACTATCCTTCCATCAATGTAAGTCTTGACAGGGCCAAACAGGGCAACTACTATACAACAAAGGCTGGACCTTATGACCTGTGGGCAATTGAATATGGCTATACAGCTTTTTCACCCTCGGAAGAAAAAGCCGGACTTGATAAAATATTAAGCCGCAGTACAGATCCGCAACTCACTTTCGGTAATGATGCTGATGATATGCGTTCTCCCGGAGGAGGTATCGACCCCCGTGTAATGGTTAATGATATGAGCAATGATATGGTCGCGTATGCTGAAGACAGGTTTAAGCTTATCAATGCTATGCTGCCTAAGCTGAAGGATCGTTACAGCCAGCCCGGGCAAAGCTACCAGCTGCTCCGCCAGCGTTATTTAATGCTGCAGAATCAACGCCTGCAAATGGCTAATGCCGTTAGCCGTTATATTGGCGGCGTGTATGTTGACAGAAGCTTTACCGGTCAGCAAACTACCACCAAACCATTTACACCGGTATCTGCGGATCTTCAAAAGAAGGCGTTGGCATTGCTGAATAAATATATATTCTCTCCCGCAACTTTTAATACAGACGCAACCTTGTTCCCATATTTGCAAATGCAGCGTCGTGGCTTCAATTTCTTTGGCTCTACTGAAGATTATAAACCACAATCTACTGCGCAAACCATTCAGCTATCGCTGCTTGCACAGTTATTGCACCCGGTAACATTGCAACGTATTAACAATAGTGGTTTATATGGCAACACTTACACCACCGCAGATGTGATGGCTGATCTCAACAAATATATTTTCGCGGAAGATTTAAAAACAAATGTGAATTTATATCGCCTGAACCTGCAAACAGAATACGTAAAAGCTTTATCATCCATAGCTACAGGTACTGTACCTGCTGCTTATGATAATGCTTCAAAATCTGCAGCGCTGTCTTCTTTAAAAAAGATAAAAGCAATGCTTGCAACAGCGGTATCTACCAATGAGCAAACAAGAGCGCATCGTACAAATCTGAATTTCTTAATAGATAAAGCTTTGGCGGTGAAATAATTTCCGGCACAGGTAATAAAAGGCAAATGCTTCAATTTTAAAGTTGAGGCATTTGTTTTTTTATCTCTTCAATCTCACCCTTTTTTCCACAAACTTATGCTTGCCCCATTTTTCCGTTACATCGGTACCATCAGCCAGTGCAGCTTTTTCAAAACCATAAAAGATCAAAGTATCACCCTTAATCTCCCACCGTTGCGTATCCCATGCATCAACATCTGTCGTGTCAGTTGCATAAGCAAACGTTTCTTTATACATATTTCCATTTACTTCGTAAGGCCCTGCACCGGCATAATAAAAATTACCTGCAGCGTCGTACATCACAAAAGCATAATACCCGTCATGAAACATTTTCACCTGCTGGGGAAACCTTTTCGGTTGTGTCATCTTTCCATACACTTCATTTGACACAAGTACCCAGTTGCCTTCTATTGGTGAATAAGGTTTCGCGGTATCTTTCTCTGAAATTGCAGCCTCCTGGTTGTCAATATTGCTATTGCATGCTGCAAAAAATATTACAGCAAAAAATAAACAGTATCTCATATATAATAGCTTTAAGTTCACTTAATGTTACTTAAGAACCGAGTTGCCTTTTAAGGTCATCGTGATCCCAGCTGATTTGTATATCTGTTATTTTATTATCGGGGTTAAGGCGGAAGATGAAAATATGATCGCTGTCAAAATGCCCTCCTTTATTTGGGATATCGCCAAAATCCTTTTCCTGTGTACCTCTTATCACCACCTGGCAACGTACGGAATCTTCCCCTTCCGCAACCGCCGCATCAAGCGTATTATCAATATCAGGAAAACAATCTATCAACGCAGTCCATATACCCTTTCCAAGCTCATGTATCTTTCCCTTTCCTGCTTCACCAAGGGGTTTAAAATATATTGTTCCATCAGGGTCGCAAAAGCCCAGCATTTTATCTACATTTTTTTGCTGGTAGGCGAAAATGAAGCTTACACATGCGTTTTTAAGGCTTAATGCGTGTTGCTCTTTAATAGCTGAGGTCATAAAATAAAATTTATGTGTGAAAAATATTATTGCATTACAGGGTGCTGTATAAAAGGTTGCCCGTTTTCTCATACGCGTTGCCGTAAGTTAGTGATGCAATGCCGGCCCAATAAACAGGTGCTAACGCTATAGCAGGCACCATAAAGGGGAAATAGAAATCCTGAAACCCGCTCATGAGGCATAGTACGCAGAAAACTATTCCCGCCAGGCAAACAATATTCAGTATTACAAATTGCCATTTTTTTATCTCCGCTTTTTTGGCAAGCTCAAAAATCAATACCATTGCTGTTATATAAAGGGAAATTCTGGCCGCGGTTCTCCACGCAATATGAAAATCAAATTGAGCAGAAAAATCGTTTGCATTCTTCCCGCTTTCTGTCCAGCTTTTCATATCGCCGCTTAACATAAAGGAGCTATAATTATCCCACACATTCAGCAATGCAGTTGCAATAAGAATGAACAGGAATAATTTTGAGCGCAAGGTTTTAACAGGAGATAATATAGAGTATCCTCCTAAAAACAATAGCAGTATAGCCAGCATCAGCATTCCATACCTGAACCGCTCTATCCCCGGGTCAGTCAATAAAGTTGCATCAATTCTTGGCGGGCCTAAATGTAAGGGTATCATCGCCGCCAATCCTATTCCACAAAAAAGCCAGCCCCAAACTTTCCCGTTTTTCTTCAGCAAAAAAATCAATACTATACCAAAAAGTATAATGGTTAAACAAATGAAAATATAAGTGGAAAAAATTTGGTTGTTAACCTGCCTTTCGGATGGAAAAAAATTTTCCGTAATTGGATAGAAAGGCAACAATATAAGTATTAAGGCCGCCGCTGATCGAAGTATTTTTTTTAAAAGCATACTGTATTAAATTTACTGCAACAACGTGTAGATATACATTGCGAAGTAAAAATAATACCCTCCCCGGCCAATTGCATTGTAAAACTGCGGCAAAATAGATTTCTTTACATTTTAATGCAATGATTGTGTAACTGGTTTATTCACAATATTAGCCAACTCACTGTTTGCATCAAGGTATTGCTGAGGGGTGCGCCCCGTAAATTCGAGAAAATCTTTTATAAAATGAGACTGATCATAATAAGCGCAATCATTAAATAGCTGCATCCAGTCAACATTCTTTTTTCCGGATATAATATTCATTAAATAAGAGATGCGCCGTATGCGTGCATAATACTTGGGGCTAAGCCCGACTTTTTTGAAAAACTTTCTTTCAAAATTCCTTCTCGACATATATACTTCCCGCAAAATATCATTAACATGCAACATGCCGTTTCTTTCAACAATCAGATTAGCGGCGTTATCAATGCTATCAGCAACAGGGATATTGCTATTACATAATTCCAGCACAAATTGCTCCAGCAATTTTGCTTTATTATCCGCAGTAGCAATAGTCCTTATCTTCTGCTCAATACGCGTTACCGTAGCAACATCAAATTTCTGCCTCAGATCAATCCGCTCTTCCGTAAACTCATACACAGGTAAATTAAAAAGTGAAGCCAGCCCCGCCGGCTTAAAAACAATGCCAGCCATTTCAACAATGCCGCTAAGCCGGAGTGAATAACTATATAGAGACTGCCCGGCAATAAAACTACCAGGCACAGTCAGGTTATCAAACTTTTTGTTAGTTAATGTATATGCATCTCCGGCATTAAACACAATGGAGCAAAAACCGGATGGCGGAGATTCAATAACCATATTATCAACCATATCCCCTTCAGAAGTCCATACATAATAAGCTTCAACAAAAGGAATAAGTATTGAAGACGGACTGAATTTTTGATAAAGCATAATGCCTGCTCTTAATAATATGCGTGGTCCTAATGTACGAAATATCATTAAACCCACGCAACGTTTACTGTTTCTTCAATGTCACTATGCAAAATCATTGCCATGACCCTCCATATCACCACAAAGCCCGGCATTGCTACAGCCATCGTATTACTGCTTGTTATCTTTTCCGGATGCTCAAAAGATAATGCCTCTAAAAAGCAAACATATACCTACACTATCACAACCCCGGTGCTGAAATCAAGAGCTGAAATATTTGCTGCACTTAACGGCAGTATATCAGAACCCGTTAAAACTGCAGGAAAATTGTATATTAAAGGGCAATATATTTATTTGAACGAAGTTGAAAAAGGTATTCATATCATTGACAACAGCAATCCTTCCAAGCCTAAACAGGTGGCTTTTTTAAATATTCCGGGTAATCTTGATATTGCGGTAAGAGATAATATACTCTATGCCGATACCTATACAGATCTGCTGGCTATTGATATCAGTAACCCTAAAAAGGCTACTGTAGTAAACTATATAAAGAATTTTTACCATCGTTATTACTATTATGATAATACAGCGCCTGACATGATCGTTGCAGCAGTAATTAAAAAAGATACAACAGTAGAAGTAAATACCATTTGGGCAGATTGCGCGAATTGCATGTATGCCACTTCAGCACAATCAAACAGCGGCCCAAAATCAAATAGCGGAACAGCAGGCTCTATGGCAAGCATGGTATTAATGAACGATCATCTTTATGCATTACAGGAATCACATTCTTTGGGCATTGTGGATATCTCAACTCCTTCCTCTCCCAGGTTTGATACTACGTATTATGCCGGCTTTGACCTGGAAACAATATATCCCTTTGAAGGAAAATTGTTTTTAGGTTCTATGACAGGAATGTTTATGTATGATATGACCAATCCTCTTGCACCTGTGAAGCTGGGTGAATTTTCACATGGCCGCGCCTGTGATCCTGTGGTTACTGACGGAAGATACGCATATGTTACATTGCATGCCGGCACCTCCTGCGGTGGCGCTGCTAACGAATTGAATGTAATTGATATTAAAGACCTGATGAATCCTACATTGGTTAAAGCGTATAATCTTACAAAGCCAAAAGGGCTTTGTAAAGATGGCGACCTGCTTTTTGTTTGCGATGATAAAAGTGGGGTGAGATTGTATGACGCCGCTAATGTATCCGGACTGAAGCAGTTGAGCAGCATTAATATTGAGAACTCTTATGATATTATCGCGGGCAATAAACATGCAATGGTAGTAACAGATAATGGGCTATACCAGTATGATTACAGCAATACTAAAAATATACGCTTTCTCAGCAAATATGCATTGAAGAATTAGACCCTCTATTTTTATACTTCGGCCATATACCTGATAAGGGTGTATGGCTTTTTATTTTTCTCAAAATAAATCTTTATCTTAACCTCTTTCACCAAAACTAATTCATGTCCTCATCATCGCACCTCACCCGCTCGCTTGGTTTAAAACTGGCAATAGTAATTGTTATCGGTAATATCATCGGCTCAGGCGTGTATAAAAAAGTAGCGCCCATGGCAGCCGAACTGCATGCACCTGGCTGGGTGCTTGTGTGCTGGGTGCTGGGCGGAATAATAACTTTATTTGGTGCATTAAGTAATGCTGAGCTTGCGGGCATGCTGGCTGATACAGGTGGTGAGTATGCTTACTATAAAAAAATCTACGGGCGCTTCTTCGCCTATCTCTATGGCTGGTCTGATTTTGCTGCAATAAAAACCGCGGCTATTGCAAGTCTTGCCTATGTATTTTCACAATCGCTTAATCATATCATACATCTTCCACCCATACTTACATCGCTGGCTGATGTAAATATTGCAGGTATATTTTATCCCTTTGCCAATTTTAATGAAAAACTGGTTGCCATTGCATTGATATTGCTGCTTACGTATTTGAATTGTACAGGCTTAAAAACCGGCGCGGGATTCAGCACATTTCTTTTACTCCTGATGCTGGGCGGCATACTGTTGATTGTGTTTTTTGGATTAAGCAGTCCTGTGGCCGATATATCTTCCGCATTTTCATTGCAAACACCACCAGACCACCCCATTACCATGAGCGCGATATTTACAGCTATGCTTGCTGCATTCTGGGGTTATGAAGGATGGAATTCCGTTGGCTTTTTAGGAGGAGAAATTAAAAACCCCCATCGCAATATTCCATTGAGCATTGTGCTAGGATTAGTGCTGGTGATCATTGTTTATTTTCTTGCTAATCTTGCCTACCTCTCACTAATGCCAATCCCCTCGCTTGAACAGGTTCATGCGCAGGGCAGCAGCATCGCTGCTGTTGAAGCGGTTAAAATTTTCTGGGGAAATGGCGGACAATTATTCATGTCAATACTTATTGTTATCTCCACATTAGGTTGTACGCATGCTACCATACTCAGCAGTGCAAGAACCTATTACGCGATGGCTGCCGAAGGCTTGTTTTTTAAAAAAACCGGCGAATTAAATAAAGCGCATGTGCCTGCAGGCGCATTATGGTACCAGGGTATATGGGCTTGTGTGCTTATTCTTTCCGGCACCTTTGACCAGATTACAGACATGCTCATATTCGCAGCGTTCATATATTATGGCGCTACAACAATTGGCGTATTTATTCTGCGAAAAAAAATGCCTGATGCGCCCCGCCCTTATAAAACCTGGGGCTACCCGGTTATCCCGGCAATATTTATTTTGTTTTGTGTGATACTGATTTTTAATACTATTGTTGAAAGACCAAGAGAAGCAGGCATAGGGCTGGCGTTGATATTGGCAGGAATCCCATTCTACCTGAAGTTCAGAAAGAATATTTCATAAAAGATTTCAGAGCGCCGACGGCAACATTACAGGCTCATGAAATCATTATCATGAGGGAACACCGGGCGTCTGTGTCAGATACCCAAAACCAGGGTTAACCGGAAGTTACACCCCCTGGTATTTCCTCTTTTTAATATATGCATAAATAAACGCGAACAAAATAATACAGGCAGAGGGTAGCACCAGGTTGATCATCTGCCAGGTTGATCTGCTTTCTTCTACCTTTTTCTTATCCAATAAGCGGAGTGTATAATCTTTCCCCCTTGTTTCTAATATACCCGGGTTACCGATAAGATACTCCATACAATTCAGAAAAAATTCTTTATTGGCGTAAGCATAACCAGTATATTCATTCTGCCCCATTTGCAACGGACCTTTTTGTTGTGAAACAACATTGGTTACTATATCTCCGTCAGAAACGACAATCATTTTATTGGCTTCAGCAGCGACAGGCAAAAACGGAGCTTTATACATGTCCGATAAGCTATCTTTTGTTGCAGCCGAAATACGGTTGGTGTATAAAGAATTAAATTGACCTTCCAGCAGCACTGCTACCGGCACATTGGCGCTGGTAAATGTTTCCAGATCTTCTTTATTCTTTACGCTGTTTAGTTCAACTTTTGCAGGTGTGCTTATAATACGTGCATTGGGAGATGTTGCCAGCAATACTGTTTTACTGATACCCTGCGCTTTTACCGTATCAATAGATTGCGGAAACTGCGAAAGCACGTAATCCAGGTTTTTTGAAATGGGGTTGTTATTGTTACCTGATAACAGCGGAAAATACGCCCAGGGCATTAATTGCATTTGTGGGCGATCACCCATCATACCTACAATCTGTGGTATTTCCGTACAATTCATATCCTGTACTATATCCGAATTTATGCGAACGCCATATTTAAACAATATATCATCAAGGTTTAATCCCATATCAAACGCTATGAATGAACCTTCGCTTCTTCTTAAGCTATCCTGCGTTGCAAACAATTTATCAACCAGCCAGAAAACTTTTCCGCCGCGCATAACATACTGATCAATTTTCAGTTTCTGGCTTTCCGTAAAACCAAGTTTTGGTTTTATGATCAGCATGGCATGAAAAAATCCGGGAATAACCGGCACACTGTCTATGGGCAGCATACTGAAACCATAATTAGGCTTTATCGTATTTTCTATAAGATCATATACTTCATAATTCAGAGGCTCACCATTACCTGTTAAATAACCCACTACCGGCACTGAATCCTGCATTACCTTATCTAATGTATTTGCCAGCTTATATTCTAAAAGCGCTTCAGCATTATTTAAAGAATTTATACCATCAACTGAGCTCTGCCCCTTAAGTAAATCAACACCCGCAACCCTGTCTTTATATTCAATAATAATTCCGGGATATACCAACCTTTGCTCTTCCCCCTCGCCCTTTTTCGTTTGAGCGCGAACGTTAGTAGCATTGATGCCCATCCGCTGCAATGAATCAATCAGTATAAGTTTAGCCGTATCATTTAAGTTATCTCCCGGCCTCCGGAAATAGTATTGAATATTGTTTCCCGCAATTTCCCTGAACTCCTGCAGCATATCTCTTGTGCTGCCCTGCAGTTTTTTAAAGCCTGCCGGCAAATCACCATCCAGCAAAACGGTGATGGTAGCAGGTTCATCTAAGGATTTAAGCAAGCTTCGGGTAGCGTTTGAAATGGTATATCTTTTTTCTGAAGTCAGATCGACGCGGGTATGTATTTGCGAAGCAATATAGTTAACCAGCACAATCGCTGCCAGCACCAAAAGCCAACTATATTTTGATTGAATCAATTTTTTCATGAGATCAACGATTCACTAATTTTTTATAGGTAAGGAAAAGAAACAGCAACACAACACTCAGGAAATAAATAATATCCCTGCTGTCTACCGCGCCGCGGCTTAAACTGCGGTAATGAAAATCTATACCTATCATTTCTATAATATAATCCAACCCGCCCTGTAAAGACGGGATTTTACTTACCGCATTAAACCCATTGTATAAAATAAAACATGCAAAAGCACTCAGCAAAAAAGCTACAACCGCATTTTGCGTAAGGCTGCTGCAGCATATGCCAATAGCGGTAAACGCCGAGGCCAAAAAAATTAAACCAATATAAGAACCAGCAATACCACCGGTGTCTATTCCGCCGGTTGAAAGCTGCTTAATTGTAAATACATATATTAATGTGGGAAGTAAAGCAATAATCACCACTACAAGACTTGCCAGGTATTTGCCGGTTATGATCTGCCATTTGGTCAAGGGCCTTGTCGCCAGTATTTCATAAGTGCCGCCTTTAAACTCATCTGCAAAGCTGCGCATGGTAATAGCCGGTATCAACAACAGCAATACCCAGGGCGCCATTTCAAAAAACTGCTCAAGGGTAGCATACCCATAATCAAATAAGTTGGTTTCGGGAAAAATAAAAAGGGATAAGCCCGTGAGCAGCAAAAAAATCACAATTGCCATATAGCCTGTGAGGCTGCTGAAAAACTGCCGGAGCTCTTTTTTTAAAATAGCGACCATTACAATAGTTTACTCTGGATTATCGGAAACGCTCAAAAATACAATTGTGTATTCAAACACATAAAAATTATTGATTTTACATATAAATTTTTACTTAACTTTCATTCGCTGACTATTTCACCAATTCCTGTGAGCCTATATTTTATTCATCAACACAACGGGAACTACCATGAAAAAGCACCTGCTAACACTGCTTATTACAGCACCATTCTTTATTAATGCTCAACAAACCTATACATGGACCGTATCCTCAGGTTCATGGGCAATAGCCTCCAACTGGTCGCCGCAAAGAACAAATCCCGCGCCTGACGATATTCTTCAATTTAACGCCAATACAACCGTTACAGGTTTGCCTTCAAGTGAAAGTATTGGTAAAATAAACGTATATAACAATGCTGTTATAAATTTTAGCGCAGCAGCAGCAAGTAGCATCAACATTGGGAATGCAACTGTAACTGCACCACATTTTATAATAGCAGCCGGATCTGCTGTGAATATTACAGGTATTAATGCTATTGCATTAAATATCACTCCAGGTTTTTCAGCGCAGGTTCATGGTAACCTCAGCTTTGGCGGAACAGCGCACCGTTTAACCGCCACTACTGCAAATGCTATTATATTTTCTACCGGCGCTGTATTTACCGCTAACGCGGGTTTTGGAGGAAACGCGTTCGGCAATACGTCTGCCAATGAAAACTCTGTGGTTTTTCAAAGTGGCGCAACTTATATACGTAAAGATGGAGGTAATCCTTTCGGGCTTTCCGCTCCTGCCGCCGTAACTACTTTTAATAGTGGCAGTATTTACCGCCACCAGGTAAATGGCACAGGGCCTTCACTTGCCGGAAGAACCTATGGCAATGTATATATCGAATCGAATGTAAATTTTTCCGGTATCGGTTCGGCAAGAGATTGCATTATACAAAACGACCTGAATGTACTTTCCGGGTTCTTTTCTTTCAAACCCAATTCCCTGGGCATACATACAGGCAATTTTAATATTTATGGAAATATACTTGCTTCGGGCTCAACATATATAGATATCGGCAGTGATAATATGCCTGGCGCAGTTCAACTGCTCAGCATAAACCAAACCATTGGAGATGGCGGTGGTTCAGGAACAATTACATTTGGCAATCTTATCGTTAATAATACCACTACTACATTATTAAGACCGGTATCTTTGTCAGGCACGCTTTCCCTGCAAAATGGTAAGATAATCAGTTCCGGTGCCTCGCTGCTGACACTTACCTCTACAGGAATTATTCAAAGTGGTTTGCATGACTATTTCAACCTGCCCTATACCAATATAGGTTCCGATCTTTCTTATATTGAAGGACCTGTTCGTAAAATGGGGCTTTCCGGTAGCGATTTTGTTTTTCCGGTGGGCATAAACGGTAAACTAAGGCCTGCCGCTGTGCGGAATGCAACCGGAAATTTTACGGTTGAGTTTATCCGGGGCGATCCATACCTCAACATCGGTAACACAACAGGGACGGGTATTCACCATATCAGCCATTTGGAATACTGGAATATTAGCGGCATCGGCTCAGGTAATGTGGAGTTAAGCTTTTTTGACCCCAACAGCGGAGGCGTGACAGATATGAATGCCTTGCGTGTTGCGTGGTTTGATGGATTTCAATGGGTTGATCCGGGCACAGGCAGTTACCTGGGCTCACCGGGAGCCAATGGATCTGTTACCAGTAATACCGTCAGCAATTTTGGAAGTTTTGCGCTTGCCGGAGCTTTGGGATACCCCAATAATCCGCTGCCGGCTAATGCAATAATTTTTAATGCTGCTATACAAAACGAAAATATCCTGCTGAGCTGGTCGGTTGCGGATGAAACAGCATACCAATATTATATGGTTGAAAAAGCTTCGGCACAGAGTAGCTTTATATCAATCAGCCAGCCAATATACACACAAATAACTGAAAATCAAATATATAAATTCATTGATACCAACCCCTCCGATGGTAAAAATGAATACCGTTTAAAGCTGGTGAAGCGGGATGGAACAGTTATTTACACTGCTGTTTCAACCATTGATTTCAGGAATAAATTAACCATATTTATATACCCTAACCCGGCCCGGGAAAAAATATTTATAAAAATTCCGGAATCAAGCAGCATTTCCGAAATAGCACTTGTCCATATAAACGGCTTCGTTATTAAAAGGTTAATTACCAAAAACCAAACAACTGCTACTGTGGATATTCACGATCTCGCTAACGGAGCCTATTACCTAAAAATAATACAGGCGGGCTCATCCACAATTGTACCAATTGTTAAGTATTAAATAGCCCCAAAACCAACTGCGAAAGGCTGCTCACAAAGCAGCCTTTTTGTTTAATACCTGGTTTGTGTAAGAAAAGTTATTTTATAGGTATAACTGGAATTATAAATGCTCCAGCAAAAAATTACCATCAATTTTAAGCGCTTTGTATACTCCTTTTAAAAATGGAATATCAGGCTTACGCTTACCTGCCAGAATATCAGAAATCTTTGATTGACCTATACCAATTGCGGATGCAAGTTTTGCCTGTGTCATTTTGTTTTCAAACATTTTTAATTCAACTATCTCAACAATTGATTCAGGTATTTTTTTAGGCTGAAGACCTAATACTTCATCTTCATATTTTTCTGCGGCAACAGACATCTCCGCCAATTTTTTCAGTTCACTTACCGATAAATTTGCTTCGCCTTTATCCATCAATTTATAAATAGCTATCATAGTTTCATGATAGCCTTTTCTGGAATTAATTTCGTACTTCATATTCCCCATTTTTTATAAATAACTTTCCCCGCGTTTATTTTGTCATATTCTTTATGTGTTCCAATAAAAAGAATAAAAACTGTTCTTACTTTAAATATTATTAATGCAATTAAGCGATATTGATTCCCCTTTATATCGAAGATGTACCTGTCATTTCCAACACTACCTGTTGTATTAAATGTATTTTTTAATTCAGCAAAGTTTTTCCAATCCGCAGTTTTTGTTTCTTCATACCACTTTTCCAAAGCAGCTGCACTGCCAGGGTGTTCATTAATGAAGGTTTGCAATATGGTTTTTGAAATGATAACCATTGTAATAATAACCTTTACAAATATATAAATATTCCAGTAAATAGATAAATATTACAATTATTATTATTTTAATATAAGTAACGATCTGACTGATAATTACATCAGAATGAATATGCCAGCGCCACTCCATTTTTTGCAGGCTGAAGCCGCAAACTGCTTCCGCCATACTGTTTCATTTTTCTGCTGCCTATTGCCCAAAGTGGAATACCTCCACCTTCCATTCCAAGACCGAAAATAACACAAACAATACCGCCAAGTATTTTACGATCACCTGGTGTAAGCTCATCATAATATCCATTATAGTCATCTGTTTCTTTGCTTCCGGAAGAAATCAGCACAACACCGGTTGCCAGTAGGCCCGCGCCTACACTGGTAAGCACAATACCCGTATTCCTCATTCTTTTGAACCGGATATATTTCTTCTCGTTGTAACTGGCTGACAGCGTTTCCTGAAAAGAATAATTACTTACGGGCTGAGTTAAAAATTTTTGGGTAAATGTGTACGATGACTCCGGGTCCTGGGCCTGAATAAAAGACGCGAACAGCAGGCATAGCATTACACAAAGAGGTTGACGTTTTTTCATATTTCTAGGTTTATTAAAGGTTGATAACTGCAATTTATTATTTTAATTGCATTTTAATTAACCCAAGTTGCTAGTTAAATGAGGAGAAAAAGAGCATCAATAAAAGATAATTTTGAGTTACCACACACAAAACTCAATTATCAATGCTCACAGCTGATAAAATTATAGGTATTTATTG
>NZ_QCZJ01000012.1 GCF_003075435.1 Terrimonas sp. | reverse complement strand
TAATGATCTGCCGAAAGCGCAACTCAAAAAGACCAGATGAACCATGGACAAGATTTATAAAAGAACACATGCGCAAAGGAATTGAAACAACTTTCAGTCAGATAAAAGGATTATTCCTAAGAAAAATTCATGCAGTGACTTTTAAAGGATTTTTGATAAAACTGGTGATGTTTATTCTAGCCTTTACACTCAATAAAATTACCGATTAAATAGCAACTTGAATTAATTAATATTAATGTGGCTACAACTTTGCAAACTCAGAAATGAATAAAGTTATTTGCTTTTACTGTCAGGACCAATGTTTTTTTATTGCTTGCGGGGCAAACAGCCGGCTTTAAATCAGATACGCCGGAACTATTTGATGAATCAGGAAACAGAATTATCCCCGTTGCGTTTTACAATCGATAGCCACAAAGTGTATTCTTTATGTTCCAGCAATCAGCCCGCAGATGAAAGCATTTTCTGGTAGAAGAAGTGCAAAAAAATGAGATGACATTATCAGGTTGCCTCACACTACTACAATGCATGGATGACAAGGCACTTCAAAACAACACAAAAAAATACAAAATTATATACTGACTTTTTTAACGGAATAAACAGATAAGAATTCTGTTAAGCATTTGATACAAGGTTCTCCTGTTTTGCAGGTACATCCGTCGGTTGATCTGAAGTACGCAAAAATTTATTAGGATGCATTTCAAATTTTCTTTTCGCGCCGGAAGTGGGCGGTGAGACACCACCCACGACGCATGCCCTTGTTGGTGGAGACACCATAACCTTCAACTTAAGCCCAAAGGGCTTGAATTTGAATAGCCGTGAGTTCCACTCACGGTAAAATGGTGGAGTTTTTGTTGAACCCCGCAGGGGTTCAATGTAAAAACCGATTCATTCGACCACCGGTTGCACCGATGGCTATTCAAATTGAACCCCATTCGGGGTCTTTTGTTGCTCATATTTTTTAAGTTGACGACTATGGGGGAGACACCAACCAGCGAAAATTTGGAATGCCCCCATTTATTAAGGGAAATTTTACTTTTTACTATTTTCATTAATTTTATCACTCAAAACTAACATTGCAATTGCTTGGCGAAAATAACCAGGACGATTCTTTACTAATTCAGCGATTGCGGCAAAATGATGCCGCAGCATATATTGAATTGTATAACAGGTATCATTCCAAAATGTACAGCTGGCTGATCCGCTTTGTAAAGCTTCCGGAAATGGCAGAAGATATTATCCAGGAAACTTTTCTAAAGATATGGGAAATACGCCATCGCCTCCAGCCGCAGCAATCTTTTCCTGCTTACCTCTATCGCATAAGCCGCAATAAGGCGTTTAAGCTGCTAAAGAAAATTTCCCGCGACGAAAACCTGCGTGGCAGGGTGCTTGTCCGTTCTGCCATTGAGCTCAACGACCCTGAAAAAGATTTTCAATGGCAGCAATACCAGCAGTTGCTGGATAATGCCGTAAGCCGGCTACCGGTGCAAAGGCAAAGAGTATACAGGCTATGCCGGCAGAACAATAAAACCTACGACGAAGTAGCAAATGAACTGGGCATTTCAAGAAATACAGTAAAGGAACATATGATGAAAGCCGTGCAGGATCTCAGGCAATATTTTTACCGCTATGATAAAGTCATTCTTATGACTTTCCTTATTACAATACTACATCTAACGATTCAGACTCAGCAGGCGGGATAGTTTTGCATTAATGGTTTCATTTTCCAAACAGATCGCCGAGCCGACCGCAAATACCCTGAGTATAGTGCCAGACAAACCGCTCATAGCAAAATTGCTATAATCATTATTTTTTCAGCCTACACCCACCCTCTTTTCTTTTCCGGGACTTTATTATATATAAACAGGTATTTATACCCCACTACGGATGCAAAAAGATAATACATATTACAAGGAATTAATGACCCGCTTCCTCAATAATGAATGTACAGACGAAGAGGTGGTGGAAATACTTGATTATATCGGCAAAAGCGATTCCAACCGACTTGTGCTTGAGCAAATGCAGGCTTTTTATAAAGCATCCCTGCAGGAAGATGATTTACCGGAAGCCGCCGGTTGGAGCGGCCGGGTAAGAATGGAGTTGCTGAAAAATATAAATACCAGAACCGCTATTCCTGTTTATAAGAAACAATTCTTCCGCGCAGCGGCTGTAGTGTTCCTGTTACTTTCAGCAGGTGCGTTTTTTTATTTCAGCAGCCGCAAAATAATACATAACGATATTGCTTCAGGAAGAAAAAGCGAGATTATCCTTCCCGGCAGCGATAAAGCCACGCTGACCCTGGCAGACGGTTCCGTAATTGATTTAAATGAAGCGGGTAACGGTGACATAGCATTTCAGGGAGACGTAAAAGTGATAAAAACAGATGGAAAAATAAACTATAATGTTGCCAATACAGGTAGCAATGTGATTGCATATAATACAATTACCACACCCCGTGGAGGCCAATACGCCATAGTATTGGCCGATGGCAGCAAAGTATGGCTGAATGCTACTTCTTCATTACGATTTCCGACATCTTTTAACGGCGCCTCCAGGGAGGTAGAGTTAACAGGTGAAGGATATTTTGAAATTGCACAAAGCAAACTACCGGATGGAAGAAAACAGCCTTTTTTTGTGTCGATCAATACCGCTTCCGGTCACGGAGGTATTGTTGAAGTTCTGGGCACACACTTTAATATAATGGCCTATGATGAAGAAGGAGCGATCAATACTACCCTGCTTGAAGGGGCTGTAAAATTAAATACAGGAGAAAAAACCGCGCTGCTGAAACCCGGCCAGCAGGCGCACGTAACAATGGGAGTCGATCAGGTAGAAGTATTAGTTGATGTAGATACCGACAGTGTAATAGCCTGGAAAAATGGTGAGTTCAGATTTGATAATACAGATCTGAAGTCTATCATGAGGCAGATAGAACGGTGGTACGATATAAACATCATATACGATAAAAATATTCCGGAAATAGGCCTCTCAGGAAAAATTAAGCGGAAAAACAATATAGAACAACTGCTTGAAATACTGGAAGCCACCCATAAAATTCAATTCAGGATAGAAGGGAAAAACGTATTTGTTGCGCCATACAAAAAACAATAAAATTTTTCATTTCATCCTTAACTAAAACAAAACTGTAATTGCATATGGAAAAAAAATAAACCCCCAAGGCAGCCGAAAATAAAACCGGAAATGCGGTCAACATTCCCGGCGATTGATGGGCTGTCTAAAAAATTCAAACTGTCTGACTTAAATTTTTTAACCCAAACATTCCAAATTTATGGATTCAAGACCGTTTTGCCAAGCTCCCCGGCGCTATGGTAAGCCTTTTACTCAAAAGTTGTTGATTATGAAACTGACTGCAGTTTTAATCCTCGCATTCACGTTTAATCTTAATGCAAAATCTTTTTCACAAAAAATAAGCATTGCTGAAAAAAACATTTCCCTGGAAAAAGTTTTCAGGCTGATTGAAAAGCAAACCGGCTACGCTTTTTTCTATGAAAAAAAGATACTGCAAAAAGCCAGCCCCGTTTCGCTTAACATACAAAATATGGAGCTTACCGAAGCATTGAATATCTGTTTTAAGGAACAGCCTTTTGTATATGAAATAAAATATAATACCGTTATCGTCAGGGAAAAGGAAATGCAGCCTGTTCCTTCTGTACGAGGCGAGGTTGTGCTGCCTCCTCCCCCTGTCACCATACAGGGAAATGTAAAAGATGAATCGGGTAACCCCCTGGCAGGAGCTTCCGTGAAGTTAAAGGGTACAGAACGAGGCACTACAACAGATGCCAATGGTAATTTTACACTTCAACTACCCGATGCAGCCGGAACATTAACGATTTCCTTTGTGGGGCATGAAACTGTTGAGATAGCGGTTTCAAAAGAAACTTTTTTGAGGATAGTTTTAAAACCGGCGGCTACCAGCACCCAGGAAATAGTGGTTACTGCCCTGGGCATCAAAAGAGATAAAAAAGCACTGAGCTTTGCCACAGGCGAGCTGCGGGGATCAGATTTTGCCAATTCAAAAGAAACCAACCTGGGTTCGGCACTTTCTGCAAAGGTTGCCGGCGTACAGGTAACATCTTCCGCGGCAGGCATGTCCGGCGCTTCCCGTGTAATTATACGCGGCAATTCTTCGCTTTCGGGTAACTCCCAACCTCTGTACGTTATTGATGGTGTGCCTATTGATAACTCCAACAGAAGAAGCCTGGGCTCACAGACCTTCGCTACCGGCGTAGATGGCGGAGATGGCATATCCAATATTAACCCCAATGACATTGAGTCTGTAACAGTGTTGAAGGGACCTAATGGCGCTGCGCTTTACGGTCAGTTAGGCGCTAACGGGGTAGTAATTATCACTACCAAATCGGGTTCCCGAAACCGTAAGCCCACTATCAGTTACGACGGCAGCTTTTCAACAGGTAATGCATTGGTGCAGCCCGACTATCAAAATGTATATGGGCAAGGCTTTAACGGTAATTTTACATTTTATAGAAAATCTGATGGATCGGTAGTAGTTTACGATCCGGCTTTAACAGGTGGTATACCAAAATTGAGCGGTGGACGAAATCCAACCAGCCGTGGGAGCTGGGGTCCAAAAATGGATGGACAGCTTGTAGAAGACATGTGGGGGGATACCACGAATTACTCTCCCATAGAAAACCCGTATACCGCATTCTTCCATCCTGAAAAAATGCTGATGAATACGCTTAGCGTTGATGGCGGTGGAGAAAAGACAACATATTACGCTTCTATTACCAATCTGAACAATGATGGCTTTCAGCCTACCAATACGCTTAAAAGAAATTCAGCAACAATAAAAATCTCAACGGATATCGCCAAAGGGCTGAACCTGGATGTAAAAGCCAACTATATCAGGCAGAATGTAGTGAATAGACCGCACCTTGGGGATGATGGGCAAAACCCGGTTTATCGTTTTCTGTATATCCCCAGGAGCCTTAGCATGGAGGGGCTCAGTAGATATGAATATACCGCTAAAGACATACAGAATTCGCGTGATATCGGGGGCGCCGCATTTTTTGTAGGTGGAGAAAAAATATTTGAAAGCAATTCTGTTACCTCCAATCCCTTCTGGACAATTAACAACAGCCATAATGAAGACCAGAGAGACCGCCTGATCGCTTATGCCAAATTGAGCTACCAGCTGGCAAAGGGCATTTCTATACAGGGACGCTATGGAACTGATTTTTACTACGAACGGCAGTATGGTTGGGATGCAGTTGGCACAAGGATACAGCAAACAGGAAGAGTTTTTGAAAACAACGTTTATAACAAGGTAGAAAACGCTGATGTGCTGATAACCGCGGCGCGGGACATAGGAGAGTTCTCCTATTTTGTTAATATTGGCGCCAACCATCAACAGAACCGGTATCGTCTTACCGGCAACACAGGTACCCAGTTAAGTATTCCTAAGTTGTATGCCATTGGGAAAACGCTGCTGAACACGCCATCCCTTGAAGTTTCCGAATATGATATTAATTCCGTTTACGGAGCGGCAAACATTGGATATAAGAATACCTGGTTTATTGATGTAACTGCCCGTAACGACTGGTCATCTACCCTGCCTGTTAAGAACAACTCTTTTTTCTATCCTTCTGTAGGCGCAAGTGTAATTCTTACAGATGCATTGAATATAAACAGCTCTTTTCTTGACTATGCCAAGATCCGCGGCTCATGGGCGCAGGCGGGGCGGTCAGGAGATCCATATAATACAGTAGGTTATTTCGGGTTGAATGCCAATACATTTCAAAATCAACCTCTTGCAGGCTATACGGAAGTAATTACCGACCCTAACCTGAAGAATGAGTTGAAAACATCCTACGAAATTGGTACAGAATTAAGGTTCCTGAAGAACAGGCTGCTAATAGACTTTACCTATTATCATTCCGTTACAAGCAACCAGATACTCCCTATCACTATTGCGCAGTCTACGGGATACAGTACCAAGCTGACCAATTCCGGACGTATACAGAATAAAGGGATCGAAATGCTGATTTCCGGCACACCGGTTAAATTGAAAAATGGTTTCAGGTGGGAATCCAGCTTCAATTTTGCAGCTAACCGCAACAAAGTACTGGAACTTATTGAAGGCGTTTCGGAGTTCCTTGTCGGGTCAGACAGGAATATCCGTATAACAGCGGTACCGGGAAAACCCTTCGGTGTACTAAATGCAGCAGACTATGCCTATGCACGTGATGATAAAGGCAACAGGCTGATTGACGACAATGGCCTTCCTGTTGTGAAATCTGTATCTACGCTCGAATTGGGCAATGCAAATCCCAAATGGACAGGCGGTTTTGCCAACAGTTTTTTTTATAAAGGATTTTCGCTTAGCACCCTCATTGATATGCGCAGGGGCGGTCTTATCTTTTCGCAGGGACGCGTGCAGGAAGCGGCTTATGGCACTTCAAAGCGAACACTTGAAGGAAGAGAGGGGGGGCTGCTTGTGGAAGGTGTTAAAGCAAAGTTGGAGAATGGCGTTTGGGTAGCTACGGGCGAAAAGAATTCCCAAACAACAACAGCCCAGGCATTCTGGAATCGTGTGGCGCCGGACAAAGGCTTTGCTGTGGCAGAAGAATTTATTTATGATGCCAGCTATACTGCCATCCGTGAAATACGTTTGGCTTACCAGTTACCTGCCAAATGGTTAACCGGCACAAAAGTGCTTTCAGGAGCATCGGTAGCAGTTTACGGCAGAAATATTGGCTACCTGGAACGCCATACCGATGGATTCTCGCCGGAAAACGCTTCAGTAAATGTGAATACAGGAACGCTCGGAATGGAAGGACATTCTCTTCCGTTGATGAGAACCTTTGGTATTGATGTTAACGTAAGATTTTAGAAAAAACAAAAAATACTCGGATGAAAATATATAGTATCCTGCGCGAAAGCGCTGCAATTTTGGGTGTTGTCACCCTATTGTCCGCCTGTACAAAAAATTTTGAAGCATTAAATATTTCTCCAACCCAGCCTGCTTCAGTTCCACCCGAATACATTCTTTCAAATGTGCAGTTGAACGGCTTCCTGGCTGAAGGCGCCAATTGGTGGCAGGTAGGGTCGTGGGTGGAACAATGGGCAAGCGGAAGTCTTTCAGCGCCATCTCAATACCTGGAAGACCGGGACATATATGAAACCAGGAACTGGGCGGCTCATTATGGGTATATACACAATCTTGCCCAGATAAGGAACCGCCTGCTGAAAGGCCAGGAAGAAAGTCAGTCCGGTAAAACCAAACTGGCAATTGCCAAAATCAACGAACTGTATATCTGGCAAAGAATGACCGATTTCTGGGGTGATATCCCTTATTCTGAAACCGGGTTACCTGAATCGGAAATTATACTAACGCCAAAATACAATACCCAGGAAGAGATTTATAAATCCATGATTGTTGAGCTGGATCAGGCAATGAGCCGGTTAAGCGCCTCAGACCTGTCTTATGGCAATGCGGACCTTGTATACAAGGGAAACGTGAACGCCTGGAGAAAATTCGGCAACATGTTAAAGCTCAGGATAGGCTTCAGGTTGCGCTATGCAGATGCTGCATTATCTCGTAAAACAGTGGAAGAGGCACTTGCGGGTCCGATTTTTGAAAGTAATGCCGACAATGCAAATATGCCTACCAATCCGCAGGACGGATTTGCTATAGGCTATCACCCTGTAATAGGAGGTTATAACGGAAGTAAAGAATTAAACCAGCTTGCAGCGCCATTTATTGATATGTTGCTTGCTAAAAATGATCCAAGGCTTCCTAAAATTGCTGAACCTACAGAAAACTCAAAGAAAGACGGTAATCCTATATACCGTGGGCTTGGAGTAGCACTCGGGCAAAATGTGATTATTAACAGGGATGATTATTCATATGGCACCATTTCAATTTACAACGACAGGAAATCTACTTTTCCTTATTTATTTATGTCGTACTCCGACCTCTGCTTCTATAAGGCAGAGTCCGCATTGCTGGGTTGGGCCGGGCTTAGCCCGGGCGACGCAGAAGCCTTTTATCAGGCAGGTATCAGGGCTGCTATGAAAGTTCCCCCCTATAACATACCAGATGCACAAATCGACACCTATATCACTACTGAAGGCGCCCTGTCGGGAACCGCAGATGAGCAATTAGAGGAGATCATGGATCAGAAATGGATCAGCCTGTTCATGCGGCATTATGAGGCCTATGCCGAGTGGCGCCGTACAGGGTATCCAACGCTGATCCCAGGTCCAAACCAGGGAGTTACCAACGGTACAATACCCCGCAGGGGAGTTTACTCCGGTACAGAGCGCTTTCGCAATCCGGATGAGTACAATACAGCCGCAGCCAGGATGTCGAACGGCGACAGCTATTTAAGTAAAGTTTGGTGGGATAAAAAGTAAAAGCAAAGGCTGTAATGCCCAGCCGTAATAGGCTATATATTAATAAGTGAGCAAAAAATATATACTACAGAAGTTTCGCTGAATATTGAATTCAGCGAAATTTTTTTATTGAATAATATCATTTCCCTGCTATTATACTTAAAGAATGGTATCCGCTGAACAGCATGCACTTATTTGAATGCATTTACCCTGAGTGTTCCCTTAAATTACTTATATTCGGCACTCAGTTGAAATTGCTTATGAATAAAAAAGTGGCTTTATTCGGCGAATATTTGCTCAGGCTCACCCCCCCATCTCAGCAAAAAATTGTTCAGGCAGATCGTTTGGAAATGCATTGGGCAGGCTCTGAAGCCAATATCGCAGTGTCCTTATCTATTTTTGGCAATCCTTCTGTTTATATTACTGCAATGCCGGGTAATGAACTGGCGAGAGCAGGGCTATCTCAATTATATAAATATGGCGTTGAAACCGCGGCGCTAACATCAACACATAACCGAACCGGTATATATTATTACGAAAGCGGGCAGGGTGCAAGACCGGGCAGAATAATTTATGACCGTGAATATTCGGCCTTCAGCTTTTTAAAAAAAGGCGATATTCAATGGGAGAAAATATTTGAAACCGCTGACTGGTTTCACTGGAGCGGGATAACGCCTGCACTCAACCAAAACCTTGTAGAGGTTTGTGAAGAAGCATTATCAGCTGCAAAGCAAAGCGGACTTAAGGTTTCCGCCGACTTCAACTACAGGAATACCCTTTGGAAATATGGCAAAAAGCCGGCTGAAATAATGCCCGCCCTATTGCAATACTGTGATGTTTTACTGGCTGATATTGATACAGCGAAATTGTATTTTGGTATTGAGCCCGACGAAAACAATCTTGTTGAAAGCAGCTTTAAACTGATAAAAGAAAAACTGCCGCAGGTAAAACATATAGCCATGACCATGCGTGTGCAGGAAAGCGCCAGCGCAAACCAGTATATTGGTTATTTGTGGCATGATGGAAACATACATCAATCAAAACCATATCATATACAGCAGATAGCCGAGCGGATAGGTGCAGGCGATGCTTTTATGGCAGGTATTATTCATGGTTTAAAAAACAAATTACCACTGGACGAAACCATAGAATTCGCAACAGCCTGTGGTGTTATAAAACACAGCATTACCGGCGACTTTAATATTGCTACCTCTGATGAAGTAAACACCGTGATTAAACAGGGAGGAAGCGGGAAGATAATCAGGTAAGGTGGAAAGGAGAGGTTTATTGTTTTTGGTTTGTAGTTTACCGTTGTTGGAAACTCGAAAACCATAAACCTCAAACCATAAACCATAAACAACTATACAACATGACCCAACACGAAATAGCTGCTCTTGTAAAACAAACCGGCTTTATGCCTTTGTTTACACATACGGATGTAACGGTTTGCAAAAATGTATTGAAGGCTTCATACGATGCAGGCGTTAGATTATTTGAGTTTACCAACCGCAACGAAAATTCATTCGACATTTTTATTGAGCTGCGTAAATATTGCAGCCAATCCTTACCCGGAATGATACTCGGCATCGGCACTATCAAAAACGGGCAGCAGGCAGAGCAGTTCATCCATGCAGGCGCTGATTTTTTAATATCTCCTCTTATCAACCACGAAATTCACGAAGTATCTTCAAAGCATAAAAAATTATGGATGCCGGGTTGTGCCACGCCATCTGATATTGGCATGGCCGAGAATTGGGGAATAAATATTGTAAAAATCTTTCCGGCAAAACAATTGGGCGGACCGGCATTTATTAAAGCGGTAAAAGCTGTTTTTCCCAATATGCAGTTTATGACAACAGGTGGCGTTGAACCAACCCAGGATGACATAAGCAGCTGGTTTAAAAGCGGGGTAGCCGCCGTGGGTATTGGTTCACAACTTTTTCCTCCCGATTGGTTAGCTGATAATCAATATGAAAAAGTAACGGAACATGTTAAAAATATCATTGGTTATATTGATAATGCGAGAAAGTGAGGCGGGAAGAAATTGTGAGATGAGAAACGTCAAAATCTTACCTCTGGCATCTCGCGTTTCACGGAATTTTCTATCATCTTTTAAAACGGCTATATGAAAAAATTTCTGGACGAAGATTTTTTATTACAGACTTCAGTTGCTAAAAAACTCTATCATGATTATGCAGAAAAAATGCCGATCATAGATTATCATAATCACCTGCCGCCGGCAGAAATAGCTGCCAACAAAAAATTCAAAAACATTACCGAAATATGGCTGAAGGGCGATCATTATAAGTGGAGAGCCATGCGCACCAATGGCGTTGATGAAAACGACATTACCGGTAACGCTGACGATTACACGAAGTTTGCACGATGGGCGGCTACCGTTCCTTATACCATGCGCAACCCGCTGTATCACTGGACGCACCTTGAGCTGCAACGCACCTTTGGTATTAAAAAAATACTGAACGAAAAAAACGCCAAAGAAATTTACAAAACCTGCAACGACAAATTACAAAAACTGCCTGTTCACACTATAGTTAAAAAATTTAAAGCCGAAGTTTTATGTACAACGGATGATCCCGCAGATTCGCTGGAGCACCATATTGCCATAAAAAAATTAAAAGGCGCGCCAAAAGTATTTCCGGCCTTTCGTCCTGATAAAGCAATGGCGGTTGAAAATGCCGGCACTTATAACAACTATATACAACAATTAGAGCAGGCTGCTAAAATAAGCATCAATAGTTATGAAGACCTGCTTGAAGCATTAAAGCTCAGGCACGACTTCTTTCACGAAACCGGTTGCCGTATTTCTGATCACGGACTGGAAACCATGCATGCTGATGATTTTACCCTGAAAGACCTGGAAAGAAGTTTCAGCGCTGTAAGGAAAGGAAAGGTGTTGGATGAAAAACAGGTGAGCCAGTTTAAATCAGCCACCCTGCATTTTATCTGCCAGTGGAACGCACAACGGGGATGGGTACAGCAATTTCACGTAGGCGCTTTACGCAATAATAACAGCAGGCTGTTAAGTTTACTCGGCGCTGATGCCGGCGTAGATTCCATCGGCGATTGGCAGGTTGCCCAGCCAATGTCGAAATTCTTTAATCGCCTTGATAAGGAAAACCAGTTAGCTAAAACCATCATCTATAATAACAATCCATCCTACAACGCCATATATGCAACCATGGCTGGAAATTTCCAGGATGGGAAAACGCCGGGTAAAATTCAGTTCGGTTCGGGCTGGTGGTTTCTTGATCAAAAGAATGGCATGGAAGAGCAGATGAATATATTAAGCAATATGGGACTGCTGAGCAGGTTTGTAGGCATGACCACTGATTCAAGAAGCTTTCTTTCATTTCCACGCCACGAATATTTCAGGAGAATACTTTGTAACCTGATAGGAAACGATGTAGAAAACGGGGAACTTCCCCGCGACATTACCTGGCTTGGTAAAATGGTGCAGGACATTTGTTATAATAATTCTAAGGAATATTTCAATTTAGGAGAACATTAAACATGAAACGACAGATGTAAAACGTGAAAATCCCAGGTCTGTCATTTCACATATCACGGAAATCAAACACAAACGATCGTAAAACCATATCATGTCAACAAAACTTCCAGACCTTCAGCAATCCATCTCAAATTCAGTCGACTCTAAAGGAGTGGGCAACTATCGCTGGTATATATGCGCCCTTCTCTTTTTTGCAACAACGGTTAATTATCTCGACAGGCAGGTATTGAGCCTGCTGAAGCCCGAGCTGGAAGAAGAGTTTGGCTGGAGTAATACAGACTATGCCAATATAGCGGCTGCATTTCAATTCACCTATGCCATCGGGTTGCTGTTTGCCGGCCGTATTATTGATAAGCTAGGCACCCAAAGAGGATATGCATGGGCAATCATTATATGGTCAGTTGGCGCTCTTATTCATGCAGAAGCCATTCCGATAGGCAAAGGTATTGCTTCAACACTTGGATGGATTGGTATTGCAGCCATACCGGTATCTGTACTGGGCTTTATATTTGCGAGGGCAGTTTTAGCCATTGGCGAGGCAGGTAACTTTCCTGCGGCTATGAAAGCCACGGCTGAATATTTTCCTAAAAAAGAAAGATCCTTATCGGTTGGAATATTTAATTCCGGCACTACTATAGGAGCTATACTTGCTCCGCTTACCGTGCCATGGATGGCAAAGGTATGGGGTTGGCAGTCAGCGTTTATTATAATAGGATTGATTGGTTTTATCTGGCTGATCTTCTGGTATATTTATTATGACAGGCCTGAAAAACAGAAAAGATTAAGCGCCTCTGAATATGCGTACATTAACAGCGATGAAGATGAAAAACTTATTGCTGAGGAGGCCGGACAGGAGAAAAAAGTACCCTGGGTGAAATTACTGCAATACAAGCAGACCTGGGCTTTTGCCGTGGGTAAATTTATGACGGATGGCGTATGGTGGTTTTTCCTGTTTTGGTTACCGGCATACCTTAAAGATCAATACCATATGGAACCAACGGATATGGCCATCCCGCTGGCTGTTCTGTATAGCATGACAATGGTAGGAAGTGTTGGTGGCGGCTGGTTCCCGGCTTATTTCATTAAGAAGGGTTATACAGCCTATGACGGGCGAATGAAAGCTATGCTTATTATTGCGTTTATACCCCTGGTTGTGCTGGCGGCACAACCATTAGGGCATATCAGTTTTTGGGCGCCGGTTTTATTAATCGGCATTGGAGCTTCCGCCCACCAGGCATGGAGCGCCAATATTTTTACAACGGTATCTGATATGTTTCCTAAAAAGGCAATAGGTTCTGTGGTGGGACTTGGGGGCATGGCCGGTGGCATTGGCGGTGTAATTGTTACCAAGATTGGCGGTTCATTGTTTGATCATTATAAAGAACTCGGGCATATTGAAACAGGATATACCATTATGTTTACATTCTGCGCTATTGCTTATTTAATTGCATGGGCTATTATGAAGAGTTTGGTGCCGAAGTATAAGTTGATTACGGATTTGTAGGGGGTGAAGGTAGTGGGAGAAGATGAAGGGATGAGGTTTCTGCATTGACGCGATATAACGTAAAGGCGCAATTTATAGGGGAAATATAATCGCTATACAACTATTATATAGATACACGCAATTTATTTATGCCATTATATAGAATTGGACAACAGCTGGAGTACGTTATGAACCAGCATTCTTATAAAAAAACGTACATACAATCATACTACTGTATAGCTATACCTGCAATACAATCGATTTGATTATATTTAAATCAACAATTTTAGCTTCGATCAGTAATCAGCTTGTGTAAAGCACCAATCTTTTAGTATAAAATAATCGCCATGGAAACAAAAATCACTTATGCGCATTTTGCTCCTGAGTTGCATATTCCTAATGGAACAATCAATATAGATTTTTATATACGCTTAGGAGCAACAGAACATTTTTGCTTTCGTAATGATGATGGTAGTATTCATGTGACAGAGTTAGAAATAGGCGGCGCCGTTTTTCATATACACGAAATCATGCCCCGGCTTAATGCGCTTGAACCCATAAGTGCTAAAGGAGTAACTGCAGTAATAGGACTATTCGTACCTGATGTGGATGCCGTAATGCAAAAAGCTATCCAGGCAGGCGCAACAGAAATCAGTCCGGCGCAGGATTATGATTATGGTTACAGGCAAGGCATGTTTAAAGATCCCTTTGGTCATTACTGGCAGGTGCAGAAAAAAATTTAGAAAAGTGAGAATGTTGCCGAATACAATCAGAGCGATGATACGATAAGAATTGTAAAAATACTTACACCCCAATACTCTTTAACTCCTTACCTACAAATTCCCACTCTTCATTTCTCCAACCGCATAATTGGCAGCCCTTGCTGTTAAGGTCATATACAAAATAGACGGGCTTTGATTACCCGTACTTGTCATACAGGCGCCGTCTGTTACAAATACATTCTTGCAGGCATGTAATTGATTCCATTTGTTCAGTAAAGAAGTTTTAGGATCATGCCCCATTCTGCAGCCTCCCATTTCATGAATGTCTAAGCCTGGCGCCTGTTTAGAGTCATGTTGCTGAATATTTTTTACGCCTGCCTTTTCCAGCATTGCGGTGCTTTCCGTCAAAAAATCTTTTATCATCTTCTCATCATTATCATCATACCCAACAGCAGTAACCAGCAGGGGAATGCCCCACTGGTCTTTTTGATCAGC
The DNA here is from genome assembly GCF_003075435.1 of Terrimonas sp. Classification (GTDB taxonomy): domain Bacteria; phylum Bacteroidota; class Bacteroidia; order Chitinophagales; family Chitinophagaceae; genus Agriterribacter. Next base: position 145,917 of record NZ_QCZJ01000012.1, on the reverse strand, counting down.
GCTCAGCCTTACATGATTTGTTTCTTTGGGAATGGTTTCTCCCTGCATATACATATACACGTGCCACCCTCCGGGCTCGGTTAAAGCTTTTTTAAAATCAGCGCCAATCGTTTCGGCAGTGCTATTTTCGTCTATACGTGTACGGTATGCTCCCATAAACGTAGTAAACCCGCCTACATAGTCCGTATCTATCTTGTGAAGATTACGGTAGTTGGCCAATATAGGCTCCGTAGGATTTCGACCGTAGTAATATTTATCCTCAAAGCCATCAAGGTCGCCTCCTACCGAAGCGCGGTAATTGTGAAAGCAGATATATTTTCCCAGCAGTCCATTGTCATTACCCAGTCCAGTCGGGAACCTGCCGGATGTTGAATTCAATAAAATAAGATTGCTGTTTAACGCGGATGCATTTACAAAAATAATCCTGGCGAAATATTCTGTAACATGGTGTGTATGCGCATCTATTACACGAACACCTGTTGCTTTCTTTTTCTGCTCATCATATATAATGGAATGTACTACGGAATCAGGTTGAATGGTAAGATGTCCTGTTTTTTCAGCCCAGGGTAAAGTACAGGAAACAGAACTGAAATACCCGCCAAACGGACAACCCCTCATGCATAAGTTTCTTGCCTGGCATTTACCCCTGCCCTGCTGCAGGTGTACCTCTTTTGGTTGCGTTAACTGCGCCCAGCGGGCATGCACTAAAAAACGATCTTTATAATGCTGCTGAATGTTTTGCTGAATATGCCGTTCAACACAATTCAATTCAAAGGGCGGGAGAAACTCACCGTCAGGCATCGCTTCAATATCATCTTTATTACCACAAACACCTATAAATTTTTCTACGTGGCTGTACCAGTCTTTCACATCATTATACCGTATGGGCCAATCCAGCCCGTAATTATACCTTGCCGGGGCAGAAAACTCAAAGTCACTCCAGCGCTGGCAGGCTCTGCCCCATGTCAACGATTTTCCTCCTACCTGGTAGCCGCGTATCCAGTCGAAAGGCTTTTCCTGAATGTAGGGATGATCCTTATCCTTTATAAAAAAATGTTTGGTATCATCACCAAAGCCCGCAGCTTTACTGATGAGTGGATTTTCTTTAAGGTATGCTTCGGCTACGCGTCCCCGGTAGGTGAAATCCCAGGGGTTTTTTGTAGCGGTAGGATAATCTTTAATATGCTTAACGTCTCTGCCGCGCTCCAGCACCAATGTTTTTAAGCCATGCTCGCATAGTTCCTTAGCAGCCCAACCACCGCTGATGCCGGAGCCGATTACGATAGCGTCAAATGTATTTTTTTCAGTTCCTTTTGCATTGATACTAATGCGTGAAGTGTCACCTGGCATAACAATCTATTTTGGAAGTGGAATATATCCGCAAGTATACTAAGATAAAAGAGGTAAATGGATGTATTAACAAAACGCTTTGATTGCGATCAGCAAAACAGTCAATCATTAACCAGGTTCCAAAAGCTCAAACCCATAAAATTACTGTTGAATATTCCATAGCTGATGCCTGCACAGGGATTACATGCTGGAAGTTTTCTTCATAATCGCGGCTCTTTCGTATTCTCTGAGAGAAACAAAAAATACAGGCTGATTTCTATTTCTACTCAAACCGTATTTCCTGTAATACCTGCTGCTCGGTACGCGCCTTCATAAAGATGGTAGTTCTGTAGACCCCGTTCTTAGTCTGGAGATTTCCTATGCAAAATTCAGAGCCATTGTGTGAGCCTTTGTGCAAAACCTTAAAACTTTTTACGCCATTTCCTTCAAAAAAATCTTTCAGCACCATTTCTGCCTGGCTACGGCTGTAAGAATTTGTTTTTTGCTGAAGCGTAATATCAACCCTGCCGTCAAAGTATTTGGCTAATTTACCGGCATTCCCTGTATTCATTGCCCAGGCTACATCATTAATAGAATAGTAATATGCGCCCAGGCAAAAGCTGGCGATACAGAAAAGCAAGCCTATGGAGAATATCTTTTTCATGACTTATAGCCTGCACTGTTTAGTCTAAAAATGTGCCAGACTGTTTTATGCATCAGCACTGTTAATAAAAAGGCATAACCATAACATTATAATATTAAAAGATACTCAATAACATATCTGAAAAACGGTAATTTTGCGCCATGAAAAAAGTAATTCTTGTTATTATGGATGGCTGGGGACTGGGCAAAGTATCTTCCAGCGACGCTATTCAACACGCTAAAACTCCCTTTGTAAGTTCATTATACAGCAAATACCCCCATACTACTTTAATAACCTGCGGAGAAGATGTGGGCCTGCCCGAAGGCCAGATGGGCAACAGTGAAGTGGGGCACCTTAATCTCGGTGCAGGGCGCATAGTATACCAGGAACTGCAGCGTATTAATGTTGCCATCCGTACAGGGGAGCTGGCGCAAAACAAGGTATTACTTGATGCTATTGCATACGCAAAACAAAATAACAAAGCGCTGCATTTGCTCGGACTGGTTAGTGACGGAGGCGTTCACTCGCACATCAATCATATAAAAGCACTTACAACCATTTGTAAAGAAGAGGAACTCACCAATGTTTTTATACATGCATTTACGGATGGCAGGGATACCGATCCCAAAGGTGGTTTAAGCTATATCAAATACCTGCAGGATCATCTTAATAAAACTACCGGACAGATTGCCAGTATAACGGGCAGGTATTATGCAATGGATCGCGATAAAAGATGGGAAAGAGTGAAGCTGGCATATGATGCGCTTGTAAATGGCATTGGAGAAAAAAGCACCGACCTTATCAAATCCATTAAAGCATCTTATGCGGCAGATGTAACGGATGAATTTATCAAACCCATTATTAACGCTACCATTGAGAATGGTAACGGTAATATTAAACCCGGCGATACGGTAATATGTTTTAATTTCCGTACAGATCGCTGCCGTGAAATAACAGAAGTACTTACGCAAAAGGATATGCCGGAGTTCGGCATGCATACCTTACCGTTGCATTTTACCACAATGACGGAATATGACAAGACTTTCAAAAACGTACATGTTATTTTTGAGAACGACAATCTAACCAAAACCCTGGGAGAAGTAATTGAGTCAAATGGTTTGCGCCAGATAAGAATAGCCGAAACAGAAAAATATCCGCATGTGACTTTCTTTTTCAGTGGCGGAAGAGAGACGCCTTTTGAAGGTGAATCAAGAATTATGGCAGCTTCACCCAAGGTTGCCACCTATGACCTTAAGCCCGAAATGAGCGCATTTGAACTCACGGAAAAACTGTTGCCGGAAATAGAAAGCAAATCAGCAGATTTTGTCTGCCTGAATTTTGCCAATGCAGATATGGTAGGGCATACCGGGGTTTGGGATGCCGTGGTAAAGGCGGTTGAAACCGTGGATACCTGCGTTGAAAAAGTTGTTACTGCCGGTTTGAAAAACGGTTATACTATATTCCTCACTGCCGACCACGGCAATGCTGACTATATTGTAAATGAAGACGGCACTCCGAATACTGCGCATACTTTAAACCCTGTTCCGTTTTTTGTGATTGATAATCAATGGAATGGAAAACTAAAGCCCGGTAAACTGGGTGATATTGCACCTACCATTTTAAAAACCATGGGTATAACCATTCCTGAAGAAATGACCGGAAATATTCTTACGGAGTAAAAAACCGCCTCCCCCGGCGGTATTAAAAATCAATATTTTTCTCCATCGGGCAGCATTCTGTATCATAAAATTGTCTAACTTACGTGAAATCAATCCAGATTTCATGACTGAAGAAGCAATGCTTAAAGGCTGTATTAAAAACAATACGGCCGCGCAACAGGAACTGTATTACACATACAGCCCGCGCATGCTTTCTGTTTGTTACCGCTATGCGAAAAACAGGGAGGATGCTGAAGACATGTTGCAGGAAGGCTTCATAAAGGTATTTACGCAAATAAAGCAGTTTCAGAACCGTGGGGCGCTGGAAGGCTGGATCAGGAAAATAATGGTGCATACCTGCATCAACAACCTGAAAAAGAATAAAAAATTTGCGGAAAGTGTAGATCTGATTCACGCTGCCGGTATATACATCAGGGAAGAAAGTATTCCTTCGATAGTACAGGCAAAACAGGTGGTAGAATGTATAAGGCTGCTGCCAATTGGTTACCGTACCGTTTTAAACTTATACGCTATTGAAGGTTATTCGCACAAAGAAATTGCTGATATGCTGGATATAGAAGAAAGCACAAGCCGTTCGCAATATACCAGGGCAAAATCTATGCTTGAAGATATATTACTCAGGAAAAATATTTTGCCGGAACATTTGAGAAAGGTTGAATTGCTGGCTGTGAATCCATAACCAAAACACGATTGTATAACTAACTGCTGTACCTGCCGGGCAGGTATTCGAAAATATCAGGAACTGACTATGAAGAGAAATATTCAAATAGATGAATTTGAGAAGTTTCTACGAGAGAAATCTGATCAGTATAAGCTTTATCCTTCCGATAAAATATGGAATAATATAAACAGATCTGTTCATTCCGGTAGAAAATGGCCTTATATTATCCTTACCTTATTCGCATTTTTAGGCAGCGCTGTTTTTGTAGACTATAAAACTTTCAACTACGTCATCCCCGGTAAGCAAACCCAATCTTCACACATCAGCAGCAATTCCGGATTAAACAACACAACACTCAGCAATAACGTCATTGTAGCACAAAATACAAACCAGGATAATTTTTCAACACTTAAAAATACCAGGGAAGCATCCACGGGTAATATTAAAAATAACAGGTCTTTTTCAGTTGAAAAACAAACCACTATAACCGCCGCTCAAAACGAACAATCCGATATTGCAGGCGATGATAGCTACGCAGATTATTCAGACATTCAGAACAATGCCAATAAAGTTAAAAACACACCTGTAAAGGGTCTGCTTATCGTAAAAAATAATAAGGAGGAGCAGGAGGAAAGCAGGGTGAAAAAGGTTTTATGGGCAGGAGAAGCATTCAAAAAATCCAGGCTTACCTGGCAAATATCTTTTTCTCCAACCATCAGTTACAGACGGTTAACCAGTGGGCTGAGCGAAATAACTGATGTTTTCAGGGGAGTGCCTTACAGCAATGTTGAACAAAATACACCTGTAAATAAACTGGTGAATCATAAGCCGGCAATTGGTGCTGAAGTGGGCGCAGGCGTAACATATAAGCTGGCAAACAATTTCGTACTCAGGGGAGGGCTGCAGTTAAATTATTCAAGATACCAGGTAAGTGTATTTGACTCAAAACCTGAAGCAACAACACTTGCCTTACAGGGCAGCAATGGCCTTACAGATTCGGTTACCCTTATTACTCCTTATCAGAATTATGCCGGTGCAGGCGCTTCATGGCTGAACAATGAGTACCTGCAAATATCTATGCCAATAGGTTTTGAATGGACTGTGCTGGGAAGCAATTCACCGCTGAAATGGAATATAGGTGCAAGCGCACAACCTGTATATAATTTCGCCAACAATGTTTACCTGCTTTCTACCGACTTTAAACATTATGTGCAGGATCCTTCTCTTATCAAAAAATGGAATATCAATGCAGGCGTGGAAACTTTTGTTTCTTATGACATGGGGTCTTTCAAATGGCAGGTTGGTCCGCAGTTCCGTTACCAGCTCACCTCAAGCTATAAAAAGCAATACCCTATCAAGGAATACATGGTTGACTTCGGCTTTAAAATTGGTGTAACAAAAACAATACGTTAAAAAATTTATAGAACATTTAAGCGTTTGATTGTATAAACATTCTGCGAAAATTTCTTTTATATTTTTACGTAATGAAAAAATACTTGCTCATTGTATTATCAATATGCACTATACTGGCTTGCAACAACAAGAACGCTGCTTCTTCTGCCGGTCAGCAAAACGAGGATACTACTCAAAAAGAATTTTACCCCATAAGCGGCTTTATACAGGCACAAATTAAAAAACTTGACGCTCTTCCTCTTGCTGTAATAAAGTATACTACCATTAATAATAAAACCGATACTTCCATCATAGAAAAAAATGACTTCGCCGCAGTTGCCGGCTATTTTACCACACCTGATATTACCGCGCCAGGCATTAAAAACCAGTTTGAAGAAACTTCATTTATAGATGCCTCAATCAGCACTATTTCGCTTACCTATCTGGCTAAAAACGATACTATAACGCTAAGAAAAGCTGATGTGCTTTTAAACCAGGACAACTCCAGGGTAACCACGATCTATATTGAGAAAAAAAGTGCAGTTGCAAATGAAAGCAAAACTCAAAAAATGCTGTGGACTGCAGACAGAAATATGCAGGTTACTACAATAGAACAAGCAGCAGGATCACCGGAAAAAGTTATTGTAGAAAAATATGTTTGGGATGACAGACCGTGAATATGATTTTGAAAAGTGAGAGGGGAGCGTTCGTTTCACTTTTTTCTCTCACTTTGTCTATTATTTCTGCACCGAAAATTTTGGATTGATAAACTCCCATTCCCTGATATGTGAAGGCTGGTGCTGCTCCTGCAATATTGCTTCAAACCGCTTTACCAGCTCAGGATGCTGTGCTGCTACATCATTGGTTTCTTTCTCATCTGTATCCAGGTTATATATTTCCCAGGGAGCATTTTTATTAGTTTTCATATTGCTTTTCACTCCTTTCCAATCGCCTGTGCGCACCGCTGCCTGCCCGCTTTTTTCGGGAAATTCAAAATATAGGAATGGATGCTTTTGCTGTTGCTCATCTTTACCCAATAAAGTCGGTAAAAATGAAATGCCGTCGTTTGGCGGAGCTTTAATTCCGGTAAGCTCAGACAGGGTGGCCATCATATCAAACTGTGCTGAAACATGCCCGGTAACTTTCCCTCCGGGAATCTTACCCGGCCAGCGTGCAATAAAAGGCTCACGGATGCCACCTTCATACAATTCCTGCTTGCGTCCGCGCAAACCTCCGGTAAGATTAAAATAATCAACATCCACACCTCCTACATTAAATGTGCTTCCGTTATCACTGCTGAACATTACAATGGTATTCTCATCAAGGTTTAATTCTTTCAGCAAATCCATTATTCTGCCGATCTGTTTATCCATATATGTGATCATTGCGGCATAGGTAGATAATGGATATTTGGTTGGTGCGTATCCTTTTTCGCCGTGATATGGCTGCTCATCAAACTGACCAGTATATTCCTTCACTGCTTCATCTGGCGCCTGCAGGGATACATGCGGGGCAGTATAGGGCAGGTATAAAAAGAAAGGCTTGTTTTTATTATTTCTGATAAACGCTAATGTCTTCTCCGCCATTTTTGTTACCGCGTAATCCTGTCCTTTAAAATTATCGAATACCGAGTCTGCCGAATTTTTCGGAACAGGCCTGTGCACATAGAAACAGGTATTGCGCAACGTATCCCGTTTACCGTTTTCCCAAAGATGTGTCGGGTAAAAATTGTGTGCCTGTTTCTGGCAGAGATAGCCATAGTAATAATCAAAACCCTGCTTATCCGGGGAGCCGGTAGTATTATTCATTCCAAGCCCCCACTTGCCTACCAGTCCGGTTGTATAACCTGCTTTTTTCATAAGGTGGGCAATGGTAAAAGTTCCTTCAGGCAATGGCATTTGTCCGCCTTCTTTTTCATCTTCAAAACCACCAAGCTCATAATTACCCCTGATATAAGCATGCCCGCCATGCTTACCCGTCAGCAACATATTTCTTGCCGGTGCACATACAGGAGTGCTGGTATAATGCTGCGTAAACCGTATCCCTTCCCCGGCAAGCTTGTCAAGGTTTGGCGTTTTTATTTTTTGCTGACCGTAACATCCTAACTCCCCATATCCCATATCATCCGCATAGATATAAATTATATTGGGCTTTTGTTTTACCTTGTTCTGGGCAGGCTGCGCATATAATAACACAGCCACAATCATTCCCGCAAAAAACAAAAATGCTTTTTTCATGTTCAATAAACTTTATAAAAATTATGTTGGCAGATGATTCAATTATTTTGCAGGGTATGCATTAAATAATTCCATTAATTCCTCTCCCTTTTTATTGAATTTCGGATCGTTAAAAAGATTTACCCTTTCAGAAGGATCCCATGACAGGTTGAACAGCTCTACCGTTTCTTTATTATCCTTTTTGGTGACTCTCAGTTTCCAGTCGCCGTCTCTTACTCCCTCCAATGTATAATTATGGTAATAAACAGGTTGATGCGCTTTACTATAATTTTTGTCTGATAATAAACCGGCTACAGACTCCCCGTCTATAATTCTGTCGGGAAGTTTTGTTTTTGTCCATTCAGCAAGGGTAGGCAGCACGTCTATATTAGCAAAAGGTTTTGTAAGCACTGTGTTTGACAAAGTATGTCCTTTCCAGTAAATAATAAAAGGAACCCTGTGCCCGCCTTCAAGCGATGTGCCTTTTGATCCGCTGAAAATACCTGCTGCACCAATATGATAGGGTTTGGTAAAACCGTCATCGTACATGCGTTGCGGCGCATTCAGCCAAGGGCCGTTATCACTGGTAAAAATGAAAATAGTATTATCTGCCTGGCCTGTTTCCTCCACTGTTTTCCATATTGCTGCAAGTCCCCTGTCTATTTCTTCAATAACATCACCCAGCTCACCACCGGCAGAATGACCAGGGTATTTTTTTTGAGCGGCAAGCGCTACAGGCAGATGCGGCATATTGTGCGCAAGGTATAAGAAGAATGGTTTTTGCTGACTGGTTGCTTTTTTAATAAACCTGATTGATTCACTGGTATACAACCCGGTAAGTATACTATCATGAGGCTTATAAATTTCCGGAGCGGCATTCCTGAAAATCTTAATTACCGTATCGGTTTTTACATAAGGACTACGATAGTCGTGGCTATACAGCATTCCAAAAAAATCATCAAAGCCCTGCTTATTAGGCAATGCAGTTCCGTAATCGCCCATATGCCATTTACCCACAGCACCTGTAATATAGCCTGAGGTCTTTAACATTTCGGCGATGGTAACATCTTCATCAGGAATAGCTCTTTTATCTCCCGGGCCAACCGGCCATAGCAGGTTTGTACGGCTGCAATACCTGCCTGTTATTAAAGATACTCTTGAAGGACTGCAGGTTGGCGACGTGGTTATAAAGCTGGTAGCCATTACACCTTTGCGTGCCATCTCATCTAAAAAAGGCGTTCTTATCAACGGGTTGCCATAGCTTGAAATATCACTATAGCCCATATCATCTGTCAGCACGATAATTACATTAGGTTTTCGTGCTGCTGTTTTTGATTGGGAGAAACTAATATCAGCCATTAACAGCCACAGGCAAAAGAATGGAATGACCTTTTTTACAGCATGGATAAAATCTCGCATCAGGTAGTAATTTAAATGTGTAAAATAGAACACGGAATACACGGATGATACTGGTTAGCGTGGATCTATTCCGTGAACATCCGTATTATCCGTGTTCCATACAATTTACGGCTAAAAAACTCACCATCCCGGGTTTTGACCGAGAGCGGGATTGAGCGTTTTTTCTTTTTGAGGAACAGGCCACAGATAATGCTTTGCCGGATCAAACACCCTGCTCACGCTTGGCACCTCAACAGTAACAGGCTGCCCGTTGCTGTAATAAGTAATGCCATAGATTTTACCCACCATTACTGTTTGCGCGGTTTTCCATCTCCTGATGTCAAATAAATGCCAGCCTTCAAATGCCAGCTCAACTGTTCTTTCCCTCCGCACTGCTTTACGAAGCTCATCCTGTGTCATTCCTGTGCTTAAAGCAGGCAGCCCTACATCAGACCGCGTTCTTACAGCATTAATAGCATCATATACAGAAGCATCTATTTCATCGGATTCTATTTTTGCTTCGGCATATGTCAGCAACACTTCTGCATAGCGAAGCAAAATAAAATTCAATCCGCTTGCGCCGGGCGTTGCAAGATCATCGGCAACTATATATTTCTTCAAAGAATATCCTGTGCTCGTATTATACTGTGTTTTCCCTACTTCATCAGCACCGCCCTGGCCGGGTACCGGCTGAAACAATATTCCGCTGGGCAATACATCTCCATCTACAAACATCGTATACCTCATTCTCGGATCGCGGTTGGTATACGGATGCTCAGGATCAAAACCAGACCCAGCTTCATTAATGTCCTTGCCATTTTTCATGGTATACAGGTCAGCGAGTGCTTTGGTGGGGACAAAGGAACTGCTGCTGTTGCGCTGACTGTATGGCCCCATATATGCAAAAGCATTGTGCGTAATTGTGCCGGCAAGAAATTGCTTATCCAATATCACTTCTTTGCTATTCTCCGATGCATAGGTGAAAAGCTTTTCATATTCATCTGTCAAACCATATACATTCAGATCCATTACCTGTTTGGCTGCCGCTGCTGCTTCAGCAAAATTGCCTGACCACAAGTTGGCGCGTGCTTTGAGCGCTAACGCGGCGCCTTTTGTAATACGCCCTTTGTCGGCCGCACTATAAGTAGCAGGTAAAGCATTTACCGATTCTGATAATTCTTTATTGATGAATGACCATACCTGTGCCTGGGCCGTCCGTTCAACAGACAATCCTTCTGACACATTAATTGCAGTAGTAACCAATGGCACATCTCCGTAAAGCCCTGTAAGCTTCATATAAAAATAGGCCCTTAATACTCTTGCCTCAGCCTTTAACCGTTCAATAAGCGCTGTATTGGAAGTAGTGATATTATCAATATTATTCAATACTTCATTAGCCAGGAAAACGGAGCGATAACCATTTTGCCACTCATTCTGTATCCTGGAATGTGATGCATCATAAGTGCCGTTTTCAATATTAAATTCAACAGTGAAAGTAGTATTGGTATGCCCTATATCAGTAACACCATCCAATACGAATAAATTAACAGCATCCAATGACGCGTACACGGCGTTAACAGCATAAATGGCATCTGTTTCTGTTTTCCAGAAAATAGCTGTGGAAACCCTGTCATTGGGTACGGTATCTAAAATATCTTTTTTGCATGAGCTGAAAGCAACAGATGAAACTGCCGCGACCAGTGCTATATATTTATAAAAGGATTTCATGTTTCAACGAAATTGAAAATTTTAAAAATTAAGGTTGACGCCCAGTGTGTATAGCCGGGTTTGCGGAAAGTAATCACCTCTTCCGGATTGAACTTCCGGATCGAGATCCCATTCATTCAGCTTTGAAAATGTAAGCAGGTTGGTAGCTGATATATAAACCCGCGCGGTAGTAAGCCCGGTTTTCTTTAAAACAGCAGCCGGAACGGTGTACGCCAACTGAAGGTTTTTTAACCGCAGGTAAGAGCCGTCAATGATCAGCCTGTCTGATGTATTTACATTTCGTTGATCACTTTTACGGGGCAACGGAAATTTAGCATCCCGGCGCTCCGGTGTCCAATAATTATCTGTAACAATTTTATGGGTAAAGCCTTCAAATATGCCATACTCAGAAAGCGCTCCTGATAAACGGGTATCCACATCTGCCGCACCCTGGAAAAGCATATTTAGTGTAAATCCCTGGTAACTGATATCAGCTACTGCCCCAAAAGTATATTTGGGAAATGGATTACCGATCATTGTCCAGTCATCTGCATTGATCTGTCCGTCTTTATTAAAATCAACATATTTTACATCCCCGGGTTTGGTATTGGGCGCAATAGTGGGGTAAGCATCAATCTCTGCCTGGCTCTGAAAATAGCCATCGGTTTTATAGCCCCAGTGTGCATTAAAAGGTAAACCTACTTTTACAATGTACCGCGGATCTAAATCATAAGAGCTGTTAATAAATGGACCACCGCCATTAAGATCAATCACTTCATTTTTATTAATAGCCAAATTCGCGCTGATGCCATATCTTATCTTATGAGAATTATCACGGTAACCAACTGAAAACTCAAAGCCGGTATTATCAATAGTACCTGCATTTTGAGATGAGGAAGCAAAACCTGTAACAACAGGCAATGGCAATGCCAGAAGAATATCCGTTGTTCTCTTTTTATAATAATCTGCAGAGAATGTTAACCTGTTGTCAAACAAACCACCCTCGATTCCTATATCGGTTTGTGTATTTGTTTCCCATGATATGGTAGGGTCTGCCAGTACTGTTTGCGACAGGGTTGTTGCTGCCTGGCCGCCAAACGTATACGAACCTTGTGATAACGATGCAAAATAACTGTAAAGCGGAACAGTTTGGTTTCCTGTTTGTCCCCACGAGCCCCGTATTTTCAACTCGGTAAAAGGCGTATTTAAATTTGCAAAGAAATCTTCTTTTGTAAGTCTCCATGCAGCAGAAAAAGAAGGGAAAAAGCTATATTGCTTATCCCCTGTAAAACGTGACGAGCCGTCGTAACGCCCGTTTACTTCCAGCAAATATTTTTGATTAAATGCATAATTAAATCTTGCGAAATACGAACGTAATCCAAATTTATATTCACTGCCGCTGTTATCTTTTGTTGCATCGTTAGCTCCCTGTCCTATTGATTGAATATCGTTGTTATAGAACCGTTCGCGGTATGCAGAAAGATTATTGCCATTATTATATAATTCCGAAAATCCCACAAGTCCTTTTACCTCGTGTTGCCCGAATTGTTTTACGTAGTTTGCCAGGTAATTGGTAGTGATCTCATAATAGCGGTTACGCGTTTCTGTTAAACTACTGTTTGCAATCTGGTAACGCCTGCCCGTGATGCTGTCAAAATTGTTTACCGTATTCCGGTAAGCTTTTTCTTCAGAAAACTGCATGGTGGCTGAAACCTGCCCGGTTAGTGTTAACCCTTCCAGTACCTCGTAGTCGAGCCTTCCATTTGCGAAAAGAAAATTGGTAGCCAGGTTCCTGTAACCGGATTGTTCAGACAGCAGGAGCGGATTGAATCCCTGCGGGCTTAACCCATAAGTTCCGTCAGGATATTTCGGCGCAGCGAAAAGCGTTCCATGCAGGAACCGGTTAAATACATCTGTGGCAAACGGGCTTTTTGCCAGGTTATACCGGTAATTGAAATCAGTGCTTAATTTTAATTTAGAACGGAGCTGCATATCGTTGCTTATCCTGAACTCCCTGATATTCGCACCATAATTCGGCGCAATGCCATCCTGGTCCATATAGCGCATGCTCACACGTGTACGGGAAAAATCATTACCCCCGCTTAAAGAAATAGTATGACTGTGCTGTGGCGCAGACTTCAGTACAGTTTGAAACCATGTATTTGCATAGGGAAATTTATACCTGTCAGTAGCATTTACCCAGGCGTTGATAGCTGAATCCGAATACTTGTCGGGCACAGCAAGCTCCTGGTTGGTATATGCCAGTTGCTCATATCGCATATAAGCCGGGGTTTCCATGTTTTCAGGATCGTTCATAGATTTTTGTACTGCATAATATCCGCTATACCCTATCTGAACTTTACCTGCTTTGGCCCGTTTGGTAGTTATTAATAACACACCGTTTGCCGCCCTTGATCCGTAAATTGCTGTGGAAGATGCATCTTTTAAAACAGAAATGCTTTCTACATCTTCGGGATTGATATTGAACATCGGCTGCTCCACACCATCAACTATAATGAGGGGAGTACTGTTATCACTGTTGCCGGAAAACGTGGTGATGCCGCGTACCCTTATAGTAGCTGCAGATTTTCCCGGTTCACCACCCCTGTCTAAAACTGTAAGCCCCGGGGCTTGTCCCTGCAATGCCTGTTGCAGGTTAGAAACCGGACGCCTTACCAGGTCTTCACTTTTAATTTGAGAAACAGCGCTTGTTGTACTCACTTTTCTTTGCACGCCATATCCTACTACCACAATATCCTTTTCTTCTGTAGCTTCAATTTCCATCACAATATTTAAGCTGGTGATTTTTCCAACTGTGATGCTATTCTTTTTATACCCAACTATTGTAAACTCTACCTGGTCGCCTTCATTCGCATCAATGGCAAATTCTCCTTTCTCATTTGTGCTTGTACCCTTGCCGGTGCCTTTAATTACGATAGACACACCGGCTATCGGCTCACCTTTTCCGTCTCTCACAATTCCTTTTATTTCAGCAAATGCGGACTGCGGTTTATCCGCAGTTTGTGCTGTTACGGGCCTTTCCCGAATTACTATTGTTTTTTCTATAACAGAATAGGTAACCGGTAAGTTTTTAAAGCAAATATCAAGCACCTCCGGGAGGGTTGCGTCTTTTACTTCAATGTCAATTTTACCGGCTTTATTCAGCAAAGCGTCTTTATAAAAAAACTGGAACCCTGATTGCCGGTTTATTTTTTTTAAGACTTTTTGAAGTGTAGTACTTTTCTCTGATAAGGTAATGGTTTGAGAAAATCCTTCGGCCTTAACCTGCAGGCTGATCGCCAATAAAAAAACGGACATCAGTTTCATAATGAGAGGCGCTTTGGTTATTGCTGTCCTGCCCGGCGGCAGGGAGCAAGCAGTCAATAAATGCATACCTTTGTTTTGTTTGGTTTAAGAATTAACATTCGTAGCTGTTTGTTTGTAATGATTAATCCAAATTACCGGCAGGAGGTGCTACCAACACTTCCTGCTTTGTTAGAGTAATCAATTATTTTATTGCATAACAATTATTTTTCTTCCCTGAATATTAAACTTCACTCCTCCTGCTTCCATTATTTTTAATACCTGCTCCAAATGGCTTTCGCGACTCACTATGCCGGAAAAAGCTTCTTTGCTTATTTCTCCCTTATATAGTACCTCTATATTATACCACCTGCTTATCTGCCGCATAATGGTTCCTATATCATTGCTGTTAAAATAGAATGATCCGTTTTTCCAGGCAATTACCTCATCTGTATCTATATCATCTTCCACTAATATTTTTCCATTTGAAAAACTTGCCTGCTCACCAGGTTTCAATATTTTATAATCAGCGCTCATATTGCATTGCACAGCACCTTCAAGCAATGTTGTTTTTACGGCTCTTTCATCATCATAGGCATTTATATTAAAATGCGTACCTAAAACCTGTACCTCTCCTACATTTTCTCCTGAGGAAGAGGTGATCTTTACAATAAAAGGGGTCTTTGTTTTTTTATAATGCCGGGCAGCTACTTCAAAATAAACTTCGCCGCTTACTTTTACGATTCGCTCTGCAGCATTGAAAACTGTTGGAAATGAAATAGACGAAGCAGCATTGAGCCACACAGCCGTACCATCCGGCAGCAGCGCCTGGTACTGGCCTCCGCGGGGCGTGGTGATGGTATTGTATGTTGGTTGCGTTGCTCCGGCAGCAGAAGCCTCATATACCAATTTTCCGTCCTGCAGCTTTATCACTTTTGTATTTCCCTGGTTGCTCAGTAATCCGTTTGCCGCACTATCTAAAACAACTTTACTCCCGTCAGACAGGGTGAGTATGGCATTATTTCCACCCGGGACTATTTTAACCGAACCGTTTATGCTTACCTGTGCAATACCCACTTCCCTGGCAGGAAATAAATACCATATCGCACCGGCGCCAAGCAGGAATACAGCAGCAGCAACCCATCTTAATATTTTTTTTGCCGGGTAGGAAATTATTGTTGCTGTATCCGGTTTATCAGGATCCATACCGGTTTGCGAAAAGAAACGCCGGGTGGCCGCATCAACATCATATTGCTCCATTTCCTGCAGGCTCTCTGCCAGGATATCCTGCTCATTTATTTCTTCAATTAATCGTCTGTTTGTCTCACTACTGTTCATCCAGCTTTCCAACTCAACAGCTTCATCTTCGGTAAGCTGGCCAAACCTTCTTTTTTTGATCAATCCGGCTATATATATAACCTCTTCTATTCGCTTATCTTCCATGTGTAATACGCTGGTTCAATAAAATAAAACACCGGTAAATATTATTTGTACCAAAAAAAACAACCTTATTTTAATAAAATTTTCCCAGGCAGATGAGTAAGCCAGGCAGGTATGTTTCCCATTTGGGCTTCAGCGCTTTCCTGATAATAGAGAGGGCTGTTGTCTTTTGATTTCTTACTGTTTGATTGGACAACTGCAAATGACCGGCAATTTCTTCATTTGACATTTTTTTAAAATAAGCCAGGTAAAAAACTTCCCGCATACGTGGCGAAAGTGAGACCATCTCCTTTCGTATTTCAGCCAAAAGTTCCGCATAAATAATTTCATGCTCATCCGGATCATCTGCATGTAAATAGGTTTCTGCAAAAACCTCATGCCTGATCTTCTCCCTTTGTTTACTCCTCACAATATTAAGGCAATGGTTACGGGTAGATGTGTACAGATATTGTTTGAGCTGTTGCATGCAGGTAAAATCTGCATTTTGCCGCCACAGCTTTACAAAAATTTCCATTATTGCATCCTCGGCAGCCGTATCGTTATCTAATAATATTCTTTTGGCAAAACGACATAGTACAGGGTAATATACACGAATTAAATACTGCCAGGCAGCAGTATCATTTTTCCGCAGCAATTCTAAACAATCATTATCATTCTCAATTGTAGCCATAGTTGGTTATAATAAACATCTAAAACACGATAACATTCCGGTCAAAGAATTTTGCATATCGCTATTCCATGCTTTCAACCAAGCTTCCATTCCAATCCTTCTGCAAATATAGACAGCTCTCTATGTAAAATCATAGCATTGTTTTGTATCGCCTGTTTGCGGTGGTAAGAAGCAAGCGAAATCTGCAATCCGGCAAAGCAAAAATAGTAGTTCTTTATTAGTCTACAAAATTAGTAGATTAATAATTTATAGTGAATGCGCTTTAATATTTACCTCCGGAAAGCAGGTTTCAGATTGCCGCTTCCAGTATATAGTTCGGGAATATGGATTTCGCCGCACAGAAACATGATGATAAACAAACCAGGCTTATGGAAAACTTAATGTTGTTTTGTCATCTCCGATAAACACTTATAATAAGCTAATTTTGCAGCTTCATTTATGACCCAGGAAGCTTTTCAGCAAATTGCACATACCATACCTGTTGAACCCGGTATTTACAAATATTTTAATGCCGGCAATGAATTGCTGTATGTAGGAAAAGCCAAAAGCCTTCGCAAAAGAGTAAGCTCCTATTTTAATAAAACCTTTACCAATTATAAGACGCATGAGCTGGTTCAACGTATTCACCATATTGAGTTTACCATAGTAAACTCCGAACAGGATGCTTTTCTTCTTGAGAATAATCTCATCAAGCAGTTTCAGCCCAGGTTTAACATCAATCTTAAAGACGATAAAAGCTATCCTTATATAGTGATCAAAAAGGAGCCTTTTCCCAGGATTTTTCTTACCAGGAGAAAAATAGAGGATGGCTCGGAATATCTTGGACCATTTACCTCAGTAGGCAAAGTGAGAGAGCTGATTGATTTTATTAAGCAGAACATTCCATTGCGTACCTGCAAGCTTAATCTCAGCAAACAAAATATTGAAAAAGGAAAATTCAAGGTTTGCCTCGAATATCATTTAGGGAACTGTAAGGGGCCCTGCGAAGGATTACAGAGCGAGGAAGATTACGGGGAAGGTCTGAAACAAATCAGGAATATTTTAAAAGGAAATCTTGCGCCCGTAATATCAGTATTTAAAGATGATATGAAAAAGCTGGCTGAGGCCATGGAATTTGAAAAAGCGGAAATACTGAAAAAGAAAATAGAACATCTTCAGCAATATCAGGCCAAATCAACCATCGTAAATAATAAGCTCGGGAACCTTGACGTGTTTTCAATAATACAGGAAGGCGATACGGCTTATGTAAATTATTTAATGGTACAGAATGGCACTATTGTGCAAACGCATACGCTTACGCTCGAAAAGAAATTAGAAGAAACCGCCGAAGATATTCTTGAATTTGCCGTTGCGCAGATACGTGACACCTTCAATAGCCTGGCTAATGAAATTATAGTGCCCTTGCCTATTGATTTTCCGCAGGAAGGTATAACTGTTACCATACCCAAAAGCGGTGACAAGAAAAAGCTGCTGGAGCTCTCTGAAAGAAATGTGAACTACTTCCAGGAAGAGTTAAGAAAGAAGAAAATGCTGCGGCTGGAAGGAAAAACCGATGAGGAAAAACTGGGTATACTTCAGCAATTGCAAGAAGATCTTTCACTGCCACAAACACCATTGCATATTGAATGTTTTGATAACTCCAACTTCCAGGGAAGCTTTCCTGTATCAGCTATGGTTTGTTTTAAAATGGGCATGCCGAGCAAAAGCGATTACAGGCATTTTAATGTAAAAACCGTTGAAGGCATTAATGATTTCGCTACTATGAAAGAAGCGGTTTTCCGCAGGTATAAAAGATTGTCGGCAGAAGAAAAACCATTGCCTCAACTGGTGGTTATTGATGGAGGAAAAGGGCAATTAGGTGCCGCGCTCCAGGCAATTCATGAACTGAACCTGGATGGAAAAATGACATTAGTTGGTTTGGCTAAAAATGAAGAGGAGATTTTTTTCAATGGTGATCAGCAATCCATAAAATTACCATGGGATAGCAGCAGCCTTAAGTTGTTGCGCCAGATCCGCGATGAAGTACATCGCTTTGGCATAACCTTTCACCGCCAGAAAAGAAGCAAGGGCACTTTTAAGAATGAGCTTGAAACAATCCAGGGAATAGGCAGGGCTACAGCAGAAATGCTGCTGAAAAAATACAAGTCTGTAAAAAGAATAAAAACATTAACGCAGGAGGATCTTGCTGATGTGGTAGGCAATGCAAAAGCTGCACTTTTGCAAACCTATTTTAATGGCAAAAGTCAGTCTTAAGAAACCTGACAGTTACCGGTTACCTAAAATAAAAAGGGGACCGGATAGATATCCAGCCCCGTTTTTAAAATCCAATATCCTATGAAAAACCGGGGTAAAGATAGTGTAGGGTTTTCACATGACAATACCTGTTTCTGGGTATTTTTACAAGAATGCGACGGTAATTTTACCGATACAATCATTTACACTCAGTATATAAATTCAACCCGGTTGTCGTCAAATATTTATTATCAATATATATGAATGCCATGTTGCTGTTATCCATTTTTTTCTTTATCCCCGGTACCCGTAAATCCTTCTACAACAGTATAAAATTCAATTCACCAGGTATATTAAAACAAAAATCCCGATCATTATTGACCGGGATTTTATTTGCGAAATATTTATTATTTACAGTATTAATATGACCAGAGATCCTGCTCGTAATTGAAAATCCTGTCTTTCACGCTTTCACCTTCCAGCAGTCTTAATACACCATCATTAATGTATTGTTTCAGGAACTGATCATATGGATTATCAAGCGTGGATTTGATTACATAGCTACCAAAAAAGCGGCTTTCGAACAATTCTTCCCAGCTCATACGTGCACCAAAGTTTTTACCATTGTATACTTCGTATTTAGCAAGGGCAGGCCTCATATCAGGATAGTAAATCCAGAAGATTGGGGCAGAACCAAGCTCTTTACCTGTATTTTTATCAAAGTAAGTTTTTACAGGAGCGATACCAAGGATCCTCACATACATTCTTGAAGATTCTTTATCAAATACCCACTCTTCCTTAACCCTGAATTTGGTAACATCATCCATATTGAACTCTTCGCAAACCACAGACTCTTTCATGATACCTTTTGATAAAGTAGGATCTTTATCAGTATCAGGCACCATGATAGTATCGCAGCTTCCGGCCAGTTTTGAACCTATCTGCTCCAGTGTCATCGGGGTAGTAAACCTGTCATCAATTGAAGCATCGAAGGCTGTAACTTCACCGCTCTTCACTGTATTCAGCAGAATAGCAATGAAACGCTGGTTACCATTATCTTCATCTGCTGAATAGCGGAAAGGAAGATTGATCTTTTCGCGTATATCTATTTCTCTCCATACTTTTTCCCTGAAAATGGCATCATCTTCACGAATATGCTCATAAGACAAAGGCGTTCTGTCTTTTACAAGATTTTTTTCGATCGCATTATCGTTGCGGAGCGATTTCCTGATGGTATCCATTTTAATAGGATCTTTTGGCTGTGCTTTTACAACCATTGTATCCTGCTTGGCTACACCAAGGTTTGCATCAGCCACATTAGCCTGAGTTTTCTTGGCAGAGGCTTTCTTTTTAGCAGTGGTTGTGGTTTTACGCGTTGTTTTCTTTCTTGTTTGCGCGTCTACCACATTAATTGCCATTCCAAAAGCAACTACCAGTAAAGCATATTTCGCGAATTTCCATTTCATGGTCAAAATGTTTATTAAACTCTAAATAGATATCTACTAAATTTTATCTTAAAATAAAGGACAGGTCTCTTAATTTTATAGTTCTTCCATCAGGGCCTCTGGCCTTAATATCGGCAATATAAACGCTACGCCCGGGCTTTAAGTTATTAACAACATTAGCTGCAGCTCCTGACCAACGTGCTCCATTATTAGGCACAAGATTGAAGTCACCAGCGCTTTGATCAGCTATAGAGTAACTTATTACCTCGTAATTAGCCTCAAATTCAGAATTCTGCAATACTGCTCTTACGCCTCCCATTGCTTTAAATTGAGCTGTAGGCACCTGCCCCATTTCAAAGGTACCGACCATTGCTGTTGGAGGAGGTAAATATTTTACACGGAATGAAACTTTACCTGCAGATTTACCATCAACTAATACGTTAACATCAGCAGTTCCTGGTTCTTTTGGTTTAGCAATATATTTGCTGCCACCAGCTTTGCTAACATTACCATTACTGATTGACGCGCTTACTTTTTCACTACCTGCGCCAGCTGTTATGGTTAATGGGTTATCAACACCAACATACAATACATTCATTTTGTCTGCCATTACCGCTACACCGGAAGGCTGGCCTACGGTATATTCAAATACTTTGCTCAATGTTTTTTCTTCGCCGGTGCCAGGGTCAGGATATTTTACATCAATCTTTACACTGTGACCACCCGAACCGCCGGCAGGCATTTTAATTTCCGCTACTCCATTATCATTAACAGCAGCAGGAGTTCCATTTACAAATACCTTTGGTTTTACTTCAGAGTTAAAAGCACCCAAACCCGCTTTTAATTCCAGTTGTTCACCGGGCATAAGATAGGTAGAATTTGCACCTATCATTGGTTCAAACTTGTTAAAAATTACTTTTTGTTCACCAATTCTTTTAAAGCAATAAGAAGCTACTTTGTTTTCAGTATTTTTTACATCATTCTGAAACTTACTTAAAATAGTTAGTGCAGCAATAGAAGGTGTCATGTGAAAGTAAGCGTCTGTCCAGCTCTGGTTGGTATTACCGGCTTCAGATACAGGTTGCTCAAGATTAATCGGCAGGCTGTGATCAAATTCTTTTGCGATATCAGGATCTATTGCCAATATGTCTTTTTTATACTGCTCCAATGCTGCGCGTAATTTTTCGCCTTCTCCATTGGTAGCCATCAGGCGGGTTGCGGCATCCAGGTTCTCTACTTTAAAAGTAGTGTCTCCTTTTTCAGGCGCATAACCGCTTTCTCTTTTTAACTTGTCTTTCAGGTCATCTATATAGACTGACATTTTAGAAGACAGTTCTTTTACCTGGTCAGCCTTTGGCTTCCAAAACGCCGCTTTTTCGCGGGTTTTAGGTTCTTCAAGGCTGGCTGCAAATGCAGTGTATATTTCATCAGTAGCTGCCGTGAGCGTACTGTTGGATTTAACTAAACTGTTATCGACTGTTTTAAAGGCATTGATGATTTCGGCAGACACATTCAGCGCCAGCAATGCTGTCAGCACCAAATACATCATATTAATCATCTTCTGCCGCGGCTCTTTAGGTAGTGCCATGATTTTTCAGGATTTAATATTTACGAATCAAGGGTTAATAATATCGATCAATCCACCGTTCTGGTTATCTGCCCTGCATTGCAGCAAGCATATTACCATATACATTGTTCAGGTTACCAAGGTTTTTAGCCAGCAGGCTGATCTGCTCCTGCGTTTTCTTCGCATCTTCTACGCTACCCTGCATTGTTTGAGAAGCCTGTACAAGATTGCTGTAGAAGCCATTCATCGCCTTAAGGTGATTATTGGTATCCTGTAACTCTAATTCGTAAATAGTATTTAAAGAAGATAAGTTCTTTGTAAGTGTTTGAACCTGGCCATGGAACTGCTTTGTTGAATCAGCAGCTTCATTAAAGCTTTTAGCGGTATTGGCAGCACCTAAATAAGCATCTTTTACCTGCTCAAGCGCCTGGGTGGCAGCTTTTGTTTTAGCAGCATACTCACCGGTTGCAGCAGTTACATCTGCTATATCAGCCATTTTTTCTACTGTTTTACCCAACTTGCCGAAATTTTCGCCAAGGCGTTGAAGATTAGTAGGATTAATAGCTGCATCCTGCAACATTTTATCCATAGAAGCTAATGCGGGATTTCCGCCAGCTACGCCTACACCACCTTTCAGTGATTCAGCAATTTCTTTCATTTCACCACCGGGAGGGGGTAAGAATGCATAAACCAGGAAGATTACAGCTTCAGTTAAAAGGCCAACTGTAAGCATCATGTCCGCAATAGGCTTATGAAGGATTTTCGCCCATGCGCCAAAGATAACGACTGCTGCGCCTACGCACACAAATACGTTTACTAGTCTTTCGGTGGATTTACTTGTGCCTGCCATAAAAAGAGAATTTTTGTTTTTTTAAAGGGTTTTTCTTTTTTTAGATTTCAAAAGGTAATGATCATACAATGTCAAGTATTGCACTTCACAAAGCATAATTAGTTTAGAATTACTGATTCAAATTATTTAACTAAGCAATAAGTTAGGTATGGTGCTACCAGATTGTATTACCTGTTCTTGCCGGATGGCGGAAGATCGATAACACACCTGAAGCCGATATAAGATTTTGCTGTATCCTGGTATTCGTAAGCACGGGTGCTTGTTTGTAAGAAATAGCCAACATCTTTCCAGCTACCACCGCGTATAACTTTACGTTTCATACGGGGAGGATCACTGTCTTTAGCGTTCCAGCGAATATCAGGGTTCATATCATGCTGAAAGTTGTAAGCGCCTTCATAATAGAAAGATGAAGTCCACTCCGCTACATTTCCTGCCATATTATATAAACCGAAATCATTAGGCCAATAAGCATCCGCACGCACAGGGTATAAGCCACCATCTTCAGCATAGTTACCACGGCCAGGTTTAAAGTTAGCTAACAAACAACCTTTCTTGTTCCTCAGGTAATAACCACCCCATGGGTAAGGCGCCTGTGAACGTCCGCCGCGTGCTGCATATTCCCATTCAGCTTCTGTAGGTAACCTGAAATCAGATTCCTGTGTTCTTTTCTCAGATTCAAGATATGCATTCATGTATTTTGTTCTCCACTCGCAAAATGCTACCGCCTGTTTCCAGTTTACACCAACCACAGGATAGTTACCAAATGCCGGGTGAGAAAAATATCTTTTTGACATAGGTTCATTATAAGAGTACGAAAAGTCTCTTACCCAAACCAAAGTATCAGGATAGATAGGTACTTCCAGCTTTTCAATATACTTAGAGCGCGGCTGAGAAGCATTTTCTTTAGCAGCAGCTTCTTTGTATTTAAAAGTTTCTGAATGATAAACCAGTTTATTGGCGTCCAGCTCTTTTTTGCCGAAAATGCGGTTGTCAGGAGAAACAATCATAGCATCAAGCTGCTCAATTGTTTTAGGATCGTTCCATTTAATGGTTGAAACTTTTTTCCAGTCAAGGCTATTACCATCTTTTGACTTATAACCCAACTTTTCACCAGCAATGGAATCTCTTACCCAGTTAACAAACTGGCGATATTCATTATTGGTTATCTCAGTTTCATCCATCCAGAAACCGCTGATAGTAATCTGCCGGTTACGGGCAGTAAAAGCATAGTTGATATCCTCATCGCTGGGGCCCATGTGAAACGTTCCCTGGGGTATGTACGTCATACCCGGAGGCTTTGGCAAAGAGTATTTACCACCCGGAGCTACACCTACCAGTTGGCCTTTATCTTTGGGTAATGAGCCTTTTGAAGATGATTTCGACTTGCCACAACTTACAATCGCTAACGCGAATGCAGTAATTACAAAGAGATTGGTGAAGAGGCTTTTCACTTTCATAAAAATAGCTTAAAGGGTATTTGGACAAATATAGATGAAATATTAATTTAAATTTTCAGCGTTTCAAATATTATATTTTTTTTAGCGTACAGGCATATTATGCCGGCAACACAGGTAATATAAACGGTTGGTGTTATTACTTATTGTGCTTTTTTGCGCTTTATCACTTCCCCCCTAACTGGCTTATCAGATCTTCAATATGCTCAACCGGCCTCAGGCAATTATAATTACGGCACAGGTATATATATGTCTTATTTTCTACCCATCTCTTATATAAAAGAGGAAATGCGACGTCATCATTTACTGATGTTTGCATTACTTTATTAGGCATATAATAAGATAATAAACAATCTTTTAGCGCTTCAGCTTGTTCTCCAACTATAGCAATCTCATTAATACTATTGCAGCTATCTGTAATACTGCCTGCCCAGGCGCCAAAAGACACAGGATATTTAACCACAATATCAGCAACGGCACCGGTCATTTTATCAGCAATTTCCTTCCATTGACTATTGTTAAAAACGAGCGATAAATATTGCAAATTCCAAGCCATTATTGCATTGCCCGAGGCTGTTGCGCCATCATATATTTCTTTTATACGTATAACAACATCCTCCTGGTTGCTGTGGGTGTAAAAAAACAAACCGGTTTCCACATCCATAAAATGCTTTACTGCGTATTGTGCATATTCCTCTGCTTTTCTTAAATAGTCCTGGTTGCCGGTAATTTCCTGCAAATGAATAAGCGCCTGAATAAGGTAAGCATAATCATCAATAAAAGCAGGCACTTCACTTTTTCCATTCTTATAAGTATGCCTTAAACCATTGCCATTACTGAATTTCGCCAATAAGAATTCCAGGTTCTTTATGGCAAGCTCTTTACAGGCGGTATTCCCTGTGGCTGCATATGCTTTTGAGCAGGCGGTATTCATGAGTGCATTCCACCCGAGCAAAATTTTATCATCCAGCCCAGGCCTGGTTCTCTTGTTTCTTTCGCGCAAAAGAACAGAACCGCAACCGGAAAGTATGTTACTTAATTCAGCCTGGTTTATTTGCTTATCCGGCGCAAAAGCCTCTGATGGTTTTGGAATATTGAGGATATTCCTGCCTTCCCAATTGCCCTTTTCAGTTATATCATAATATTCGCAAAATAAAGCAGCAGCATCGCCCAGTAAATCATTTACCTCCTGCTTATTCCATACATAATATTTTCCCTCCTCTCCTTCACTATCTGCATCAAGCGCTGAAAAAAAGCCCCATTCTTTGCTCATCAGTTCACGCTTTACAAATCCAAAGGTTTGATCAATTATATCTTTATACAAACTATGCTTTGTGAGCTGGTATGCATCGCACAAAACGGCAATGAGCAAAGCGTTATCGTACAACATTTTTTCAAAATGCGGAACCAGCCATTCCGTATCCGTTGAATACCTGGCAAACCCTCCGCCTAATTGATCATATATCCCGCCATATATCATTTTATCCAGGCTAAGCAGTGCCTGGCGTAAAGCAGTTTCATTTTTATAGTAATAGTAGTAACGCAGGCAAAATGCAATGGAAAATGTTTGTGGAAATTTTGGTGCACGTCCAAAGCCACCCCATTCCGTATCAGCATTGGTCATCAGGTTTTCAAACATGGTATCTATATCCTTGTGGGATATTTTTCCACCATTTGAAACCGGACTTATACCAAATGAGTTGGACTGCAAAAGATGTTGTGTAAGATCTTCTGCCTGGTTGTTTATCTCTGCTCGTTTTTCTTTAAAAGCCTTCATCACCCCAACCAGTATCTGCTCCCATGAGGGCCGGCCGGCTACAGGTGAAGGGGGAAAATATGTGCCGCCATAAAATGGCTTTTTACCTGGTGTAAGAAAAACATTTAATGGCCATCCGCCACTGCCTGTCATTGTTTGTACGGCATTCATGTATATATGATCGAGGTCAGGCCGCTCTTCACGATCGATCTTGATATTTACAAAGTGATCATTCATGAAAGCCGCTATCTCCTCGTCTTCAAAACTTTCTTTCTCCATCACATGACACCAATGACAGGCTGAATATCCAATGCTTACCAGTATAGGCTTATCTTCCTGTAAAGCTTTTTGCAGGGCAGTTTCTCCCCAGGGATACCAATCCACAGGGTTATGTGCGTGCTGAAGTAGGTAAGGACTTGTTTCGTGAATGAGATGATTTGAGTAATTATCCATTCAGCGAAATTCGGAGTTATTTTGTTTTATAGCTGTTCATATATTTTTCCAGGGCAGCCACCATCGAAGGGGTTTCCGGCGCGGGAGCCTTAATATGCAATGTTAACCCGGCTTCCTCAACAGCTCTTGAAGTATTATTTCCAAAAGCGCCTATTCTAGTACCGTTTTGCTTATATCTCGGAAAATTTTCGAGCAGGCTTTTTACACCACTTGGCGTAAAGAAGCAGATAATATCGTATTCTGCCTTTGTAAGCAACTGTTTCACATCGTTACTGATAGTTCTGTACATAAATGGCGTTACAAACTCACATTTGTTTGTTTTAAGCCAGTTCACGATTTCGTTATCCTGCTGATTTTCAGAACAGGGGTACAGGAACTTTTCGTTTTCTTTATGCTTGTTTATTACATCAAACAAACTTTTGTTAGTACCATCAGCTCCGTAAAACACTTTACGCTTTCGGTACAGGATGAACTTCTGAAGATATAAAGCGACAGATTCGGTGATACAGAAGTATTTTGTGTCTTGCGATATAGTCACTTTTAGCTCTTCGCAGGTGCGAAAAAAGTGGTCTATAGCATGGCGACTAGTAAAAATAACCGCACTATACTGGGCTATATCTATTTTTTGCTTCCGAAAGTCTTTAGCAGGTATTCCTTCAAGGCGAATAAAGGGGAAAAATTCCAACTCTACACTATGCCTTTTAGCCAATTCAAAATAAGGAGATTTATCTGAATCAGGGCGCGGTTGGGTTATCAGCACTTTTTTAATAGGAACAACAGAACTATTTCCTGCCATTGTTTTCTGTTTTACTATATGTTTGTCTGTATTCGGCAACGTCGCTGCAAAGTTACAAACTTCTTGCAAAAAAATCTACCAACAGCCTGTAAATCAACAATACAGGAATGATCTCAAAGCCTGCCACATAGAGAATCAGGTGCAATCCGCTTATTTTTAGCTCATTACGCAAGTTACTATATGCCAATATAAAACGATAAATAAGAATAAAAATTATCGAGATGACGGCAATGCTGAATGCCGCCTGCCTGATACCGCTATCAGAAAACGCCAGAAGCAGGATAAAAGGAAGGAGCAAAACAGCGAGTATTTTATTGATCATGAACACAATAAAGGCATAAGCTGCCGCTGCTTCTTCCTGCCCGAATATCCAGCCGGAAAATTTCAGAATAAAATATTTGAAGGTATAAATGGCCCCAATGGTAAAAAAACATAGGCCAAACATCATCCATGGTTTTTTTATGCTGCCGGTAAGATGATCAATAGTAAGATAGGCAAACAATGAAAGGCTGAAAACAAAGAAAATATTAAAAAGCAGGGTTGTCATACCAGCCTGCTGAAGCTGGTCTCTGATCTGCTTTTGCCGCGTTGAGCGCCAGAATACATTAAAGAGGTCGTTGAAATACTTTGGAAAACTAACACGTAATATCCCCAGGAAAAGAAGGGTAGCACAGATAATATAAAACAATTCGTCTTTATCGGATGCTTTGTACGGTTTGGATGCCATGTTAACCAGGCCCTCTTTTATATTATAATAAGGATGATCATTTATAAAAGCGGCTGTATAATCTCCGTAAGGAAAAGCCGAAACTTTTGCACTGTCTGCATTAACTGCCGGCATGGGCGCCTGCACCGGCGCTACCTGTTGTTGTATTCCTTCTATGCTATCCTTTTTTGCAACAGGAGCTACTGCCGGTTTCTTTTTTATAACCTTCTTTTGCGCGGTATCTGCAATGTGTATTGCAGCCGTATCCGGTTGTGGTTTTACAACAGCAGAATCATCTTGCGCACTTAGTGCAAAAACAAGTAAGCATTGAAATATTATAAAACAGATAAAGCTTCTCAAAAATGCCGGATTTAATTATTGCGCAAAAATATTCTAATACTATCTCTCAAATACATTTCCCTTAAAATAAACTCACTAATCCAAAATGTATTTTGGCCTGGCGAAAATTTAATGGCACATCGTCTCTTTTACCCACCGCATAGCTCAGGTTAAATATCCCAGCCTTTGTTTCAAACGCCATGCCCACACCAAACCCCATATAAGTATGCGCGGTTTGATTAATGGCTGTATATAATTCATTTTTCGCCCAACCACCATCTGCAAACCCAAAGAAATAAGAATTCAACCCGATAAAAAACCTGTACTCTGCGGTAATAACGCTGTATTTGGAAGCATATATACTTTCTTCATCAAAACCTCTCAATAATTTATAGCCGCCTATCTGGTACATTTCATTCTGAAAAATATTGCGGGTAAATATTCCCCCTGCATTTACCGCCACCTTTAAAGCAGATTGCTTGCCCATCTTAAAATAATGAGCGCCTGAAAAATTTATTCTTGCGAGATAGGTCTTTTTATCAAGCGTATCATAAAGTGATGCATAGTTAAAGTCATTACCACCAGCATCTTTGGTCATTTTTGTAACCGAGGTATTTGGCTTTATCTTACGGATACCAGCAGCAACTATAATATTATATTCATTGCCCCTGCGGGGATTGAATTTATAATCTGTATTATTAAAGATGTATTGCAGTCCAAGATTGGTTGTGCTTGCGTCAATGTAAGCAGGCAGTGTTTTGGTTACTCGTATCTGCGCAGTATCTATACCGGAGGGCAATACATTTGTTGTAGCATTTTGCAAAAAAACACTTGCGCTTTGCCTGCCGGTTGATATATATTGTATGCCGAATTTTGTATTCAGGTTAAGAAAGGAAGAATCTTTTTTCAGCAGATCAAAATTGAAATTAATACCGAAAGGCGTATTAAAAAGATAAGGATGTTCATATAACAAATGCAATCTCGGAGATTTAACCTGTATCTGCTGCCAGTTAACACCGAGGGTTTCTCCTGCGCCCAGCGCATTTTTCAGGTTGATATTAGCCTCGCCGGTTAACTGGAGTTTCGTTCTTCCCGGCGTGTTGGTTGCGGGTAAAAAGCCCACCAATACATCTACCTGGCTGCTCTTTTTAGGGTCAATATATAAATTCAATACCGAACCTGTGCCGGCCATCGACACATCCCAGGCTTTAATCTCTTTAAGATAAGGCAGCTCCAGCAAGCGCCTGCTCACATTCTGCAAACGCTCTTTTTTGTATAATGAACCGTTCTCTATGCCAAGGTATTTCTGCAGGAAAAAATTGGAGATTTTTGCCCTGCCATATACTCTTATACTGTCAATAATATATTCCGGGCCTTTTTTTGTATCCAGCTTTGCATAAAGCCCTGCATCAAGCATTGTCATGCTGTCCAGTACTATACTTGCAAAAGGGTGGCCATTGTTCTCATAATAATTCAGCATACGGTTTTGCCAGTATTGCAGTTGTACAAAATCAATGGGCTGCCCATTCACATACTTATCATTCCAGCCAATGGCAGAAAGCATTTGCCTGTCTGCATTATCTGTATTCAGCCTTATCCAGCGGTATGCTTCCCCAAGGTATAGCCATGCAGCAGCCGATGTTGAATCAAACACAAGGCTATCTACCGAAGCACCTGCATACCCTTTTAACCGCAATGCAGGCACAATTTTATCAATATATGCTTTACATACCAGCTGATTGGAAAACACATCCTGCAAATCAAGTGTATGCAATGAGAAGGTGGTATCTTTGTCAACAAAAAAATACCTGAGCCTGTAGGTTTGCTGGGCACTACCATGCAGGGAGAGCATCAGCAAAAAAAACAATCCTGAAACACAACGTAACCGGCTCATTATAACAAATCTAAAAGCATCAGTCTGAATTCAAAAATAGTATAACAGTTGGCAGGCATTTATATTCATATTCCTTTTTGTAAACAGGCTTGCTTGTACTGCAATTTCCACTTTTCTACCACACTGAAACAAAAGAACGATTTAATTGATGCTTTATTGAAAGAGATAGCAATGACAGCCTCTTTTGCCGCTGGCGAAACAATTGAAACCATTTATTTTGGCGGAGGTACACCCAGTCTGCTTTCAGCAGATGAATTGAGAAGTATTTTTTCTTTGCTGCATTCAAAGTTTATTATTGCTGATAACGCTGAAATTACCCTGGAAGCGAACCCGGATGATATCACCCCGCAAAACCTGGCGCGATGGAAACAAACCGGTATTAACAGGCTGAGCATAGGCATACAATCTTTTTTTGAAGAAGACCTGAAATGGATGAATCGTGCGCATAATGCCGAACAGGCTTTGCAATGCATAGCTGAAGCGCAGCAGGCAGGATTCAACAACCTGAGTGTTGATCTTATTTACGGCACGCCTACCCTTACAGATGAAAACTGGAAGTATAATGTGGACAGGGTATTGCAATTGCAGGTGCCGCATATAAGCTGTTATGCGCTTACTGTTGAGCCCAAAACAGCACTTCAGCAATTCATCAGCAAACACAAAATGCAGGATGTTGACCCCGATCAGCAGGCAAGACAATTCCTGCAATTAATATACTGGTTGAATAATGCAGGCTATGAACATTACGAGATATCCAACTTCTCACTACCGGGCAGGCGTAGTCGCCACAATACAGCTTACTGGCAGGGTAAAACTTATTACGGTTTCGGGCCATCTGCCCACTCGTTTAATGGTATAAATACAAGAAGCTGGAATGTTGCCAATAATGCTTTATATATAAAATCAATCAACCAGGATATATTACCGGTTGAGCAGGAAACACTAACTGAAACCCAGCAACTCAACGAATATATCATGACTTCGCTGCGCACAATGGAAGGCATTGATCTCATTAAAATTAAAAACGGCTTTGGAGCACATCACTACACCAATATTTTAAAAACAGCAGCTTCATTTACAGGCGGGAATATTATTTTGGATGAAGAGCATATTATACTAACGAATGAGGGGAAGTTATTTGCGGATGGATTAGCGGCGAAGTTGTTTCTTGATTAGTGATTAAGGATTTGTTTCAGAATTTTTAAGGGCTTCGAATTTTTAAAAGTTCAAGATACGCTTTGTAACAGTATATCAGTCGCCAGCATAAACACAACCCTATACAGTTGGCTACAACAAAACCATTACTACATTATATATATGAAAACACTTTGGTAAAATCAATTTAAAACATCCTATATTCACTTAAGAAAATAAAGCATGGGACACAATAAACTTGTGCAACGTTTTCGCCAATTTAATTCTCACTCATATTGAAATGCCCATAATAACCGCTTTGGATGTTGTAACAATAGAAAACTGAAAGAGGATTACATTAAACCTAAAATCAGTTTATGAAAACACTTGTGTTATCATTTACGCTTTTGTTCATTACTTTTTCAGCTTATGCGCAAAATATCAGTTCTACCCTTGAGATAAAGCCTTACTTCAGGTACGATAAATATCCAAAGTTTAGGTTTGATGATAATTCTATAGCAGCCAAAGATATCAGTATCCAGGGTAAAAGCTATGGAGTTTCTATCGCATATGGTCATGGAATTTCAGACAATTTGAGAGTGAAGTTTGCACTTGGCTACTATAGGCTTTCTTTCAATAAAATTGATGCGGAAGGCAGGTTTGGGGATGCTGGTGCAAGGGTAATAAATTATCCAAGTCCCTTGTTTATACCTTTTTCTACTAATAAATATTGGTATAATACGGTGTCAGTCTCTGCCGGTATTGAAAAAATATTTTCGTTAAAAAATGGCTTTTCTCTCTCTGGAGGCATGAATATTACCGATTCCTATTCTTTTTCGCAGTATTACAGAATTAAGCAGGATTACCCTACAGGCCCGCCGGATAATAAGTATATGCGTTATAAAAAAAGGAATGTTTCTGCCACTTTAGATTTACAAATGGGAATAAACAAACGATTGGGAAAAAGAATTGAACTTAGTCCGGTGATCAATCTGCCTGTTTTTAGCATTTGGGCTTTAGATGATGCTTTCTATGAAGGCAATAATCCTGAAAATAACGCTCTTTACAAGTCAAAATGGTTAATGGCCTATGGCGTTGGATTACAATTCATTTATTTACTTCATCCATAAATACTAAGCATATGAAAATTCACAAATCACTACTACCAATGCCATGTTTTTTATTTCTTATTATTTCATTGCCAATGGCACAAGTAAAGGCAAATAAAGCAATTCCAAACTTCGGAACAAGAAGTATTGGCATTTCCATTCCTGCCATCTGGAATAATTCCCAAGGCACCTATTATCAATTAGGAAATCCAAAACATCCAAAAGGAAGTGCTATAAGTTATGGGGTGAATATTAACTATTCTCAATCATTTTATAAGAGCGTCTATTGGAAATTAGGAATCGGTTATTTTCAACAAAACTTCAAAATAAGGAGACCATTTAACTATAATGACAATCCGGGACAATTAGGATACGCTACTCAGTCATACATTTACAACAATATTCATTTGTTTGCGGTAGCAGGCTATAAAAAAGCAGTAAACAATAACCTAATATTAAACGGTTGTGTTAGCTATAACTTTTTAAACTCCTTTCGTCAAAAATACATAGTAAACAATGATAATAAGGTATGGCAAATTAACCGAAGATCCATGCCGGTAGGGAACTTGATAATCTGTGATCTTGGTATTGAAAGAAGCATATCCCCAAAAATATCTTTTGGAACAAATCTTATCATTCCTGTTTATTCCCATTGGTATAAAGACGAAATATTTATCGGCAATAATTACGAGCAAAATGAACAACGAATAGCCCAAAACATATTTTCTGCAGGACTAAGCTTTTCATGTCAATATAACCTTTAAACTAAAAACCAATTGTATGAAACCTATTAAAAAAATCTTAGTATTACCGTTACTAATACTTTGCCTTTTATCAAAAGCTCAGGTAAGCACCAACATTAACAGTAGCGAATTGATAAGCGAAACAGGAAAGTTTATTAGATCCTATAAATCTAAAATTGATTTTGAAATCCCTGCTAAAAATATTCCTGATTTATTGCAGGCTGAAAAGAAAAGAAACACTGCAACAGCCGAAGTTCAACCATTCCAGATAGCAGTTCCGATCCAAATTGATCTGGATTTTACTAAATTAATAGAATGGAATTATGATGATACTTTTGCTTATGGAAAATTTTCCATCAAACTCAATGGCGCATTGTCCTCAAGCATAAATTTTGACAGCTTCTATTTGCCGGAAAAGACAGAAATGTATATATACAACGAAAGAGGGAATATGATTACCGGGCCTATAACAGAAGCTGAAAATAACGCTAACAACATATGGGGAAGCTGGGTTCTTAAAGGGGAGTTTCTTATAACTGAAATTAAAACACCCATCTCAACATTAAAAAGACTTATTCTACACTCAAATAATATTGCCTACGGATATAAAGAGGTATATCAGGTGTCAGGGTTCGGGCAATCAGCCGCCTGTGAAATTAATGTATTATGCCCATTGGGCAATGGATGGCAAAACGAGAGAAATTCTGTTTCATTATTACTTAGTGATAATGGAAGCGCATGGTGCAGTGGTTGTTTAGTAATGAATACATGCAATACAAATAGACCATTTTATCTGACAGCAAACCATTGTTTTAATCCTCCAAATCTACCACAGCAAAATGTAGCCGCATGGCGATTTACATTCCAGGCCTGGAGTCCTACATGCGACCCTTCACAAAATTCAAATGGCGTAACATATAATGGTTCCACATTACGAGCTAACTGGGCAGGTTCAGATTTTTGTTTGATAGAATTAAATAACACCCCGCCCACAACCTCTGGTATTAATTATGCAGGATGGAATAGAAATACGAATGGAATTACACAAACTACACTTATTCATCATCCACAAGGTGATGTAATGAAAATAACGAACGATATAAATGCCCCTACATTCGGCAATTTTTCAGGCGCACAATGCTGGCATTTACTAACAGATAATGGCACAACGGAAGGCGGATCTTCCGGTTCGCCCTATTTCGACCAAAACCACAGAATTATAGGACAGCATTTTGGAATTGATGACGCAAACCTTCCCGTTTGTCAGCAGGTTAGCAAATATGGCGGTCGCTTTGATATTTCCTGGGCAGGTGGTGGCACTAATGCCACCAGGCTCAGCAACTGGCTTGATCCAAATAACACAGGCACCATAACAACCAATACTACCAATGTGTCAGCGTTAGTGCCTCCGGTCATAACCGGAGATGTCAGTACATGGTGTAGTTATTCAAACCGCATCTTTACAGTTACTGCTACGGCAGGTACTACTTATACCTGGGCAGTTAATGATAAGCTAAATATTCTTTCAGGGCAGGGTACTAACCAGGTTACTGTAAGCCCCGGGTATAACGGTACCGGCGTTTTAACCCTTACAAGAACTGTATGCGGCGTTGTTTATACCGAAAATATAAATATTAATGTAGCAGCTTCAGGTATCGGCGGTACCATAAGGCAGACCGGGCAGGCTAATAAGCAAATGAATACCGTTAATTTCATTAAAGCCGGCACTGCCGATGTAGACCTGGTGCTACCAGGCTCAACCTCCATAAGCTGCACCCGAACTTCCGGTTCTGGCACGTGGTACTATAACAGCTCAGGCAAAATTCTCACTATGAATTTATCAGCAGGGCAAAGCGCTGATTTTTATATGAGCGGAACAGGCAGTTGCGGCGCTACCAGCAGAACGGTATCTTTTACGGTTAGCTCCGGTGGCTATGGATACCTCCTTTCACCTAACCCGGCAAATGATTATGTAACCGTAACGGCGGTAAAAGATGAAAATGCGCCTGAAGGAAAAGCAGCCTGGGATGAAGACCTGAGCTATGAGGTTGCGGTATATAATGTTAACCAGGCGCTTATAACAAAAAGCAGGAATGTAAAAGGGCAAAAACAAGTTAAGCTGAATATCGGCGGGCTTGCTAAAGGTGCATACTTTGTTGTAATAAAAAATGGAAACAATATTTCATCTCAGCAGCTTATCATTAAATAAACGGCATAAAAAACTATACTGCAGAGATCAGATGATTCAACGCTCCTAACAGCAGGTTAGGGGCGTTTTTTGTAAATATTTTTTACCGCCTGGTTCACTACCAATATCACTACCATTATTATGATAGCGCTGCTGCTGAATATGGTATAGGAGAAGGGCATTTGCAATGTTTTCTGATACTAATATACAAAACAGGGCTGAAGCTTTTTGTTAAGAAAGGATGAACGGAAGCTACCAAACCGTTGGAATTATTCCTCTTACGCCCATATCCACCACTGTTTCCCCTTTTGCCGGATCCCATTTACCGTTCTTTACTACTTCCTGCCATTCAAAGCTTTTATTGGTAGAAACAGCCACTTCTATAATAATGTTCTCTGTTTCTTTGCCGGTTATGGTTAGTTTGCTGCCTGCAAAAGCCCCGGTAACCACACCTGAACCTGCCGGAACAGGCGACGTGGTATAGATCGGATTGACCTCCGTAGTTACAGCCGCCTGCCCGAAAATAGTATCTACTTTACTGAAATCCTCGTAGCTGATATTGCTCTCAAATCCCCAATACCCCTGGCTGCGGTTTTCGTTTATACCGATAACCTGCGAATTGATTTGATATGAGGTGATATAAGTATTATAGCCAATAAAAGAAGCAAGCGTGCCCGAAAAGTCCTGGTCAATATGCAATGTATCGCCAATGTTTTCATCTACATGATATTGTATGGTACAATGCTGGTAAGCCGGCAACAGGCGCAACCATTCATATGTTCCGGCCGCAACATCTTTTAAAGGAATAGCAAAAAACACTTCATTATTCCCGGCAAGCACCGATCTGTCAAAATAAATAGCGCTATCGCCGCCAAGGGCTGTTTCTTCCCCTTTATAAATAACAGCACCGTTACCCAATGTGGTAGTATTTGAAGGAACAAGCTCAATATAATGAACGCTCATTTTGCTTATTGCCGGGCTTTGCGCTCCATGATCTTCCGGCAATGCTGACGGTTGCCCTATATTATTTAAGCGCTCCTGAGTAGAATCAAACCTGAACCTGAAAATTAAATTAGGTTCAACAGCCACTTCATCTTCTTTTTTACAGGAAATGATCCCCAAACATATCAGTATGCAAAACAGGTAAAACTTCACGTTGTGCTATTTGATTTGCAAACGAAATTAGCTTTTCAAAAATTGCTTTGCAATAAAAGAGAAGACATCAGTTATTTAATTTAACAAAGCCTCCATCAATCGGGTAATCACAACCGGTAATAAAAGAAGCTTCGTCTGAACAAAGGTATAAGGCGAGATAAGCAATTTCCTCCGGTTTTGCCATTCTCCCTATCGGCTGGGTTTTAGAAAGTTTTTCAAACATTTCCGCTTCTTTGCCAGGGTAATTCTTTGCCAGAAAACCGTCAACAAAAGGTGTATGCACTCTTGCCGGCGAAATAGCGTTGCAACGGATATTGTACTTCATGTAATCTTTAGCCACAGAAAGCGTCATGGCGGCTACAGCTCCCTTGGCAGTTGAATAAACAAACCTGTCGGGTATACCCACCATTGCGGCAATAGAAGCCATATTTAAAATAGAACCGCCTTTTTCTTTCATAAAGGGAATGACTTCATGCAGGCAATTGTATACGCCTTTGATATTTACAGATACAATACGGTCAAAATCTTCTTCACTGGTATTATCCGCCTGACCTACATGAGCAATACCCGCATTATTCACCAGGATATCAATT
Source organism: Terrimonas sp. (assembly GCF_003075435.1). GTDB lineage: Bacteria > Bacteroidota > Bacteroidia > Chitinophagales > Chitinophagaceae > Agriterribacter. The sequence goes on along the minus strand of NZ_QCZJ01000012.1, from coordinate 109,065 downwards.
GAACCATGTTTAGCGGTAATTTCTGCCGCTACTGCCTTCACGTTTTTCTGATCGGCAACATTGCATTTATAAAACGCGGCTTTGTTACCTGCATCAACTATTTCCTGCACGGTAGCGCTGCCGCCTTTTTCATCCATATCAAGCACATATACCTGCGCTCCCTGCCTTGCAAAAACTGTTGTAATAGCCTTTCCTATTCCGCTTCCCCCACCGGTAATAATGGCGGTTTTGTTGTTAAGTGTGAACATGATGAGATTTCTGATTTGAAATTTTAAATTTGAGATTGTGCGGGTTGCGGAAACAGGTTTAAAGTTTATGGTTTTAGTTTATGGTTCAGTTACCACTTTTACAAAGATACTCCTCTCTTCCACGGAATAAAATCATCCTGGTTGAGCTGTACGGCTTTGGGAATTACTTCGCCACTGGCTGCTTTTATACAGTATTCCAGTATCTCTTCTCCCATTTGTTCAATGGTTTTTTCTCCTTCAATAATTCCGCCGGTATCTATATCAATAATATCTTTCATTCTTCTTGCCAAAGATGAATTGGTGGCTACTTTAATGGTTGGGCAAACAGGATTACCGGTTGGCGTTCCCAGTCCGGTAGTAAACAATATCAATGTAGCACCAGAGGCCGTTTTACCGGTTGTTGCTTCCACATCATTGCCCGGTGTACAAACCAGGCTCAATCCCGGTTTTTTCACTTTCTCTGTATAATCCAGCACATCAACCACAGGAGATGTACCGCCTTTCTTAGCAGCACCGGTTGATTTTATAGCATCAGTGATCAACCCGTCTTTAATATTACCGGGAGAAGGGTTCATGTGAAATCCAGAACCCACTTTATGTGCCAGCTCATCATAGTTACGCATAAGCGTAATAAATTTTTGGGCAGTTGCTTCATCCACCGAACGGTCAATCAGCTCCTGCTCTGCCCCACACAATTCCGGGAACTCAGCCAATAACACTTTTGCGCCTAACCCTACCAGTAAGTCTGCGCAATAGCCCACCGCCGGGTTTGCAGATATACCACTGAATCCATCACTGCCGCCACACTTAACGCCTACACACATTTCCGATAAAGGAGCGGGAGTACGTTCGAGTTTATTTAATTCAACAAGCCCCTCAAAAGTTTTACGAATAGCTTCTGCCACCAGTTGCTCTTCACTTTGTGATTGCTGCTGCTCAAAAACATATAACGGTTTATCAAAACCAGGATTTCTTTCTTTCAAATATTTCAGATAGTCCTGCACCTGCAGGTTCTGGCAACCCAGACTCAACACGGTAATACCCCCAACATTAGGATGATCAGAATAGGCAGCGAGCAATTCACCCAGCGTTTTGGCATCCTGCCGGGTACCGCCGCAACCCATCTGGTGATTCAGGAATTTTATGCCATCTATATTTTTAAATACCCTGCGTTGTTTAGGATCGGGTTGTAAAGCTGTGATATCAACACTGCCCAGATCTGCACCTTCTTTAAAGGCATCCACCAAAGATTTAGCATAGGATTTATACTTATCAGTTACGGCGTATCCCAATTCATTGTGCAAAGCTTCCCTTATTACATCAAGATTCCTGTTTTCGCAGAACACGGTGGGCAGAAAAAGCCAGTAATTGGCCGTTCCCACTCTTCCATCGCTACGTTTGTAACCATTAAAGGTTCTGCCGGCAAATTTTGATACGTCCGGCGCATGCCACTCATATTTTGCAGCACGATAAGCATAAGCATCAGCCGCATGTTTGGTATTATCGGTTGTCATTCTGCCGCCTTTCGGCACATCAAACTGGATTTTACCTACCAGCACGCCATACATATATACAGAGTCGCCGGCCTTCATATCGTCAATAAAAAACTTATGCTTGGCGTCAACATCATCAACCAGCGTATAACTGTTTCCGTTATGCTCAATTACTTCACCTTTTTTCAGGTTTGTGAGGACAACCAATACATTATCCTTGGGATGTATTTTCAGAACTCTTGCTTTCATCGTTCAAAAATTAGTGGAATATCCGGGGTTTAAATAGTAGAACAGGCAGCGAAATTATTAAAATGGGGGGTGATAATAAAAATTGAATTTGCGGGTAAGCGGTGAGTATATTGAATACGGAAATATCTCTGCTGAAAAATTATATCATTATAATAATGGCGAAATCAGCCTTGCTGTTTTTTCTATCATCTCTTTATAAAGCGGTCGCTTATCCCATTTTTCTATATCCACCAGTTCCGCGTCTTTAATGTCGTTATAAAAAACATCTGCCATCTGGTTAGCGATTTCCTTATCGTATACAATAGCATTTACTTCAAAATTCAGATCAAAACTCCTGTAGTCCATATTAGCTGTGCCAACTACAGAAAGCTTTCTGTCGGCAACAAGTGTTTTAGCATGTACAAATCCTTTCCTGTATAAATATATTTCAATACCTGCTCTTGCGAGATCACCGTAATATGACCTAGCGGCTGCATTCACTATTATGGAATCAGATTTATCAGGCACTAAAACTTTTACTTTAACGCCACCCATTGCCGATACCAGCAACGCATCAATAACACTTTCGCCGGGGATGAAGTAGGGTGTGGTAATTAATATTTCCTGGGTGGCAAGATTAATAGCCTGTAAAATAGAAAACAAAATAACAGGCACTTCTGAATCTGGTCCGCTGGCTGCAATCTGCACTATTTTGTTTCCTGCTTTAGGTATAGATGAATATTCAGGAAAGAACGCTTCATTTGGCTTTAAATGATCTTTAGCACAAAAATTCCAGTCGCACATAAAAAGATATTGGAGATACCTTACACCGGAGCCCTGAATATAAAGATGAGTATCACGCCAGAAGAGCTTGTTTTCTTTTGCGTTAATATACCTGTCGCTAACATTAATCCCACCAATAAATCCGATGGTTCCATCTATTACAATTATTTTGCGATGGTTTCTGTAATTAAGCCGGTTGGCCAGTGCAACAAAAATTATTTTATGAAACGGAAAAGTCTGCACATGATTACTCCTTAATCGCCTAGACAATGTGCGGCGGATAGAGCGGCTGCCAAAATCATCATATATAAATCTCACCTCAACGCCTTCTTTTGCTTTGCGTATAAGAATTTCCTCCACAGTTTTTCCTATTTCATCATCCTCAAAAATGTAATACTCTATATGAATATGGTGTTTTGCTTTTTCTAATGCAGCAATAACTTCAGGAAATTTTGATTCCCCGTTAATCAGCAGCTTTACATCATTATCGCCGGTTAATGTGCTCATACTGCCATTCACCAGCATATAAGCAAGTTCACGGTTGCTTTCCAATAGCGCTTTGTTTTCATTGTAGGTTTTTTGAGAAGACTGCAATGATTGTATCCTTATTTTTTCAGCAAGCACATCATCGGCAACCAGCTTTTTGTCATACATTCTTCGCTTCCTGTAATTAATGCCAAAAGAGAAATATATGATTGCGCCGATTACAGGGATAAATACTACCAACAGAAGATATGCCAGCGTTTTTATATTGTTCTGCGTATCATAAATAATGCGGAAGCAAACAAGAATAAGGGCGATAATATAAAGTATTTCGAAAAGTAACAGCCAGTTCATAATGTAGAACGCTTATAGTATATTGTTTTGGATAAAGGAGTTGCCGGAAAATGATTGCATTCTTTATAAGAAAGATACTAATTTATTGTGAGCAGGAGTGTAAGTAGTTCTGCATTTCAAAGGCGTTTGATAATAACGATCAGCATTCCTGTAAAACAGAAAAGTTTAGATGCTTCATTCATCTAAACTTTTCTGTTTTGATTTCAACAATATTTTATCAACTCGCCCAGGCCCTGTCGCCTTTTTTATATGCTACACAACCCTCGTATTTTCCGGGTACTGCTACATAGCGCAAGGCTTGTGTAGCCCCGGGTTCAGAAGTAAAATAGCCAAGCAGGGTAAGCTCTTTCATCATTCTGAAGTAATGCTTGGGGTCTTCATTCTTTTTAGAAGCCATATAATCTTTGGCTTCTTTATCAATATCAATCAACAGCGCTTTACGTTCTTCGGCACTGCTATCCATAAATGATTTGTTGTTTTTTTTCTTACTGGCTTCTTCCAGTTTTTTCATTCCATCAATAAACACCTTTTGATCAGCTTCAGGATAACAGTCCGTTACCATCACTGTCATAAAAGCGCCAACCTTAGCAGCCTTGGCGCCGGGAGTATCTGTTGCAGGTATTATTGTTTCTGCTATTTCATCAAGATAGGCAGCGTCTGTAGCAGCAAACAAAGGTTTAGCGCTGCTATCATCGCTGCTTTTTTTATCAGCAGGTTTACATCCTTCTAAAAAAGCGTTAGCGCCAATCACGGTTCCTCCAAGTATCAGGGCAACTCTCGATAAGGCATCACGTCTGTTCATATAATTCGTTTTTAAGATTGTCAAAAAAATTTTTAACCCTTACATTAAAGATTTTGTTTCTTTAATTCACTAAATGCATGATCAACAGCTCTTGCTGTAAAAGCCATATAAGTAAGAGATGGATTTACGCAACCCGCTGAAGTCATGAACGCCCCATCTGTTACAAATACATTCGGCGCATCCCATACCTGGTTAAATTTATTCAAAACAGATGTTTTAGGATCGTGCCCCATACGTGCGGTTCCCATTTCATGTATACCTCTTCCTAAAGTGCCGTCTCCTTCGCGCCCCTGCACATTTTTTACGCCGGCAGCTTCCAGCATTTCAATAGCATCGCTCAGCATATCCTTGCGCATTTTCTTTTCATTCTCTTTATACTCAACATCCATAGCCAGTACAGGTAAGCCCCATTTATCTACACGTTGCTTTCCGTTTTTATCAGGAACAGGGCGCATACCAAGGTCTTTGCCGGTAACGGGATCATTGAATTGCTCCATTTTATCACCGTAGGTATTCTTATCAATATATATCCTGTTTTCATGGTAAGGCAGTGTTTCACCAAAGCCTCCTATACCCATTGTCCATACACCTGGCTCAACCAACGCATTCTTAAGGTCTGCTCCCAGGGACACCTCTTCTGCCGAACGGCTGTAACCGCCCCTGCTTCCTCCTCCCTGGTAGCCAAAGCCACGGAGATAGTCTCTCTTATCGCCAAAGAAATTCCTGTAACGTGGAATATAAATACCATTGGCACGACGACCAAAATAGTATTTATCTTCATAGCCATCCACTACTCCACCGGCGCCTACACCAAGGTGATGATCCATTACATTGTGCCCCAGTTCTCCGCTGCTGCTTCCAAGCCCATCGGGCCATATATCTGTTGCAGAATTCATCAACACCCATGCACTGTTAAGTGCAGATGCATTAAGGAAAATAATTTTGGCAGTATACGTATATGTCTTGTTACTTTCAGCATCCAGCACTTCAACGCCGGTAGCTCTTTTTGTATCCTTATCGTATAAAATTTTGGTAACAATGCTCCAGGGGCGCAGTGTGAGGTTGCCTGTTTTCATAGCGGCAGGCAATGTAGAAGATTGTGTGCTGAAATAAGCGCCATAAGGGCAACCCAACCAGCATTTATTGCGGAACTGGCAATTTTGTCTTCCCTGATCGGTAAAAGGAACAGTAATATTAGCTGTGCGGCCAATAATCATTTTTCTTTTGCCGCCGAATTTTTCTTTTATGCGGGCTGCCACATCTTTTTCAACACAGGTCATTTCCATAGGAGGTAAAAATTGTCCGTCGGGCAATTCCGGCAATCCTTCTTTTGATCCACTTATGCCGGCAAATCTTTCAACATGATCATACCAGGGAGCAATTTCTTTATAGCGAACCGGCCAGTCAACGCCAACCCCTTCTTTTGCGTTTGCCTCAAAATCCCAGTCACCCAAACGGTAGCTCTGCCTGCCCCACATTAATGAACGCCCACCAACATGGTAGCCACGGAACCAGTCAAAACGTTTGATTTCTGTATAAGGATTTTCCTTATCGCTGCACCAGTAATCGAGGTTGGTTTCATTTAAAGGATAATCTCTTTTCAATACAGGATAATCATGAACCATCTGTTGCGTGCGCCCGCCTCTGTGCGGAAACTCCCACGGATTTTTGTTGGCATTTACATAATCTTTTACGTGTTCAATATTTCTCCCACGTTCCAGCATAATTACTTTCAGTCCTTTTTCGGTCAACTCTTTTGCGGCCCATCCGCCACTTATTCCCGAGCCAATTACAATAGCATCATAAACGTTTTCCGGCATAAGTTATAGTTTAATCAATTAGCAATCTGTTTTTAATAAATTATTAAAAATATATGTGACTGGATTATACATCGCAAATTTTTACCGCAGCTTCTAGTGATGCAATCTGTCCTTGAGCATCTTTGGGTGTAGGGATGAATTCCTGCGCTACATATCCTTTAAAGCCAATATCAATGATAGCTTTCATTATAGCAGGGTAATACAATTCCTGGGTCTCGTTTATTTCCCTTCTGCCGGGAACACCGCCTGTATGATAATGAGAAATATAAGGGTGATATTCTTTAATTGTTCTTATCACATCTCCCTCATCAATCTGCATATGATATATGTCGTACAGCAATTTGAAATTTTCAGATCCAATGCGTTTGGCCAATTCTACCCCCCAGGCTGTTCTGTCGCATTGGTAATCTTTGTGGTCAATTTTACTGTTGAGCAGTTCCATTACCAGTGTTACCTTATATTTTTCAGCAATACCTATTACCTGTTTTAAACCATCGGCACAGTTTTTCCAGCCGGTTTCATTGTCGAGATTCCGCCTGCTGCCACTGAAGCAAATAAGTTGCTTATAGCCTGCTTTAGCAACAAGAGGTATCATTTCGCTGTAATTTTTTATTAACTGCGGATGAAACTCGGTATGATTCCAGCCATCCTCAAGATTTATTTCGGCCCCGTTGCACATAGAAGAATAAATACCATATTTCTGCAGTACCGGCCAATCCTTTGGTCCAATAAGATCAATAGCATTGATGCCTAATTTCTTTACAGACGCGCAAAACTCTTCCAGGGATATGCTGCCATAACACCAGCGGCATACCGAATGATTGATATTTCCTTTCATATTATAATTGCTTTCTTCCCCACGTTTGGAAGAAACAGAACCGGCAAATGCCGGCGTGGTGCCTATTGCCAGAGAACCTGCAATAATATGCTTTATGGCACGCCTGCGTGGATTCGATGATGAAGTGGACATAACCTTATAACTGGCAGTTAAGGTAGGAAATGTTTTATAAATAAATTTCTTTTTGATTGTTAAGCTGCATTTTTTTGAGAATTCTTAAAAGGGAGAAATAAGGTGGCTATATTAAAATTAATGCTGTGAACCAATACAGTTGTAAAATTATTTCACATAAAAAGAAATTGCAGTAAACGTAAATGTTTTATTTTTAATCCCTCTTCAGATTTTTTATCACGTTAATATTTTTTTCATGAACAGAAAATTAAAAATGGGAATGGTAGGCGGAGGCAAGGATGCCTTCATCGGCGCCGTTCATCGTATTGCTGCCAACATGGATGGCCTGATTGAATTAGCTTGTGGCGCACTAAGCCACAATCCTGATATCGCAAAAGATTCCGCAAAGTCATTATTTCTTCCTGAAAGCAGAACATATACTACCTACCAGGAAATGATAAAAGCGGAAGCAAAGCTTCCGGAAGGTGAACGTATGGATTTTTTAACCATTGTTACACCGAACTTCGTACACTTTGATCCTGCATATATGGCACTGGATAATGGCTTTAATGTAGTGGTTGAAAAGCCAATCACGTTTACTTTGGATGAAGCTAAAAAGCTGCAAAAAAAGGTTGAAGAAACAGGACTTGTTCTTGCATTAACGCATACCTATTCCGGCTACCCGATGGTTAAGCAGGCAAAGCAAATGGTAAAGGATGGTGCATTGGGAAAGATCAAAAAAATAATAGTAGAATATCCGCAGGGGTGGTTAACCCGCATGAGCGAAAGGGAAGGTAATGCACAGGCCGCATGGAGAACAGATCCATCTAAATCAGGTAAATCTGGTTGCATGGGAGATATCGGTACACATGCCGCGCATCTGGCAGAATACATTACCGGTTCACGTATAACAAAGCTCTGTGCGGATTTAAATATTATGGTTCCGGGCCGTGCACTTGATGATGATGGAAATGTGTTGTTGAAATTTGACAACGGCGCGGCAGGAGTGCTTATAGCATCGCAGATTGCCGCCGGTGAAGAAAACGCGCTTAAGATAAGGGTGTATGGCGATAAAGGCGGACTGGAATGGGCGCAGCAGGAACCTAACACTTTATTGCTGAAATGGCTTGATAGACCTACAGAAATATACAGAACAGGCGGCGGTTACCTCAGCAGTTTTGCCAAGCATAATACGCGGGTGCCGGCAGGTCACCCCGAAGGTTATCTTGAAGCTTTCGGTAATATCTATCGCAATTTTGCGCTTACTCTTTCCGCAAAGCTTGATGGCACAACACCTACTACAGAAATGCTGGATTTTCCAACAGCGGCTGATGGTGTAAGAGGTATGGCGTTTATTGATAATGTGGTGAAGAGCGGAGGAAGCAGCGAAAAATGGACTGATTTTACGGTGTAGGGTACAGCGTGTAGAGACAAGGTATGCCTTGTCTCTACCTAATAACCGGCAAATGGCAAACCACAGACATCAAACCTGTGTTTTTTGCCCTCTACCCTTCACCTTCCACCTTATTTAAGAATTTTAAAATTTTATAGTCATGACGAACGTACAGGGCCCCGGTATTTTCCTTGCCCAGTTTTTAGGCGATAAAGCGCCTTTCAATAATTTAAAATCTATTTGCGAATGGGCGGCAGGCTTGGGTTATGTGGGTGTGCAGATACCAACATGGGCTACCCATATTATTGACATAGATAAAGCGGCTGAAAGCAAAACCTATGCAGATGAAATAAAAGGTGTGGTAAACGAAGCCGGATTACAGATCACAGAACTAGCCTCTCATATAATCGGGCAGTTGGTTGCTGTGCATCCGGCATATGATGCACTGTTTGATGGCTTTGCCCCGGCGCAATATCATAATAATCCAAAGGCCCGTACAGAATGGGCGGTAAAGCATCTGAAAAACGCGGCCAAAGCTTCCAGGAATCTTGGCTTGAATGCGCATGCTACCTTTAGCGGTGCCTTATTATGGCATACGGTATATCCATGGCCGCAACGCCCTGCCGGATTGGTAGAAACCGGGTTTACCGAATTGGCTAACCGCTGGTTGCCCATATTAAATGAATTTGATGCGCAGGGAATTGACCTGTGCTATGAAATACATCCCGGCGAGGATTTACATGATGGCATTACCTACGAAATGTTTCTGGAGAAAGTTAAAAATCACCCGAGAGCCTGCCTGCTGTATGATCCAAGCCATTTTGTATTGCAATGCTTAAACTATCTGGATTATATCGATAATTACCATGAGCGCATCCGCATGTTCCATGTAAAAGACGCGGAGTTTAACCCAACAGGTAAACAAGGTGTATATGGTGGCTACCAGGGCTGGGTGGAACGTGCTGGTCGTTTCCGCTCGTTGGGCGACGGACAGGTTGATTTTAAATCTATTTTCAGTAAACTGGCAGCCTACAATTATAAAGGATGGGCTGTGCTGGAATGGGAATGTGCACTGAAACACCCTGAACAGGGAGCTGCTGAAGGAGCGCCGTTCATTAAAAATCATATTATTCGTGTTACAGAGCACGCATTTGATGATTTTGCCGGAACAGGCAGCGACGAAAAATTTAATCGCAAGGTTTTGGGGCTTGAGTAGTTTTTCTTCGGATATTTATGGCCGTTTTTTTGACATAATCATGACAATTTAAATAAAGTAAGTAATGAAGAAAATTTCATCGGCCCTGATTTTAGCAGTGATTTGTTATGCCTGTGGCAACCATCCTTCAGAACCAAAAAAACCGATAAGCGCCAGTATTAATCCACAGATTGGTGAAACCAAGGCTAAAAAAGCCTTTGTGGTTGATTCTGCAACAGGCGCGGTAACAGTAGCTGTGCCGCCACCGCCACCTGCAAAAGATGGAAAAGCGCTGATAGCTGGTGGTGACTGCCTCGCATGTCACCAGGAGAAAACAAAGCTGGTTGGACCCTCATATGCAGAAGTTGCAAAAAAATATAATGAGAAAGACATAGCAAAACTTGCAAAAAAAATAAAAGAAGGAGGTGCTGGTGTTTGGGGTGAAATTCCAATGGCGCCTCACCCAACTTTATCCGAAGAAGATTGCGAAGCAATGGTAAAATATATTCTTACAATCAAATAATAAAGAATGAAAAAAATAATATTGAGTGGTTTTGCATTGGGAGTTTTAGCGTTAAATAATCTAAGTGCTCAAACCAGGGACAATGAACTGACTGCTAAAGAAAAGAAAGCAGGATGGACATTACTTTTTGATGGTACAACTACCAATGGCTGGCATTCATACGGTAAAACAAATTTAGGCGAAGCGTGGTCTGTTCAGGATGGCACCTTGTATTTAGGACCCCACGAGGGCGAAGAAGCCGGCGGTGATGCAACTACCGCTGAAGAATATGGAGATTTTGAATTAAAGCTCGACTGGAAGATATCCCTTAATGGTAATAGCGGTGTTATTTTTCTGGTAAATGAATCCCCTGAATACAAACGTTCTTATTTAACCGGGCCTGAAATGCAGGTGCTGGATAATAACGGTCACCCGGATGCAAAGATCATAAAACACCGTGCCGGCGACTTATATGATCTGATTACCAGCAAACCCGAAAATGTAAAGTCTCCAGGAGAGTGGAACAGCATTACCATAAAATTTCACAAAGGCAAACTTGAACTCTGGCAAAACGGCGCTAAGGTTGTATCAACCACAATTGGTGATGATGCCTGGAACCAAATGGTAGCAAACAGTAAGTTTAAAAATATGCCTGGATTCGCAAAAGCAAAACAAGGTCGTATTGCATTGCAGGATCACGGTAATGAAGTTTGGTTTAAGAATATCAAGATCAGAAAATTGTAATAATACCATTACTACAGATAAAGTAAAAGAGGCTGTTCTAAAAGGACAGCCTTTTACTTTTTGTGGTCATCCCTTTCATGTTCGGGTTAATGATTATATCAATGTTCCTACTCCTGTCTTTTATGGTTATGCAATAGTTAAAAGGAAAATAAATCCGGGTACTACCCTAAATAGGTATTGCTGTAACCGCTTATAAAGAGTACATTTAATTTATCGAAGCCGATGCTATTTGCTCCTTACTCTATAACACATCATAACTGATCCTCCCTGAATTTTTAAGCATTTAAAAATTATAACATGGAAAAGCAGGAAATACCTGAATTACTGGGTAATTATATTAATATCATTAATGCCGCAGCTGAAAGTAATAATGGAGAAAGATGCATGATAGCCCCAAGCCCTGAATTAAAAAAGAAATTAAAGGCAGATTTAAAGCAGGTAAAAAGAAGCCTGGGAAGCTCTGTATTAAGTACCCTGATTAAGCCTTTGGCAAAATCAAGATTAGGGTTTAATGATGGATTATTAAAACCAGGAAGTGTATTTGCCTTGGGAACCTCTGCTAACGGAGTGCGTGTTCGTTCAGCATCAAGAGCGCCATTGCAGGGCACACTTAAGGTAGCAGTTATACTGGTTGATTTCAGCGATAAACCAATGACACAGCCTAAGAAAAGGTTTGAAAATTTGTTTTTTAGTGAAGGGGTAATAGCAACAGGCAGCGTAAAAGAATATTATAAAGAAGTTACCAATGGACTGGTATCTATTACCGGGCAGGTAGTTGGTCCTTACAGGATGCCCAGGAAATTAAGCGAGTACGCGCATGGCGACAGCGGCACGGGCAATGCTACGCCGAATGCACGTACATTGGCACAGGATGCTGCCCGGGCCGCAAACCCAAAAATAAACTTTAGTACTTATGATAATGATAACGATGGATATGTTGATGCTTTTGTGGTGATTCATGCCGGACCGGGAGCCGAGGTAACAGGTAGCTCAAACGATATATGGAGCCATAAATGGGTATTACCACAGGTGTATAACGCAGACGGAACAAGTATATACGCTTATCTTACCGTTCCGGAAGACTGTGAGTTGGGAGTATGCGCACATGAACTTGGACACTTGCTTTTTGGATTTCCTGACCTGTACGATATTGATTATACCAGTGAAGGTATTGGCAACTGGTGCCTTATGGCAGGAGGCAGCTGGAATAACAATGGACTTACCCCTGCTCATCCCTGTGCATGGTGCAAAGTGCAGCAAAACTGGGTTACCACTATTAACCAGAGTGCTAACTCCGCCGGCGTTGTAATAGAGGATGTAAAATCCGGGAAAAAAGTATACCGGCTGTGGAGGGATGGCGGCCCTGGTAATGAATACTTTCTTGCAGAGCATAGAATGAAAAAAAACTATGATAAATATATTCCTTCAGAAGGCTTACTCATTTACCATGTAGACGATTCAATGGAAGATAACAGTAATGAACAGCATTATAAAGTAGCGCTTCTGCAGGCAGATGGAAATCAGCACCTGGAAAAGGGAACAAACGGAGGTGACACAGGAGACGTTTGGCCGGGAACCTCGAGAAAAAAAACGTTCAGCCGTTCCTCAAAACCTAACAGCAAAAGTTATGGCGGACTGGATACAAAAGTAGCCATCAGAAATATTAAGCTTAGCAGCGGAAAAATCACTGCAGATATTTACGTTAAACCAGGCGCTGCCGCTACAAAAAAGCCAGCGAAAAAGAAGAAATAATCTTTGCAATAAATAGATCAGTAGCTTTATTAAAAATATCAGTTTGATGTATGCCCCCGATAAGGCCTAATTGTGCTATTATTGTAGCTATTGTAACACATACGGAAACGTATAGTGAGCAGAGCGACTTTAATATATTATCATTAGATGTTAAGAGCGCTTCGCCCAAAAAGGAAGAACCATTTTTATTTAATGAAAAGGAAGATAACAAACTCAAAGCCCTTATAAGCAAAGAGAGCTGTATATCTGCTGACATTAATGAAAAAGCTACTATTAAAGCTGAACTAAAAAAAGTGGATCCAGGCTTATGGCGTATAATTAAACTTATATAAAAAACCTTTGTTTGTTATCATAGATTAATTATTGGTAGTTATAAGCATAATTTTTTAGGAACTTCTGCAATAAAATATACATTTGCATTACCGCTTGCACTATTTGTTGTAGCGGATTCTCTTAAATCCATTCTTTTAAATCCGGTAAAACCGGTTACTTCTTCAAGTTCATTATCCCTTGTAAGCATTCTAAGTTTTCTATCCTTTCCTGGAACCAATTGTTTCAACAAGTCGTCATTTATTATTAACATACAATTGTTTCAACCTCAAACCTCTTAATCATGAAGAAAAGTGTACTTTTTGCAGGACTATGCCTGTTCCTTGGCATCAACCTTGCATCAGCTCAAATTAATCAAACAGTCACCTATCCCACAAAGCCACTTCGCTTTGCTTTAACGGCAGAAGGAAATTTTAATGCAGCAGAATACCCGGGCAGATACGGAGTGAGCGGCGCCGCGAAAATGATGTTCAAAGCGCAAAAAAACCACGATACTTTTCATGAATATGTAATTACTTTCAAAGCATTGCATAGCCCTGCTACAGATGGAGATTTTTTTAAGGGATTTGATGGCGGGCATTACAATAATATAAGCACACTTTTATTAACTGGCGGTTACCGGTTTAATTTTGGAGTACCCCGTTACATGATTGATGGGTTTACCGATGAAGTTGGGGGCTGGTTTATCGAAGCTAATGCAGGTGTATCTTATATCCATTATTCAAGAACATGGGCTCCTGCTATTGCGCCTTCTATAGGATATGCAGTAGCACGTCATCTCGACCTCATTGGATCATTTACTGCTTCCTGGGCCGATACAAAAAAACTAAAGAATAGCCTTTTCATCACTGGTTTAGGGCTACAATATCATTTTTAATAGTAATAACCTCGGTTAGATTATTTGCAACAGGTTTATATATTCGCAAAGCGTTTATATAAGCCTGTGACCATTATACAAATCAATACCAATATATATTCATCCCCGGAAATCTGCTTCGATCTTTCCCGGAGCGTGGAATTGCATAAAATATCAACCATTGATACAAATGAATCCGTGGTTGCCGGCAAAGCAACAGGTTTATTTGAAAAGGGAGATACCGTAAAGTGGCGGGCTAAACATTTCGGCATTTACCAGCACCTTGAAATGAAAATTACGGAGATGGATTTCCCTGTTTATTTTGAGGATTGCATGCTGAAAGGCATTTTTAAAAGTATTACGCATAAGCACTATTTTAAAAGGAATGCTGATCACACCATTATGACAGATGAATTCATGTATAAAGTTCCTTTTGGTATTGCAGGTGAAATATTTGACAGATTATTTCTAAAGAAATATATGACTGCCTTATTAGAAAAAAGGAATGAAACGATAAAACAATTCGCTGAGAGCGAACGGTGGAAAGAACTATTCTGATTTGACGACATTATTTATCACCAGGCTGCTCAGCTTCATCCTCTTCTTTTCTTTCGGGTATTTCTATTGGGGATAGCGTATTTGGCTTATCATCTGTATCACGATCAGGTACTTCAATTATTTTCTTCCGGTTTCCGGTCTGTATTTTCTTCTCTATTTTTTTTATATCCGGAAAATCAGCCTTGCCTCCTTTTTCAGATGATTTATTCTTTTTCATTGGTACAATTAATTTAATGAATATCTCCTATCCCTTTCATTGCCCTGCCCTTAAGGTCGGGCAATGAAAGGGGAATACATACCCCGTATTGCTGAAAAGTTTCGGCTAATCTTTTTTTGCTTTAAATACAATCCAGAGGATGAGGATAATTACCAGTGCAACAAGAAAGAACGCCCACCACATGCCTGCCTTAAAAATTGTTTCAACAGCGCTGCAACTGGTTAAAAAGCTAGTGCAAAGGATGAGCAACACTGATATAAATGTTTTCATATGCCCTGTTTTAAGCAGAGATAATCCAACTATTATACCACGCTTTGGCAAACCGGCGAGATGCTGCCTTATTAAACATTATTGATTGATCAAAATCTTCTGCCCGTTTTTCCTGATGGATTCATATACCGCATCAATTACGATCATATCCTTCAATCCTTCTTCACCTGTCATATTGGGATCGGGCTTGCCGTTCAATATACAATCAGCCAGCCCGTCCATCTGCGCCGCCTGGTGTGTTACGTCCTGTATCTGTAATTCGCCTAAATGCGTTCTGCCTTTAATTGGTCCATAACCAAATGCAGGGCTTAGTTCTGCGAAACCCTTCTCTCCGATCATATACAGTCTTTCAAAATTGTTGAAATTATACGTAGTACCGCATTCCGCTATTGCGCCGCCGGGAAAGCCGAGCTGAAATGTAACCGTCTCGTCAACTTCAGCAAATTTTACGGGATCGGTTTTTGCTTCCTGTGCCGTAACCCATATTGGTTCTTCACCGGTTGCATAGCGGGCGCCATTAAGCGCATATACACCCACATCCATCATGGCGCCGCCGCCGGCAAGCGCTTTCTTCAACCGCCATTGTGTGGGATCGCCAATGCGAAACCCCATATAATTGTTTACATGCATTATTTTACCAAACTCGCCAGCCTGCCGCATACGGATTATTTCGCGGGTATGCGGTTGAAAATGCAACCTGTATCCTACATAAAATTTTACGCCGGCTTTCTTGCAGGCTGCAATCATTTCCCTTGCCTGCTGGGCAGTATCAGCCAGGGGTTTTTCACATATAACATGTTTACCTGTTGCCGCCACCTGCAATACATGCTTCTGATGCAATGAATTGGGCGTTGTAATATATACAACATCTATATCCGGGTTTTTCGCAATATTTTGCAGATTATCATAATTGTAAATATTCTTATCCGCTATATTATAATCCTTTTTCCATTTATCTATTTTGGAAGGTGTGCCTGTAACAATGCCGGTTAAAGTCGCCATCTGGCATTGCTTCATTGCTCTTGCCACTATGCCTGCATAACCACCTAATCCCATTAATGCAACATTTAATTTCCGCCCGGGAATTTTATTGGCTGAAAAAAATGAAGCCTGGCTCATTAATGGCGACAATGCGGCAGCGCCAAGTCCCATAGATATTTTTTGCA
Organism: Terrimonas sp.; assembly: GCF_003075435.1. Lineage (GTDB taxonomy): Bacteria > Bacteroidota > Bacteroidia > Chitinophagales > Chitinophagaceae > Agriterribacter. The sequence continues at coordinate 92,922 of NZ_QCZJ01000012.1, read as the reverse complement.
AAAAATCGCGACGGGTATTCATATGATCTTATTTTTATTCGGCTATAAATAATAGTTATGAGGGAAGTTAATTATTATAGTTGGTATATTGCGACATACCTTTAAAACATTATCATGCAACACCAGAGCTATAAAAATCATATACGCTATTATCCGCCTCATCATTTTGTTTTTTATCCTGTTATAGCAATACTGCTTGGCACAGCACTCTATAAATATTTTACTGATGATGCAAATAATGCCTCATGGTTAATAATTGCTTTGCTGGTTACATTAACAGGATGGTTAAGTTTTATGATGCGGCAACACTATGCACTCACTTTACAAAACAGGATAGTAAGGCTTGAAATGCGGTTAAGATATTTTCAACTTACCGGCAAACGATTGGAAGACATTGAAAATAAAATCAGCTTTGCACAATTGGCCGCTTTACGCTTTGCCTCAGATGAAGAGCTGGAGGATTTGATACAACGCACACTTGCAGATAAGCTTCCTCCAACCCAGATAAAAGAATCTATCAAAAACTGGGCGCCTGATCTTATGCGTGTTTAACTTTTCCGGATGATTCCCAACCTAGGGAAGGTTGGAAACCTGTTAACCATCAGGATGCTTTATTCAGTAATTTCTTTTGCGGAACAGCGCTTCTTGCACTGCGCATATGTTTTTCATGAATGATGGCAGCAAGCGATTTGCCATACACTTTACTTTCAACCCACGAAATAACATCGAGATATGCAAAAGCACGTGTTTCAAAACGGTTCTTTTCAAGATGCTTTATCTTTTCAAGAAAATTTTCCAATTCCGGTTTTAACTGGCGTGGCGAAACATTAAATGAGCGTCTTAAAAAGCGGAACATCTCTTCTTCAACAACAGTCAGGTTTTTCATTTTCGCCATAAAACGATATACCGATTTTATCAGCGATTCTATAATATCATAATTACCCAGCTCATAATGCGCCATTAAATGAAGCACTCTTGCATAACATTGCAGGTCGTGGCGCAGATCCTGTGAGCCATGTATGATTTTTTGCAGGTAGTCAATAGATTCTGAATAACGCTCTGCTCCAAAATATAGCGTTGCTATCTTATAATTGAAAACAAGAATCCTGTGCCGGTCAACAAACAGCGCATACTCTTTAAGGTTAGTTTCTATTTCAGGCACAAGTGATAAACCTTCCTTAAATGTTCCAACCATCAAATGCCAGTTTAATTTGGCAATGTTGATGTATATAGAAGTATGCACGCGAAAATTATCATGATGCGTAGCCGCAGGTGTTTTCGCAAAATTTTCAAACTTGCGTATGGTGCCCTGGAATTTGCGGTAGTTGCGCAAATCAAAATGCGCATTCAGCAAATTATGCATCCCCTTTACGTAGTGCCCGGTTTCTACAGTAATCATAGTAGGGTGCTCATCAAATAATTCTATCCATTTTTCACTGTAACGGTAATACATCAAAAAATCCTGGCGAATAAATGCATACCAGCAATAACTCTGGTATAAATATAATTTTTCGTAAAACCCATTTACTGCGTTTATATCCTGGGGCAAATAGCTTTTAAAGAAAGCCTTTATATCTTTTTCATCATTTTCGTTGCGGGCATGCCCGTATTTAACATACCAGCGGTATAACAACAACGCAAGGTTTGAAAGTCTTGTAACACGATCAATATGTTCACTGATATCTACTGCTTCTACAGACAGCTGTTCGGTTTTTTCAAGCGTACTTCTTGTTATATGTAGTGTTTCTATTTTCTTTTCCAGGGAGATAACCTGTGCAAGAAAATTAAATTTTTGGTTGGCTTTGGCTAATTCTTTCGCTTTCTCCAGTATTTTCAGGCTTTGGATCTTAAGCCCTTTGTTATATAATAAACGGGCATGATCCAGGTGCTCGCTCAACTGGAGATCTGTATTTTCTGTTGTTTTCAGTAAACGGAGGCTGGCTAAAAGCTGCTTGTAAAGATGTGTTTTTAAATTAGCCAATTGAGGTTTGGTAACACCTTTCAGCTTTTTCAATAATATCTTCTCATCATATTCGGGAAGCTTGTCTAAAGCATCGAATAATTGAATGATTTTAAGGTCCTCTTTTCCCGAGCTCCTCTTTATATATAGCTTAAAATGCCTTTTTTCCGACTTTTCTAAAGAACGAACAAGCTGAAATAAAGCATCTGTAAAACTGTTGGACGTCATAATAATTTTTTCCTAAAACTCAATGCCAGTAAGGGTTTCATAGGTTCTACAACCCTTTTGGCATGATAAAATTACGAACAAGTTGTTTTGTACAGCATAAAAACGCGTATTACTTTTACATTGTCAAACGGAAAAAGAGAAAAGGCAAGCAAATCGTGAGAAAAAAATGGCAAGTGGCAAGTGAGTTAGAGGCATCCAAATGATAGCAAAAAGTTGCCATCATTTACAGAAAAAAGACTTATTAAGAATTTTCATATGGCAAGCAATCGTTAGAGGTCATCTGTTTCTACAGAAGACCTTTTTTCTTTTGTAGGGGTCAAATATAACCATGTTTTTTAAAAAGTATTAACTTTTTCTTAATTTTTTTCTTTCTTTTTAAAGAATCTCAAATTCGGGGTCTTGCCAAATTCCGGTTATTTTATGTTTTCCAATGGGTTCTTCATTTAACTACCCCTATTTTTGCCGGAATGAGCAAACGCAGAGATAAAAACCAGGTTTTACAGGGTATTAAAGTGGATGATTATGCCGCCGAAGGCAAATCTTTGGCGAGAATAGACGGGAAGGTTGTTTTTATTGAGGGGGCAGTGCCCGGAGATATCGTGGATGTGCGGCTTTCTAAAAGCAAAAAAGACTGGGCGGAGGGCAAAGCCATTCATTTTCAATCTTATTCTTCTGACAGGGTTGATCCTTTTTGTGAACATTTTGGAACATGCGGCGGCTGTAAATGGCAAATGCTGCCCTATTCGAGGCAATTAGAATATAAACAAAACGAAGCGGTACAAAATCTCAAAAGACTCGGCAGAATTACCTTACCTGAAATTTCGCCTATTCTCGGCTGCAACAGCAATACACGGTACAGAAATAAGCTTGAATTTACCTTTAGTAATAAGCGGTACAAAACCTGGGAAGAACTGAGAGTAATGGATGCCTCAGGCGAAAAAAAAGAAGATGTTCCTGCGCTGGGCTTTCATGTACCCAGGCTGTTTGATAAGGTGATTGATATACATACCTGCCACCTGATGGATGAACCGTCCAATCTCATAAAAAATACCATTAGAACATTTGCTATTGAAAGGGGATATGCTTTTTATGATATCAAAAATCATACAGGCTGGCTGCGTACCCTGGTTATAAGAGTATGTACAACCGGCGAAGTGATGGTAAATATTTGCCTGGGTTATGAAGATAAAAAAGAACAGCAGGTGTTATTTGATCACCTGCTTAAGGCAGTTCCTGCAATCACTACATTGCTTTATACTATTAATCCCAAAAAAAATGATAGTATTCACGACCTTGAACCTGTAGCTTATTATGGAAAAGGATTTATAACCGAGCAACTGGAAAATTACAGGTTTAAAATAGGTCCGAAGTCTTTTTTTCAAACCAACAGCAGGCAGGGAGAAAAACTATACCAGATTACCAGAGATTTTGCGGCATTAACCGGCAACGAAGTGGTATACGACCTGTATTGCGGCGCAGGCAGCATTGGCATATTTGTAAGTGCGCAGGCAAAAAAAATTATAGGCGTAGAAGTGATAGCCGAAGCCATTGAAGACGCGAAAGAGAATGCCCGGCTGAACAATGTGCATCATGCTTCATTTTTTGCAGGTGATGTTATTAATATTTGTGATGATGCTTTTTTTGCAGCGCACGGAAGGCCGGATGTGATCATTACTGATCCCCCAAGGGCCGGTATGCACGAAAAACTGGTGCAAAAGCTTATTGAAATAAAAGCGCCAAGAATTGTTTACGTAAGCTGTAATACAGCTACACAGGCAAGGGATCTTCAATTGCTGAATGATTATTATGAAGTTACCCGGGTTCAACCGGTTGATATGTTCCCTCATACCCATCATATTGAGAATGTAGCGCAATTAAGGCTGAGATAGGGGTAAGGTATAGGGTGTAAGGTGTTGGTATTTCAGATTGTTGCAAAATTGCTGAGTGTTTATAGTTAACAGATTATTGGTTAAGATTTAGGATATATGGGGTTGATAATTCTGCCTCATGGTTTAAATTCGCATCTAATTTTGGAAAGATTATGACAGAATTCCGTCCGAGAGGTTTCCAGGTATTGCCATTGATAGTAAAGAATTTACTGATAATAAATGCGCTGGTTTTTTTAGCTCAAAAAGCATTTGAGGGATCAACAGGTTTTTCCATTGAAAAATATTTTGCATTGCATGATATTCATTCGGTGTATTTTAAACCGCACCAGTTGATTTCGTATATGTTTTTACACGGAAGTTTTGAACATATTTTGTTTAATATGTTCGCTTTGTGGATGTTTGGAAGTACCCTTGAGAACTATTGGGGTCCTAAAAAATTTTTAATATTCTACCTGCTTTGTGGTATTGGTGCCGGCGCGTTACATCTTGGAGTATTATACTATGAAAACGAAATGTTGATACGTGATACATATCAAAAAATAGCATCCCTGGGTGAGGGGGCTCAGCTTGAGGCTCTGAAGCAAATGTACATACAAATCAATACCTCTACACTCGGGGCGTCAGGCTCGGTATTTGGTTGTTTGGCAGCATTTGGCTACTTATTCCCTAACAGTCTTATTTATTTATACTTTTTCATCCCTATAAAAGCCAAATGGTTTGTAATTATGTACGGGGCTATGGAATTGATACTTGGTATTCAAAACTCTGCCGGCGACAATGTTGCGCATTGGGCGCACTTAGGCGGAGCGTTGATCGGCTTTTTGTTGGTATTATATTGGAATAAAACCAACCGTAGAAAATTTTATTAGTAAATTTATGTTATTATAGCCTGTAAAATGTAAGGAATGGGAGTGCTTCAACAAACAAAGACGCGCAGGGTTTTTTTCGGGGCCGATAATGACGCGCTGGTAAAGGTTATCATTATTAATGTACTTATTACAACAATTCTTTTCTTTATCCGGTCTGTTTACCTGATTTCAGGCCTGGAAGCAGGTTTATTTACAGTACAGATATCGGATTGGTTCGTACTACCTGCCGATGCTGCAAAACTACCATCCCGGCCATGGACTTTGATAACGTTCATGTTTTCCCATACAGATATCTGGAGCCTTATTGCCAATATGCTGTGGCTTTGGGCATTTGGATATATTGTACAGTCTTTGCTTGGTGGCAAAAAATTAGTACCACTCTATATTTATGGCGGTATTGCCGGTGCTGTTGTTTACCTGCTGTGCAGCAACCTGGTGCCAGCTTTTGCTGTAAACGCACCTCAAATGGTATTAGCAGGAGCCAATTGCTCTGTTATGGCGATTGCTATAGCCGCCACCGTTACAGCCCCCGGGTACCGCATTTTCCCGCTTTTAAATGGAGGAATTCCGCTTTGGATACTAACGGTTATATATGCCGTAATAAATTTTACAGGCACAACATTCGGTAATCCTGCAGCATATGGAGCAGAGCTGGGAGCCGCCGGAACAGGATTTTTATTTTTATGGCTTCTTAATAAAGGGTATGATACCGGAGCATGGATGAGCAGAATGTATAATTGGATATTTGATTTGTTTAATCCCGACAAAGCGCCCAAACATTACGTAGAAAGATCAAAAGTTTTTTATGATACCCAGGGGCGGGAGCCATATAGCAAAATACCTAATTTAAATCAGGCCAGGGTTGATGAAATACTTGATAAAATCAATCAGAAAGGATACAATAACCTTACTGCAGAAGAAAAGGATATACTCCGTCGTGCGGCAGAAGAAGACCTATAATCGAAATAAATGATCCGAAAATTTTCCAGACGCTTATTGGTCTTTATATACATCTGTATCTGTATTTCTTTTCTTGTAGGCTGCCTCTCACCTTTTTTTAATCCTTTCAGGTGGTGGTTGTTTGGGTTTATTGGTTTGATGTTCCCCTATATCCTTATTACACTTACGATCTTTTTCTTTTTTTGGCTTTTTGTAAAACCGAAGTGGTGCATATTGGCAGCGCTATGTTTTATTATTGGCTGGAAAAGCATATTAGCGGTATTTGCCTTTCACATAGGCAAAAGTTTTGACAAGAATAAAAAGCAGGAAAATACGCTGCGGGTAATGACATGGAATGTGCGGAGCTTTGCAAGAATTGATGAAAAGTTTAAAAAGCCGGGATTAAGCATTCACCAGATGAAAATGCTTGATTTAATTAAAGAATACGATCCGGATGTTTTGGCCATGCAGGAATTTTTTACAGTAGATTCCGGCAAATATTTTAACAGCGTCTGGCATTTTACAAGAGATATGGGTTACTCCTATTATTATTTTTCAAAAGACGAGGTAAAGTATCGTCATTTCTTTTCAGGAACAGTTATTTTTTCAAAATACCCCATTGTAGATACTTCAAAAGCTTCTCTTTCGCTGGCAAAGGATGACGTTACAGAAAGCCTTTTATCTGCAGACATTGCTTTTAAAGAAGATACTATACGTGTGTATACAGGGCATTTGCAATCTTTTGGTTTTAAAGAGAGGGAATACGAGGATATCTCCAAAATAAAGAATGACCCTTCTGAGCGTCTTGATGCTTCCAAAAACATTTTCAGGAAAATGAGATACGCGTTTGAAAGAAGAGGGGAACAAGCTGAGTTTATTCGTGGTAAGCTTGATTCAAGCAGACACCCGGAAATATTCTGCGGCGACTTAAATGACGTTCCTAACTCTTATACCTATTTTTCAATAAAAGGGGATAAAAAAGATGCCTTTATAGCCAGTAATTTTGGCTTCGGTCAAACATACTATAGCTTTTCTTCCGGGTTTATGAGAGAGCTTCCTACCCTTCGCATTGATTATATTTTTGCAGACCCCAGGTTTAAAATACTGCAATGCGACCGTATACCAAAGGTTTTCTCTGATCATTTTCCGGTAGTTGCTGACGTGGCACTGCAGAAATAAAACGCCGGTTAGTGCTGAGTTATATACCTCCATTTATTCCATTTATATTTGCAGATATCTGTATACAACATCGAAAATTATGTCTGAATTAAAAGTTTATAATTCACTTACAAGAACAAAAGAAGTATTTACGCCTATTACACCCGGTTATGTTGGCATGTATGTATGCGGACCAACAGTATATAGCGATGTGCACCTTGGAAATTGCCGCACTTTTATTTCTTTCGATATAATATACCGCTATCTTAAATATCTTGGGTATAAGGTTCGGTATGTAAGAAACATTACTGATGCAGGGCATCTTGAAGGAGACCGGGATGAAGGCGATGATAAATTTTCAAAAAAAGCCAGGCTTGAGCAACTGGAGCCTATGGAAATAGTACAGAAATATACACTGGGATTTCATAAAGTGATGGAGCTTTTCAATAACCTTCCACCAACCATTGAACCTACAGCTACGGGGCATATATCTGAGCAAATTGAAATGGTAAAGCAGATCATTGAAAATGGTTATGCTTATGTGGTAGATGGCACTGTTTATTTTGATGTAGAAAAATACGACAAGGAAAAGCCATATGGCATTCTTACCAACAGAAAGCTGGAAGACCTGCTTGAAGGCACAAGAGAATTAGGCGGTCAGGATGAGAAAAAAGGACGCCTTGATTTTGCCTTATGGATAAAAGCCAAGCCAGAACATTTAATGCAATGGCCTTCGCCCTGGGGAATGGGCTTTCCGGGCTGGCATATTGAATGCTCAGCTATGAGCGGAAAATATCTCGGGCACCAGTTTGATATACATGGCGGAGGTATGGACCTGGCAGCTACACATCATACTAACGAGATAGCGCAATCGCAGGCTTGTTATCATACCAGCCCGGTAAACTATTGGCTCCATACCAATATGCTCACAGTAAACGGGGCCAGAATGAGTAAAAGCGCCGGGAATGGATTTTTACCTCACCAGTTATTTACAGGCGATCACCCACTTTTGGAAAAGGCTTATGCACCTATGACGGTTCGTTTTTTTATGCTGCAAACACATTACAGAAGCACGCTTGATTTCAGTAATGAAGCATTACAGGCAGCTGAGAAAGGATTGAAGCGACTATGGGAGGCGTACGATAATCTCAACAAATTGACATATACCGGAACAGGCGATAGTGAAATTGATGAAGAGCTTGAAAAGCGAACTATTGAACTGATCAATGGTTTTGATGACTCAATGAATGATGATTTCAATACCGCGAAAGTGCTGGCGAATATGTTTGAGCTTGTGCCGGTAATTAATTCTTTAAAAAACGGACATCTGCCTTTAACCAGCATCAGTAAGCAAACGCTTGAGCTTTTGCAGCATAAATTTAAGGTGTATCTTTTTGATATTTTCGGATTAAAAAATGAGAAGGAAGGAGATAACTCGTTGCTTGAAGGTGTATTACAATTGCTTATCCAGATAAGAAAAGAGGCAAGAAGTAAGAAGGATTTCGCCACTTCTGACAAAATCAGGAACGAGCTACAGGGGCAGGGAATAATTTTAAAAGATGAAAAAGACGGAACTGTAAGCTGGTCTGTTAACTGATTTGAGTATTATTTCATGTTTCTGCGCTTTATAAAGAAACCCGGGGATAAAACCGAGAATACTGATGCCCACAATTAAAACACAACGTAACAGTTCAAAAAAACAATTTATTGTTGCTAAAGCTGCAAAGCTATTCCGGGAAAAAGGCTTTTCTGCAACATCCATGAGAGATCTTGCAGAGCAGGTAGGGGTGGAAGCCGCCAGCTTATATAACCATATACAGTCAAAAGCAGAGATTTTACAGGATATCTGTTTCCGGACAGCCAATCTTCTCACCCAAAACCTTGAGAATATTGAAAACAGCAAAATAACAGCCATTGAAAAAATAAAGTCTATTCTCAGGTTCCACATTCAGCAAATGCTGAATAATTATGAAGAAGTACATGTGGCAGACCGGGAGTGGCGGCATCTTACAGAACCTTATCTTTCAAATTTCAAAGTACAGCGCAGAGCTTACCGTCAGCGTTTAGCAAATATTATTACCGAAGGCATTCAAAAAAACCAGATTAAGCCTATAGATGCACCAACTGCTGTGCTGATCATGCTTCATGCTGTCAGTGGAATAGAATCCTGGCATCGCTCAATGGAAAAGATATCTCCTGAACAACTTGAAGATAATATGATCATCATTTTGGTGGAAGGATTGAAAATTTAATTATTTGTTTCTTTATATCATATGTTGTTGTAACTTCGGACAATTGCTGTTCAATGTAAAACCCACCACTATTGCTGTGCAGCACGAATATGAGTTAATGAAATTCTCCTTTCAGCACAACCTTGAAAAACATCATATCCTATTCTAAACTAGATTGTATTGTTTAACCCCTTCTTAATCCAAAAAAAACTAAAAACCATGGCTATCAGGGAATCTGTAAAAATGCTCCCAAACGAAATCTGGAAAGACCTGCCCGAACATGAAACCAAAGGTGCTGTCTGGTATAAATATGCCATATCAAATCATGGCAGAATAATCAAGTACAACAAACGTATGGCAGATGGGTTTATCCTTAAGTTAAGCCGTCAGGCAAATTACCCCATCTGGAGAAAAAAGCTTAATGGAAAATATTTTACTGCGTTGGTACATCGCCTGGTAGCCAAGCATTTTCTGCCTAAGCCAAAAGCAAAACAACTATTTATTATTCATCTTGATCATAACTATGAGAATAATAAATACACAAATTTAAAATGGGCCACACAAGATGAAGTTTCTGCACATAACAGGAAAAATCCACGTGTAAGAGCCGCTATAAAATACAGGAAAGACAACCCAACGGTTAAGGGTGCAAAACTGGATGTAAAGAAAGTAAAGGTGATAAAGCAAATGCTGAAAGAAAAGAAAACCCTGAAAGCAATTGCTAAAAAATTCAATGTATCTGATATGCAGATACACCGTATAAAGACTAAAGAGAACTGGGCTCATGTGAAGATATAATTGTAACCGATTAACCTGCCATAGTATAGTGCTCCTGCCAGTAATAGCGGGAGCATTATTGTTTTATATACTCCGGATAAAATATTTCAGGATAAGAAACGATCAATTGCCCTGTTATAAGTCCCAGTAAACAACTTCTTCCAGAAAAAGTTCATACACTTCCTTCCAGCCGGCAAACATTTTATCACTGCCGAAGAAATTATTGTGCCATATGGTGATCATGGTTCCGTTTACCTTCTTAATCGTGTCATGATATTTCCGGATTTCAGTGAACGCCTGGTGCGGAGCAAGCTTTTGCTCATAATATGCATTGGCGTCCATAAAACAAAAAGGATAGATAAGCAGAGATGTTATTTCTTCTGCAGCAAGATCGTACCAGTAAAAAGGAGATGCGACTGACGCCCTGAATCCGTTGATGCTTCCGTAGCCCATTGAAAATTCACTGTGTATGCCCTGCTCAATAAGCTTGCGGTAAGTGCCGGGAAACCCCATGCGGATATAGTGTTGCCTGCTATGCACAACTTTCCGTTCAATGATGGCTTCCAGTATTTTTATTTCTTCATACAGTAGTGTTTCATTATCGCCGCTTTGCCAGGAAGGATGTACACCAACATTATAGCCAATAGAGTGATATTTTATCAGTTCCCGCATTTCCGGAATTGCCGGGTCAATATTTTTGTCATATTCACCGGTTGAAGCAGCCACAAGAAAAAAATAATAGGGGTTGAGGTTATATTTCAGGTGAAGCGCGTATAGCCATTCATAGGTATCAAAAGGATCCTCTTTTTTACCCGCAATCACTTCAAAGCGGTCTTTGATGTCATCAATCTCCCCTTTCAGTAAAGAGCGCATTGCGCCTCCTGCATTTCGTATTGTACCTTTATGCAGGTAAGAAAAAGCGATATCAATATCGTATGTGGGGATAAACCTGAATTTTCTCAACGCAAACAAAAGAAAAGGAAATCTCGACTGCAAAACAATCTGGAAATCTTTCAGCCAGTAGTTGACGAGCGGCTGTTCTAAAAATGCCTCTTTAAAAGCAATACTTTCTGTGTGTGCAAAGCGACCGTATTCATCTTGTTGATGTGGGAGATACTCTTCATAGCGGGAGAGTAAAAAAAATGACGCCGCGAAAATGTCGAATGAATGATCGCCCTGCGTACAGGGAAAAAGTACTTTATAATGATTGTGTTCTTTTACAGGAATACTGATCTCCCTGATATCATTTTCGAAAAGCAGGGAAGTGGATGGAACTATATGAAATTCATCTTCTGATAACTGGTTGAAAGAGTAGTTGATCTTAGCGCCATCAAAGTTGCGGAATTCCTCAGTGCTGCTGGTATAAAAAACTTCAATACCGCTGAAGTTATGCAATAAGGTTCCGGCAATATACTTCAGTCTTGAACTTATTTCTATGGAATAAATAAGCAGCATGTTTAATGCGGCAAAGTTTTTACAATGATAACTAAGGAAACGAATTTAACCGGAAAATCATCCTTTTAATTTCCTGCGAAATGATAATATAAGATATTTTACGTAATGCTAACAGCAGTGAAGTGCCCGTTATGCGCTTATGCTTCTATTCCTGGTTTTCTTTGTGTGAAAAACGCTTCACTCTCCATCCTTATAATATTGATTGGCAATCTGTTCAAGCAATGTATAAAACTCCTCCCCGTATTTTCTGATGAGTGCTTCTTTTAAAAAAACGTACACTGGCACCTGCAGCTTTTTACCGAGTTTGCATGCCGGGCTGCAGAGCGTTTCCCGTGGTTCATAGTTAACCAGTTCGTAGGTTTTTGTTTTCTTTGTTTTGATGGGGTAGAGATGGCAGGTCAAAGGTTTTTTCCAGCTTATTTTACCATCAAGATAGGCCTGCTCAATACCACATTTTATGATGCCTTTGTTATCGTAATACCCGTAAGCGCATATCTTACCATCAATGGTTGGTGTTACCCAGCCAAAAGACCTGTCGTAATAATACTTACCCTTTTTTTCTATTTCATCCATGCCTTCTTTGGTAAGATATGGTTTAAGTATCTCGTAATTATCTTCCAGTATCTGTGTTTCTTCTTTTGATAGCGGTGCACCGGCATCGCCGTCTTCACAGCAACCACCTTTACATTTAATAAGATCACAAACAAATTGTGCCTTTACCACATCATCACTTACCAGAATATTATCAATTTCTATCACGGGTTATTTTCTTGTAAAGGTAAGGGGAAGTGAGAAAAGAGTGGTAAGTAGAAGACTGGCAGCAGTAATAAAGCTGTTATGGCTGATCACTGCTATATCAATTTTATTCTAACATCGTAAACAAAATCTTCCACATCAAGAATTTTAAAGTCTTCTGAGTTTGGGTGTTGTGGATTAAGGATGAAATTGAACTCACGGGGAATAATAGCTGAAGGGATTTTAATTATGGGTGAGTTGGCTGACCTTAAAAGCTTTGTACCAAGATCTTTAGTGGAAGATGGGGCTGGTGCTTCTTTCCAGTTACCCGGAAGGCCTTTTATTGCTAATTCCTGTATTCCGGTATCAGGTATTTCAAATGTTGAGATGCTTAGTGATCTGGGGATGTCATCTATATTAACGTTTACAGTATATTCCAAAACAGCAAGAGCCCGGCTTTCAGAAGTATAAATGCAGGATGTTAAAATATGATTCCACCTGCCGCCATGTAATCTTGCTCCTTCTCCGGAAATATCTTTGCTGAATTTAGTCCTACCAATCCTGTATACAATCATTGCTATTTATTTCATGAGTATACCCCATATTCAATTCTCCCGATAATATTTTTTACCTCTTCCCTTCCAAACTGGTTATTGCATACTTCGTATGGCGTTTTACCTCCCAATGCATAATTTTGCCTGAACATCCATTGATTAAAGCTTTCTTCATCTTCAAATACCTCATAGCCATAAGAATATATATCCGCTAACCCAAGCATTCTTTCGCTTAAAGCACTATTAAATTTTCCAGCACCGGTTTTATTTATAAGTGTTGCCCTTGTAACGGAAAGCAGCTTTGCAAGTTTATCATAATCCAGGTTTGTTCTCGCCTTTAATGTTTCCAGGTCTTTTTTGCTGATCCCAATATTTAATCTCTCCATTTTTTCCATCGGCGTCATCTGGCTTTCCGGCTTTTTTACAGTGCCGGAAAAAATGATTGGATTTGCTTTTGAAATTCGCAAAGCAGGGTTTGCAGTATTAACGCTTACGGAGCTTAAACGTTTTTTTGAGTGGCTCCGTTTACTATGGGTGTTTTGTTTTATTTTTGGCATAGTATAATATTTTACCTTATTCAGTATAAAAATATACTAATCTATTTAATCGGCAAAATTTTATTACAGCTGAATGCCTACTGTCTCCCTCATCTCCATCTAACCGTATTGATCATATGCTGCATATCCTTACCTATAAAATCGTATACAATATTCAGGGAGTCTTCATTGGGAGTATCGTTGAAATATAGCGCCCCGCGTAAGAAATGTTTGGTAGTATCAGTTATAAAAAACTGCTTGCCTGTAGCAGCATTGCCGCCCACCCTGAAGAAAACGCCACCGTATCCCTGTGGTGTAATAAATGCTGAATCTTCAATAGATGAAGCCTTGGTAGTATGCTTGAATGTTATTTTGTAAGCGTCGTTTCTCAGGTTATCGAAAGTATTTATGGAAGAAGAATCCTTATACCCGTTTCCGGTTTTCACTTTATATATTGATTTACCGCCGATGGTTTTATAACTCAGGTAAATCTTGGCATTGAATGAAGGGTAATCAATATTTATCCAATATGGATTATCAGGGTCGGCATCAAAATAAGCGCTGTCTTTAACAATATTGGCATAAACAGGATATTCAAAAGTATAGGGATAGCCGTGCTGATTGAATAACTGGTATTGATGTTCGGGGAATGTTATATTAAAATAGCCTTTCGGTTTGGGTGTATAGTTGCTGTTGCAGGAAAATATTGCTAAAAACAAAAAGCCAAAGGAAAACAGGTATCGATTCATCATATAGTTTTTGGTAAAAAGGAGAGAAGCTGTCAGCTATCAGCCTTCAGCTATGAGCTATTGGGTCCTTCGTTTCACGTCTTACATTTCACTATTGCTCATTCACTATTGCCTATTGCCCCGCTTACCCTCACAGGCCGGTAGGAGCTTTGATGGTTATTTTTACTTTTTTTATTCTGTTCTTCTCAATTTCGGTTACGGTAAATTCAAAATCACCAATGGTTATTACCTGGTTTTCTTTTGGAATTTCACCTGCTAACTCAAGTACAAGGCCCGCAACAGATTCGCTCTCTCCTCTAACCTGGTCAAAAGTATCTGGTTTCAATCCCATTGCTTTGCATGCATCTGTAATCATTATCCTTCCTTCAAATACAAAGTTATTATCATCTAATTTTTTATTGGCGCTTTCCTCATCATCAAATTCATCCCGGATATCGCCAATAATTTCTTCCATAATATCTTCCATAGTTACAATGCCTTCAGTTCCCCCAAATTCATCTACCACCACTGCAAAATGCGTATTCTTCTTTTGTAATTCTCTTAAAAGATCTTTAATGAGATTTTGCTCCGGAACAAAATACGGCGGGCGAATCAAAGAATGCCAGTCGTAATCATCTTTTTCATTTATAAAAGGCAATACATCTTTACTGTGTATAATGCCTACCACATCATCAAGGTTGTTTTTATAAACCGGTATGCGGGAATAATGCAGCTCTTCAATTTTTGTTACAAGATCCCGGAAACCTGTACTGTATTCAATAGCGCTTACATCAAGGCGTGTGCGCATAATTTGCTTAACGGTAACATGCCCGAAACGTGCAATGCCACGTAAAATATTTTTTTCTTCTTCTGTTGTACTTTCCGTGGCATTCATTTCTATTGCCTGGTCAATATCTTCGGGATTGTAAACGTGATGTTGCTTTATGCCACCAAAACTTCTTTCAATACCATCGGTATATTTCACAAACCATTTGCTCATGCTGCCAAAAAAAGAATACAGTACTTCGATGAGTAAAGAAGAGCTGTAAGCGAATCGTATATTGTTTTGTGTTGCCCAGACTTTTGGAAGTATCTCAGCAAAAAGCATCAGCAAAAACACGATCACTACAAGCTTAAGCAAAAAGCCTACCACCTCATTGGATTGGGTAGGGAGCTCATCCATCAAAACATTAGCAACTATAATAGCACTCAGGTTTACGAAAGTATTTGCTATTTGTAAAGTTGCTAATAAACGTTTGGGTTGGTCAAGCAGGGTAATAATTCTTCTTGCAGCCGGGTGTTGCTTTGTTTTAAGCATATTGATATCGCGGTAGCTGAGGGAAAAAAAAGCCACTTCGGCGCCGGATACAAAAAAAGATACCAGTAAAAGCATCAATAATAAAAAACCAAGGATAGCTATGCTTTGGGTATTTACTGCCAGTAATACCGGTTTTATATTAAGCAGGTAATAATGTACAACCGAATGATGGTCCAAAACTGATTGGATTTAAATGAAAAATTTTAATCATAAAGGCAGGTCAATTGGCCTGCCCGCTACACCTAACGCACAAAATTAAATATTCGTGTTAAAATGCCATGTTTTCAGGGGAATCGCCGATAGGCGGAATATCATTATTAAATCCTTCTGCCGGGTGGTCACCGGGATGGCTGCCATGCACGCCGTCAACTCTTTTATCAAGCATTATAAGATTATCGCCCACCACTTCCGTGGCAAATTTCCGATTGCCATCCTTGTCTTCCCAACTCCTTGTGCGCAGGCGGCCTTCTATATATACCAGGCTACCCTTGTGCAGGTACTTCTGAGCCAGCTCTGCCAAACCGCGCCATAAAACTACGGTATGCCACTCTGTTTGGCTAACCAGTTTGCCTGTACGGTCTTTAAATGTTTCGGTAGTTGCCAGGGGAAACTTTGCTACACCAATGTTGCCTTCTAAAAATTGAATGTCAGGGTCCTTACCAAGGTTGCCAATTAACATTACTCTGTTTACGCCGCGCATATTACTTGTTTTTAATTCGAGCAAAAGAACTTAACCATCAATGCTGACTTAAATTTACATTTTTTTCCTGCAAATAAGTAGTGATAAATTTCGGAAATGCATATAATGGCAAATCTTTAGGAATAACAGCAATAAAATCTTTGCCCAGATCCGGCAAACGGCTAACCGTTAATTCAATAAACCGGCCCTGTATAGTTTGGTGGGTAAGCTGCTGCACATAGTGTTTTGAAGTGCCGGTTATGCTTCCTTTATATTTGTTCATATATTGTTTGATGACATTGTGCCGGGCAATTTCCTCATTGCTCAATTTGCTTTCTGCTTCCACCAAAACAAACTCATGCAGGTTCTGCCATATATCTTTCCCGGTTCTCATCCTGATATATACCCTGCTGTTATATGTGATGATTATATAATACATCCAGCGGACTTTTTTAATGATCTTCTTTTCTTTAGCAGGAATTGCATCAACCAGCCCTTCATTATATGCTATACATTCATTTTTCATTACGCAATCATCACACAACGGAAGTTTGGGCTTGCATATCACCGCGCCAAAATCCATAATGGCCTGGTTGTATATGCCCGGTAATTTTTTATCGAGCAGGTTATTGGTCAGCGAAGTAAGCAACGCTTTCCCTTTGGTTGAATCAACAGGCTGTTTTATGCCAAACATTCTTGCCATTACCCTTAGTACATTCCCGTCAACCACGGCATAAGGCAGGTTAAATGCAAAAGACGCAATAGCCGCCGCAGTGTATGGGCCAATGCCCTTCAAGGCAAGAATATCTTCGTAGGCAGATGGAAAAACACCTTTATACCGGTCATGGATGATGCTGGCAGTAGCAATCAGGTTTTTGCAACGGGTATAATAACCTAACCCTTCCCACAACTTAAACACCTGTGCTTCAGGTGCGGTTGCCAGGTGCTTTACAGTGGGGAAAGCTTCAATAAATCTCAGGTAATAATCCCAGCCCTGCTCCACCCGGGTTTGCTGCAGTATAATCTCGCTCAGCCATATTTTGTACGGGTCTTTTTCCCCTTTCCATGGCATGGCGCGCTTATTATATTTCCGGTTCCATGCTAAGAGTTTACTGGTAAAAAAAGGTTTCATAAGGAGTAATTACCTGTTATTCAACTAAATGTCGGGGTTTTTATTGAACCGGAATACAATTTTCTGAAAAAGGGGGCGTTCAGTACATAGTAAATACAAAATGCGGCAATAAATTGGTTTTCTTCTATCTATAAATGGGATAAAAAAATTTTTTGTAGCGTTTATTTGCACAGAATGCAAGATTTTTGCTATCTTATCGTTGAATTTCATTTACTTATAAAAACAATACCATGCGAAAAGCTGATCTCATCAACAATATTTCTGAAAAAACAGGTATTCCTAAAGTGGATGTTCTTGTAACATTGGAAACCATGTTTAAAGAAGTAAAAGAAAATCTTGCCAACGGCGAAAACATTTACATCCGCGGTTTTGGCAGTTTTATTACCAAGAAACGTGCTGCTAAAATTGGAAGAAACATTAAGAAAAATACTGCTGTTCATATTCCTGAACATTATATACCTGCATTTAAACCTGCTAAAGAATTTGTACAGGAAGTTAAAAAGCTGCAATCTGCAAAGCCGGTTGATGAGAATTTTGACGATGAAACCGATGATAGCATTTAACTTTGCGGCAAATTAAACGATTTTGAAAAAGCAACAATGGGTTGTTGTGTTCTCTGGGCTCGTTTTATTACTGAGCCTTTATTTTTTAGGAAGAACCAAGCCCAATAATACCAAGCCGCCGGCAACAGCACAGTCGCAAACAGGCGATTCGCATGAAGAACATTTAGAGACAGAAAAGATCCTTGCTACTGCCAAGTCGCGGCTCTCTCCTGAACAGCAGGCCTGGGTTACTGCAAAGGAAAACAGCATTACCCGGGGTGATGTAAATGCACAAAAAATTAAACTCTACAACGAACTCGCATATTTCTGGAAAGATTCAGCCCGTGTTTTTGAGCCTTTCGCTTATTACCTGGGGGAAAAGTCCAAATTGGAAAATTCTGAAAAAAGCCTCACCTTTGCTGCCCATTTGTATTTAAAGCAGCTAAAGAGTGTTGATCAGCATGCTTTGCAGGTGTGGATGGCTGACCAGGCTGCGGATTTGTTCAGGCACGCGTTGCAGGTAAATCCTGAGAATGATTCCAGCAAAATAGGTTTAGGAAGCAGCTATATTTTTGGAGCTCACGGCGCTTCAACTCCTATGGAAGGTATCCAGAAAATACTGGAAGTAGTACGTAAAGATTCCACCAATATATACGGACAGTTTATGCTGGGTTATGGTGGAATAATGACAGGACAGTATGATAAGGCTATTGAAAGGCTGAATACTGTGGTGAAAATGGAGCCTGATAATGTGGAAGCTGTTTTTTTACTGGCTGAAGCATATGAAAGGCACGGCGAAAATGCAAAAGCCGCTGAGTGGTATGAGGCAGGAAAGAAATTTGTTCAGAACCCTGATGCCATACAAGCGATTGATAAAAGGATAAAGGAATTAAAATAAATTATTAAGTAACAAAAAACTATTTCGGTTTATGCCTTGTGGTAAAAAAAGAAAACGTCACAAAATTGCTACCCACAAACGTAAAAAACGTCTCAGAAAGAATCGTCATAAGAAGAAAAACAAATAGTTTTTTTGTTTTGATGCCGGTTTGCTCCACTGGATTTATAAACATGTGAAAGGTTAATTGCTGCTTATAAAGTGGTAATCCCTTTCACATATTGATTTCTTCCTTTTTTGAGGTCAGATTATAAAGGCGTTTTTACTTGAACAAAGAATTAATTATCAATGCAGTTTCTGCAGGTGTTGAAATAGCCCTGCTGGAAGATAAGAAGCTCGTGGAATTGCATCATGAAAAAGCAGATGCAAGTTTTGCCGTGGGCGACTTATACCTGGGAAAAGTTAAAAAGCTTATCCCGGGATTGAATGCTGCATTTGTTGATGTTGGCTTTGAAAAAGACGCTTTCCTGCATTATACAGATCTTAGCCCTTATGCCCGCTCGCTGCTGAAATTTACACAGCAGGCCATGAATGCACAGGGCGATTTTGATTTTGCACAGTTTCAAACCGAACCTGAAATTATTAAAACCGGTAAGATCAATGAGGTGTTGGGTCAAAAGCCTAATATACTTGTACAGATCCTTAAAGAACCCATCGCTGCAAAAGGCCCGCGCCTGAGTTGCGAAATTTCATTGCCCGGCAGGTTTGTTGTGGTTACCCCCTTCAATGATATTATCGCGGTTTCACGAAAAATTCATTCTTCAGAAGAAAGAAAACGGCTTAACAAAATTGTTGAAGCCATTAAGCCAAAAAACTTTGGCGTGATTGTGCGCACCGCGGCTGAAGGCAAAAACACCGCTGAACTTCACGAAGATTTGAATATGCTGGTTGAAAGCTGGAAAAACCTGCAGCATAATTTAAAAGATGCTACAGCACCTGCTAAGATCCTCAGCGAGCAAACCAAAACCACCAGTATGCTGCGTGATCTGCTGAATGAAGATTTTAACCGCATAGTGGTGAATGATAAGAACATCTTTAATGATACCCGCAACTATATTCAAAAGATAGCACCTGAAAAAAAGGAAATAGTTACGCTCTATAATAATGGATCTTCCATATTTGATCATTATGGTGTAACAAAACAGGTAAAAGCTTCTTTTGGCAAAACGGTTAACCTGCCCAGCGGCGCTTATCTTATTATTGAACATACGGAAGCATTGCACGTAATTGACGTGAACAGCGGTTATAAAAGTGTGAGCAATAACCAGGAGATGAATGCACTGGAGACCAATCTTGAAGCCGCTGCAGAAATTGCCAGGCAATTGCGCCTGCGCGACCTTGGTGGTATCATAGTGGTTGATTTTATTGATATGAAATTGCCTGATAATAAGCGTAAGCTTATTGAGGCAATGGAAGAGTTTATGAAGGCAGACAGGGCTAAGCATGCCGTGCTCCCAATCTCTAAATTCGGTTTAATGCAGATTACCCGGCAACGTATGAAGCCGGAAGTGAATATCAATACCCAGGAAGTTTGCCCTACCTGCAACGGCACCGGCAAAATATCTTCAACACTTGTACTGGAAGACGAGATAGAAAAGAACCTGAGTTATCTTGTAATGCAAAAGCATAAAGGTTTAACTATCGTTGTACATCCTATCATATACGCCTATCTCACCAAAGGCTGGATCTCCATTCGCAGAAAATGGAGCTGGAAATACAAACAAAAGATCAAATTAAAAGCCGACAATAATTACTACCTCACCGAGTTTCACTTTTTTGATAGTAATGATGAGGAGATAAAGTTGTAGTGTAGTTTACAGGAATTATAAGCAGGACTATAATTATTCCTTCATACAAAAAATAATATTCCCTACCTTTCCATCTTACCCATTCCGAAAATTGTTTCCCTTGAACCGATCTCTCTTTTTAATCTTTAGCTTTCTGTTGAGTAATGGTTTGTTTGCCCAAAAACAAAACGCCTCCTTTCAATTACATATTCATAAATCCACATTGCCAGTTAAAGTTGATGGTATTGCTGATGAACAACCCTGGCTTGATGCAGAAAGCGCTTCATCTTTTTATATGGTATTGCCCATGGATACCAGCTTTGCAAAAGTGCGTACAGATGTAAGTATGACCTATGATAATGAAAACCTGTACCTGCTGGCTGTTTGTTATAACTATGGCAATGGCAGGCACATGGTGGAATCACTCAGGCGTGATTTTGCTTTCCTGAAGAATGATAACTTCCTGTTGTTTATGGATACGTTTGAAGACCAGACAACCGGGTTTTCCTTTGGAGCAAATGCTTATGGCGCGCAATGGGACGGAACCATGTACGAAGGCAGCAAGGTTGATCTTAACTGGGATAATAAATGGACATCAGCCGTAAAAAACTATGATGACAGATGGGTATTTGAAGCTGCTATACCGTTTAAAACCATACGCTATAAAAAAGGATTGAAACATTGGGGTATCAACTTCAGCCGCAATGATCTTAAAACAACTGAAAAGTCAAGCTGGACACCTATTTCACGGCAACTGCCAACAGCATCCCTGGCACATACAGGCACTTTAGTATGGGATGAAGAACCGCCAGTGCCGCGCTCCAATATTTCTGTAATTCCCTATGTGCTTGGTGGTATTTCAAAAAATTATATAACCAATGCAAAAACGGTATTTGAAAAAAATATAGGTGGTGATGTAAAAATTTCGATCGGACCTTCTCTCAACCTTGATTTAACGGTACGTCCTGATTTCTCGCAGGTAGAAGTAGATAAGCAGGTAACGAATCTCAGCCGCTTTGAATTATTTTTTCCTGAACGCAGGCAATTCTTTTTAGAGAATGGCGACCTGTTTGCCAATTTCGGCTATGCTGATCTTCGCCCGTTTTTTTCAAGAAGAATAGGCTTAGGTGTACCGATAGACTTTGGTGCCAGGCTGAGTGGCAAGCTTGATAAAAACTGGCGTATCGGTGTAATGGATATGCGTACAGCTAAAGTAAATGATGCGGCCTTACCTGCGCAAAATTTTGCAGTGCTGTCGTTGCAACGAAAGGTTTTTAAACGTTCCAATATTGGTGTTATTTATATTGACAAGGCTTCGCTTAATTATAATGCGTTACAAAACCCCGATAGCAGTAAAAAACTATATGCCGGTTATAACAGGAATATAGGACTGGAATATAATCTTGCTTCTGCCAACAATATATGGACAGGGAAGGCAATGGTATTGAAATCCTTTCATCCCGGCATCTCCAAAGGCGATTGGACGCAGGCTGCGCACCTGCAATACAATAGCCGCAAATGGCTGATATACGGACAGGCGCAATATGTTGGTGAAAACTATATTCCGGAAGTTGGATATGTACCAAGGCGGGGTTATGTAAAATTCAATCCGCAACTGTCTCATTTCTTTTTTCCGAAAGGCGGCAATGTGCTGAGCCATGGACCTGTTATAAACAGCACTTATTATTTTAACACCAAACTTCATGAAACGGATCACAGCAATATTGTATCCTATCTTACAACGTTCCGGTCAAAAGCAACCTTAAGTATTGTTACGCAGCAGGATTATGTAAAACTGCTCCGCCCCTTTGATCCTACCAATACAGGTAAAGATTCATTAGCTACAGGCACACAGCACCAATGGAATACCATTGGGTTTGATTATGTTTCTGCACCCCAGCATTTATTTACTTATACCTGCTCTTTGCGATACGGAGGCTATTATGCCAACGGGCATTTGCTGATGATCAACAGCGATTTGGGTTATCGATTTCAGCCTTATGTGAACATAACGATGAGCACCAGCTATAACCAGTTACGCCTGCCGCAACCCTGGGGCAGAATGAATTTTTTATTGATCGGGCCAAGAATTGATGTAACGTTTACGAATACACTTTTTTTCACTACCTATATACAATACAACGAGCAGCTTAAAAACCTTAACATCAATACAAGGCTGCAGTGGAGATATAAGCCCGCATCCGATCTTTTCCTTGTGTATACGGACAATTATTATCCAGGACCATTTGCGGTTAAAACAAGAGCTTTTGTGCTGAAGTTTAATTACTGGTGGAGTGTGTAGATGGGCGCCATGTACCAGCTGCCAGTGCGGTAAATGATGATTCTAAAAAATACAGGCTACAGTAGAAATATATGGCGGTATCTATTAATAAAGACTCGCTTGTTATTATAAATTTTGAAAGCTTTGATTGTTTATCGGGTGGTTACCAATGCATACAGGAACAGAAAAATATCTTGCAATTTCAATCGCTTCGACAGGAGATATAATAAATGCAATTTCGTTTTTTTATCTAAGCAAATAATTCCTGGCTTAATATTTCCCTTTAATTATATTAGAGGTTAATATCTCTTTTGCTCTCCTGTATTGTATAATTCTTTTCTTAAAACCCTTTCTTTCCATGAGAAATATATTACCTAATAAAAAAAGAGTAATTATTTGGAATAGTCAGCTTGCCTGCGATAACTTAACAATCTTTCTGAATCAATCTTATTTTTCTTTAGCTTCGTCATTCTAAAAATAATATTATGGCAATAGCAGTTGGCACAAAAGCTCCTGATTTTACATTAATAAATACAGAAAAAAAAGAAGTTTCTTTAAAAGATTTTGCAGGTAAAACATTAGTGATAAATTTTTTCCCGGCTGCTTTCACAGGCGTTTGTACAGAACAGCTGTGCAGCAATCGCGATGAATTAGGTTTTTATAATAATATTGGCGCTGCGGTTGTTGCAGTATCTGTTGATCTTCCCTTTTCGTTAGGCATATTTAAAGCACAGCAAAATATCAACTTCGATCTTTTGTCTGATTTTAATAAAGATATGATTAAGGCTTACGGCATGTATCTTGAAGATTTTGTATTGGGTTTGAAAGGTGTGTCAAAAAGAGGCGTGGTAGTTGTAGATAAAAGCGGCACCGTAGCTTACGCCGAAGAAACAGCTAACCCTGGCACGCAGGTAAATTTTGCTGCTTTGAAAGAAGCACTGTCTTCAATTAAATAAATTTAACAGAAAGGTAAATGTGAGAGGGCGCCTTTCACATTTATCTTCTCCCTCAGATCTTACTTCCCTCAATCACTATTCCGGCAATGCTACAGATAATGCGGTTTCTTTTTCTAAGCTTATCTGATTCAAAGTTGCTTCAAGAAGCCTATTGAATTCCGCAGGCTTTTCAATCATTGGATAGTGACCTGTGCCATGTATTGTTTTTACAGTATAAGAAGTTTTCAGGTATTTTTTAATTGCTTCTTCATCTGTTGGCGTATAATCGCTCACTATTAAATGGAAAGGAATTTTTAAGCGGGATAGCATAGCAGGTTCACCGGGCACAAAATTCATAAGCGATTTCAAAGATAATGTTGCAATAACAGGATCAGAAGATCGTACATCATTCAAAACACGGTTTACCAAAACCGTATCTGCATAGCCAGGAGGAAATAGCGATGCCCTGCTGAATTCCGTTGCAACAGCATCGAAATTACTTTCCATCTCAACAAAAAGACTGTCGATCTGTTTAATTGTTTCCGGTGAATAGCTTGTTGGAACAGGTTCTTTAAAATTATCAATACCAATAAATCCAATTATTTTAGAAGGAATAGCGTCAGCGACTTTTTAAATAATATCACCTCCCATTGAATGCCCTGCTAAAATAATTTTATTTAACCCCAGGTTATTTATTACAGATACGATATCGCCTGCATAGTCATTAACAGTCCAGCTTTTCCTGTTATGCCCGCTTTTGCCATGCCCACCCAAATCCGGGGCTACAACAGTAAACCGTTTCTTAAAATAATCTGCCTGGCTTTGCCAGTATGTTTTATTAATACACCATCCATGTACAAATACAATTGCCGTATCGCTGTTGCCGGCAATATCATATGCTATGCTTACATCCCCATGTTTTATTTCAGGCTTTTCAGCTTCACCTGGTCTGCACGCAAACAAACAGCAGCAATATAAAAGGAGCAGAAGTTTTACCATAAGCAATTTTCCATTCCATATTGAAGGTATTGTATTTAAAAGATTGCGCCCGGATTGGAATTATTAAATCAGAAGACAGGGTTGGCTTTGATTACTAATATTATCTAAATCATCAAACTAAAAATTCCGTTACTTTTCTAAGTATAAGTACTTTACTCCAATACGTGATTTTTACAGGATTATGCACACTTAAAAAAATGTGAACACTATTTATAAAACCCCAAATGCAGTCCTGTTGTGCCAACCAAACAGGAAGTTATTATTTTGGAAAAGAGAACCTGATATTATTCACATCCTGTTAATTTCTTTTGTTCTTAATAAATTAATTAATTGTGATCTTTATAAACACCACGGGCGGAAAACTTCCCAATATTAAATTAAATGTTAATCCCTTACCTTATTCTGTGTTATATACAGACAGGGTAGTTTCGTCTCGTTTAAAAAAAAATAATTATGGGACTATTTGATAAAAGAGTACAATACAAGCCGTTTGAGTATCCTGAAATACTTAAGTTTTCAGAGGCGATCAATAAGTCGTTTTGGGTGCATTCAGAAGTAGACTTTACTGCAGATGTTCAGGACTTTCATGCGCATCTTACTGAGGCGGAGCAGAATGCTGTGAAAAACAGTTTGCTGTCCATTGCACAGATAGAAGTTGCCGTAAAATCGTTCTGGGGTAATTTATATAATCATTTTCCCAAACCTGAACTGAATGGGCTGGGCGCTACTTTTGCCGAATGCGAGTTCAGGCATTCTGAAGCCTACTCCCGCCTGCTTGAGGTGCTGGGATATAATAACCAGTTTGAAAGCCTGGTAGAAGTGCCGGTTGTAAAAGAGCGTATTCAATATTTATCTTCGGCATTGCAGAATGCTAAATCTGCTGATAAAAAAGAATATACCGTTTCACTTATTTTATTCAGCCTGTTGATTGAAAACGTTAGCCTGTTCAGCCAGTTTGCTATTATTCTTGCCTTTACAAGATTTAAAGGGCTGATGAAAAATGTGAGCAATATTATTGCGTGGACTTCCGTAGATGAGCAGATTCATGCCAATGCGGGTATATTCTTAATAAACAAGCTGAAAGAAGAATACCCCGGCATATTTACGCAGGAAACCATTGAGCATGTACGCGATGTGGTAAAACAGTCTATTGTTACAGAAGGCAAAATGCTGGACTGGATTTTTGGCGCAGGTGAAATTGATATCATCAATAAGCACAACCTCACTAACTTTATGAAGTACAGGGCAGATGAAAGCCTTAAGCAAATTGGCATTGAACCTGTGTTCAATGTAAGTGCAAAAGATAACGCGGCTATGATGTGGTTTGAAGAAGAAGTATTTTCAAACAGCCTGGATGATTTTTTTGCAAAGCGCCCTGTAGAATATACCAAGTTTGATAAAAGTATTTCTGCCCACGATTTGTTTTAACCATTTATCCTTTACCTCTATAAATTAACTTACAACATGACGACACTATTTGCAACCGCGCCGGCAATTGCTGAACAACTTTTTGATACTAAATGTGAACAGGAAAAACTATGGTGGAAAAATGAAGAAAGCGAACAGATCCTCAACAGGGGATATTTGCTGAAGGGGGAAACCGTAGAAGGAGCTATTGAACGTATATGCTCTGCTGCTGCGCAGCGCTTATACAAGCCTGAATTAAAAGAAGCGTTTAAAGAAATGGTGGAACGCGGCTGGATGAGTTTGAGCTCACCTATATGGGCGAACATGGGAACAGAAAGGGGGTTGCCTATTTCATGCTTCAATGTTCATGTGCCTGATTATATAGAAGGTATTACACATAAGCTGGGTGAAGTGATCATGCAGACAAAGCTGGGTGGCGGAACATCTGCATACTTTGGTGCGTTAAGAGAAAGAGGAAGCGCGGTAACGGATAATGGAAAAAGCAGCGGCGCGGTAAGCTTTATGCGTTTGTTTGATACCGCGATGGATACGATATCACAGGGCGGTGTTCGTCGTGGTGCATTTGCTGCATACATGGATATAGACCATGGTGATATTGAAGAGTTCCTCTCTATTAAAGATATCGGGCATCCCATACAAAATCTTTTTTATGCCGTATGCGTCCCCGATTACTGGATGCAGGATATGGTTGACGGCGATATGAAGAAAAGACAGATATGGGCTAAGGTGCTTGAAAGCCGCCAGCAGAAAGGATTGCCATATATTTTCTTCACCGACAATGTAAACAGGAACAAACCGCAGGTATATAAGGATCTGAACCTTACGATCCATGCCAGCAATCTTTGTTCTGAAATTATGCTGCCGTCTTCTGAAGATGAATCGTTCATCTGCTGCTTATCATCTATGAACCTTGAGTTATATGATGAATGGAAAGATACCAACGCGGTTAAGCTGGCTATCTTTTTCCTTGATGCGGTATTGCAGGAATTTATTGCCAAGTCAGAAGACAATCATTACCTGAAAGCCGCCAATACTTTTGCTAAACGCCACCGTGCATTAGGGCTGGGCGTATTGGGCTGGCACTCTTACCTGCAAAAAAACATGATACCTTTTGAAGGCATGAAGGCTAAGCAACTTACTGCTTCCATATTTGCTGATATCAATGAAAAAGCAATGAAGGCAACCAAGGACCTGGCATGGATATATGGTGAACCGGAATTATTAAGAGGATATGGAAAGAGAAATACCACATTGCTCGCTATTGCTCCGACAACATCTTCCTCCGCAATCCTGGGACAAACCTCCCCGGGTATCGAACCATTCAGCAGTAACTATTATAAAGCTGGCTTATCCAAAGGCAACTTCATGCGTAAGAATAAATATCTTAAAGAACTGTTGGTGCAAAAAGGTATTGACAATGAAGATACATGGCGCAGCATTATGCTGAACCACGGCAGCGTACAGCATTTAAAAGAACTGACTGCTGAAGAAAAAGAAGTATTTAAAACCTTTAAAGAGATCAGCCAGCTCGAAATTATTCAGCAGGCATCCATCCGCCAGAAATATGTTGACCAGTCTCAAAGCCTGAACCTCAACATACCCGCGGAACTTCCTGTAAAAGAAGTAAACAAGCTGCTTATTGAAGCATGGAAGCTGGGTATTAAAACTTTATATTACCAGCGTAGTCAGAGCGTTTCTAAAGAGATGGTGACAAACCTGGTGAGTTGCAAAAGCTGCGAGGCATAACACATACGTGTTTTAAATATTTTGTTTATAGTCCCATTAGTTTTAAACGCAGGATGATTGTTATCGTTCTGCGTTTTTGTTTAAAAAACCTAAAGCATAATATTATGCACGTTTTTTATTTCCGCCATAACAAAAGTGCTGTGCGTGCTGCCGATGCTTTCAACGGAACCCAGCTTATTAAAAACAAATTCCTGGTAATGTTTCATATCGCGGGCTAATACTTTCAATATAAAATCGTAATCACCCGAAACATTATAACATTCTACAACCTCATCAATTTTCATAATATCCTCCACAAACTTGTGGCCGATGGTTCTGTCGTGCTGTTTCAGCCTGATATTGCAAAAAACAATAAATCCCTGGCTGAACTTTTCAGGATCCAGCACTGCCACATATTTTTTAATATACCCGTTGCTTTCTAATTTTTTTATGCGTTGTAAAACCGGCGAAGCAGAAAGGTTTACCTGTGCAGCCAACTCTTTTATGGTTTGGCTGGAATTATTGCTTAAGATTTTTAAGAGCATTATATCTGTCTGGTCCAATTGATCCATAAAAAATTTTTTTTCGGGAGCAATATTAATGCGTTTGCAGCATAATTTGCTTATTTGATTATACAAATCAGTTTTTTTCACTTAAAAATCAATTAGTATATAGTTTTTAAAGCTTTAAATTAATTTAGTCGCGAAATTTAAAGTTCTTAACATATTTCAACAATCGGATCAGGTTCTGCTTAGCTGAGATTAATAGGGAATCGTGTGCAAATCACGAACTGTCGCGCAACTGTAAGTAACAAAAGGTTCTATCAATACATATCCACTGTTCATATATAATCAGGATGGGAAGGATGATAAAACTGTTACAAGTCAGGATACCTGCCTGCTCTGGATGTACGATGCTTTCGCGATGTGAAGCTTTGGACAGATTGATGGATATTACTGAATATCCCTATGCTCATACTTTTCTTCCAAATTTTCTGCGCTTAAGAAATCAGAAATGGTTCAGGCACTTTTATAATGATCGTCACTCATTTTAAAAGCATTAAAACATGCAAACACACAACCTGGGCTATCCGAGGATAGGCAGCCAAAGGGAGCTTAAAAAAGCAGCCGAGCAGTATTGGGCCGGAAAAATTTCGTTAACGCAGTTGAACCAGGCAGGCAGCGCAATACGCCTGCATAACTGGTCGCTGCAAAAAAAAGCTGGCATTGACCTGGTACCATGTAATGATTTTTCATATTACGACCATGTGCTCGATACCAGCCTGATGACAGGCGCTATTCCGGCGCGGTATCACGACTTGATGCAGGACAAGCAACTGCCCCATCCTGACCTGCTTTTTGCCATGGCAAGAGGATACCAGAAAGACGGGTATGATATTACTGCCATGGAAATGACCAAATGGTTTGATACCAATTATCATTATATCGTTCCTGAATTCACAGCAAACCAACAGTTCTCCCTCTTCAATACCAAAGTGTTGAATGAATTTGTTGAAGCAAAGCAAAATGGCATACCTGCAAAACCTGTATTGCTGGGACCTGTATCTTATTTATTATTAGGTAAAGAAAAAGAACCAGGGTTTCATCGCCTTGAACTGATCAAAAAATTGCTTCCCGTATACATTGAAGTATTAACAAAACTGGAACAGGCAGGCGCATATTATATTCAATTAGATGAGCCGTGTCTTTCTTTGAATCTTACGGATGCTGAGCGCAAAGTTTTTACCAAAACATACGAGGAGATCAAAAACAAATTGCCGGACCTGAAAATTATTCTGGCAAGCTATTTTGAGTGTTACGGAGAAAATCTTTTTACAGTGCTCAAATTGCCTGTTCAGGTTTTACATCTTGATCTTGTACGTTGTTCAGGGCAATTAGATGACATACTGGCAACAGATTTTGTACACAGCAGAACGATACTTTCGTTAGGTGTGGTTGATGGAAGAAATATCTGGAAGAATAATTTTGAAACCTCGCTGGCATATATTAAGAAAGCGGCCGATAAAATTGGCAAAGCAAGAATATGGATTGCTCCATCCTGTTCGCTGCTTCATGTGCCTTGTGATCTTGACCTGGAAACCGATGAAAAAGTATTAACGCCTGAAATAAAACAGTGGCTTGCTTTCGCGAAACAAAAAATTGATGAGGTAGTAACACTGAAGCAACTGGCTAATGATGAAAACAGCGAAGTTGCCAACACAAAGCTCAAAGAAAATATTACTGCCAGTCAAAACCGTAAAACATCCAGCCTAATTCACAACGCTGCTGTAAAAGCAAGAGTAAAAGCAATTACAGATGCAGATGCTGCGCGGCAAAATGCTTTCTCCATAAGAAAAGAAAAGCAGCATAGTGCATTAAACCTGCCGTTATTTCCAACTACCACTATTGGTTCGTTTCCCCAAACTGCCGAGGTTAGAACATGGCGTGCTAAATGGAAAAAGGGTGAGCTAACACAGGTGCAATATGATGAGCTGATTGCAAAAGAAACAGAAAAAGCCATACGCTGGCAGGAAGCAATTGATATAGATGTTTTAGTGCATGGTGAGTTTGAGCGTAATGATATGGTGGAGTATTTTGGAGAACAGCTGAAGGGTTTTGTTTTTTCAAAAAACGGGTGGGTGCAGAGCTATGGCAGCCGATGCGTTAAACCCCCTATTATATTCGGTGATGTAAGCAGGCCGGAATCGATAACAATACGGTGGACCGCTTATGCGCAATCGCTCACAAAAAAATCAGTAAAAGGTATGTTAACCGGGCCGGTTACCATATTGCAATGGAGCTTTGTTCGCAATGATCAGCCGCGCAGCGAAACCTGCACACAGATTGCATTAGCAATAAGAGATGAAGTGGCTGACCTGGAAAAAGCAGGCATTAATGTAATACAGATTGATGAGCCTGCAATCCGGGAAGGATTACCCTTGCGCAAGGAAAACTGGCAGGCGTATTTGAACTGGGCAGTAAAAGCATTCAGGATATCTGCAAGCGGTGTGAAAGATGAAACGCAGATCCACACACATATGTGTTATTCCGAATTTAATGATATCATTCAAAACATAGCGGATATGGATGCAGATGTAATTACCATTGAGTGCAGCCGCTCGCAAATGGAGCTACTGGATGCATTCGCTGCATTTAAATATCCGAATGAAATTGGCCCCGGTGTTTATGATATTCATTCACCGAGAGTTCCATCACAAAAAGAAATGACGCAATTGATGGAAAAAGCGAAAGCGGTTATTCCGATGGAACAACTTTGGGTGAATCCTGACTGCGGCTTAAAAACACGGGGATGGAATGAAACAAAAGCGGCGTTACTTGAAATGGTAAATGCAGCCAAAGCGCTGAGACAACAGGTAACAGTAAACGCGTGATAAATGTACGGGGCAGGCTGAAATCAGTCTGCCTCGTAACTATCCGCCATTTTATTATACTTATTCCTGTATTCAACAGGTGTAAGTCCGGTAATTCTTTTAAACAGATCTCTGAAAGCTTTTGTATCCGTATAGCCAACATCATACATTACTTCTGCAACGTTTTTTTTGCTTGCCTCAAAACTTCTTTTGGCGGCTTCAATGCGAACCCGCTGCATGTACTCCACCGGTGTGTTATTGGTTGCCTGCTTAAATCTCCTTTCAAAGTTTCTCCGGCTTATATTTACTTTATCGGCCAGTTCATCTACCGTAATTTTTTCCGGGTAATTTTTTTCAATAAAGTGTTGCGCCTGCAAAATTTCTTTATCTGCATGATCTTTCTGTCCTGTGAAAATAGTGAAGGCTGCCTGGCTGTTACGGTCTATATCAATGGCAAAATATTTTGAAAGAAGGATGGCGGTATTCCTTTCGGTATATTTTTCTACCAGGTATAATAATAAATTCCATAATGAATTAGCTCCGCCGCTGGAATACAGCTTTCCCTCATCAGTAATAACAGAGCCATCCACAATTTCTACATTGGGAAACTTTTCACGGAACTTATTGTAGGACGACCAATGCGTGGAGCATTTTCTGCCATCCATCAGCCCGGTTTCTGCCAGTAAAAAAGCGCCGATACACAGGCTTGCCAGCTCACTTCCTTTTGCATACATCTGCAATATCCAGGGTATTGCTTTTGCATTTGCCGCAAGCGCTTCGTCAATATCGCCATACAGGGCAGGTAATATCACCAGGTCCGTTGTTTTTACATCACTTATCTGGCGGTCAATCCTGATAATGTATTCACCATCATTGGCAGCCATATTTTTTTTGAGTGCTACATACTCCACATCAAACATCGGCTTTTTACCCACTTGTTTTAGAAAATCATTCGCTGTTTTAAAACAACGGTATGCAGGGGTGATGGCTTCTATCACTGCATTTTGGGGTACATATACTGATATCTTTTTCATATCCTGTTTTTTCAGGAAATAAAGATAAGCAATGTATTTGGCGGAATCAGCCCTTAAAACTGTCGTTTACGCACTACCTGTAAATCTTATTTAAATGCCATTTTTGTATTGCTAATTTGATTTGACGTATATGAAAGCAATACATGCATATCTCACTTTTAATGGCAATTGCAGGACAGCTATGAAATTCTATCAAAAATGTTTGGGAGGCGAGCTTTTGTTGCAGTTGGCAGGAGAATCACCATTATCCGATATAATGCCGGCTAAAATGAAAAAGCTGATTGTTCATTCAGTATTAAATGGTAAAAACTTCTGTCTTACGGGTACCGATATGGCAACTGATGACAGATTGCAAAAAGGAAATGCGGTTGCTCTGTTGATAAATTGTTCGAGCGAACGTGAACTGAAAACAGTTTATAAAAAGCTTTCTGCCGGAGGCAAACAAACACAGCCGGCTGAAAGAACGTATTGGGGCGCTTTATTTGCTACCCTCACTGATAAATACGGGAACCACTGGCTGCTTAATTATAAAAAGTAGTACACCACCATATTTTTTAACTTTTAAATCAAAAGATCATGGCAATGCAATTAAAGAAGATAGTACCACATCTTTGGTATGATACCGAGGCAAAAGAGGCGGCCGAATTTTATGTTTCGATTTTCCCCGGCTCAAAAATCAACAAGATAACCACCATTCATGATACACCATCCGGCGATTGTGATATCGTACGCTTTGAATTATCGGGCAACCCGTTCATGGCGATCAGCGCCGGCCCGGAGTTTAAGTTCAATGAATCGGTTTCATTTATTGTATCATGCGACACACAGGATGAAATAGATTATTACACCGAAAAGCTTACTGCAAATGGCGGGGAGCAGGGCCCCTGCGGCTGGGTTAAAGATAAGTTTGGGCTTTCCTGGCAGGTTGATGCATCTGCATTACAGCAAATGCTTGAAAATGGAACAGAGGAACAGAAGAACCGTGTAACAAACGCTTTTTTGAAAATGAAAAAACTTGATCTGTCAGCTATTGAAAAAGCGTATAAAGGGTAAGTGTAAAACAATTGCAAAAACAACTCATTTTTTATATTTAAATATTCAACGATCATGGCAAACAACACAGTAACACTTCATCGTGTTTTAAAAGCATCGCCCGCAAAAACATTCAGGGCGTTTTCTGACCCCCTGGCGCATGCCGCATGGCTTCCGCCTTATGGCTATTTATGCACTGTACATAAAATGGATTTTAAAACAGGCGGTGAATTTAAAATGTCGTTCACTAATTTTTCAACCGGGCATAGCCATTCTTTTGGCGGCAAGTATGTAGAGATCAAACCCGATGAATATATTAAATACACCGATAAGTTTGATGATCCTAATTTGCCCGGTGAAATGACTACTACGGTTTGGCTGAATAAGGTTATAGCAGGCACCGAGCTGAAAATTGTACAGGAAGGCATTCCTTCTGTAATACCTGTTGAAATGTGTTATCTCGGCTGGCAGGAATCATTAGACAAGCTGATGCGATTGATTGAGCCTGAAATTCCGGATGCATAAATCAACAGCACAATTATAAAAAATAATAGTGCCGCCTGCAAAACAATGCTTGCTTGTTTTGCAGGCGGATATTGCTGAAAACTGCAATAGCTAATATTGTTCATCCCAAAATTGCTGGTATATGTCAACCTCACCTTTGGCATCAGGCAATATATATAATGCATGCATTGCCTGCATTTTGTGCTGATCGTTTACAATTGAAACCAATCAGGACGCAGATATAATGAACATATATGAAAGTTCTAAATCCTGTTCACGATTAGTATGTGTTCACGAATAATGAACAGGAGAAATTTATGGACAGAAAACAATGCTTTACTTACGTCCCAACCGCTCCTTCATCTTCAAATACAGCACATAATCCGCATTTAACAGTTCCAGCAATTTCTCGTAAAAATAAAAACTGTTTGATCTGTCAATTTCGCTAAAATCATTGGTATCAATGTGCGTAAGGGTACATTTAAACATCTCCCACAATATATCATGTGCCCGGCCGAGCCTGTAATTATCAAAAAAATCATAGATGATTTTTTGTGGACGCTCTACCGCATCTTTAGAGAGATACCAAAGTTCTTCTGCTGATATGCGATCCTGGTTATTATCCCTGTGCATGCCACTATTGTTTTAAATGGTTAGAATTTTTATTATAGATTTTAAAAGATAACCGCACCAGGCATAGCAGGTGTTGATAAAAGAATACCAGGTTGCCTTTATAGCTTTCATTTATGCCTTCGTAAGTAATTACAGCATCCAGTAAATCCAGCAATTCCATTTCCAGGTACCCGGGATCAAAAGTGTTACAAAATTTGTTAAGGAAAAAGAATGGATCGGTGTGTTCACCCTTAATTAAAGCATTAGCTGTATCTTCTTTTTCTGTTGCTTTCTTTCGGTGTTTTGATCTGCCCTTTGCCAGTTTATTTTTATAAGCCTTATTACGGTATATAGCATGCCAGTGATCTGCCAGCTTTTTCAGCCAGTCGATCACGTCCATAAGATCTTCCCTGCTGTTAGCTTCATCATACGAACTTTGGTCGTTACACAAAGCAAGCCGCTGCCACTTCTCTAAGCCAGTGCTGAAATCTTGCGGGTTACAGGTTTGGAATACCTTATGTAGTACATGAGTGGTTTTCTTTTTGCCGTCAACCAAAAAATCAAATGGCTTCCGGAAGCGCTTCCGTTTATGAACACTGTTTTTCATGCTGTTGTGTTGTGAGTGTTAGCCTGGTGATCATTTGCCTGTGTGTATTGTATTTTTAATCCCAACAGGAAAATACTTCCAGGAGCGGCGACCTTTACAATGCTGTCTGCAATTGCATGTTGGTATGTGGCGAACCCCGCACGGCAATGCTTATATGAAGTTGTTGTGCTCATAGTTATGCCTGTTGAGATAGTTTACGCCCCGGTTTGTGGAACCATTGTTTAAACCAGTAACGATGCTGCTTATCTCTCCATTTGGCATAGAGGTCAATCATTTTCGTCTTACCATGGCGGGGAAACAGCATACCCATGGCATTCATTTCTTTGAACATGGTGCGAAGCTCAGTTTCTGTGTAATGTCGTTGCCCATAGCCGTGGGCGATAAAATAATTGATAAGATGTTCTTTTGCCAGGTCTCTGTCTTTGCTTTTCCAGCTGGCACAGGCGAGGTTATCCATAAAATCAATGAGCATATCACGGGGAGGAATATCTGTTAACCTGCACAGCATAAGGAACTGGTTGGGAATGATGAACTCATATTGTGCATTGCGGGCGTAAGCCCCGGTTTGCCATTTGAAATATAGTTTGGATCTTTGTTTGGTGTTGATCTTTTTCATCTAAACTGTTTAAAACAAGGATAAGTAAAGCCTGTCCACAGCACAAAAAGCGCTATAGTTGGTAATTAACCTATACAGATCACCATTACCGGTAGTGATAATAGGAATTACATTTCGGGGGGTATTGCTGACCTGAATCTATATAATAAACTGCTAAGAAGTGTCCCGGTGCTTCATTGTTGTGACAGATAGCGTGATAATAGTTATAGAAAATCAAACACAATGTATGACCATTCCTACAATTTAACAAGCCTGTGTGTAAGTATTTATATATTTTTTTACTTTCATTCCGTTAATGTTTATAGAAAATCTTAATAATCAATGACAAAGCTGGGAATATATCTGGCTCAAAAGTCGGTGAACAAATCTGAGGTGGCGCGCAAAACCAGTATTTCGAGGGCGCGGATAAACGAGCTTACACTTAGTGGGCGCAGCCATTTAAGAGCGGAAGAACTATACCTGATCGCCCTGGCTATTGGTGTACCGCCTGCAGATCTGCTGGAATATATCTGTGGTAACCTTACACTTAATACACAGCTCACTATCGCTGCTGAAGACCCGGTGCCTTTTAAAAAAGATGTGAAAAGAAAAAAATAATACGGGTTAATAATTAGGGCTTGCTGTTTAACTCCCGGCATTTATTTTTTTAAGTTTTTACCAGTAACCGGGTTAGCCGCATCTTTTTGTCTGGTTTCGCCGAAGGCGAAATTGAAAAAATGCGAAGCATATTTTTTCAAAAGACAAAAAGCAGCGGCGTTCCGGTTACGCAGCCCGCCGGCTGTGGAGGCAAAAAAAGGTTCGTAAAATTTAATTATGCCGAAACAGCTGCATGGTTTTTGAAAAATTTGATTCAAAACCCTTGCAGCAATTTAATAACCAAAGCATGAATATACAATGACCTTTATCAGCATATCACCAAAATGGAGTTAAACAGCAAGCCCTAATTAATATTATGTAATACCATTAAACGCCGTATAATACTGTGGGGTATTTGGTTTAACCTTTATAAGTCGCCGGTGTTTGCAATTTGTTGCCGGTTTCGAACAGCCGGTACTTCTTTTTTATGCAAATGTTTTTGAAGCAAGAGATTGGTACAAAACCAACCGGCAAAAAAGGGCTTCAATTTGAACCCCCGAACTTTCCCCATTCTGCCTTTGCTCCAATAATTTGGTGGGATGGCAATTTCAGTATTGAGATTAGTCCGGTTGGTCGCGCTGTAACAATACTGAATGTAGATAAGGCTTGTTCAGTTTTTACGTGCGTCCTCTTACTCACAGATCAGTTTAATGGAACATGCAGTAATTATTACTTAATTATATAACAGTGGGTCGCTTAATTTTTTATTCAAAAGTCATGGAAATTAACAGGATCAGGAACCAGATTATCTCATACGATTGAAACCATCATCACCACCATAATACCTGTAAACCGAATTTATCTCTCCGGATTTTAGCATCTTTTTTTATCTGTGGGTGGCTCCGCAATTGTTGCATGATACTGCTGCCGATTTAATTCCTGCTGGAAATGCCGGGATATAATATAAATGATAATATTCCCTGAAGACCTTAATTGACAGATCAAATGCTTTACAGTTGGGACAAGCATGCCCATGATCTGTATATTTTTTAATTCTGCCTGCTTTTTTGCCGTAGATAATAAACATGAAAGTGTTTTATTAAATAGTGATCAGGGTTAATGTACGGTTGGTAAGCGATAAAAATAAACAATGAAAATAATTATAACTTACAAATACGAAAACAGGTTTGTGACAGATCATCAAAAGTTAACTCGCGATGCTACTTCTCCTGTGATGATTGTACGACACATTCTGACAATATTTTTTTCAGTTTTGGAACTTGGAAATAGTCATCAGAAAAAATACTCGCCAATGGTTATTTGTCCATTCAATCTGTCAACAATAGAATTGCTTGCCATCTCGGGGTCAATATACCTGAAGCCGGCTTTTGAAGACAAGCCATCTTTCAGTTTTTCCTTTAGCTTCTCACTGATTATAATTTCGTCAACCGGTGTTTTGGGCTTTAAGTAATTGCAAATCCAAAGTCAAATAAACTTAAACAAGAGGAAATAATTAAATTTTGATGGAAAATTGCTAATAGGCACATTCAATTGTACGGAGAAGTTATTGCCCAATTGGCAAGAGGCATTTGAATTAATAATTGAGTCATAAAAGTGAAATAATAATATTTCACACACTCCTCGTATGAGCATTCTCCGGCGCCTTAACAAAACAGCTATTGCCATTCTGCACATCCACGTTATACAGTCTTAGGGTTGATAAAAAGCGCTGTACAAAGCAGCAGGCATATCTCTTTGAAATAACAATATACCAACAGGTATTTTATTGCTCATTGATAGCCTTACAGAAATTGTATTGCACCTGAAAAAAACTTTACCCCGGCTTTCAAAAACTTTATACGTTTACAAAATATTACTAAATTGAGAACTCAATTAATCTTTAGATTACCTCCGATACCGCCAGTATATTGTTGCTGGTCTAAATTGTATTTACTTTTTTAGTTTCAATGCGCCATTTCAAACATATATTTAGTACCGAATGAAAAAATTTTTACCTATTCTGTTTATCATCAATCTTTATACGGTAAGCATATGTGCCCAGGTAAACACTTCAGACAGCCTTTCGCTTGTGCAATTTTACAGCAGAACGGGAGGAATGGCATGGTCGCAGCAGTACAACTGGCTAACCGGCCCGGTTGCAAGCTGGCAGGGAGTTACATTAACAGGTGACCGCGTAACAGAACTACGCCTGCCAGGCAATGGTTTAACCGGAAACAATTTTGGAGGGGCACTCAACCAGCTGTCAATGCTTGAGGTTATTGACCTGTCGGACAACCAGTTGAGCGGTAATATACCTGATACTTTTTATTTCTCTCTTAACCTGGCTGAGGTTAATTTTTCGCATAACAACTTTACAGGTAAATTTCCAAAATCACTAAGCACCCGAAACAGCTTAATAAAGGCAGACGTTAGTTATAACCAGTTATCGGGTAAAATTCCTGAAGGGCTTTGCAGCCTTTCCGGTATGCAGGAATTAAAGCTCAACAACAATAGTTTTACTTTTGAAGGAATGGAATGCATTGCAACAGTAACAGGTTCCAGTTATAATAATCAACAAAAAATAAACGCTGATAAAAAAAACAATATACTTACTGTAAGTGTGGGAGGAACAGCAGTCAACAACACCTATACATGGTATAGGGATAGCGACATCTATGCAACGATCTCCGGGGATTCTAGTTTTGCTATAACAGAAACCGGAACTTATTATGTAAGCGTAACTAATATTGTAGCTACGCAGCTTATACTGGAGAGCAACCCAATAATAATAGCTCCTATCCAAAATACAGATAGTCTCGCCCTTCTTGATATATATTCAGCTTTGGACGGCAACAACTGGACGGATAATACAAATTGGCTGTCCGGAACCCCTGCCGCTACATGGTCTGGGATTACTGTAGAAAACGGGGAAGTTACAATGCTGGATTTAAGCGACAGAAACCTTAGTGGTGAAATAATGCGGAATAATAAAAACGCAAATCCCAGTAAACGCATAATGGGATTGTCTGATGCTTTGCAAAATCTTACAGCATTAAACTGGTTATCACTTGCCAATAATAATCTTAGCGGAAATATCCCTTCTGGCATTGCAAACCTTTCTAATCTTACTTATTTATCATTAAAAAGCAACTCGTTCAACGGTGCCATTCCTCAGGGAATTTGCGATCTCAATAATCTTACTACAATAGATATCAGCAACAATGCATTTAATTTTGACGGAATGGAATGTATCGGGCAGAAACAGGGAGCGATATATGACAACCAAAGAAACTTAACCGTAACCAACAAAAATCCCAACCTGGCTGTAACAGCCGGAGGAACACTTGCTAAAAATACATACACATGGTATAAAGACAATATCCTGCTGGAATCACGTACAGGAGATTCCACACTTACTATAACAACATCAGGCACCTATTATGTTGTTGTTACTAATACAGATGCAAGCGGGTTAAGTCTTATAAGTTCACCGTTATCAGTGTCTGAAGTATTACCGCTGGAATGGATTGGGTTTACGGCGCAATCGTGTTCAGGAAACATCTGCCTGACATGGATTACACAAAATGAATATAATACCTCCCATTTTGAAGTTGAAAAGAGCAGTGATGGTGTTAATTTCAAAAAACTTCATGCTGTTATTTCTAAAAACAGTAGCAGCAAAAACGAATATAGCTACACCGACATGAATCCCGAAGAAAAATATGTTTATTACAGAATTAAGCAAACAGATAAGGATGGGAAATACACCTACAGCAAAACTGTTCTGATCAATAATGCAGCGCCCCATTCATTACAATTTTATCCTAATCCTGCAAACGACTATTTTATTATACAGGGCGTTCGCAAGTCCTTTAAAATAATTATATATAATTCTGCAGGGCTGGTAGTAAAACAGGAAACAGGTGTAAAAGAAGGAATTCCTGTTTACATTAACAACCTGAATCCCGGTGTTTACATTGCTAAAATTATTGACAGCAGTAATAATGAAATAATCCTCAAGTTGATAAAACAGTAATAAACCTGTTTCTACCTCTTTGATGCTATATTGAAATTGAATATTTCAGGATTTTCAATTGCTTTTACAATGAAATGGATAGTTGATTACGGCTATCCTATTCAAATAGCTGCC
Organism: Terrimonas sp.; assembly: GCF_003075435.1. GTDB lineage: Bacteria > Bacteroidota > Bacteroidia > Chitinophagales > Chitinophagaceae > Agriterribacter. The sequence continues at coordinate 52,641 of NZ_QCZJ01000012.1, read as the reverse complement.
TGTCGCTTTATTTTTATTACCACAGCAGTGGTCAGGTGATTTTGCCACATACTTGCAGAAAAACAAAGAAAGGAAATCGACAACATCAAAAAAATTTGATTGAGATCACGGTATTCAATTGAAGTGCGGGTGTTCCCGAAGATCTACTTCATATATGCTTGCGACTTCTTCATATGTAGGACATATAGCATCCGAGTCTTCTTCAGGAAGTTTATAATCTGAAAGATCAATGCGAACAATGATCTTTCTTTTGATATGATCTCATAAATATTTAATCGTTTTTTATTTCTTATTAAAGCAGTAGCGGATAAAAACAGAAGATGTGCCGTCAGCATGTACCCTATTGGTGCGATAAATAACTTTAACGGGAAATCGCATGACTTATACAATTTGTGAGACACTGCAAATCAGTTAAGTCTGGTTAATTAAGAATCTTTCGAAAGGCCGGTAAGAAAATTGACTTTGTAAACTGATGACTACTTATTCATTAATGTCATATTGCATATGAATCTTAATACCAAAAAGATTTGCTTCAAGCTAAAAAATCTGCTATAAAATGTTAAAGGAGCGATCGACAAATCTACTCCTTCCTGCCATAAAGCAACAGACGTTTGAAAGCATATATAGCAGGAAACTTCTTAAATGCTTTTTCAATGCGACCGTTATATTCAGAAATAAATATTTCCTGCTCATTTCCTGACATTCTTTCCAAATAAGGAATCAATGAAGAACCCGAAATGAAATCAAATAATTTTTGCGGGCTATCTGCAATGATGGGATATACTTTTTGTATGATCTGAATTTTACTTAATCCACTATCAAACATAATCTGTGCATATTCATCAATGCTTAACACCGGCGACACCCTTTTCCAGACTTTCAAATAATCTATAAAAGGGTTTTCCTGCACAAGTTTTATCAATAATTGATTGAGCACATTTTCGTTCTGCACCGGCATCTGTACTGCCAGTTGTCCGTTAGTATTGAGTTTTGAAATCAGGATGGGAAATAATTCTGCATGGTTATCTGTCCACTGTAAGGCCGCATTACTGAGAACCAGGTCCCATGACGAATCATTTTTCGCAAACGCCTCAATAGTTGAGTTTTGAAATTGCAATTTTTCGTTCGCATATATTTCCGAACCTGCAAGCATTTCATCTGAAGAATCAATACCTAAAAAAGAAGTTCCTTCAAATTTTTCAGACAAGATAGCGATTTGTTCGCCCGTGCCGCATCCTATATCCACTGCATTTCTTATCCCTTCACCAGAAATCATTTCCATCAGGTCAAAAAAAGGCTGATACCGTATGTTTTTAAACTGATTGTATTTCCCGGAGTTCCACGGCATACATTGTTGTTTATAAATGATAAAACTACTATTATAAAGAAAAAGTCTCCCCCAATTCCAGTATTTTCAGTTGTCCGCTAATCGCGTTGTCGTGATTAAGCTTGTTCAGTATAACTTCAGGCTCTCCCATAGGTTCATCTGCCGAATCAAAAGTACCGTAATGAAAAGGGATCATCCTTGCGGCACCTAATGCATTAAAAGCCTTAACGGCATCATACGGGTCCTGGTGGTGCTGGCCCATGAACCATGCAGGAGAATAAGCTCCGGCGCCAATAAGGGCAACATCTATTTTTGGAAATAATGTTCCGATTGTATGGAAGTGCGAGCCATGCCCCGAATCTCCCCCGAAGTAAATACATCGTGTGGCGGACTGGATCATAAAACTGCCCCAAAGCGTTCTGTTGCCATCAAAGGGATTTCTGTTGGCCCAGTGCCTGGAAGGTAAAAATGTAATCGTCAATGCGCTGTCTAATCTGTATTGCTGATACCAGCCTGCTGAAAGAATTGGATTGTTAACCCATTTTGAAATGAGCTGATCCAGTTTCAACCCCACCAGTATTTGAGCGTGGGGATTATTAGCGGATAATAATTGGAGGCTCTTTTTATCGCAATGATCATAGTGCGCATGCGAAACAAGAATATAGTCAACATTTAAAAATTTGCCCGGTGCAACCGGCAATGCCGAATATCTTTTCACAATGGGCAACCTACCAAACATCGGATCAATCAAAATACGGATACCAGACAGTTGAACAAAGAAACTGGCATGCCCCAACCATACAACTTTATCAGCAGGGTCATTCAACCAATCTTCATTGCTTCGGACAGCTATACGCCAGCTATCTGCTTTCTTTTCCTGTCTTTGCGGATTTCTCTGGAACATATATTTCAATACCTCTCTGAAACTAATCACTGTTGGGCTTTCCGCGTAAATGAACAGCCCGTTTTGATCCAGTGGAGTACCTGGCCAGCCCGGTTTAATAGTAACCAATCCGGGATTTGAAGTGTAGCTTTTAACTACAGGCTTTGTTTTCTTTTTAAAAACCATTTTAGTATCAATAATATTGTAAGCATTTTATTCAGCTATAAAAGTTATATCAATAACTCAGCTGTTCCCGGACAGTTGGCTGGGAGCTAATCCAAACTGCTTTTTAAAGGCAAACGAAAAATGCGACAGGTTTTCAAAACCAACCTCATAGCATACATCCAGGGGTTTTTTCTTTTTTTCCGTAAGCTGGTAATGCGCAAGCTCCAACCGCTTTTGAGTAAGCCATCGTTGTGGTGTTGTGCTGAAGGCTTTTTTAAAATCCCGCTTAAAAGTGGTGAGGCTTCTGCCGGTGAGGTAACCGAATTTTTCCATAGGCAGGTTGAACATGAAATTCTTTTCCATGTAATCAACTAGGTTGATCTTGCCCGGCTCCTCAAAGTTGGCAAGCACCTGATCAATTTCACTGTTTAATGTTCGGAGAATACTAATGGCTTCCGTAATCTTAATCGATGCTATATCCTTAGGTATATCCTTCATGTCAAAATAAGGCATGAGCGAAGCAAGGCAGCTTTCTAATAAAGGATGGTTGCTGAAACTATAGATTTTAGGCGATTTCAGCGGATTGGATTTAACGTTCCTGCTGGCATAATAATCCCTTAACAGATCTACCGATAAATGCATCACTACTGTTTTATGCGGCTGGCCGTCTTTAGGATAATTGATGATCGTTGCCAGCTGGTTTCTTGGGATCAGGAAAATATCTCCCTTTTTGAAAAAATAAGTGGCATCTGCCTGAACGATCTTGGTTTCCCCGGAAAGAAACCATACCAGCATGTGGTGATCAAACATAATGTCTGATTTAAAAAATTTATCCTCGTAGCTGGAGAGCTTTATATCTTCGGTAATATACCGGGCTTTGTAATCCATAATTTTATTTTTAAAGAAGTCAGTAAGGCAAAAATAGAAAATTGCATACAGTTTGCTTTGTTTAAAAGGCCGTAAGCCGGGGAAGGGAATTGCGGTAATTCCCCTTCCTCATGAATGGCTTTTGGATCGGCTGGCCGCTCAGCCCGGTCTTATTCATGATCTTCGTGGCCATCGGCTATCAGTTTATGAAGCCGGTATAGCGATCGTTTTTATTTCGAGATATTCCTCAAATCCGGCTACACCATTTTCACGCCCGATGCCAGATTGCTTGTAACCGCCAAACGGTGCATTGGCAGAAAAGAAGAACGCGCCATTTACATTCATCGAACCGGTGCGCACACTACGGGCTACGTGCATAGCACGTTCAAAAGAGGCTGATACAACCGAACCGGACAGTCCGTAGATGGAATCATTGGCGATACGGATGGCATCTTCATCATCATCGAACGGAATGACCACCAAAACAGGACCAAATATTTCTTCCTGTGCAATGCTCATTTTATTATCAACGTCGGCAAAAAGTGTCGGCTCAACGTAATAACCTTTTGCGCGGTCTTTCGGTATACCACCGCCTACAACCAAGCGTGCACCTTCGGCTTTACCTTTTTCAATGTAACCGAGTACATTCTTTCTTTGTATTGCGCTAACCATAGGTCCCATAATATTTTTCGTATCACACGGGTCACCATAAGGAATATTGTGAAAGATTTTTTCCAGGATGGTTATCGCTTCTTCATAACGGGAAAGTGGAATGAGCAATCTTGAGTTTACAATACAACCCTGACCGGCATTGGCACACACAAAGGCAGCAGCCGGAAGTGATTGTTCGAAATCTGCATCGTCAAGAATAACCATTGCAGACTTACCTCCCAGTTCCAGTAATGTTTTCTTGATTGTCTTCGATGCATTTCCCATTACACGGCTGCCGGTGGCTGTAGAGCCTGTGAATGAAATAACATCCACACGGGAATCTGAAGTAAGCAAAGAACCGATGTTAGCGTTAGGGCTTGATGTTAGTATATTGAGTGCGCCGGCGGGCAGGTCGGGACATTGCGAAGCTACACGGCCAATCATGGTAGCCGCCCAGGGCGTGTTGTTGGCGGCTTTTAGTACAACGGTACAACCAGCTGCCAATGCAGGAATGATTTTTTGCAGATTGGTTTGTACAGGAGCGTTCCAGGGTGTGATAGCGACAACAACACCGGCTGCTTCTTTACGTATAATACGTTTTGCCGGACCGCCCATTGGCGAACCTAAATCCTCGATTTCTTCTTCAAAGGCATAGCTGTTCAGCAATTCCAGTACGTAGTTAATGTCTGTTACCGAACTGTTGAGCATTGCTCCATAAGTAAAGGCAAGGGGCACACCACTTTCTGCCACCAATTGGTGCCGCCATTCATCGGCAACGGCTAATAATCCGTCACGCAACTGAACCAATGCCCTTGCGCGTTTTGCAGTATTGGTTGACCAGTCTGTTTCATCAAAACAACGTCTTGCGGCAGTCAAAGCCAGGTCTGCATCTGCTGCGTTGGCAGCAGCCACTTTTCCTGCAACTTCTTCGGTTGTGGGGTTGATGACATCGTAAGTCTCACCGCTTACGGATGGTGTGAGTTTACCGTTGATAAACAACAATTGCTCCGGATTGATTTTTTTTAAATTTTCCATTTTTAAATTTTTTAAAGATTTTATACAAAGAGATTCCTGTTCGTGCTTATGCACGATTTTTGTTTTTTGATTTAAGTATTAATAGAAAGAAATGCTATAGGCTGTGAGATGAAGCGAGTATTACAGATTGAATTTTAAACCCGTCATTTTTTCAGTAAGCGTCCAGAGTTTTTTTGCACTGGCTTCATCGAGTGAATAAGGATTTACGCCTTTTTGGTTGGAAATATCTGTACATAGCGAGGCAATATCTGCATCTTCGCAATAAACGCCGCCAATATTATTTAATAAGGGAGATGTTGCACACCATACTGTAGTGGCAGCGCCCTGCGGAACTGTTTTTAAGGAAGCTGCTATTTCAGGAAACATTTTACCGTTTTCATCAACAAAACCCATTTTCTGAAATAATTCTAACGGAGCCTCTCTTCCGAGTTCTGTTCCGCCAATGGAACCGGGATGCACAGCGTATGCTCTTACATTATAATCACGGCTACGATTGTTCAGCTCCATTGAAAAAAGATTGACAGCCGTTTTGGATTGTCCATATCCTTGTAAGGTTTCATATTCCCTGTGCAGGAAATTGGGATCTTCAAAATTGAAGGGGGCGAAATGGTGCCCATGAGATGAAACATTCACAACTCTGGCGCCTTTTGCTTTTTTCAGTGCGGGCCATAACCTTGCGCTAAGCTGAAATTGCGCCAGGTAATTGGTTGCCAATTGTGATTCGATGCCGCGATCATCCCTGCGGAGCGGCACCCACATAATACCAGCATTGTTGATAAGTAAATGAAGTGGTCTGCCTGAAGCAAGAAATTTGTTTGCAAACGCATCAATAGATGCCGGCGACATTAAGTCCATTGCCACTATTTCTACATTGGTAATTCCCGCCAGATTATTCTTCGCCTTTTCAATGTTTCGTGCAGGCACAACAACAGTTGCACCGGCCGCCGCAAGCGTGCGGGTAGTTTCCAGTCCAATGCCTGTGTTACCGCCGGTAACGATGACAATTTTACCTGTAAGATCAATGTTTTTAATTACATCATTGGTTGTTGATTTTGCGTTGAAACCCGAACCTGCTGGTTGTTGTAAAGCTCCCTGGTAATTGTTCTGTTCCATTTTTAATTTGTTTTGTTGGAACAAAAGTAGAAAGCCTCAAAGCCGCCGACTTTGTTTAAAAGCCCTAATTTGTTTTGTTTAAAAGACCATTGGGTCATACGAAACGTAAATCGCTTGTTTAACTGCAAATCAATCTGTAAAACATATCCTTTTATGATAGGAAAAGCACTGTCGTATTCCATGAAGTGTTGGGAAAACTAACTCTAATCACTAAGGATAGTCGCCTGGAGATCGACAACAACAAAACTGAAAATGATATAAAACCTATTGCTCTTGGCGAAAAAGAATTTCCTGTTTGCCGGACCTCATGAATTAGCACAGGCATCCCATGATCTATTCGCTATTGGCTTGTTGTAAACTTAACGAAGCTGAGCCTATGAGTTGGCTTACACATATACTGAAAAAATTCCGAAAAAGCATCAACGATATCGAAAATCTGCTGCCTCAAAAGCCCTAACCTCACATGGTCGGATGGATACGAAACAGCTACCGGAACCCGCCGTAAATGAGTTCGAGCCATCATCTCACTATAACAACAAAGACGCTGATAAACAGCGTCTTTAAAATTTGCGGACCGGACGGGATAGTTCATTCCGACCATTCCTATTTGAAAATCAGTTGATTACTTTTTCAGGTCTACTTTTGGGTCTACTAAAAGAGCAAATTATAACGCATTTAACGAGTCCTTACATCGCTTAACGTTGACGGGATAAAGTTAACCATCTTTTCAAAATATTATAAAGAGAAGGGCTAAATTATCGCCCGCAAAAACCATGTGATAACATATTTCAGCAACTATAACAGATCATAAATTTCCTTTTCGATCAATATATCTTCTATCACAATAGATAGGTTATCACATGGTTTTTGCGGGATGCCAACGCCGTTGCAGTTGTTGGGTTGGATAATAAATGCTTATCGGCGGCGGCAGGCGGTTTATTGAGAAAATCCTTTCAACAGTTTTTCAAGCCAAATTTTCATCATTTCAATATCGAAAGATGTTTCCTCCTGCATTCTTCTTAAGAAGGGACTAGCTTGTCCTTTTTTAATTTCGTCAGCTAAAATATTTTTAATTCTGGTACATAAGGTATGATTATCAACGCAGACCTTTTTCATTTCTCTTCCTATTACCATAGCAGCAATATCTGTTAGTTCTAATTCCTCCTCTGTAATAAATAAATCACTGTGATGATTATAGATCAGGTCTGATTGCAAATGAAAGAAATCCCTGATGATACCAGCTATATCCCTGGGATCTTTAGCTCTGCGTTCCGGCCTGTCATCATAGGAAATCAGTTTGAGTAACACTATGGACGAAAGTGTAGCGGCTTTGAATGAATATTTATCCGCTATATCTGTTTCCTCTGTTCCTGCCTGGTATACTTCTTTAAAGCCATTTACCTTTATGCTGGTCATACCTTCTCCTTCCAGCACTACACTATCATCAATTTCAATATCGCCAAAAGGTAGCAGATCAATCTGAATACCTGAGGGGCTGATCAATACGAATGCATTTTGCCTTGTTTCAGTAAATCCTTTCTGTTGCAATGCAGTTCTTACCTGTTCATATTCCTTTTTAGCCGGAATCAAAACAGCGAAATCAACATCCCGTGAAATCCTCGATTGAAGTTGCCCCTTCTTATACCAATAATCACGTGCAATGGCGCCGATCAAATAATAATCAATGTTATGGGCATGAAATACTTCTCCCAATAGTGCAAACAATTCCTCCAGTTCCTTATCATTGATATGCTTCAACATGCGCTTTTAAATATTGGTCATAAATTAATTGCGCTGCCTCTGCGCATCTCGGATCATCAGTAAGAAGCAAGTCAGTATATACCAAAAGCGGTGGCACACAGTCGAGAAAATCTTTGTAATGTTGTTCGAGCCAAAACTGCTGGTATAGATCAACTTCACCTTTAGCATCAGGCAATATCTGAAGTGCACGCATTGCCTGCATTTTATGCTGGGGGGTATACAATTGAAACCGCTCAGGACGCAGGTAGTTGGTTAATATATCTGCAGCAGGTTCTCCACCCCATAAGCAACCTGCTTTTTTCATATCCAGTTTTTTCCAATCATGCTGTGGGTTATTTACTTTATTCCATGTATATGTTCCTAATAATAAAGTGGGTCTTAGTATTTCCCGGTAGCCCACCAGCCAGCGCTCCAGTAGCCCAGCTATATTTTTGAGCCGGATATTTTTCTTATCAATGTCAAAAATAAAACCTGCTTCACGCAAGCCATCCATAATATACTTGATATTGCCTAAGGCAATATTTGTATCAGCAGCCAGCTTCCGGTAATTATCGTTTACAGCTTGCGGATGATTTAGCAAGTGGAAAACAGCTTTGAGTCCTGTTTTCATAAAAGCCCTGTTGGCTGTAGCTTTTTCTATTTCAGCAGGATTTTTGCCGTCAATAAAAATCAACAAATCTCCATTCCGGATAAACGCATTGCCATTAGCTTCAAGATAATTGATCTGCTTTTCCTGTAGTGCTTTCTTTACACCGGCAGGTATATTGGCAGTAATTACCAGCAATGGTTCGGTAGCCTTAGGCTTTTTTATAAATGTCGCAATATGATCGTGGCGCAATGTTTCTTTCAATACAACAGCAAATGGGTAGTTCTTTTTATTATAATTAAGTTGCAGCAGCCCGTCTGCGTCTCCACTTACATAGACTTTCCATTTCCCTTTTATGGGAGTTTGTTCACCCAGTTTATCCAGCGCTGCTGTTACTATGTGTTCTTTTTTGTTCACTTTTTGCATTGTGTTCATTTTTAATGAACAATCAAATATAATGAACAAAAGTGATATTCTCCAAAATCTGTTCACAAAAATTACGTGTTCACTAATAGTGAACGGCAGAAATTTGTGAACATTTGGTGCCTGTGGGAAAGAAAAGTTAACTGATAAAGTAAATATTAATAGAGTTAAAAATAATCACTGCATGGCTATAAAGCAGACTAACTGTTTGCGATATTATTGTACAGTAATTATTTTTTCAGCGCATTAATTATTGCCTGAAATTTTCCAGCCCTGCTCCAGGTTTTCTACAATTTTTTCCGCCAGCTCATCGGGATCAGGCAGGTTGTCTAAATCGGCCAATGATTTGTCTTTAATCCAGGTAATATCCAACGATGTTTTATCTCTTGCAATGATTCCATCGTAATAGAACTTACACCCACGTCCCTCGGAATTTTTTTCACTGAAAGTTTCTTTTCTCTTACGGCGATTTAAAGGATTATAGCAATTGATGAAATCCTGAAGGTCTTCCTGCTTAAGCGGATTTTTTTTGAGGGTATGATGAATGTTAGTACGATAGTCATACACCCATACCTCTTTTGTTCAGGGGCTTTTGCTGGCTTCCTTACCATACCAAAATAACACATTTGCCTTTACACCATCGGCATAAAAAATGCCGATTGGTAAGCGAAGTATGGTGTGCAGATCAGTTGTTTCCAATCGCTTTTTGCGAACTGTTTCACCAGTGCCGCCTTCAAACAATACGTTATCGGGTAAAACTACTGCTGCATGGCCTGTTGTTTTGAGTATGCTTTTAATATGTTGTACGAAATTGAGTTGTTTGTTGCTTGTAGTAACCCAAAAACCCTGATGATTGTATGTAAGGTCTTTTTTTTCCTGCTCACCTTCTTCGTTGGTAAATGTCATGCTGCTTTTTTTGCCGAAAGCCGGATTGTCCAGCACATAATCATATCTTGTTTCTGAAGAGGAGATCAGTGAGTCATTTGGCGAAATCAACGTATCGCCGTCTATATCGCCAATATTATGCAGGAACAAATTCATTAATGCCAGCCTGCGTGTACTCGGTACAATTTCGTTGCCGGCAAATGTTTTAAATTTCAGGAATTGCTTTTGTACTTTATCCAGCGTTGTATTTTCTGTTAACCAATCGTATGCCGCCAGAAAAAAGCCACCGGTACCACATGCAGGGTCTGCAATCGTTTTATTAGGCTCGGGGAGAATACAGGCAATCATAGCTTTAATAGTTATGAAACATTAAAGATTTTCGATAACGTCCTTATAGCCCCTACCAATAGGGATCGATATTCCATTCACTTCAACTGATTCTGCAGTATATGATTCCAGTTTATTAATTGAAATGATAAATGAGCGATGGATGCGTTTAAAACAATGGTCAGGTAAAAGGGTTTCTATTTCATGTGTACTCATTCGTGATATAAATTCTTTTTTTTCCGTAACCACTTTTATATACTCTCGTTGACTTTCTATGTATAATATTTCAGAAAATAGAATTTTAATTTTTTTCTTTTGAACAGTGAGAAACAAATAGTCTTTCACTTCATTTGCCTCATTTATGGGAAGGCTATTGTACTTAGTAACTCTTACTTTATTTACGGCAGTTAAGAAGCGTTCAAATTCAATAGGCTTAAGGAGATAATCTGTTACATCCAGGTCAAATCCCTCTACAGCATATTGGTGATAAGCAGTAGTAATGATAACTGCAGTTTTTTTTGTAAGTGTCTTTAAAAAAGCCATTCCCTTTAGTTTTGGCAGGTGAATATCTAAAAAAATCAATTGCACTTCATTTGTACGTAACCATTCTGTCGCAAGTATGGCATCCTTAAAGCTGCCCTCTAATTGCAGAAAGGGTACTTGTGCAACATAGTCCGATAATACTTTAATGGCGAGTGGCTCATCCTCTATTATAATGCATTTTATCTTAGACATTGCTTGCTAAATTGATTCGTAATGTTGATGTAAAAACAGCCTTCTCATGCCCTACTGTTAAATCATAATCTTTATAGAGTAGTGCTAATTGCTTACGCAGGTTAGAAAGCCCGATATTTTCTTTCACTTCTTGTGCAGTGGTAGTTTCTTCTATTGAGTTTTTTACTGTAAACAATAATTGCTGTTGCTTTACTTCAAGATTAATATCTACAAAAGGCCTAGTTCTAGTTTCCGAAACGCCATGTTTAAAAGCATTCTCCACTAGTGGAATAAGTAGCAAAGGTGGTATGGCTTGTTTTGAAATTTCAATATTAGTATTAAGTGTGACGAGTAGCGAATCGTCATAGCGGAGTTTCTCAAGGGCAACATAATCAGAAATTATCTTCAACTCATCATCGATGGTTATAAAGTCCTTCCCAATTTCATACAGCATAAACCGCAAAATTTTGGATAGCCGTAAAATTGATTCAGGAGCCAAGTCATTTTTATCCCTGGCTAATGAATAAATATTGTTTAAGGTATTAAATAGGAAATGTGGATTTGTTTGGGCTTTCAGATAGTTTAATTCAGCTTCCTTTTTTTCAATTCTCAATTGATTGTTTTTTTCTCTGAGCCTGATGTTGTTGTATATATTCCGCACTATTGTAAAAAAAATGATACAGGCAATGCTAAATTGAGAATGAATTGCCACTCCCTTCAAAAATGTGTGTTTGGGCGCATAATCTATATAAATACCCAATTCTATCCATAGCTGGCGCCAACCATACAATCCAAATGTATAAAATAGGATTGCTATAAACAGGAAGAAAAATGCACGCTGATTATTTTTACATGGCCATCGGAATAAACGTAAAATTTTCTCAAATAATATATAATTAAGAATTGTAAGATAGCTAATCAGGAAAATGCTATTAATAACCCTGCGTACAAAGGTATCCCGGTATTCAAAAAATTCACCGAAGGAATACAATATCAAATAGCCCAAGCCAGTGTACAAGTACAATCGAACTAGCTTGCTATCTATTTTCTTATTCATTCCTCCTTTTGTTTAATAAAATTACCCAAAACCAGCTTATTCGCTTACAAAGTCTGTGAATGGAGGATCGGCATCAATAAACTACTGGATTATGTCAATCAACCGCTTTGAAAATAGAAGTATTCTCTTTCATTTTACCTCATAGCGGTAATTTGTCTTTCTGTTTACAAAAAACCGCTTCTCATTGACACGACTCTTTCGGGCATAATTATTTATCTAATCTTGCATCTGAATTTTTATTATTTCATGCAATTATTTCAAATCGATATAGACAAACATCATGCTGTTAAATGTAGTTTATTTGATGCTATAAGCTCAGATAAAATTATAATTATAGTATCCGCCGCTGGGATATTGCAATCATTTTATAAAAAGCTTGCTGAAATTTTTCAAAAAAATAAGATTTCAACAATCACATTTGATTATACAGGCATTGGCAAATCTTTGAATAGAAATATCAAAAATGAAAATAGCAGCCTGACAAATTGGGGAAACAGAGATTTAGAAGCTGTAATTAACCATACCATTGAAATTTACCCTAATCATAACCTTATCCTCTTGGGCCATAGTATTGGCGGTCAATTAATCGGTTTAGCTCCATCGTCTTACAAGGCAGATAAAATTATTCTCGTTGCGGCACAATCTGGCTATTGGAAATTCTGGAAAGGAGCTAGTAGAATAAGAATGTGGGTAAATTGGTATTTGTTGGTTCCAGCACTAACAAAAGTATTCGGGTATTTGCCTTCTAAAAAATTGAGCAGGATGGAGAGCTTGCCTAAAAATGTTGCTGAAGAATGGGCTAAGTGGTGTAAGAGCAGCGATTACTTATTCCCTTATTTTTCTGACGGCGAACTTTACTTTGACCAAATAAAATGCAGCTTAACTTCTATAAGCATTGATGACGATTTTTTTGCTTCAAAAAAATCTGTTGAATGGCTGACTGCAAAATTTAAAAATGCAAAGATAAAAAGGCTGCACTTTTTTCCTGAAAATTTTAAGGCTTCAAAAATTGGGCATTTTTCATTGTTTACTGAAAAATTCAAGCATAGTGTTTGGAATATTTTATTAGAAGAAGCCCATAATTAAGAGAAAAGAAGCAACACAAATATTTTGGTTAAATAGTTAATGGCTACCCGATTCCTGTATTAAAGAAAAACCTCACACCCTTTTTAAGAAAAAATATGAATGCAAATAAAAATACGGCAAAGGCTGCCGGGTTTCTTTACCTCGCTGTTATAGTTACAGGAATGTTCAGCCTGGCTTATGTTCCGCAAAAGCTTATTGACTGGGATAGTGGAACAGCAACATTTTATAACATTACTGCTTCTCCTCTTTTATTCAGGCTTGGTATTTACAGCAGCGTAGTTTGCTATATGGCGTTTACATTTTTGCCCCTTGTTTTATACAAGCTTTTAAAAACTGTTAATGAGTTCCATGCAAGGTCAATGGTAATACTGGCATTACTGAGTGTGCCTTTGTCATTTAATAATTTACAACATAAATATGCCGCATTAACGTTCACCGGAAAAGAATCGTTTCTACATGATGTTTCAACAGAAAACTTACAAAGCAAACTAATGTTTTCTCTCCATCAGTATAACGATGGGCTTTTGCTTGCAACCGTATTTTGGGGACTTTGGCTTCTCCCATTCGGGTTACTGGTTTACAGATCAGGATTTATACCGAAGTTTTTAGGCGTTTTATTGGTGTTGGGTTGTGTTGGTTATTTGGTAAATTTTACCGGCAATACTTTATTTGAAAATTACTCCAAAGCAGGGATTGGAAAATATATGAGTATGCTGCCGGCAGCAGGAGAAATCTGTATATGTTTTTGGCTGTTATTTTTTGGTTCAAAAGCAAAGGCAAATGGAAAATAACGAAATGCAATTCGAAGACTTTAAAATCAATATCAAACTGAAGCTCTCAGCGCTTTGGACTTCGGTAATGTTTTTGTACATCTATGGTGATTATTTTGAATTATACGTTCCCGGAAAAGTACAAGGGCTGCTGAATGGGCAAAACATGTTGAGTACGCCTTACAAATTGCTTTTGGCAACAATTATTTTGGCACTTCCTTCACTCATGATTTTTCTTTCTCTTATGATAAAACCAAAATGGAATAGGGTTTTAAATATTTCAACTGGAATATTTTTAACCCTGTTCACTTTATTTGTAGGGGTTTCATCCTTTACTGAATGGAGAATGTTTTATGTAATGCTGGCTTTATTGGAAAGCGTCATTACATCAATTATAGTATGGAAGGCCTGGATCTGGCCAAAGAATTAATATTCCAATCACTTATTCATTTATATAACATATCCAAAACTTTAAAAAATGAAATTATTTAAACAGTCCCTTTTTATCGTATTCATCATGTTCCTTGCAACATCTTGCGAAAAATCAGATTCTGATACTGGTAATATTTATCCTAAACAAGTTTCTATTACTTATAAAGTAACGAGTACAACGACTAATTCTGCCACGCTCATTCAGTATAAAAATGAAAGTGGCCGGAATACGGATATTGTAAATCCTGCTTTACCATATTCTAAAACAATTACAAGAACTGTAAATAAAAATGATGTTTTGTCATTAGGTTATGGTACACATACGGCTCAAACCGTTAAATTAGAAATTATAGTAGATAACAATACTGTAAAATCCCAAGAGTTCCCATCTACTGCCGGGGCTATCATTTATGCTTTTGAATAATAATCCTTAAAAATAATATCATGCAAAAAAAATATTCGATAAGCCTGCTATTTGTTATGTCATTTTTTTATGGAACTCTCTTTGCCCATAATGAAAAAGAAATTTTCAATACCCAACAAACAAGTATTAAAAACTCTATTACTTCAGATTACAGTGATGATAAATTTACCTATGCCGAATTAGTTTTTCAAAGAGCTCTTGGACAAGATAAATTTTGGGTAACTGGAATCAATGTTTCTAAAGAGATAGGAACTGCGGTTTCGGTCTCTAAATACAGAGATGAAGCGATAGAAATAATTGGGAAAAACGGCTGGGAGATGGTAAGTACTCTTATCCGAAACTTCGATGGTGGGTTTGAAATCTTTTATTACTTCAAAAAGAAAATTATCTAATAAAGATTAAACTCAAAATAATTGTTCTAACATATCATTAGAAAATAATTTTTTCTACAAATACTTTAAAAAAAATGAAACAACTTAGCACATCTCTTTTTATCGCACTAATCATTTTATTTGCAGCATCTTGCAAAAAATCAGATTCCGATACAGATAATACTTATCCTAAACAAGTGAGCATTACCTACCGTGTTAGCAGCACAACAACGAATAATCTGGTATCCATTACCTATGATAACGAAACCGGAGGACAGACTACTGTCAACAATCCATCATTACCATTCACGAAAACCATCACAAAAACTGTAAACAAAAACAATATTATAACACTTGGATATTTTGTCAATCCCCCTCAAACCGTAAAACTGGAAATACTAGTCAACAATCAGGTTGTAAAATCTCAGTCATACAGCGATCCCAATTCTGCAATGTCATACACTTTTCAATAACAAAGAAAGTAGTGAGTAACGTTAAAACAATAAAGTAAATAGTATGAAAAAATTATTCTCAGTTTATTTAACTGTAATAATCCTGTCAGTATTCTCATTCTCTTGCACTAAGGAAAGGTATATTGGTGAACCTGGAAATCTGGTTCCAAAAACTACAATGGAAGATGCTAATCTTCCGTCAATAACCGTAAATGGTGCAAAGCTGCATTCAGAAGCTTTTGGTGCAAAAGACAGTACATTGATTATATGTATTCATGGTGGCCCAGGTGGCGACTACCGTTATATGCTCAATTGCAAAACTCTTGCAACAAAAGGCTATCGTGTTGTTTTTTACGACCAGCGAGGTGCAGGTCTTTCTCAACGATTTTCAAAAAGTTGGTATAAAACCCAAGGCAGTGATGCCATTAATAAAATTTTTTATGATGAATTAAAAGGCGTGATAGCTCATTATAAAACATCTGGTTCGCAAAAAGTAATTCTATTAGGGCAGTCGTGGGGAGCAATGCTAGCTACCGGCTACACCGGTAAATACCCAAACGAGATAAATGGCCTAATTGTAGCCGAGCCGGGTGGATTAAAATGGGACGATGTGGTTGACTACGTTTCCGAATCAAGGTCGTTCAAGTTGTGGAGTGAAACTTTAAATGATGCTACATATATTGACCAGTTTATAAGTGGTAAAGAAGACCAGCACGAAATCTTAGATTATAAAGCTGGCCTGATGGGTACTACAAATGCAATAGTTGGTGATGTTGGTTCAGATTTAGGCAATAATGCTCCATCTTATGTTGCATCCCGCAGTGGCGCCGTTGTTAATGCAGCATCGTATGAATTGGGGCAAGATACTAAGCCTGATTTTTCGGCAGGTATCAATAATTTTTCTACCAAAACACTTTTTATCTATAGCTCTAACAACAAAGCATACCCGGACAGTTGGGCAACAAAAATTTCATCAGTTTATCCTACCAAAGAAATTTTTAAAGCACAAGGCGTAGGTCATTCAGGAATGATAGACCAGGTAAATTTCTGGGCGACAACTATGGAGCCTAAAATTATTTCTTATATACAATCATTATAACAACACAAATGAAAACGATTACGCTTAAATCAATTATTATAATTGCTGCTTTCTCATTTTCTCAAAAAAAAATATATGCACAGGTTATAAACTGGAAAAATATTTCCAAACAAACCAAGCACCTGTTACATGCTAATGCAGGTGCAGAATATGGCATAACAACGGGCTTGGGTTATCATCACTTAATACCCATTAAAAAATTTCCTTTATGGATTGGGGGTGAATTCTCTATACCATCTGGAGATAAGTTCACAGATGATTTTAAAGTGAGGTTAGGTGCACAAATAAGGATTGCCGCATTCAATCATTTTCAATTTTCAGTGAGGGTACAAGGAATATCCAGGCGTTACCAGAATCAGTCGGTTACACTTTTCAATTTTGGAAGTGATTTCGCTGGCGCATTTGGTTATTATCGTAAACATTGGTTTTTGGGAGCTGAAGCAGGGTTTGATAAAGCCATTGTTACAAACTTTAAACATAGCGGGTGGTATAAAAAAAATATTTTCGAAAATGTGCAGGACGGCTGGTATGAGCCCGCAACCGGAGGTGATTTTTATTACGGGTTGCAAGGTGGCTTTTCTATGAAAAAAGCAGATATTACTTTGAAGTCCGGAAAAATTCTACAACAAGATTTTAAATCACAGCCATTGCTACCTTTTTATGGGCAATTGGGATTGAACTTCAAATTTTAAAACGAGAGTGTCTTTTCAACGTTACAGACACAGGTGAACAGCAGTAAGGAGATACCAATGTTTAACCCGGAACTAACTTCAGTTTCTGGATAAAACTATGCTACTGCCTCGCCCGCAGGCACTACCAATCCGTTGAGAATAATTCTACAAACAACCCTTTTAACTTTTACAAAAAAGTTAAAAAAGAAACAAAGATTAGTTGTAAAATTTGAGAATTGTATCAAAACGTATTATATGTTCGATACCATTTAAAAAATCATCTGCTATCCAATAGATGCCTGTAAATTTATCATCTGTAAGCACCGATAATACTGTTTTAGGTGTTGTAACTCAAAATTATCATTTTATTGATGCTCACGGTCTTTCTCCTCCTTCTAGCAACTTGAGCTATTTTAGATGTCAAATCACACCAATTCCTGTGAGTCTTCAGTGGTTTACAGGAATTGATGTTTTGCTCCTATGAATCACTCTTGTATTTACTTTTATCGCTACGCTTTTCCCGGCAATATTTTAGCCCAGTACAGCCAGGGCAAAATATATTTCTTCAATATGTACATACTCCATCTCTCTTTGCTCTGATCAAAAGGAAAAGTTTCCTGAGGTTTATTGTCGTAATCAAATTCTGCCAGCACCAGTTTCCCATAACCGGTTACCAGCGGGCAACTTGTGTAGCCATTATATTTAGCTGTGAGCGGTTGATTAGCAACGGCTGAAAGGATATTTTCAACAACAACTGGCGCTTGTTTTCTTATGGCCGCGCCGGTTTTGCTGGTGGGTAAAGCAGCGGAATCTCCCAGTGAAAAAATATTAGGGTAACGTTCGTGTTGCAAGGTATATTTATCAACATCAACCCAGCCTGCGGCGTTTGCCAGCGAACTTGATCTGATAAAATCAGGAGCACTTTGCGGAGGAGTAACGTGTATCATATCAAAGTCCACTATATATTCCTGGTCTTTATTGCTTTCACCAAACCCAACAAATGTTGCTTTTTTATTTGGACCATCTATCTCAACAAGTTTTACAAAAAAATGAAAGCCTACTTTCGCCTTTTCACAAACCTTCAATAAAGTTTTTTCATATTTTGGTACGCCAAACAGCCGGGTTCCGCCACTCCAGTATTCTATTTGAGCTTTTTCCAATACTCCATGTTTTCTGAAATAATCTGCCGCCAGGTACATTATTTTATGGGGCGCTCCGCCGCATTTTACCGGGGTATGGGGGTTGTAAAAGATGGCTTTGCCTCCTTTGAAGTTTTTGATACATTCAAAAGTGTAGGGTGCGTAATCAAAACTATAGTTAGAGCAAACATTGTTTTTACCTAATGTTTCTTTCAGCCCTTTTATTTCATCCCAGTTAAGTTGTATGCCTGCAGCTACAATTAAATAATTATACTGAACAGCATCTCCATTATCAAGCTGTACAGTATTTTGTTCAGGCGAAAATCCCGTTACATGCTGCCGGATCCACGTAACTCCTTTGGGCATCACATCCGCTTCATTGTGTTCAGTGTCCCGGATATTAAATACACCCGCTCCAACCAAAGTCCATGCTGGCTGATAATAATGCTTTGTAGCTGCATCTATTACAGCTATATCCAGTTTTTTATTTTTTAAAAGAAGTTTTGCCGCAACAGAAATTCCTGCGTTTCCACCACCAACTATAACTATCTGATGTTTGTAAAACATATGGCACTGATTTTATTTTTTACATAGTTAGTTTAATAAGGTATGATATGTGACATTAATCACTATAAAAAATTATTATAACTGTGCATGAATGTTGCTGCTCAGATTATAGCTATTTAAAAAATTATTTTGTATCCAAAGGTGATCATCGTCAATATTCATGGTAATATCTGTCATGTGTATGTGTAACTAAACATACATAAGCTGGTTATGAATTGCGGACTTTTGATGTAAAGAGATTTTATATGATAACACAGCAATGCAAAACAAGATGTCCCTGAGGAATGTACAGGGAGCACAACGATTGACTTAAAAAATATTTTTAATTTTTCAAACCACTGATCATGAAAATTGAACAAATTTATACAGGCTGTCTTGCAGAAGCGGCATATTATATTGAAAGCAACGGCGAAGCGCTTATTATTGATCCGCTTAGGGAAACAGCGCCTTATATTGCAAAAGCCGGAAAAGACAATGCTACCATCAAATATATTCTTGAAACCCACTTTCATGCAGATTTTGTTAGCGGACATATAGAGCTTGCAAAGAAAACCGGTGCAACAATTGTGTTTGGTCCGACTGCAGCTCCGGGTTACAATGCTTATATAGCTAAAGATGACGAGGAATTGAAACTCGGAGATGTAACGATAAAAGTATTGCACACTCCGGGACATACAATAGAATCTACCACGTATTTATTAAAAGATGAAAAAGGAAAAGATATTGCCATATTTACCGGCGACACATTATTTATTGGAGATGTAGGAAGGCCGGACCTCGTTCAAAAAGTAAAAGCGGAAATTACGCCTGATTATCTGGCAGCGTTATTGTTTGATTCTTTGAGAAATAAGATCATGCCGCTTGCCGATGATGTGATTGTTTATCCGGGGCATGGTGCCGGCAGCGCATGTGGTAAAAACATGAGTAAAGAAACTACCGATACCTTAGGTAATCAGAAAAAATTCAATTACGCGCTTCGCGCTGATATGTCAAAAGAAGAATTTATCAAAGCGGTTACAGACGGGCTGGTTGAACCACCGCAATATTTTCCTTATAATGTATTGATGAACCTCAAAGGCGGTATACCGTCTGTTGATGATGTCATTAAAAAAGGTACCACGCCACTTACACCTAAAGATTTTCAACTGGTGTGGGAAACAGAAGAAGCGCTGGTTATTGATACCAGAAGCAAGGATGTGTTTGCTGCTGAATTTGTACCCGGCGCTGTCTTTATTGGTCTTGATGATAATTTTGCTCCCTGGGCTGGTGCTTTAATTACAGACCTGAAGCAACCTATTTTATTGATTGCAGAAAAAGGCCGCGAAGAAGAGGCCGTTATCAGGCTATCGAGGGTTGGGTATGACAATACACTGGGATATCTTGAAGGAGGAATAAAAGCATGGAAAGAAGCAGGCTTTGATACCGACAACATTCCTGAGATAACTGCAACAGACTTTGCGGAACTATATGCAAAAGATAAAACAATACACCTGCTGGATGCCAGGAAAGAAAGTGAATTTACCAGCCAGCATATTAAAGGCGCTAAAAATTTTCCACTGGATTTTATTAACAGCAATATGGGGATGCTGCAAAAAGATAATAAATACTATATCCATTGCGCCGGTGGATACCGTTCACTTATTACCACCTCTATCTTAAAATCACGGGGCTTTGATGTGGTTAATATTAAAGGAGGGTTTAAAGCCTTAGGCGCAACAAAACTTGAGAAAACAGCATATAAAGCGCAGGCAACCATGCTTTAATATTTGAACAGGTTGTATGGCGAACTGGTTGTCATTTGTGGCAGCCAGTTCTTTTATGGACAGGTGATAAAAGTTACATCCTCTGTTATGAAGTATAAATACTTTTACAAAAAAATAATAATGACTACTATAAAATTAACAACACAGGATTTTAAGGATAATATATTTAATTATAGCGAAGGTGAAGACTGGAACTATAAGGGCACACTCCCGGCTATTATAGATTTTTACGCAGACTGGTGTGGTCCTTGCAAAATGGTTGCCCCGGTTTTAGAAGAGTTGTCTAAAGAATATGACGGGAAATTACTCATTTATAAAGTAGATACTGAGGCAGAGCAGGAACTGGCAGCCGTTTTCGGCATTCGCAGCATACCCACTTTTTTGTTTATCCCTGTAAATGATCAGCCCGTAATGCAGCCGGGTGCATTACCTAGAAATATATTTAAGCAAATCATTGAAGAGAAACTGGTCGTAAGTACCCAGGCCTGACAAAGTAATCACCATACTTAAACTTTTTAATGAAAACGCTCCTTTTTAAAAGGGAGCGTTAAATTTTTATTTTACACCGAAAAGGTGACTATTATCACTTAAGTACAGATCGGCACAGGTTATTTTGCCTGCTTCAGCATTAAATATTTACAATGACAAAGCAATTCTGGGATCAGCGATATACCGACAATGAAACCTTATATGGTAACAAGCCTAATAATTTTTTTAAACTTTTTATTGACCTTCATAAGCCCGGTACCTTATTGCTTCCTGCCGAAGGAGAAGGACGCAATGCAATATATGCCGCAAGCAAGGGGTGGCAGGTGGATGCATTTGATTATAGTGAAGTAGCCAAAGCAAAGGCGCTGGCAAACGCTAAAGTTGCAAACGTGCATATTAATTATTGGGTAGCCGATATTGATGCCTTTAAAGCAACAAAGCAATACGATGCCGTTGCGCTTATTTACACACATGTACCCCCGGATATCCGGAAAAAATTTCACGCGGAAATGATGAAATCATTAAACTCCACCGGTTTTTTAATATTGGAAGCATTTGGAAAAGAGCAGTTAGCTTTATCATCCGGCGGCCCAAAAGACGAAGCAATGTTGTACGATGCACCCTCGCTGTGTAATGATTTCCGGCTTTTGCATATATTGAATTGTGAACAGAAGCACGTTTTTCTCGAAGAAGGAAAATTTCATTACGGTGAAGCTTCAGTGCTGCGATTAAGCGGTCAAAAATTGTAATCATTGATAAGTAATACTTTTGTACGGAAAATATAAATCGGTATATCACACTATGAATGATCAGAAACAATTCCACGAACTTTTTCCCAATCTTGAAGAAGGTTTGTATGAAGAACTGATGCAATACGGAGATATAAAAGAAGTTCCTGCCGGAACGGCATTGCTTAAAGCCGGGCAAACCATACGGTCAACAATGCTGGTATTGGATGGTATTGTAAAACTATACCAGGAAGATGATGAGGGTAATGAGTTTTTCATGTATAACCTGCAGCAGGGTCAGGCCTGCGCAGTGTCGATGATCTGCACATACCAGCAGGAAAAAAGCCAGGTAACCGCTAAGGCAATGACAGATGTGGTATTGCTTACCATTCCGCTGGAGTATATGGACAAATGGTTGAGCAAGTACAAGAGCTGGCATTATTTTGTAATTAAAACCTATCGCTCCCGGTACGAAGAACTGTTGAAAACCATTAATGAAATTGCTTTTAAAAACATGGACGAACGCCTGGAGTTTTATCTTAAAAAGCAGGTAAAGCAATTTGGAAAGCATGTAAAACTTACCCACCAGGAAATAGCAACTGATCTCAATTCCTCAAGAGAGGTTATAAGCAGGCTGATGAAAAAAATGGAAAGAAATGGCTGGATCATTATCAATAGAAATTCTTTTGAATGGATAAAAGATTAAAGGGACTTTATTCTTAAAAATAGTCAATCAATTTTTTGTAAGTAACCATAATCACCGATAGAGCCATTTATACCTGCCATCTTTGCCGTATAAATTATAATACAGTATGGAAATAGCAGGTTACTTAGCATCGCTGATCATAGGCATTTCGTTAGGATTAATAGGAGGCGGAGGATCTATTCTTACCGTGCCGGTATTGGTGTATTTATTCCGTGTTCAGCCGGTTATTGCAACCGCATATTCACTTTTTATTGTTGGTTCAACCAGCCTTGTAGGCAGTTACCCCAAATATAAACTTGGACAGATCAATCTTAAAACAGCGCTCATTTTTGGTATTCCTTCTATTGCGGCGGTATATGCCACAAGAGCGTTCATTGTTCCGGCAATACCCGAAAATATATTTACAATAGGCAGCCTGGTTGTAACAAAATCATTGTTGATGATGCTGCTTTTTGCAGTGCTTATGGTATTTGCATCAGTATCTATGATAAGAGATAAGAAAGAGCCGGTTGAAGCAGGAGCGGAAGAGCAGAAGTTTAACTACCCGGTCATATTATTCGAAGGATTAGTGGTTGGAACACTTACCGGGCTGGTAGGCGCCGGTGGCGGTTTCTTAATCATACCCGCACTGGTATTACTCAGTAAATTACCCATGAAGCAGGCTGTTGGTACATCGCTGTTAATCATCGCAGCAAAATCATTAATTGGTTTTACCGGCGATCTTGGTAAAGAAACAATGAACTGGTCATTACTCTTAACAGTAACAGGACTTGCCATTGTCGGGATATTCATCGGAAATAAATTGAGCGGCAAAGTGTCTGCAGGGAGTCTTAAAAAAGGATTTGGCTGGTTTGTACTGGTAATGGGCATTTACATTATAGTAAAAGAATTATTCTTTCCCGGAACAGGTGGAGGACATTAATTATAAAAAATTATTTAATCTTTAAAACAATGACAATATGGAACAAATAACTATGATGCCACGTATTGGAGATAATGCTCCGGATTTTGAAGCGATAACAACTATTGGTAAACTTACATTTTCTGAATATAACAAAGGTAACTGGGTGGTATTATTTTCTCACCCTGCAGATTTTACTCCGGTATGTACTACAGAAATGAGTGGCTTTGCAAAAGAAATGAAATTTTTCGGCGACCATAATACAAAATTGATAGGACTTAGCATTGATAGTATTCACTCGCATATTGCCTGGGTAAACGCGGTATATGAAAAAACAGGCGTACTATTTGAATTCCCGATCATAGCAGATATTGATATGCGCGTAGCTAAACTGTATGGTATGCTGCAACCCGGTGAAAGTGAAACTGCCGCTGTAAGAGCCGTATTTATTATTGACCCCAAAGGTAAAATAAGGTTAATAATGTATTATCCTATGAATGTGGGACGTAATATGGAAGAAATTAAACGTACATTGGTAGCACTGCAAACTTCGGATGAAAATAAATGCGCTATGCCGCTTGACTGGAAGCCCGGAGATAAAGTAATTGTAGGTGCACCAAAAACACTTGAAGCCCTGGCTGAAAGAAAGAAAAGCAACCTCGAAATGGTAGACTGGTACCTGGCAAAAAAATCTTTAGCATAATCATTTTTTATTCAAAATATGGTGTGTGACTTATGTCATCTATGATTGAATAAAACTATAGGATATTTGCAGTATAACTTTAAAAAGTATAAAAATGAAAATAGAACAGATATATACGGGATGTTTAGCACAGGGTGCTTACTATATTGAAAGTGACGGAGAGGCGGTGATCATTGACCCTTTACGCGAAGTGCAGCCCTATATTGACAGGGCTGAGCGCAGCAATGCCAAAATAAAATATGTGCTGGAAACACATTTCCATGCAGATTTTGTATCCGGCCACCTGGATCTTTCAAAGAAAACGGGAGCTCCTATTGTATACGGACCTAATGCAAAGCCTGCATTTGATTTTTACGCAGCAAAGGATGGTGAGGACTTAAAAGTTGGTAAAGCAACGATCAAGGTTTTACACACTCCCGGACATACTATGGAAAGCACCTGTTATTTATTAAAAAATGAAAATGGCAAAGAGGTAGGTTTATTTAGCGGCGATACATTATTTATTGGAGATGTTGGTCGTCCTGATCTTGCACAAAAAGTAAAGTCCGATTTAACACAGGATAAACTTGCCGGATACTTGTTTGATTCGTTGAGAAATAAAATTATACCGCTGGCAGATGATATTATTGTATATCCTGCACATGGCGCAGGCAGCGCTTGTGGTAAAAATATGAGTAAAGAAACCACAGATACGTTGGGGCATCAGAAGAAAACGAATTATGCCTTACGCCCTGATATGACAAAAGAAGAATTTGTTAAAGAGGTAACTACCGGGCTTGTAGAACCTCCAGCTTATTTCCCCCTGAATGTTATGATGAATATACAGGGATATGAAAGCATTGATAAAGTACTGGAAAGAGGTTTGCATGCCATGTCGCCCGATGCGTTTGAAACCGCTGCCAATGAAACGGGGGCTTTAATGCTTGACGTTAGGGCAGCTCAGGATTTTGCAAAAGGATTTATTCCTAACTCAATCAATATAGGTCTTGAAGGATCATTTGCTCCCTGGGTGGGAGCTATGATACCAGATATTAAACAGGAAATATTGCTGATTTGTGAGCCAGGTACTGAAGAAGAAGTGGTAACACGATTAAGCAGGGTGGGATACGATTATGTTATTGGTTACCTGGAAGGTGGTTTTGAATCATGGAAAAAAGCCGGTAAAGAGGTTGATGAGATTAAAAGCATTAGTGCAGGTGAGCTGGCTGATTTGCAGGCAAAAGATCCTTCATTACCCATACTTGATGTGCGTAAAAAGAGCGAATACCTGAGCGAGCATATAGTAAATGCAGAAAATGCGCCACTTGACTTTATTAATGATTCGATGAGCATGATAGACAAAAACAAAACATACTATGTGCATTGTGCGGGGGGATATCGCTCCATGATATTTAACTCCATACTCAGAGCAAGGGGATTTGATAACCTGGTTGACGTAAGAGGTGGTTTTAAAGCGATCAAAGAAAGCAATCGCCTTAAAGTTACAGATTATGTTTGCCCATCTACCCTATTATAAAACAGTTTTAAATTTTAAGCAATGACACTTAAAGAAATAACCGCGGACCCCGCAGCAAAATTTGTTGATGTAAGGTCGCCTATGGAATTTAATAGCGGGCATGTTGGCGGTGCTGTAAATATACCCCTTGATGATTTTGTATTCAGATACAAGGAAATTGACGGACTTGGAAAAACGCCTGTAATTTTTTATTGCCGCAGCGGCAACAGGAGCTCCCGGGCAGTGGAATATCTGAATAGTATTGGCATTAAGAATATATACGATGGCGGTGCTATCAGCGATTTAGTAACTTATTTAAACTGATACCATGTTAGGAATAATTAAAAAGTTGTTTGGCGTGGGTAATAATGTTGATTATAAAGCATTACTAAGCCAGGGAGCGATGATTGTAGATGTAAGAACACCCGGAGAGTTCAGGAGCGGGCATATTAAGGGTGCTATAAATATTCCGTTGGATGAAGTAAAAAGCAGAGCTGTAGAATTGAAGAAAAAAAACAAACCCGTTATTACCTGCTGCCGCAGTGGAAACAGGAGTGGTATGGCAAAAAGTATGCTAACTTCAGCAGGCGTGGAATGTTATAACGGTGGTGCATGGAATGTATTAAATCATAAAATAGTATAAGTTATGAAAGCATTATTAGCTACAGGCTGGAGTTTTATGCGTGTACTCAGGGTAGGAATGGGGAT
This sequence comes from Terrimonas sp., assembly GCF_003075435.1. Lineage (GTDB taxonomy): Bacteria > Bacteroidota > Bacteroidia > Chitinophagales > Chitinophagaceae > Agriterribacter. The sequence continues at coordinate 26,343 of NZ_QCZJ01000012.1, read as the reverse complement.
CGCGGCTTTGATATTTGCATTTAAAGATCATGATTATATACTTGGTATAGCTGGTGGTCTTTTATTAACAATGGGAGTGATGAATATCGGATGCTGCGGCGTTAACGGATGTAGTGTAAATACTCGTTCTGCAAAAAAGAGTTCTGCAAAAAACGGGGAAGAAGAAATAGCATTTGAAGAAGTGGTATAATATGTATAGCCGGCAGGAGATATTGGTGAGCTATAAATACTTTACAAACTGAAAGGAATGAATAGTATTGATCGTAAGAAACATTGGGAGAACATTTATCAAACAAAGCAATTGAACGAAGTGAGCTGGTATCAGCCTACACCAGAAACCTCGCTCGATTTTATAAAACAATTTAACCTCCCCGTTACGGCAAAGATTATTGATATAGGTGGTGGCGACAGCTTTTTGGTCGACCATTTACTTGACATGGGTTACCAGGATATTACAGTACTCGACATTTCGCAGGTAGCCATTGACAGGGCAAAACAACGGCTCGGAGTTAAATCTAAAAAGGTAAAGTGGATTGTTGCAGACGCGGCTGATTTTAAGCCGGCAGAGCAATACGACTTCTGGCACGACAGGGCCGCGTTTCACTTTTTAACGAGTGAACAGGATATATCCAATTATATTACAACAGCAAAACAATATATACATCCGTCAGGTATATTGGTTATTGGTACTTTTTCTGAGCAGGGCCCAAAAAAGTGCAGCGGAATTGAAATAAAGCAGTATTCAGAAACAACGATGACCAGCCGTTTAAAAAATTTTTTTGAAAAAATAAAATGTATAACCGTTGATCATAAAACACCGTCAGGCGCTATACAAAATTTTGTGTTTTGCAGTTTTAGAAAACTACAGGCAGCCTGAACAGTCCTGGTAGTAATTGGTAAGTATAATAATTTTTAAGACCGTTATATATGTTTAAATCAATTTTTTTGTCAGCAATTATGTTCATGAGTGTATTGGTTGCTTTTTCTCAAACTAAAACAAAAACTGCAAATAAGAAAGGAGAAATGGAATGTTGTAAAAATCATTCCATGCAGCAGTGCAGCCATGATGGTATGCATAAAAAAACAAAGCACCAGGTTGTTATTCAGCTTACCAGCGGCGATACGCTTGTTTGGAAAGCGGTAATGAATAACCTGAAGCATTTAAAAGAAGCATGGGGCGATAGCGTTGCTATTGAGGTAGTGGCGCATGGGCCTGGCATAGATCTTCTTCTATCCGCTAAAACAACACAACAAAAAGAAATCGCTGGGTTTAAAAACCAGGGCGTTGTTTTTATGGGCTGCGCAAATACACTTAAAGCAAGAAACCTGACTAAAGAAGCGCTGATACCTGAAGCCGTTGCTGTGCCCAGTGGAATTGGTGAAGTAATTATGAAGCAGGAAGAAGGATGGAGCTATCTTAAAGCAGGATTTTAAATAGTAATGACATACAAAGCGATTATACAACTAATGAGCGGCGATGAAGCAGTGATAAAAAGCATGGCTTCACAGATCAGTAACTTGCGAACAGCGTTGGATAATAACGTTGAAGTGGAATTGGTTTGTCATGGACAGAGCGCTGATTTTGTAGTAAACGCGGGAAATAAGTGGGGTGATATTATTCAAAAGCTTTTATCAATGAGTGTAAAAATAGTAGCCTGCGAAAACATGCTTAAAGCAAGAAATATTTCTGCAGTACAATTATATCCCGGAATAAAAACAGTGCCTGCCGCCATTGCAGAACTTGTGATAAAACAACAGGAGGGATGGAGTTATATTAAGGCAGGGTTTTAACCTCCGCAATTATTTTATTTCCAGCTATTAAACAGGTATCGTCTTAAAGGAAATTCTGCTGAATTGTAATAGTATTCAGCATAAGGAGCCTTGTTTCTAGTTATAAGCTTTTCAAAAGCTAATAACCCTGTGCAAATTGTTGTATAGGTATAAATAATCTTCAGTAGAATGAGAAGAAAAGGTATTAAATATATTGTTCTGGCAATTGTCTTTTTAATGATTCGGGGAAATGTATATGCGCAGCAAGAAACAGATAACCCGGATTCCGCAACACATGCAAATATATCTGCCGCCGACACAAGTTCTTTTTTAAATGCATTTAAGAAAGGGCATTTTCATGGTAACTTCCGGTATTTTTTTATGGCTTCAGATAATAAGCCTGGCTTAACTGATTATTATGCCAACGCTATTGGTGGTGGTATAAAATATGAAACTGCTTCGTATAAAGGATTTCAGTTCGGTGTGGGCGGTTATTTTATTTTTAATATCGGTTCGTCTGATCTTACGAAACCCGATCCCAAAACAGGGCAGCCTAATCGTTATGAAATTGGTTTGTTTGATATTCAGGATCCCGGCAACAAAAACAATATAGACAGGCTGGAGGAATTGTATATAAAATATAGCTGGAAAAAATCGCATCTTGCTTTTGGCAAACAACTGATCAACACGCCCTTTATCAATTTGCAGGATGGACGTATGCGCCCTACGGAAGTTGGTGGGGTATATGGTGAAGTAAATGATATTAAAAACACAAAGATTGAGGGAGGATTTATTTACCAAGTATCTCCCAGAAGTACCGTAGAGTGGTTTAAAGTTGGGGCATCTATTGGCGTTAATCCCCAGGGTGTAAATGCTGAAGGAGGAAAATCTGACTATGCAGGCAACCTGAAAAGTAAAGGCATTGTCCTTCTCGGAATAACGCATGCCATCAACAATAATCTTTCATTTAAAGTATGGGATGTGTTTGTTGAAAATATATTCAATACAACACTTTTGCAGGCGGATTTTTCCTATCCGCTTTCAAAAGAGAACAGCCTTACGGCAGGCTTGCAATATATACGACAGGATGCAATAAAAGATGGAGGAAACAGTATTGCTTCAAAAGCATATTTCGATAAAAACGGCAAATCAAATGTATGGGGAGCAACAGCAGGCTGGAAAAATAATCACTGGCAGGCTTCGGTTAATTATACACGTATAACAGATGATGGCAGATTCCTTATGCCCAGGGAATGGGGGCGGGAACCATTGTTTACTTTTTTGCCCAGGGAAAGAAATGACGGCTTTGGAGATTTGAATGCCTATCTTGTTAAAGCTGCTTATAATATACCCAAAGGATTTTTAAAACTGGAAACCGGGCTGGGCTATTATGACCTGCCTGAAATAAAAAATTACGCGTTGAATAAATACAGCATACCATCCTATGTTCAATTTAATTTTGATGCAGTATACTCCTACAAAGGTCTGTTAAAGGGCCTGGAAACCCACTTTCTCTTTGTTCATAAATGGAGAAAAGGGGATACCTATGGTAATGATAAATATGAGATTAATAAAGTTAACTTCAGCTTATGGAATCTTATATTCAACTATAACTTTTAAAGATCAGGAAATACCAATCAAGAAAGAACATACAGGCTTATCCCTTTTTTTGAATAAAATAAGTTGGGTGATTAAAGTCACCCTGTAAGGAAATGATATATTTAAATTGCATTAAAAAATGAAACCAATTTATTTTGTTTCCCTGCTTGTTATCAGTGTATATAGTTGCGGCGGCAGTATTAACAATACAACAGCGGTTAACAAAGGTATTGAAGCAATATTTTCCGGAACGGGGAATAATCTTCCCGGGCTCAGTTTAAAAGATGTAAACGGAAACACTTTGAATCTTACAGATTTTAAAGGAAAGAAAGTATTTGTAAATATGTGGGCAAGCTGGTGTCCGCCGTGCCGTGCCGAAATGCCTTCTATTCAAAAGTTATATGAAAAAACTAAAGATAAAAATGTACAATTCGTAATGATTGCTCTTGATGACAATTTCAGCAAATCCATTTCATTTATGAAATCGGCCGGCTTATCCATACCAGCCTTTTATCCCAATGCTCAATTGCCTGCATTATTGAATGTTGAAGCTATACCTTCTACATTTATTTTTAATAAAAATGGTACACTTATTAAGCATATAGAAGGCGGAGATCATTACGATACGGAAGCATATGTGAAATTGCTTACACAATAAACCAGGTTTCTGTTTGCCCAAAATGTTAAACCGGCTTTTATTACCCTGGTGATTTTCATCACACAGCAAAAAAATTAGTTAACGCATTTTTGCACTCATAAAATACAGATAGAAAATGATGGAGTTTTTAAAGCAGCCCTGGCCCTGGTATGTAGCCGGTCCCATTATCGGGCTCATTGTTCCGGCACTATTGATACTTGGCAATAAGCATTTTGGTATATCTGCGAACCTAAGGCATGCCTGCGCCGCATGCTTTCCTGCTAATGTTAAGTTTTTTAAGTACGACTGGAAAAAAGAAGCGTGGAACTTCTTTTTTGTAGGAGGAATATTTGTGGGAGCAATTATCGCTTCACAATTATTAGCCAACCCTGAACCTGTAAAAGTCAATCCAAAGCTTGTTGCTGAAATAGGCAGCTATGGCATTAATGATTATAGCAGCATGGTGCCTAAACAAATATTCAGCCTCGAAAGTTTGTTTACACTAAGAGGAGTGATTCTGCTGATAGGCGGAGGCTTCCTGGTTGGGTTTGGTTCAAGATATGCCGGAGGCTGCACTTCCGGTCACTCTATTATGGGATTGAGTGATCTTCAATGGCCTTCTCTTGTAGCCACAGTAATGTTTATGGCCGGTGGATTTTTAATGGCAAATCTTATTCTGCCATTTATTATGAAATTGTAATTATCGTCACTTAATAAAAATAAGCAATGCAAACAGTATCTCAACATATATCATCAATTCAGCAACCGGTTGCTGAAACAAATACAACAGCAGTAAATGCAGATTTTGAAGTAAGATCGCTTGATACCATGTGTGTGAATGAATCTCACAAAGTTCACCCCTGGTGGTATAATTTTAAATACATGATTGTAGGCGCTGTATTTGGGATTGTATTTGTAAAGGCAGAGGTAATTTCCTGGTTCAGAATTCAGGAGATGTTCAGGCTTCAAAGTTTTCACATGTACGGAATAATAGGCAGCGCGGTAATAGTAGGAATGATCTCAGTATGGCTGATTAAAAAGTTTAACATAAAAACCATGTATGGTGAAAAAATAGAGTTTCATCCCAAAAAATTTAATAAAGGACAGATATACGGAGGACTTTTATTTGGCTTAGGATGGGCTATGACCGGCGCTTGCCCGGGACCGTTATTCGCGCAAATAGGAACAGGGGCATTCGTGGTAATTGTTGTATTGCTCAGTGCCATTGCCGGCACCTGGACTTACGGTTACTTCAGAGAAAAGCTTCCTCATTAGTAACTTCTTTGGATGGTTGATAAAAAAAGGTTCTCCCCCAATAAATGCCAGGAGAGCCTTTTTCTTTTTTTCTACTATATACTGTGTGCTGGAATGTTTTTAATATCGGTGAAGTAATGTGATATGTGTCACTTCGTACATAAGTTTTAATTATGAATTTTGCTGTGGTTTCATTAAGACAACAGTTAACTCCTACAGCAATAATAAAAAAATACTTCTTCGTTCAAAAGCTATATAACGATGAAATTGAATTACAAAGAAGATTGGCCGCTCTATTTGATTGTACTGGGAGTAATTACCATGATAGCAAAAGAAGCTGTCGAAGTGGTTCTTACCCCCTCAAAAAAAATGACCAGTGAAACAAATAAAAATGAATGGCATCAGCCAAGTCTTTACCTTGATAATGAGTTGAAAGGAGCAGACAGGGAAATGGTATTGTATGGCGAAAACCTGATCGCGAATACTTCATATTATTTTGGTCCTCATGGAACAATACAACCCATTACCAACGGCATGAATTGCCAGAACTGCCATTTGCAGGCCGGCGCCAGGGCATGGGGCAACAATTATGATGCGGTATTTGCTACTTATCCCAAGTTGAGAGACAGAAGTGGAAAATTAGAAACCATTGCCTCAAGGGTAAACGATTGTTTTGAGAGAAGCCTTAATGGGAAAGCTATAGATACATCATCAAAAGAAATGCAGGCGATAGTAGCTTATATAACATGGCTTGGGCATACCGTAAAGAAAGGAGATAAGCCGCCTGGTTCGGGCATAACGCAGCTGCCATATTTAAACCGGGCTGCTGATCCCGGAAAAGGCGCTGTTGTGTATGCGGAGAAATGCCAGACCTGTCATGGCAATCATGGAGAGGGTGTTGCGGAGGGAAGCGGATATGGCTATACCTATCCGCCATTGTGGGGAGACCATAGCTATAACACCGGCGCCGGCTTATTCAGAATTTCGAGATTCGCCGGTTATATAAAAGACAACATGCCTTTTAACCAGGCATCGCATCAATCGCCCGCATTAACAGATGAAGAAGCCTGGGATGTAGCGGCATTTGTAAACTCACAGCCAAGGCCGGTAAAAGACATCAGCCACGACTGGCCTGATATATCGAAAAAACCTGTTGATCATCCTTTTGGCCCTTATGCAGACGGCTTTTCTGAGCAGGAGCATAAATACGGGCCCTTTCAACCGATTGCTGATGCACGAAAAGTAAAATGAGTATATCTATGCCATATGTTTAATAGATATTTTCCGGCACGAGGATAGATAAATGTTGAATAAAAAAGATCGTATTTTGGCGGACATACCAACATATAGCATTTGTAATCTTCATGATAATGATACAGACGATGTTGTTGTTGTGAGTCTTAAACCTTATTTGTTGTCAGCCAGGTCTGTTGTTTTTCCTCACCGGCACTCTTTTTACCAGGTATTGTATATAACCCACGGCGGAGGGCGGCACATTATTGATTTTGAAACCTACCCTGTAAACAAAGGCGTGGTTTATTTTCTTTCCCCGGGGCAAATACACGAATGGGATTTTGACGAAAACACAGATGGTATACTGATCAATTTTAGCGCTTCTTTTTTTAGTACATTTTTGGCCAACAGTAACTACCTGAACGACTTCCTGTTTTTTTCTTCCAACGGAAAACATTCGGTCATATCGTTTAACGCAGAAGAAGGCATTGAACATATATTCAGGCAGATGCTGGATGAATATGCATTATGCAAAGAAAATTATACTGATATTATACGCGCACTGTTGCTAACGCTTTTTGTGCTTGCCAACAGAAAGATAGAAGCCGGCAACAAGCACAAGGACCCTTACCTCTTCAGACAGTTACTTACTTTTGAGAAACTGGTAGACCAGCATTTTATGAAAAAAAGGCTGCCTAAAGAATACGCAGAATTAATGTTCATTACGCCTAATTATCTTAATGCTATTTGTAACAAATTAACAGGCAGATCTGCCGGAGAATTCATCCGGCAACGAATATTACTGGAAGCAAAGCGTTTGCTTGTAAACTCTGCTTTTTCTGTAAGTGAAATCGCATGGCAACTTAATTTTGATAACAATTCGTATTTCTCCCGTTTCTTCAAAAAGTATGAGCATATAAGCCCTGAAGATTTTAAAAAGAAAAAGTAAAAAGGTACACTCGCTGCCTAAAAAGGTAAACCAACACATCCGCTTGCCAATCTACTTTTGTAAAGTAAAACGTATTTTATGAAGGGAGGTAATGATCACCATACAGATGTTGAAAGACACTTTAAACCTACAGGCACTATTGCATTTTTAATATTGCTTTTATTACTTACCGTGGTAATATGGTTTAGCGTATACAATCTTCAGGTTGAAAGGCATTAATCAGTAAATGTTGATGGTATGAATAAGTATGAAATAAAGGCAATCATATTGAGTAGTGCAGTGTTGGCAATATTTTTCTTTGCGATATTATACAACCTGTTCGCAAGAAAAATAGATGTTCCGGCCTGTATACCATATGACGCGGCATTTCAGCAGTCAGCTGTAAAAAAGACAGACGACAAGCATTATGAAGTATATGTTATCGCAAAAATGTGGACTTTTGATCCGGCAGAAATTGTAGTTGATCCGGGTAGCACTGTTGACTTCTATTTATCATCTGCCGATGTGGTTCACGGTTTTGATATCGAAAATACTTCTGTTAATATGATGGCAGTACCTGGTGCAATCAATAAGGTAACTGTTCAATTTAACGACTATGGTACTTACAGGATTGTTTGCCATGAATATTGTGGTGCCGGGCATCACAATATGATGGGTAAAGTAATGGTAATGCCAACAAATTAATGTCATGACAATATCAGATTCATATAGGAAAACGATACTTACGGGTTTATTTATGCCCATGACGCTTTTTATACTGGGGGCTTATAACGGTGTTATGCAAACGCTGTACCGGGCGGGTGTTATTAATCAAAATGAAGTAGCAGGTATTAATTATTACCAGGGGCTTACCATGCATGGTGTTATCAATGCAATAGTGCTCACTACATTCTTTGCTGTAGTGTTTGGACATGTTACCATGAGCCACTATTTAAAAAAAGAGCCGCCCAAATGGTCTTATAAAATTTCAATGGTATTGATGGTGGCAGGCACCATAATTGATACCGTATTGATGATACTTGGAAAGGCGCAGGCCTTGTATACCTTTTATGCGCCGCTCAAAAACTCTCCTTTATTTTATCTGGGAACATCGCTTTTAATTGTAGGCAGCTGGATAGCTTTTTTTGGCTGGATACAGGTGTATACGGCATGGCGTAAAGAAAATCGGGAAAGAAAAATGCCTATAGCAGTACTTGGTACTTTTGTGAATTTCACCATGTGGTTTATCGCCAGTATTCCGGTTGCTTATGAATCACTGGTAATATTACTTCCCTGGTCTGCCGGTTGGACAAATGACGTGAATGTGCCTCTTACACGTATGTTGTTCTGGATGTTTGGACACCCTCTTGTATATTTTTGGTTATTGCCTGCTTATATCGCATTTTATACCATACTGCCTAAAGTAAGTGGCGGCAAATTATATTCCGGCAATGCCGCAAGATTAGCATTTCTGCTGTTTCTTATTCTTTCCACACCGGTAGGTGTTCACCACCAGTTTAGCGAGCCGGTTATGGGGCAGGGAACCAAGCTTTGGGTAAGTATACTTACCTATGCGGTTTCTATTCCAAGTTTTATGACTGCTTTTACGGTAGGCGCATCCCTGGAATTAGCTGGAAGAAAGCGAGGTGGTAAGGGACTATTTGGCTGGATGGGAAAACTTCCCTGGTTTCAGTCCGGCAATTACCTGGTAGGATACTTTTTATCCGGTCTTTTGCTTTTTATTTTTGGCGGACTCTCTGGAATTGTGAATGCTTCCTATGCTTTGAACCAGATGGTGCATAATACCGGCTGGGTACCCGGTCATTTTCACATGACGGTAGCCGGACCTGTATTGCTTGTGATACTGGGCATGAGTATTTATATGTACAGCAAGGTTGCCGGTAAACGAATCCGCTTTTTAACCATTGTTACCATTGTTCCTTATATATGGATGATTGGGGTAGCATTACTTTCTCACGGGCTGATGGCCGGCGGCTTAATGGGTGAGCCCCGCAGAACAAACCTGGGAATGACCTATACCAATCCACAAAGTGATTTGTTCAATAGCCATTGGATACCCAGCACCAGTATGGCAATGATAGGTGGTATATTGATGGGCGTTGCTGCATTGCTGTATTTTATAAGCTTTTTTGCTACAGCACTGAGTAAAAAAACAGCAGTACCGCAGATAGAATTGCCCGAAGCAGAAGAGCTACATGAAGAACGTCCTGTGCGCTTATTGCATAATATGCGCCCGTGGATTATAGCAAGCGTGGTACTCACCCTTATTACCTACGTGCCTTCCCTGCAAAATGTTTTCAAATATAGTAAGCCTGTTCCTGGTAAGTTTAGCACAGACAGCCCGGTGAATGAAACGAACATACACAATAATAAAACCGCAGCAGATGAAAAACCTGACTAAAAAAGGATGGATGCTGTTTTTAGGCATATCATTGTTTCTGCCTGTAGTAGCATTTGCTGTATTACAATGGTACAATAATAAAGTAACTTCTCTGCCTTATTACGGCGAAAATTACCAGGTTGCATCAAAGCCACCATTTCATACTGTGCAGCGTTTTGAATTTCTCAACCAGGATAGCGCACTAACGGATAGCCGGTTTACAGATGGTAAAATATGGGTAGCTCATTTCTTTTATACTTCATGTCCTGTTATTTGTCCCAGGATGATGAACGGGATGAGTGAAATTTCCAAAGCATATGCAGGGAACGAAAGTGTCCGGCTGGTATCTCTTACCGTTGATCCTTATCACGATACGCCATCTTTACTCAAAGATTATGCGCTTGCAAAAAATATCCGTAATCAGCAATGGCAATTGCTTACCGGAGCCAAACCTGATCTTTATCGTTATGCGCGTAAGGCGTTATTTATTACTGCTACAGACGGAGACGGCGGACCCGGTGATTTTATCCATAGCGACAAACTGGTACTGGTAGACAGAGCAAATCATATCCGCGGATATTATGATGGTACTGAAAAATCTGAAGTACAACTATTGATTAACGACATTAAGCGTTTGCTTGATGAATAAGCAATATTATATATGAGCATTAGGGGAAATTTATATTACAGGATTATTGTGGGAGGATTATTTCTATCACTCGTTATACCCGGCCGTGCAGGCGTTGCGGATATACCGGAAGGCAAAAAAGTTTTTTCGGGGCGTTGTGCCTCCTGTCATTCTGTAACAAAAGATCTTACTGGTCCTGCATTAAAAAATGTGGATCAAAGACATACGGAAGAATGGATCATTCGTTTTGTTCATGGATCACAATCTGTAATTAAATCAGGAGATGCGGCAGCCGTTCAGCTCTTTGAGAAGTTCAATAAAACGATCATGCCTGACCATCCCGATCTTTCAACTGCTGATATACAAAATATACTGGCCTATATAAAAGATGAGAGTGCTAAACTTGCCAATGCACCCGTCAATCATAATGTTCCAGGCAACCCCAAGCCCTATACCGGGAAAAGCAGCGTGCTGCACCAGATCGTTTATCTTGATATCGCAGGAGAACACCGACCGTTAGATATAAGCAATCCTCTTATAATAATAGCTTTAGGCGGGGCTATTATTATCCTGGTATTAACATTGGTAATGGTAGTTAGGGTAAACGATTTTGCGGAAAAACAAAAAAACAGGTATTCCTGATCTATGATTCATTGTAATCAGGGATGTTAAAAATATATAAATCATTCAGGTTTATATTGCAGGTTTATACCGGAAAAATTATTTTTGCGGCAATATGATAATTGCACGGGCATCAAATAATTTACTGAAACATTGTTTTATTATAGTTTCTGCATTGTTTGTGTTGTGCTTATCCTGCCCGGTTAAAGCTGGAATTAAGAAGCTGGTAGGGATTTCCTCAGATCAAAATATTTCCTCCAAAAAAAATACACCTCATGTAAACACACAATCCGAAACTTGCACAAAAGCATCGGAAACTCCTCTGGCCATTACCGGAGGTTCTGCACTTTTTAATGCAGATTTTACCCCTGTTATAATTTTCACAGCTACTGCTGTATCCTTTTTGATACTGGCATTTAGCAAAGAAAAGGTACATCCCCGCTATAATAATAGTCAAAAAATTGCATACACCGTTCCTATCTTTCTCCGGCACCGGAAATTGACCATCTGAAATACGTAGCATCTCCTCATACTTTTGCCTGCATTCACTTCAGGCAGTAACCACCATTGCATTTATCTGATCATTCCGGGCATATAATATGCCTGTTTAATTCTTGCTGATAATGATACAATATATCAAGACCGTTATGCTTTTGCTGACGGCAGTTGCAGGCGCATCTGTATATGCGCAGCAAAATACATTAGGCTCCCTCTGGCTTAAGGTTGAACAAAATTACCCGGGTATAAAAGCAGCACAATCTGCAATGGCTGCAGCAGTGCTCAACGAAAAATCTGTAAACGGCAACAGGCTGCCACAGGTAAAAATGCAGATCCAGAATTCGTATAGTACGTATGACGGAAGCGCGGGAGCATTTTATCCTCAACCGGGATTTTTTAATGTGAGCGGCTCCGCAGGTATGCTTACAGGAGCTGCGTTTTCACCTAATACTTTCAGTTCTGCAGTTTTGGAATGGGATTTTTTTTCTTTCGGAAAGCTAAAGAAGGAAAAAGAAATGAGTCATTCCATTACAAACACAAGGATACTTGAAAAAGATGCCTGCCTCCTGAAGCTGAAAAAATCATTGTCGGAACGTTACATCAGCCTCATATATCAGGAAGCAAAATTAAAATGGAATGAAAAAAATATTGATCGGTTAAATGATATACGCGGCATCACTTCGGGCTTGTCTGCTGCCGGGCTAAAGCCCGCGGCAGACAGTTTGCTTGCCCTGTCTTCTTATATGCAGGCGCTTGGTGAAGCCGACCGGCTGGGTGGAAGCCGGCAGGCAGCTTTAATAAACCTTTCAGAACTGTTGAATGCTGATACCTCATTCAATAAAGCTCCGCTTACAAAAATTACTGTGCCACCAGGTTTTCTCTCTCCACAAACAACGCTGAATATAGCGCATCCTATGCTCATGCTTTTGAATGAGCAGTCTGCTTATTATGAATTAAGCAGCGCGTTCCAGAAAAGATCATCGCTTCCTTCACTCAAACTATTGGGAGGTTATGCTTTTCGCGGATCGGGCATTAGTGAGGGAGGATATGTTTCCGGTAAATTTAGGGATGGGTTTTCCAATACTACGAATAATGTACTCGCCGGATTAGGTATTACCTGGAATATCACCGATTTATATACCAAACGTATTAAAGCCGGCGCATTGTCGAAAGAAGCAGAAAGATCAAAATTACTGACGGAGCAATACCAGCAGTCCATGCAAGCGAATCTTTCGGCAACAGCCATAAGGATATTTCAGCAATACGAACAATTAAAGAAGATAAAGACGGCCGTTGAACAGGCGGACGCTGCATACAATATGTACCTGGCCCGTTACAAAAGCGGGCTTATCAATCTCAGTGAACTACTGCAGATACGTATCCTGCTCGAACAGGCAGAGAACAACCATATTGAAGCATCAAAAAATTACTGGCTGTTACTGGCTGATGAAGCTGAACTAACGGCGGATTTTAATTTCCTGTTTAACAATCTTTAATTCTCCAGGTATGAATTTAATTCGGTTTGCATTAAGAAAACCCGTATCCGTAATGGTAGTGGTTATCGCTATTACTTTTATTTCATACGGCACGATTAAAAAAATAAATATTGATATTTTCCCCAAAGTAGAATTACCCGCAATGTATATCGCCATGCCATATGGTGGTCTTTCGCCTTCATATATGGATGGGTTTATGGCCAATGAGTTTCAAAAGGTACTATTGTTTGTGAGCGGTGTAAAGAATATTGATTTTAAAAGCGTGCAGGGATTAACCCTGATGAAGCTAACCTTTTACCCCGGCACTAATATGTCGCAGGCCGCAGGAGAAGTTTCTACCTCGGTTTCGCGGGCGATGGGATTTTTACCACCCGGCGCGGTACCGCCCATTGTAGTAAGGTTTGATGGAAGCTCATTGCCGGTAGGGCAGCTGGTATTTGAAAGTAATCAACGTTCGGTAAACGAAATACAAACATTGGTATTGACCAAAGTAAGGCCAATGTTCGTTGAAATTCCGGGCATCACTGCTCCGGCGCCTTTTGGCGGAAATATACGTTCTATTGTAATTAATATTGATCCGGAAGCTATGCAGTCTAATGGTTTAAGCCCCGAAGATATAACGGCGGCCATCACCAGGAGCAGCCTCCCTTCTCCCGCCGGAAATATCCGCATTGGTGATGAGAACCTGATGGCGCCGGTTAATTCGATTGCCAAAACCCCCGAAGAATTTCTGAATACACCTGTAAAAACGGGAAACGAGCGAACAGTATATGTAAAAGATGTGGCACGGGTAAACGATGCAGCAGATCAAACCGTGGGTTATGCGTTGATAAACGGAAAGCGCTCGGTATATCTTCCGGTAATCAAGAAAGCTGATGCTTCTACACTCGAAGCAGTAGCCAATCTTAAAGCATCTCTTCCCAGGTTAAAAGATCAGTTACCCGAAGATGTAAGCATTCGTTATGAATTTGATCAGTCCAGGTATATAGAACGTTCCCTTTCAAATCTTATTCATGAAGGAATATTGGGTGCCATTTTTACCGGGTTGATGATCTTCCTGTTTCTTGGTGATGCCAGGGGTGCGCTCATTGTAGTATTAACAATTCCGGTTGCTGTTTTAACTGCTGTAGCGGCACTTTATATGTTCGGACAAACAATAAACATTATGACGCTTAGCGGGCTGGCACTTTCCATAGGGATACTGGTGGATGAGGCTACGGTTACCATTGAAAATATCCATCAGCATATGGAAATGGGGAAAAGGAAGCAACGGGCTGTTATTGACGCGCTACTGGAAATTTCTATTCCCAAAATGCTTATTCTCCTGTGTATTCTTGCAGTATTAACACCGGCTTTTATAATGACGGGGATACCAAGAGATATGTTTATGCCTTTGTCTATGGCAGTTGCTTTTGCCATGATCGCTTCATTTATTGCCTCGCAAACTTTTGTGCCTGTACTTGCCAACTGGGTAATGAAGCATACACACAATACAGCAGCCAATACTCCCCGCAAACGAGCATACTTCGAAAAATTCAGGGTTAATTACGCATACAGAATGAGGAAATGGTCAACGCGTTCCACATTGCTGTTGAGCATATATATTATTGCAGCAGGTGGCATTGCCGTAGTGCTGTTGAATATATCCGGCAAAGATGTAATGCCTGTTTCCAACGCTGGCGATTTCCAGATGCGGATACAGGCACCGCAGGGAAGCCGGCTGGAAAAAACAGAGCATATAGTAAAAGCGGTTACGAAAGATATACAATCGCTGGTTCCCGGAGATGGTATTACCATTACATCAGCATTTGCAGGGGTACACCCCGCAGGATCGCCTATCAATGCTATATTCCTTTTCACAAGCGCCTCACATGAATCGGTATTGCAGGTATCGGTAAACCAGCACGTATATACAAACTCTATGGAAGACCTGAAAGAAAATATCCGTAAAGTTATTGCCGAAAAACATCCTGGTATTCAGGTAAATTTTGAGCCGATGGAATTAACGGAAAAAATTATGGGGCAGGGAGCTATGACCCCGATAGAAATAAAAATTGGTGCGCCGCAGGTAAAAGCGGCAAATGCGTTTGCTATGAAAATTGAAGCCGGGCTGAAAGAGATTCCGTATATGAGAGATGTACGTATTGCAGAATCGGTTGATTACCCAACATTAGAAATAGAAGTTAACCGCGACCTGGCGGCACAGTTCGGGTTAACCATGCAGGAAATAACAAAGAGCCTGGTTACTGCTACTTCATCTACCCGTTTTACAGATAAAAATCTCTGGGCAGATCCAAAATCGGGGCTGGTATTTCAGGTGCAGGTACAGATACCGGAAGGGATAATGTCTTCCGAAGAAAAATTGCGTTCACTTCCACTGAAAAAAGGGAACCTGCGGCCGCTTCTGGAGGATGTGGCAACCATAAAAAGAGTAACATCGCCTGCGCAGGTTAACCGTAAGGGCCCTATACGCTATGTTACGGTAATCGCTAACGTGTACGGAAAAGATCTGGGAACAGCATCTTCTGCAGTGAAAACTGTCATAAAAAAGGCGGGAAAACCACCCCGGGGGGTTGCTGTATGGACGGAGGGAGTATTGCAGCTTTTAGACGACACGATGGACAGCCTTATATCCGGGTTAGGTGTAGCCATCATTGCGATATTCCTGATGCTTGCCGCTTACTACCAGTCTTTTAAAATACCACTTGTTATCCTTTCTGTATTGCCGGCGGTACTGGCAGGTAGCATGATATTGCTTTTCCTTACCGGCAGCACCTTAAATCTTCAGTCATACATGGGTATAATTATGTCGCTGGGAGTATCTGTGTCCAATGCCGTACTGCTTATTAACCAGGCAGAATATTACAGGAAGCACCTGGCATTAAAACCGGTAAACGCGGCAAGGCTTGCTGCATCTTCAAGACTGCGCCCGATATTAATGACGGCAGCGGCAATGCTTGCCGGCATGTTGCCTATGGCAACAGGCATGGGAGAAGGTGGAGAACAGGTAGCACCGCTGGGCAGAGCAGTAATAGGGGGATTAATAGCTTCTACAGCATGCATTTTATTACTGTTACCACACTTTTATGCTGCGGTAATGCGAAAAGCACAAACAATCAGTCCGTCGTTAGATCCGGATGACAGCAACAGCCGGTACTTTTCTCCTCAAACCATATCGTAAACTTTAAACTAATCAAAAATGTATCATACTGTAAGCATAAGGCATAAACAAACCGGTGTATTATTTGTAACAGCAATCATACTCTTAACCATAGCAGGTTGTTCTTCCAGCGAAAAGAAGCAGCGACCCGTTATTGAACAGCATATAAAACCGGATTATACAACGGTGCCGGTACAATTAATGAACCCGGCTTACGAAATATCATTACCTGCCAACCTGGAGCCGTATGAGCAGGTGGCTGTGCATGCAAAAGTTCAGGGATTTGTGCAAAAAATATTCGCAGACAGGGGAAGTTATGTACGGAAAGGCCAGTTGCTGGCGATTTTGGAAGCGCCCGAAATAAACCAGAAATACCTGTCTGATAAATCATCCGAACAAAAAGTATACAGCGATTATGTCTATGCAAAACAAGCATACGACCGGCTGACAGAAGCTTCTGCAACCGCAGGGTCTGTTGCCGCAATTGAGCTTGAGCGTGCAAAAAGCATAATGGAAAGCGCTAAGTCGGCATACGAAGCGTCCAAAGCCGGAACACAGGGCACCGCGCAATTACAAAACTATTTGCGTATTACTTCGCCTTTTGATGGTGTTGTTACTGAGCGCAATATTTCTGAAGGCGCTTTAACAGGAGCAGGAACCACGCAGGCTTTATTTAAGATAGCACAGGGAAATAAGTTGAGATTAGTGCTTGCTGTGCCCGAAAAACATGCTGCTTCTATACAAAAAAATACGAAAGCCACTTTTACAGTAAGTGCCCGTCCGGGAAAAATATTCAATACCATGCTTTCAAGAACATCTGTATTGCTTGACCAGCAGGATCGCTCGCTTACTTTAGAATTTGATGTAGATAATCATTCCGGGGAGTTACAGGGTGGTGATTATGCCCAGGTAAATCTTAAGCTGCAACGACAATCACCATCCTGCTGGGTACCCCGCAACTGTGTACTCAATACACAAACGGGAACATTTGTGCTGACATTGAAAAATGAAAACGTAAAAAGAATCGCTGTAAAAGAAGGTATACGCACAGATACGCATACTGAAATATTTGGTGAAATAAGCGATCATGACCAGGTTATTGTAAATCCTACAGAAGAGATGAAAACCAGTTCATGATTGCACCTTAGCCTGTTGGCGCTACGCTGAAATATCATTCTGAAAGCTCCAATGGTCACACGATGCGTATTTGTTCACCGTGTGTTAAACGTTTGAGTCAGTGCTTATACCCTGGTTCGGCGCCCGGGTAAAAGCACTGACTTTTCCAAATGGCAGGTTATTTTATCAACGTACCTTCTCTTATTTCATCAGATGCATGAAAGATAATTTCGTCACCCTCTTTCAAATCTCCGAACACTTCTGTGTAGTTGTTAGACGTTAACCCTACTTTTATTTCCCTGTACACGGCTTTTCCATCTACTACCTGAATAATATACTGTTTTTCTGTTGAACGCACAATAGCATGATTAGGTACCAGAAGTGAAGATGTGCTGGATAGCAGGGGAATTTTAACTTCGGCATACATGCCGGCTTTCAACGCCTGGTCTTTGTTGCTGATATCGATCTCTATTGCTTCTGAACGAAGGCTGCTGAGGGCGTTGGCAGAACGGCTGATCATTGCGGTATTTTCTTTTCCCGGAATGGCATTATAGGTAAACCGTACAGGGTTTTTCAAATCCACTTTATCTACATAAGCCTCGGGAATAAATACTTCCAGCCGTAGCTTTTGAAGGTGCTGTAAAACAAGTAACGGAAGATCATTTGCTTTGCTTCCGGGTCCTACAAGCGTTCCGGCTGATATATTACGTTGTATAATTACACCATCAAAAGGAGCGGTAACCGTAAGGTAATTTTTAATGTTGTTGATAGCTTCTACATTCGATTTTTCTGACATGACCACAGCTTCGTCCGCCTTCATTCTTGACAGGGCATTATCCAGATCCAGTGGCGCTACCGCACCAGCTTCTTTAGCTGCTTCGAATAATCTTCTGTATTTGTCTTTACTCGCTGCTGCATTTTCCTGTGCATGTGTGAATTTAGACATAGCTGCCTGCACCTGCGATTCAATTTCCGGAGCTTCCAGTGTAAGCAATACCTGGTTTTTGTGCACAATAGTACCCCTGTCTACTTTTACAGATTCTACAAAGCCGTTTACCTTGGCATAAATATTTACCTCTTCAAATGGTTTTAATTGCCCCGGCAGCTTTACATAACTCGATAAAGGTTGTTCTTTAACTGTACCCACTTCATATTTACTTTCGGAATGGGGTATATCCTTCTTGCCTGTCATATCTACAGGCTGCTGGCGGGTAGAACAGGCAGTTAAAATAATAACCGAACAAATAAAAATCCCGTAATAATTATATTTCATTTCTGTTTATTTTGTTTTGTATGACCGGATAGCCCTCCGGCCGGTACCTATTTTCGTGTAATTGTCAACGTACGTTTTCTATTTCATATGTATGATCTCTGGCTGATCCGGTTTTACTTTTTCAGGCATGAGCGAAGGAGATCTGTACCCGGCTTTCTTTTGTATCCATCCAATCACCTGCGGCAGTACAAACAATGCCGCAATGGTGGAAGCTATCAAACCACCTACCACGGCCCGGCCTAATGGTGCTGCCTGTTCGCCGGCCTCTCCCATTCCGAGAGACATAGGCATCATACCGGCTATCATTGCAAAGCTGGTCATTAAAATAGGTCTCATTCGTATAACGGCGCTCATTACGGAAGCTTTATCCGCATCCCTGTATTGCAGGCGTAATTTTTCTGCATTGGTAACAATAAGAATAGCGTTGGCTACCGAAACTCCTGTGGACATGATCATGCCCATATATGATTGCAGGTTCAGTGTAGAGCCGGTAAGTAAAAGCGCTCCCAGCGAACCGGCTATAACAGCCGGCACTGTAGAAAGTACCGCCAATGATAAACGGAAAGACTGGTAATTGGCCGCCAGTAAAAGAAAAATCACAACAATGGCAAAAAGCAATCCGCTTTGCAGGCTAGAAAAAGTTTCCTTAAGCAGGCCCGACATCCCTTTTACTTCGGTTACCAATCCTTTTGGTGGTGTTCCCATAGACGCCAGTACCTCCTCTACCGCAGCAGTTGCTGTACCGAGGTCTTTTTGGTGAATGTTTGCACTAACGGTTAAAAAGCGTCTTGGACCTGCCCTGTCGTACTCTCCCGGAACATACGCTGTTTTAAATGTGGCTATATCTCCCAGTACAGGACTGCTTTGCCCTTTCACAAGAGGTATTTCTCTCAGTTCGTCCATCGTATTCATTACATACTCCGGTATCTGAACCTGTATCTGGTAGGTGTATGCTTTTTCTTCATCGAGCCACTGGTTTTTTTCGGTAAACCGGCTGGAAGAAGTGCTGGCAGTTACAGACCGCGCAATATCCTGCACATTCAAACCCAACTGAGCCGCCTTCAACCTGTCGAGCGAGATAGTAACAACGGGGAACTTTAATGGCTGGGCTATCTGTACATCGCGAAGAAATGGCACCTGCTTCAGCTTATCTACAACCCTATAGGCATATTGCTCTATTTCTTCCATGCTTTTTCCTGCTACCCGAACTTCAATAGGTGTGGCAGCACCCTGGCTCATTATCTTTTCTGTCATATCCATAGGCTCAAAGCTCAATCGCAATTCGGGCATGGCGTACAGGATGTTGCGGCGCAGGGCATCCTTCAGCTCATCCATATTCACCTTAAAATGTTTATCCAGGGTAACCTGCATAATCGCCTCATGCGTACCCGTATTAAAAATGTAGAGGTTGCTGGTGCCATAACTACTGGGTATTAATCCTACGTAGGCAGAACTTATAGAAACATGATGATTCACTGTGGTATCAATGATCTGCAAAACTTTCCGCACCTTTTCTTCTGTGCGTTCGAGCCTTGTACCATCACGCTCCTTAATACGTAACTGAAATTGCCCGTTGTTTAGCCTGGGCATCATGTCTTTACCGGTATAGATAAATCCGCCGGCTACCATTGCAATCACCACTACCAGGTAAGTGATCACCATTGGTTTTTTGAAAGACATACACTTTGTTATAAACGTAAGGTACCGCAGCTTTACACGTTCAAATAAATCATTTTTTGCAGGTTCTTTCTGTTCCACCCGGAGATGATCATTTACCTGTTTTTCTTCTGCAGCGTCCAGCGCCATCCCCGCATGCGCATGAATGTTTCCATGATCATAATGCTGGTATTTTTCCTCCCGGATCATCCAGTTCGATAATATAGGTACCAACGTTAGTGCCAATACATACGAAACAATCATGGTAAACCCTATAGAAAGCGATAATGGGAGAAACATAGCTTTTGGAACGCCATTCATCATTAAAGAAGGTGCAAACACGGCGAGTATACAAAGCAATATCAGTAACAGCGGAAAAGCAATTTCCTGGCAGGCATCGAGGATCGCCTGCTTCTTACTCTTTCCCATTTCCAGGTGCTGGTGAATATTCTCGATCGTTACCGTAGACTGGTCTACCAGTATACCTATAGCCAGAGCAAGCCCGCTCAAGGTCATTATATTGATTGTCTGACCACTTATCGACAGCAGCAATACACCAATCATGATAGCAACAGGAATGGTGGTAACAACAATAAGGCTGCTTCTCAGGTCTCTCAAAAACAATAATACCATTAATCCGGTGAGCAATGCACCCAATGCCCCTTCGGTAACAAGGCTTTCCACGGCATTTATTACAAATACAGACTGGTCAAATTCGTAAGAGATGTTTACGTCATCCGGCAAAAGGCTTTTGATTTCGGGTATTTTTGATTTAAGCCCCTGTACAACATCCCAGGTAGAAGCATCTGATGTTTTAACTACGGGTATGTATACCGATCGTTTACCATTGATCAGCGCATAATCTACCGTTATATCTGTTGCGTCAGCTACTCTCGCAATATCTTTTACCAGTACGGGCACACCATTTTTGGTTACAACGGGAATATCGCCAAATTCTTCAACCTGCTTTACCAGGGTATTAATGGTGGTCAGATACATAGTATTATCCAACCGGATATTACCCGAGGGAGCCATTACGTTAAACCTGGCAAGGGCAGCTACCACTTCATCCGCCGTCAGATTATAGCTCCTTAGCTTATTGGGGTCAACGTTTACGGTAATGGCTCTTGAATTGGAGCCAAACGGCGGCGGGGCAGATAATCCCGGAACAGAAGCAAACATAGGACGCACACGGGTAGCAGCAAGATCATAGATTTCTTTAAGTGTTCTTTTTTCTGCCGAAAGTACCAGTTGCCCCACCGGCAGCGAAGACGCATCGAAGCGAACCACCTGCGGTGGTAGCGCACCGGGAGGAAAAAACTTCATTGCACGGTTTACCTGTAATGCTACCTGTGCACTGGCTTCCGCCATATCTGTGTTTTCATAAAAATTTATTTTAAGCATTGTCAGCCCCTGAATATTTTTGGCAGTAATGCTTTTTACACCATTCACGTAAAGGAACTGATCCTGCAGACGGGTAGAAAAAAAACCTTCCATTTGTTGTGCCGACATGCCTCCATATGACTCGATAACATAAATAGTAGGAAGATTTAGTTTGGGAAAAATATCTATCGGCATTTTTACTACGGCAATAATGGCAAACAAAACCAGGCTGAGCGTTATAACAATAGTACTTATAGGCCTTTTGAGGGCTGCTGTAACTAACGACATGTAATCATTAATTTAGGGTTTGTAATAAAACCGGCAGTTGATTTTCCACCAGTGCTTTTTCAAAAAGTGCTTTACAAAACAGATACCTGGCATTGGTATAATCTGTTTCAGCCCGGTACAAAATATTTAGCGCCGCATTCAGCTCAACAATATCCGTTAAACCATTCCTGTACAGCGAAAGCTTTTGCCGGTAAGCCGCATTAGCGGCTTCCAGTTGTCGCGGTATCTCCTGCAGCCTGTCGTAAGCAGTGGTTAATTCTACCTGTGCCTGTTGAATTGATATTGATATTTCAGTTTCCTGTTCATGGAGTTTTTGTAAAGCATAAGCTGTTCCGGACTGCTGCGTTTTAAGCTGAAGCTTTTTTCTTTTATTGTCAAAAACATCATAGGTAATGCCTACACCCACCAGGTAGTTTCCGCGCTCAAAACCTATACCTTTATATAAAGCACGGAACTCGTCGTAGGCACTTACACTTGATCCCCGCCCCCAAATTGCCGCCTGAAGGGAAACCTTTGGCATATACAGTTTCTTCAGCAATGCTTCTTTGTCGAGGCTGTTTTGATGAAGTGCTTTATAATATTGCAATAAAGGGTGTGATGCTGTATCCGGCTGTACAGCCCAGTAAGCAGTATAGCTGTTGATCAGCCTGTCTTCCAGGAGGGTATCGGGTACAATAGCCTGCGCCTGCAGCCCGCTGATAGAAGATAGCTGCAACTGTATCTTTTTTACCTCGTTAGATAATTCAAGCTCAATAAGCCTTGCCTTTGATAACTCTGCTTCAGCTATGCTGGTATCCACACCTGCTTTTATACCCGCAACGGCTAAGGCATGAATGGTACGTTTTATTTCCTGGTTGCGCATAATATTCTGCGCCTGTATTGCCCGCATATCATTTAATCGTATCAATTGCAGGTAATATGCTATCGTAATATTTTTCATTTTGTATTTAGACTGATTGAACCCCAACTGTTCTACGGTAAGGTCTGAAAGCGCAAGATGTTGCCGGGCAGCGTAGGCACCGAAATTATACACTTCCCAGTCAAAAGCGGCAATTCCCATATCAGTCAGGATGGAAGACGCATTACCCTTCTCTCTTACCCGGGAGTTTGACGGCACAATGCCGTAAGAAAAATACCCGCCGGGTAAATTGTTATTTGTACCCAGGTCAAGCTGGTAGTTTAGTTTAAGAGAAGGCAAGCTGTTATACCTGCTGGCTTCCACTTCGGCCTGTTTAATACGGATAGCAGCAGAATCTGCTAACAACGAAGGAGCATTTAACTGCACATTATTGAGCAACTGATCTAACGAAACTACTTTTGGCTCTTGTTGTGCATGTACAGCAAAAAAGAATGCACAAAACAACAACAGCAGAAAAAACTTTCTGATATTCAACATGAATTGCAATTAAGGATTTGTATTGAAACATTTTCAGCTCACAACTGGTCAATAGATTGACAGGTTGTGGTTTAAGGCATCTTTATAATGTAAGTCTTTGCACTTTTCAACATCGAAAGTTGTTATGAGTCGGATATGCTTGGACGAACTGTAGTAAATTAATTATGAGCTGTTTTTGGAACGGCACCATTTCAACAATAACTGGCGAATCAGCATTGTATACCAGGAGGAGGGCCGCGGAGCAAGACCGAAGGATAACAGAAAGATGTGACAAAGCCGGATAGGTAAGATTCAATTGGCTTTTTTATTACAGGGATCGAAGGAAAATATGTTAATCCGGCAAAATTCAGTATCATTTCTGAAGGCTGAAATCTCTTGTTTAATCTTACACCATTTTCTGCAGAAAGCTGATCCTTGTCACTTTTATCATCGGAAGAAACAATGAGTTTTGCTACCTGCATAATCTTAAAAACCACCACAGTGCCACGTTTGCCCGGATAATCTTGATTTACAGAGAACAATTGTGCAGCGAAGAATATCGCATAGAGAAGAGTCAATATAATAACTGATCCTGTCTTTTGTATTATTTGTTTCGCCCGCATCGTGACGAAGTTAATGAATAATAAAATAGCCTATTCTTCTCATCTGCATTATTAATGTAAACATCTTGTTATTTACGAATACATTAATTAAAAAATCTATTATCTAATGAAAAGAACTTGTAAAAATATAGGAGTGCGATAAAATCATTGTCATGAAAATACTAATACAGAAATAGTTATAGAGCCAAGGCCAATTAAACAGGTACATTTCAAATTTTCGCATCGCATTTAGTTTGCCCTCACTCCCTGCCTACCGCAGGGTCCAGCCAACACACATGGCTGGGCATTGAGACTGCGGAGAACTGAGCGCAGGCAAATACCACAGCGGTTAAAAATATTATAAGTGCAGTTGTAAAAACTTTTGCTCGTTTATAAATTATTACTAAATTGAAAACTCAATTAATCCTCATCTTTAGATAGCCTGCCACTACCCGAACCCATATTCAATTAAATATTAGTGGCTTTGTAACTGTGCTCCAAATGTAAATTGGAATAGTTATGCCTCTTTGTATATCCGCTTTGCAGAAAATGCGAACGGGTGTTACAAATAAGAGCTTTATGTTTTAGTATATCTATCGCCAGGGCTCGTGTTTCACGAGGCTTGAAAACGGCGATAAAATTTATTTAAAAAGAGACGAGGTGTTTCGTGAGACACGAACCACGGCGGAAATTATTCCCTGCTTCGTCCCTCACTTTTGACCGGATGATATCAACCTGCCTTTTAGCTGATTGCTCATCTGTACATGTTCCGAGGTATTGATATCCCAGGTCAATGCTCCAGGCCAAACAGGCAAGATTATCCATCATTGCTTTGTCGGCCGGCAGAATGCGAATAACATTGGTTGTTGGATTACCCTCAACTATAAAAAGCCCCTCACCCGGCACGAACTCCATAAAGGCATTATTAATAACCTCGTTTATGTTCATGATCATACTATTGCTTCAAAGGTAGCTCCAAACAAAAAACAAAAGAACAGGTATTTTAGAATAGTCAGCGGATAAATTATCCTATTGTAACATTACCTCGCAATACCAACACATCGCCAAAAGACAAGGTAAAGAGGCAACAGAATAAACAATGAGCTTTTATATCACCTCTTTAAGTGTTTACACATACCGCAACACCAACATCATTACACCAAAAATGTTTATAGCGTTTGCATAAATACAGGCAAATACAACCGCAGTTAAAAATTTTGTACGTGCAGTTGTAAAAACTTTTGCTCGTTTATAAAATAGTTCTAAATTTAAAACTCAATTAATCCTCATCTTTAGATTGCCTGCCACTTCCCGAACCCAATTCAATTAAATATTAGTGGCTTTGTAATTGTGCTCCAAATGTAATAGGAGTGGAGATAGTAGTGTATTGTGAGTTTAGATATCTTGAAGAGCACAAAATATATATGGGTATAATGTGATAAAACAGAAATCAGAGTATTATAATAAAATAATCGCAAACGCTTGTATGCAACCTTGTGAATTTCATTGACGCAACAAGCAACTTGCCTACAGATAGGCAGGTACAAAATGCATAACGCTAAAAAATTAATTTCCAACAACTTATCATTTATGGATATTGCGTTTTATAGCATAAATTATGCGTGTTGTATGCAACCTTTAATGATGACGTTAACGTTTTAACCATAATTAAATCATGAGTAAATTTAAATTTAAGTTTAAAGTAACTGGGCTTGAAATAGAAATTGAAGGTAGCAGAGAGGAAGTCGGACTGATTTCTAACGCTATTGGTGACCAATTTAAAAACATGATTCAACCCGCTGCAAAGATTATTGATGAAGATGCTGACTTTCAAGTTGTGGACGAGCAATTGAAGATAAATGGCGGAAAGAATTCAGGAGAAAAAGGAAAAAGAAAAAAGAAAACCCGAGTACAAAGCAGTAATGGAAAATCGGAGAAGAGCGAACCTATTGACTTCAAAAATGATGTAGAAAAATATGGTGCCCCTATCCAATCATGGTCAACCTTGGAAAAATCATTATGGTTACTTTATGTTTTACAATCCGCTGAAAATATTGATGAGTGTTCAACTGCACAAATCTCGGATACTTTTAACAAGCATTTCAAACAGCAAGGGACAATCAGAGGAACAAATGTCTCCAGAGATTTAGGCAAAAAGAAGTCCGGGACAGATGCATTAGTTGGTGAAAACACAACGAGTACACCTACAAAGTGGTATCTAACACAAAAGGGTATACAAGAAGTACAAAATTTAATTATTAGCTTGAAATCCAATGGGGCTAATTGAACGAAATCAACTAATTAACCCAAGTTGCTAGTTAAATGAGGAGAAAAAGAGCATCAATAAAAGATAATTTTGAGTTACCACACACAAAACTCAATTATCAATGCTCACAGCTGATAAAATTATAGGTATTTATTGTAT
>NZ_QCZJ01000011.1 GCF_003075435.1 Terrimonas sp. | reverse complement strand
ACTTTTTCAAGAAAATTAACCGCCTGAACACTGAAGCGCTGGTGCAGGGCTTCCTTACTTATTTCTATACCATGAGCCTGCCTGAGCTCTGCCGTCAGATCCGGCAAGCTTATTTGACCCTGGGGGCTATCGGCTACCATTAGTGTAGTTAAAAAAGCCTGTGCTGTTATTTTGCCACTGCTTCTTTTAATAAATCCTGTTTGCCTGCCTATTTTCTCTGCCTGTGCAGAGCAAAGGAAGCCCTTGATGTTGGCAGAAATATCTGCAGCATGTTCTTCTAATAAAATTTCTCTGCGAATGGTTAATTGGTTTCTCCTCTTAGGTAGTAAATGCTTACTTTTGCAACGGGCATGTATTATACAAATTCCCCTTACTTCATGCCCTTAAATAATACTACAATGAGGAGAAAATAAAAAAACAACTCCCCACGAGGAGTTATTCATTATCAATTAGTTAGCTCCACTTTTCTTCTTAGCTTAACGACTATGGTGGGACACGAACCACGGCGAAGGGTTAAATGTAAACATATCAAGTCCCCCTTCAAAACCTAAACGCCCACCTAAGGCTTTTGCAAGATGCTCTGTATACGCTTTATATAATTCAGGCCTGTTAGCAATCTTATCTGCACCATGTCCACCATCACCACTAAAGATATGACCGTAGCCCGGATTATACATTTTATTCTTGTTACTTCGTTTGGTGTGAGCATAACTATCACCCAATCTGTGCAAAGCCATTCCTAATTGTAAAGTATTACCAGCATCAGCAGCCAAACGTATCCTATATATACTAACTTTTTTTAACTGGCGCTTTAGGATCAATATCAAAAAAACCAGTCTCAAAATTTATAGGCTTAATTTCAACAGCCGTACTTTCCATTTTAAATGATTTGTTTCAACTACTGTTTTTAATGGTAGTGCCTTGGTTTGATTAACATAGAATGCCCAATTGCTATAATTATGCTTTGTGTAGGGCCTATTATCAACTTTGTATTTTGCGTTGTAATAAATGGTGGTTGTCCCTGTTTTTGTTTTCATAATGATGGCGTCACACTCGTAGCCTAATATTTTTTCTACATTTTTCTTTATTTCAAAACTTATAACTGTATCAGTATTTACAGAGGCATCAAACCAATATAATGTATCTGACTTTGGTGTTTTATTATATATCCGGTTTGTTTTGTCATCATATAATTGTACCGTTAGAGCCTGCCCATTCGAAAGAGATTTATAATTACCTTCCTTTATAAAATATTCCTGCTTATCTCCGATCAACAATTGTAATTGTTCATCAGTAAAATTTGGCAGCTTGCTTTTGAAAGTATTGCTATATATTATTTCACCTTCAAAATTCTGACCACTTACAAACTTGCACAAAGCAACCGACACAATCAATAGTAGTATTTTTATTTTCTCCATACTTTTTTCCATTGAGATATAATCATTACTAATCCAAGCAACCCCAACATTCCAAATGAAACCAAATTTCTTAATACTGATTCCTGTGGAAACAAAACAATAGTTGACCCCTCCAAGACTTTCATGTCAATTAACTCACCAATACTATGCTCTTCACAAAACTTCCCACCTATCCGTTTTATGTAGGCTTCACTATTATAACTCAATGTTACAAAATGCTTCACCTTAGTCCCTAAACAGGAGTTGGGTAATTCTTCAATGCGCATTTTGACAATACGCCCGCTCCTTTCCACTTTTATACTATCATAATTGCTTATAAGTAAAGCGATAGAACCCAAAAAAAGCAACACTCCTCCCCAAAAAATTAACTTCATAATAACTTATCTTAAAGGATATATGACTGGTCTTCTAACAGCTGTATTATCTGCCGGATTATAATTAACCTTCGGTAGTTGTGGTGGCTGCTGAGAACCTTGTGCTGCAGAAGCTGTTCCCTGAATAGTAGCTGAGACCACACCGGTAGCTGCTTGATTTGTCGCTTGGTTAACTCTATTTTGAGTAGTTAATTTGTTTTCCAACTTATTAACAGTTGCAGCCCTACCTGTACTTGACGGATCTCCCGCAGCAACACGTTCTGCCCTGTCTAACTGCCTCTCTGTAGATTTGATCGTGCTACTAGAATTTACTTGAACATTTTCTGTCAGTTTGCCCGCTACTTTATTCGCAACAACATCTGAAGCCGTTTGAGAAAGAGAAACTGATTCAGAAAAACTTTTTCCCTGCTGAGACCCCTCATTATATTGTTTTAATACAGACTCTCCTGCATCAATAGTTGTTGTGATAACTTCACCAACAACCTTACCTGCTGCGCTTTTAGGGACAAAAGCAGATGCACCACTTGATAAAGCGCCTGCCCCAGCAGATATAGCTATCGAAGTACCATCAACTTGTGTTAACGATTCACTCCATGATTTACCTTGCAAACGATGTGTAGCAACTTGCGTAGCATAATCAACTGCAGCGCCGACTAATGCTCCGATAAGGCAATTAGGACATTGACCATCAGGGTCATTATAGCGAACTGGATTATTATATGAAAACTGATAAGGAGTTAAACTTTCTTGCCCTCCTTCGTCCGTGAGTGGATCAACTTGATGGAAGCGTCCAATCTGCGCATCAAGCATCCTGTGTGTTGCATCATACCAGTCCAACCCACTGCCATCACTAAACTCCTTATTCTGCAGTTCATTTCCACCATTAAATCTATACTTATTTTCTACTGCATTGTTCAGAGCCTTTGATGATATCCCCGCCATTGTCAAGCCGAACGGATAATAATGCGTCTCCTCCAGTAACATCCCCCGCTTCAGGTTCACCTGCAAATTGTCAAAGAACACATTAATGTTTGGTGTTTCATTGCTCACGTAAATATACAAATATCCGTTCTTGGTTACCAGCTTTTCTGTTATGGTATGCGTTTTAAATTCCTCGTCTGCCCCTACAATGCTCGATCCGCTGCCTTCATCACTCACAAATTTCAGCTGCTCATTCAGCAGGATATAGTTCAGGTATGCTTTAGGCTTGTCTGTACCCGGAGACTCACGGGTAGGTAAAAAACCGTTTACTGCAGGATCAAGCACTCCGCTGCTTTCTATCTGCCCTGCCGTGCCATGCAGCGATGATGCGCCGCTCACTCCTGAGGATAACGCTGCTATCAGGGATAATAAGGGATCAACAGGTGTTCCCGGTGTAGCGCCGTTCTTCTTATACCAGCTCTTTACACTGATGTTGAACTTATCGCCGCTCATCACCTTCAGCAAAATGCCGGGACCAATTTTATTGTCGCTGCCATTTGTCCTGGCTACATAATCATTGGCAGTAGTGGTGTTGTCTGTGGGATAACCGGAGATGCCTGTTCTTGCATAGCGGTTGGTATTAATATCTTTTTTCCATGCACAATTCTTCCCTATCACTAACTCTGAGTAGCTTAATACTTTGTTTATTTATAAGGTTCATGAATATCTATTTTTGCTTATCTAAACCTGATTGAACTTTCTTTTTTCTCACCTCTGCCTCCTTGCAAACTGGTGTATAAAGTTTACCCGCCGTGGTTCGTGTCCCACCTTATAATTCCATTTCAAACATAAAAACTGCGCAGAAGGAAAGAATACGTCAACGGGACTTTCGTTGCTTACATACACACATCGCCTCAGACCTGCGCCAGCTCCGTGAAAATTAAATTAGATAATTAAGATTGGTAAATTAACAAAGCATGAAACCGGTTTGCCATTTTGTTTTCCAGGAGACCATGATGGCATTTTCTTTATCAAATCTAAAACTGCTCTATTACAAGTTTCATTTATACCATCGGTGACCTCTGCATAGACTATTTTGCCCGATTTGCTTACAACAATCTTTACAGTTACGACATTTTTCATTAATGAAACAATGGTGCCACTCTCAATGAGTAAATTATCAGCAATAAATTTATAATACTCGTTCACACTATTACCGAATTGAGGATTTTTTTCAACTGTATAAAATATGTCCTGGTGAAGTATAGTTGAGTCTCCCCAAAACTGGCAAAAACAACTATTAAAGCAAAAGAGAAATAAAAAAATTAAAAAGCATTTCATAATTGAAATTTAATAAACAAGCTAATTATTATCAAAATAAAACAACTAGCAAACAAAATATTAACGAGTCGTTTCAAATGGACAGTCTGCTTTGAAACTGGCTTTGTGTAAAACCAAAATAAGTTGGATGATGTACTCCCTAAAGCACTAATCACTAACTTATCTCCGTTTTTTTTTGCCACATACTGATGAAGTAGCATTTTACCAATATAACACAAAATGAATAAAATGCTCAATAGTGTCATCGCATAACTGGATTTTAATATTCTAAATTTTTTGGAGTTACTATATCAGTAATCAGTGGTACTTTTATCCCGCTTTTGCTAAAAATGATTACAGCCTACATAAGAGACTTTAATACACAACAGGCGTATGCCTCATAAAATGCAACAGCCCGGCGTTGCCGGGCTGTTTTTATAGTATTACTTTGTTAACTCACGCCACAAGTGGGTGCTTGCGACTGCTTGGATCAGATAAACTATTAATTGCGTTTTTTTTTGATCAATGTGTTATTTTCCCAAATAAAATCTATGTATTCAGTTTTTTTTGTGCCTTTCACACTTGACCAAACAACAATCTTGTGATCTAATCTACCATTTACAATACTATATTCAGAACTTGTCATTTTAGAAACATCTGATATCAAAAGCCGTTTTACTTCTATACTCATATCATAAGACAATTCTGGCACAGGAGAAACAGCATAATATAGTAATATATCAAACTCTATTTTACTCTGCGACCTTGGTAATTCACCATACTGATCCAAAAGCGATAATACCATTTCTAAATTGGCATCCGGATTTTTTGATATGCCTATAGGATAAGTTACATCATAACCTCTTACTATAGATAAATCTAATGAATCTTGCGAGACTATGACATTTTCTATTTTACCACTACTTTGAGTTTGCAATTCTGTCTTAGAAAAATCGATAATCTTAAGGGTATCAACTAGCCATTTTTTAAAAATAGAATTCTTTGCAATCGTGTCTGTATAAGCATCTTTCAAACTTCCTCCTAAATAAGTCGGTTCCTCATTTTGTTTAAAGTTACCGTTCTGATCCCGACACGACATGGCAAAAGAGAATATAAGAATGAGTAGCTTAATACTTTGTTTATTTATAAGGTTCATGAATATCTATTTTTGCTTATCTAAACCTGATTGAACTTTCTTTTTTCTCACCTCTGCCTCCTTGCAAACTAGTGTATAAAGTTTTACCAATAATTTTTTTGGCCGATATTTGATATCCACTGTCTTTATAAGTAAAGCCGTTTACATTCACCCCTCCATTATTATCTTTTTTAAAGGTTCTTAGTAATTCTTTTGAATCCGAACTCCATGTGTAATTTCTGTGTGGATTCTTCCAAGAAGATGCTATTAAGTCTATTCCATCCCATGAATTAGCGCCGCCTGAATAATCACTATATCCTGGCAATCCTTGACTATTGCCTATAGCATTTATTGCGGCTCCAACGGCAAATTTGGCATTTTGTTCCCGAGGCGTTAGTGCTGTGAATGCGTCGTAGTCCTTCTGGGTTGCACCTTGGGCAAAGCGGTTATCGTACATTGCAACATCCTCTAATGTTTTTAATTGTGATGAACCACCCTGATCTATAAAATTCATTGTAACATTTCCAATTGCATATGATTCATCTTTTGAACCACTAGATTCTGTATTAATAAGCGATGCAAAAGCTATAAAAACTTGATGTGATATATTTAAATCAGTAACCCCACTTTTATTAAAGGTGTATGTAGTTTTTGTATCATCAGAAACCCTACTTGTAATCGCATTATCATCAACAACATAGGTCTTATCGTCATCAATATGATCTGTTCCTAAATATGTTCCATCACGTTTATAATAATCACCTGTTACTCCCATTCCATCTGGATCAATAAATCTTAATGGATTATTCAACGCATAGTTGTAAGGCGACCATTTTCTATACTCATCCGCCAACGGATCAATGGCATGCCACCGCCCAATTTGGTTATCATACATTCTCGCTCCATAATCCAGCCACTCCAACCCACTGCCATCACTGAACTCTTTACGTTGTTCCTCCTTACCGTTATACTTGTATTTATTCTCAGGCTCCCCGAACGCTAATGCCTTGGAGCTAATCCCCGCCATGGTAAGTCCGAACGGATAATAATGCGTCTCCTCCAGTAACATCCCCCGCTTCAGGTTCACCTGTAAATTGTCAAAGAACACATTAATGTTTGGTGTTTCATTGCTCACGTAAATATACAAATATCCGTTCTTTGTTATCAGCTTATCTGTTATGGTATGCGTTTTAAATTCCTCATCTGCCCCTACAATGCTTGATCCGCTGCCTTCATCACTCACAAATTTCAGCTGCTCATTCAGCAGGATATAGTTCAGGTATGCTTTGGGCTTGTCTGTACCCGGAGACTCACGGGTAGGTAAAAAACCGTTGACTGCAGGGTCAAGCACTCCGCTGCTCTCTATCTGCCCTGCCGTGCCATGCAGCGATGATGCGCCGCTCACTCCTGAGGATAACGCTGCGATCAGGGATAATAAGGGATCAACAGGTGTTCCCGGTGTAGCGCCGTTCTTCTTATACCAGCTCTTTACACTGATGTTGAACTTATCGCCGCTCATCACCTTCAGCAAAATGCCGGGACCAATTTTATTGTCGCTGCCATTTGTCCTGGCTACATAATCATTGGGCGTAGTGGTGTTGTCTGTGGGATAACCGGAGATGCCTGCTCTTGCATAACGGCTGTTATCAATATTGCTGTAATAGGTATTTTCCAGTGCAGATGTTGCCGTTTCCATACTGGCAATCGGGTATACATCCTGCCTGAGCTCTTCTGTAATTACAGACCGCACATTGCCCAGGTGGTCTTTCAGGAAATAATCATACTGAAATGTATTATCCTCAGGCTTAAAGCGTATCCTGCCTTCTTCATGACCAATGAACTGCAGCCTGTTTATATATTCAAGCGAACTTAACGCAGCATCCTGGTAGTTTTTGCTTTCATATACCATTCCACCGAGATAAACGGTAGTGGTGGTAATACCGGTTGTATAATCCGTTCCATTATAGGGTACGATTGCCCCTGTTTCCAACACTGTTTTCTTCAGCTTATTACCCGCCGCATCATAGGTATAGGTGATAGTACCTTATTAATTATTGTGTTTGTGTATAAATTTATGCATACTCCATATACGTTGCAAAAGAAAACACTTATGCATTGCCCGGAAAATACTTACGAGTGTTGGATTTAGAGCTAATGTGGTTCCACAACTTAAATATGATGCGGGTAAACAGTCAATTTCATTTGAAGGACATATTGATTTACCCCTCATAAAATAAGCGGTAAATCAATATGTTTATTTATTTACTGTACCTGTTGAAATTTATACACCAGGCTTAAAGCAATATTTCTTGTTTTTTGCGGGTTTACGGTGCTCCATCCGCCGGCATAGCCTTTATTGGTAATATTATTTAAGTTGAAGCCAACGCGAAATTTACCGGCATCATAAAACACACTGCCGTTTAAAGATGTGTATGATGGTATTAGAAAATTGCCGGTAGCCGAGAGGTTGATAGTATTGTATTCCCCTACATAATTCCCGCCAAAGCCAATACCCAAACCGTTCAGTTTGGTATTTAAAAGTTTATAGGTGATCCAAAAATTGGCAAGGTGAGGAGATCCTGCATCCAACGGCCTTTTACCCACTTCAAACCATGATGTAGGCATATCTTCCCCGTCAAGTATTTTACTATCATTATAAGCATAGCCTATAATGATATTTAAGCCTTCTACAGGGCTTGTTTGAATATCTACTTCAAAGCCTTTATTTCTTTGCTTACCGCCCTGAAAAGTATTGTAAGGATTGGTTGGGTCTGCAATTACCACATCATCTACAGTTATATTGTAATAGCTTATGGTTGCATTTAATTTATCTTTTATCAGGTTTGTTTTTATGCCGGCTTCAAACTGGTTGGCATGTTCGGGTCTGAAATTCTTTATTTCGCCTGTTGGGTCACCATCCTCATCTGCCACCGCTCCGGGCGCTACATTACTAAAGCCATTCATATAATTTACAAATAATGCCACCTGGTCTTTTACTGGCTGGTAATTAATGCCAAATTTGGGAGATAAAGTAGTTTGCCCAAACTCACTGTTCTTAAAGTGGTCTACTCTTAGACTAGCCATTGCAGAAAGTTGTGGGAGGATATTAAAAACATCCGATACATAAGCGCTGTAGGCTTTATCCTTCGGCTCCCAGGGATAAGGAGTTGTATTAGCAAGTAAAGCGTCTACAGAAGGTTGGGTTAAAGTTGTTTTATTAGGCAATTCTTCCCCGGGATTATCAGGATCA
This sequence comes from Terrimonas sp., assembly GCF_003075435.1. Taxonomy (GTDB): domain Bacteria; phylum Bacteroidota; class Bacteroidia; order Chitinophagales; family Chitinophagaceae; genus Agriterribacter. The sequence continues at coordinate 173,709 of NZ_QCZJ01000011.1, read as the reverse complement.
CGATAGTTTACTTCCCCCTGCAGGTTTACATTATGTATTCTTGCATATCCTGTTCCGTTCGAAGAAGTTTTCCTGTCAAAATAATCTAAGCCGAAAAGCAGCCTGTTCCTGAAAGACCCGATTTTAAAATCCCCGGTAAAATTTTGCTGAATATCAGTTGTATTGGTGGTGGAGTTGGTTTTTGTAACCCACAATCCGAAATCACGGAAGCCGTCCTGGTTATCGTACAGATAGGTATAGTACCCGTTTGAATTTGCCTGCCCGTTTGAAACTACTGTTTGCGAAGTCCATTTATCAGATAATTTATAGAGCATCTGTGCCTGTACATTGTAGCGGGGCGATTTTATGGAAAGCTCGTTACTGGTAAGTGATAGTTTCCTGTTATAATTCAAATCAGCCAGGTCTTTAAACTGCAAAGGAGTTTCCCTGCCTAAAAAGATCATTAACGGGTTGGTTTTTTCTTCCTGCATAAATTCCGAAACAATTAAAAACGAAAGCCGGTCTGATGCTTTATAAGATAAGGTAGGCGCTAAAAAAAACGATTTCCTGAAACCCTGATCCTGGAAACTGTTTTCACTTTGATAAGCTGTGTTCAAACGAATTATTACGGAATTATCTTTAGCTAACGGAGTATTGATATCTGCCGTAAAACGGTTCAACCCAAAGCTACCCGCTGTATATCCCACTTCTCCGCCAAAATGGTCGTATGGTTTTTTAGTAACATTATTCACCAGCCCGCCATAGCTTATTACCGGTGATCCAAATAGTGTTCCTGAAGGGCCTTTTATCACTTCTATGCGCTCCAGGTTGGCAGGATCTAAATTACCGTTGGTCAATCCTGGCAAACCATTCAGCATGGTGAGCTGCGATTCAAACCCGCGTATAGAAAAATAAGAACCTCCATCGCCATCACGACCGGTAGATTCCCAAAGGCGAAAGATACCGGGAACATTTTTTAAAGCGTCATCATAGCTGGTGATGGCCTGCTGTTTCATGAGATCTGCCGATATAATATTATATACCTGCGGATTTTCAAGATTTTTGAGTGGCATTTTAGCAACATACTGACTGCTTGTTTTAATTCGGTTGGTAGATATGATCACTTCACGCAACTGGTTCTCAGTTTCCCTTAATTCAAAATCTACGGTCAGTGTTTGGCCCGTCAATAGCTTCACGGCTGTTTCTTTCGTTTCAAGCCCAATGTATGTTGTGGTTACAATATAATCTCCTGGTAATATATTCCTGATCTCGTAATAGCCATGCCTGTTTGCTATAGTTCCCTTATTGGTACCTTTTAAGGTTACAGAAACAGATTCGGCAGGTTTTCCGTCTGAGGTACGAATAATTCCTTTGATAATGCCATTTTGAGCAAATAAACCAATACTACAAAACAGAGATGCAACAAAAAACGTTAGTTTCATTTATAAGTAAATTTGGGCGCAAAAGTATTACGGCTGTACCGGTAACATTATCGAAACCGGAAATAAATTTGTCGAAAAAAGGAATTTTATTGAACAGGATTGAAAGCAGACAAGGCACTGACAGCTGATAGCTGACCGCTGTATAACAGCTTTTAAATTTTTCACTCAACCATATCTTTCCTATATTTGCGGCGGCAAGTCTTATACGACCAGCTCCTGCTGAACTCCCCCAGGACCGGAAGGTAGCAAGGGTAGGCGGTTGTAGCGGTGCGATGTAAGTAACTTGCCTTTTTTATTTTGTATATTCGTTGCCCGTTTAATTATAAAACTGTTAAAAAAGTCAACACAAACTATTAGGTTATGAAATTTTTTATTGATACAGCGAATCTTGCCCAGATTAAAGAAGCTAATGAATTAGGTATACTGGATGGTGTAACCACAAACCCGTCACTGATGGCAAAAGAAGGCATAAAAGGAGAAGAAGCCGTAAGAAACCACTATAAAACCATTTGCGAAATGGTAGATGGCGATATAAGCGCGGAAGTTATTTCCACTGATTTTAACGGGATAGTTGAAGAAGGAAAAATACTTGCTGCAATACATCCCAATATCGTTGTAAAAGTGCCTATGATAAAAGATGGTGTAAAAGCATTGAAATGGTTTACCGATAATGGTATAAAAACCAATTGTACACTTGTATTTTCTGCAGGGCAGGCTATTCTTGCCGCTAAAGCCGGCGCAACATATGTATCACCATTTGTAGGCAGGATTGACGATGGTAACTGGGATGGTATGGAACTCATTGGCCAGATAGCACAGATTTATTCTTTACAGGGTTTTAAAACACAGATACTTGCTGCTTCTATCCGCAGTTCGTTGCATATAGTAAGAGCCGCTGAATTAGGCGCTGATGTTTGTACCTGTCCGCTTGAGCCTATTCTTGGTTTATTAAAGCATCCGCTTACAGATATAGGACTGGCTAAATTCCTTGAAGATGCTAAAAAAATGAAGCAATAAAATATAAAACCGGATTTACTCCGGTTTTTTTATGCTCATTATTTTTTTATTTTGGATATATACGGGCCGAATACAGCTTTTACAGGCATATCCGGCGTACTGTCATCCAAAATAATTACATAATATTCCTTACCGCCGGGCATCACTCTTACCACAATATGCCCCTGTAAACTTTTGTAAGAACGATCAATAAGTGAACCTATCACATACCTGTTTGCATCAAGCATGTTTGTGGTAAAGATATCCCTGGGCTCTTTGTACAGGTAAGGAGTGGTCAGCCTGCGCAACACTTCCTCTCCCGGGTGATCTGAAGACCAGGACTGTTGTATCCATACCCTGGGCTTGAATGTTTTTACCTGGAACTCATTTACAGCATCCCTGTTGCCATGATGGTCGAGCGTGGCCACATCCACCTCTCCTATCACTTTAGCCACAGGAGTTTCAATATCTTTCCATGCCGCATCTCCATAAGAAACAATACCACCACAATCTCCTCCGCTATAATAGGTAAATGATCCGTAGTGTATTACAAACACCAGGCTCAACCCGTTTTCACTTGGCCATGTAGCCCGGTTAGCGGTATCAGCAGGTGGAAAAAATTCAGTCGCGGCAGAATCTTTTCCGTTCCATATCAATCCATTTGCTTTAATATTCTGAACATAAAATTCCGGGTATTTTACCGGTGCGTGTTTCATTGAAACCTGTGTACGGCTACCGGCTTTTAATCTTCCGATCTTCATCCCACGCTGTTGCCGTGCCTCTGTAAAAGCAAAATAATTTTGCATGGTCTTAGCAAAATTTATTTCACCGCTGTTCTTATCTGCCTGCAATCCCTTCATATCAAAAGGATAATTATAATCAGGATAGCCCCTGTCCAGCAGGTATTGAATAGGAATAAGCTCTCCTACACCTGTTATTCCTGTAAGGCTATATTTACCGGTAACAGATAATTTTGCACCGGGGTACCAACTTCCGAAATGATCATCATGAAAATGTGATATAGCAGCATAATCAATGGTTGTTTTCTCTTTTAAAGGAGCCACTTTCTGTATATAATATGCTACCCATTCATAAGGCCGCCTGCTGTAATCTGGGCGCATACGGGCGTTTCTTGGTGTAAAAGCCCTTTCATCCGTAGGATTCATTTCACCTGCATCGAAAAGCATTGTTGTGCCATCAGGAAAAATATAAAAAGCAGCATCGCCCCAACCGGTATTAATGTGATGCAGGTCAAGCATTCCTTCTTTCCACGATGGTAAAGGCTGCCCGGGAACCGCAACCTGTGCATTTAAATAGCCACATGAAAATACCAATAACAATCCCGCATATAATTTCAGGAAGATGAACTGCATAAAGAAGTATTAAGTATATCTAAAATACAACATTCGTATATTCCTGGTATTATATTTCAATAAAGGGTATGTATCTCAAATTAACAAAGCTGCGTTGCAGTAATATACAGGGGATATCCTCAGCGGCTTTTAACTCGGATTCTCCTGCAATTAAACAAGGTTATTAACTACAAAATGCACAAAGCGTTTACACAAAGAAACGGTTCGGCCAAACAAACACTTAGTGGTGTTTGTAATATACTTTGAGACCGTTTCGGTTAAATGATAAAGTGGTATGTATAATTGTGTAATATTGCCTGCATAAAGCCGTTATTTGCTGATGCATTTTGCCAGAATAATTTTACTATGCTGCTGTGTACTGGCATTTTCTCATGTGCTGGCACAAAAAAAAACATGCACCATTTATGGTAAGGTTGTAGATGATAATGAGCGCCCGTTAAGTAAAGTATCTGTAACCATCCTCGGCAGGCAAACCGGCATTGCCAGTTCAGATTCTGGAATATTTACCATACAGGTGCCTGCAGGAAAAGCCATAGCATTGGTCTTTTCATCTTCTGGTTTTTATACGGTCCAAAGAAATTTTTACCTGAATGCCGGCGAAGAAGAAAAAATCATTATCCGGTTAAGCAGGAGCGCCAAACAACTGCAGGAAGTAGTAATAAAAGACAACCGGGAAAGAAAAGAAGCAGGGCTGGTAAGAATCAACCCGAAATATGCGCTCACTGCCCCTTCTGCTACAGGCGGAGTTGAAAGCCTGATTAAAATATTAGTAGGCAGTAATAACGAGCTTTCTTCTCAATACAATGTAAGGGGTGGTAATTATGATGAAAACCTGATTTATATCAATGACTTTGAAATTTTCAGGCCATACCTGGTAAGAAGCGGGCAGCAGGAAGGATTGAGTTTTATTAATCCTGAGCTAACAGGTGGTATAAATTTCTATAATGGCGGATTCCAGTCGAGGTATGGAGATAAAATGAGCAGTGTTTTGGATATTCAGTACAGGAAACCAAAATCATTTGGGGGCTCCGCGTATATAAGCTTGCTTGAACAGGGTTTTCATACAGAAGGCATTTCTAAGAAAGAAAAGTTCACCTATCTTATAGGCGTGCGCAACCGCTCAAACAGGAACCTGCTCAGCTCCCAGGAAACAAAGGGGAACTATGTTCCCTCCTCATCGGATATACAGGCATTGCTTACATATAAACTGAATGAGGCATGGCAGTTTGAAATGCTGGGAAATTTTTCTCAAACAAAATTCACATTGATACCGGAAGAAGCAAAACTTACGTCATCCGTACTGTCTCCTTTGTTCAGTGCAAATCTTGGGTTAGACATCTATTTCCAGGGCAAAGAAAAAGACAGGTATACCACATCAATGATCGGCTTTGCGGCAACACAACAACTCAGCAAAAAAATAAAACTAAAATGGCTTGCCAGCAGGATTGAAAACAATGAACAGGAGCTGTATGATATCTGGGGGGCTTACCTGTTTGGCGAAAGAAGCTTTGATAAAAGCAGTGCAGACTTCGGTTCAATTACCAATCCACTGGGTGCAGGCGTTTTTATGAATCATGCCCGCAATAAACTCAACATAGCAAACTGGAATATATCTCACAAAGGCACATGGGATAATGGCAGGCATTATGTACAGTGGGGGTTAAGCGCTGAAAAGACTTTGATCAATGATCACCTTAGTGAATGGGAAGCGCAGGACTCTGCCGGATATAATCTCCCCTACCCTCCCGGCGATCAATTACGGTTAAGCAAAGTAATCCTGTCTTCCGCCAATCTTGATATTAATAAACTATCAGGTTATGTGCAGGATAATATCGCATTCGGTAATAAGCAGAACTTTACCCTTCAGGGTGGTGTAAGATTTAATTACAATTCATTGAATAAGGAATTGCTTGTTTCGCCACGTTTACAGGCATCATGGTTGCCGGATGCAAAAAAAGACTGGGCTTTCAAATTAGCTGTTGGCGCATATCATCAACCACCATTTTACAGGGAATTAAGAAGCTATAACGGCAAAGTAAATACAAATGTAAAAGCGCAAAAAAGCTGGCAGGCTGTAATTGGCGCAGACTATAATTTTAAAGCATGGAACCGCCCCTCACGATTTACCATAGAAACCTACTACAAGCATATGTGGGATGTTGATCCATATGACATAGATAATGTTCGCATACGCTATCTTGGCAACAATAACGCCAAAGCCTATGCAACAGGGTTAGAGCTTCGCCTCTTCAGCGAACTGGTAAAAGACGCGGAAAGCTGGGTTAGTATTGGTTTAATGAAAACAATGGAGAAGATTGATGACTTTTATTATTACAGGTACAAAAATGCAGATGGAGAATTTATTAATTCCGAATCAACAAACCAGGTTGTAACAGATAGCGTTCGCTTTGATAAAGGATGGGTGCGCAGACCCACCGACAGGCTGCTCACTTTTGGTATGTTTTTCCAGGACTATTTAAGTACCAACGAAAATTTTAAAGTACACCTGAATATGATTTATGGAACAAATATGCCGTACAATATTCCTGGCAGTGTACGCTACAGAAATGCGCTGGTAATAGATCCGTATATACGGGTAGATATTGGATTCAGCGCCTTATTGCTTGATGGTGATAAAAGCACAAGAAGAAGTCATAATCCCTTCAGAAAATTCGACAATATTTGGGCAAGCCTTGAAATATTTAATCTATTAGACAGGGCAAATACTATTTCGTATATGTTCATTAAAGATTTTTCAAATACAGTGTATACTATTCCCAATCGCTTAACACCGCGGTTACTCAACCTGAAAATATTAGCAAGATTTTAAATCATTTCCACATCTGTTAATAAGTAATTATTGGTTATTTCAAATGCTATTCATTAAATTTGGTCAGATGGATGTGTTAGTCTGTACAATTATTTGAAAACCTAAAATCAAAACTCATTGACAGAAACAATTATTAACCTGGAGACCGTTAATCCTATAGAATTTTTTGGCGTGAATAACGGTAAGTTAGATATTCTTAAAAAGAAATTTCCTCTCTTAAAAATTTTAAGTCGTGGCACCCAGATAAAGCTGAGTGGCGCCCCCGACCAGATTGGTCAGGCTAAAGAAAAAATAGAATTGCTTATACAGTACCTGGAAAGAAACGGAAATGTAAGTGAAAACTATTTTGAGCAGATACTGGGCGGAGATGACGCTGAAACTGTTGACAACTTCGTGGAACGAAATCCTAATGATGTATTGGTATTCGGCCCCAACGGCAAAAGCGTGAGGGCAAGAACTGCCAATCAAAAAAGAATGGTTACTGCCGCGGATAAGAATGATATCGTGTTTGCCATAGGACCCGCTGGTACAGGTAAAACCTATACTGCTGTGGCACTGGCTGTCCGCGCATTAAAAAACAAATCTGTAAAAAAGATCATTCTTACCCGCCCTGCTGTTGAAGCAGGCGAAAGCCTTGGATTTTTGCCTGGCGATCTTAAGGAAAAAATTGATCCCTACCTGCGCCCATTGTATGACGCGCTGGATGATATGATACCCGCCGATAAGCTGGGATATTATATGAGCACCCGTGTTATTGAAATTGCACCGCTTGCATATATGCGCGGGCGTACACTGGATAATGCTTTCATTATTCTTGATGAAGCGCAGAATGCTACCGATCTACAGATAAAGATGTTCTTAACGCGTATCGGCGCCAATGCAAAAGCAATCATAACCGGCGATCTTACACAGGTTGATTTACCCAAGCATCAAAAAAGCGGTTTGGAAAAAGCAACCCGCATATTAAGGAATATTGACGGCATTACGCATATTGAGCTCGATGAAGATGATGTGGTACGTCACAGGCTGGTAAAAGCGATCATTAAGGCCTACGACAAGGATTTTGAACGACAGCAGGAGTATTTCAATAATCAAAATCAAAGACCACAAGGCTCTTAACAGCAATCTTAATAAACCGTACAGGCACGTATACCTTATCTTAAAAAAGATCTTGTATATACGTGCCTGTTATTTTGGGCTGGTGCTTTAATAAAATACTGCAGCAATGAAAACGCACACTACCAATTATATCAACACTTTTATTTTAACAGCGGACGATTGCCCCTCTCCATTTGGTGAAATACCTCCCGTAAAAAAAGACAAAAGGACTGTGGCAAATATGCAGTTTGATATCCTGAGCAAAAATCCCTACAGGTATACTTCAGATGAAATTTTATTCCAGGTATTTGCAGATAGAAATGAATTAACTAAAGGTGAATTGAAGGAAAGCAGGGAAAAATTTTTCTCCAAAGGTCAACCCTGCTTCCGCGCTTCACCTCTCACAAAAAGATATGGCTGGGGTGTACATAGCAATGAGCATGGCAAAATAGCCATCTATGGTTGTGAAACTGCTGAATACAAAAAGTTTGCAAAAGACAAAAATCTTACCATTGTTAATGCAATGAAATCTGCAAGGTGAATAGCATGATCAGTTAATTACTGTATGCCGAAACTAATCCGCTTTTCAGGATAGGCTTCTGCGTACCTGTAAATCATATCACGGATAAAATCGTTATCAATATACGGCGTTAGGATTTTTTTTATAGTACTGAGTTTTTTTACTTTCATTTCTTTGGATATATACCCCATACCATAAAACCTGCCTCTTTCTATCAGCAGGCAGCTATACTGATCTGGTTCTATACCATCTCCGATCACAGCAAAAGTTGGTAATTCATCGTGCAACGTTTGCAAAGCAACTTCAACACGCTTGTTATAAATTTCCGGTTCATCATCAACATCCTGCGTTTCGTCCATTTCTTTTGTTTTATCAAGAAAGCAAAGCCTGGGCGAGAGCTGATGACGCTCTACCATATTCCATAACAGGCGATAGCCTTCCCACATTAATCCGAAAGTATAAACAGGTCTTAAATGTTTACGCTTTCTTTCAATAGCAAGTCTTGCATATCCTTTCTGGTCCTCAAAAACATACAATCCGTATTGAAAATCAATTTGCTTTCTGCTGGTATTATATATGGGCCAGAGTTTTTTAATTTCTGTTTCTTCAAGCACTGCTGCCATCAGTTCGGTTCCGCAAAGCTGGTAGCTGATGTGATGAACATTTCTTATGAACTCCTGTTTTTGCCTGCCTGTGCCGTTATGTGTAAAGTGACTGCTCACCCTGTTTTTTAAACTCTTTGCTTTCCCAACATAAATCACCTTACCTTTTTTATCTCTGAAATAATACACACCAGGCTTACGGGGTAATTGCTCAATTTGTTCTTTGGGGAGATATAATGGCAGATACTGTTCTTTGGAAGACTTTTTCAGAAACTGGTATATATAGCTCTGGCGGTCGTTCTTCAATAAGCGCTCAAATAAGAAAACCGTCGCCATTGCATCGCCCGCAGCCCTGTGCCTGTTAGTAATAGGTATTTCAAGTGAGCGACAAATATTGCCAAGACTGTAAGATGGCAATCCTGTAAAGATTTTCCTGGTGAGCCTTACAGTACATAGCTTTTTTATATTGAGGTGATACCCGCAGGATTGTAATGCGCTATTCAAAAAAGAAAAATCAAAATTAACATTGTGCGCTACAAATACCTTATCATTTAAAAGCTCAAAAACCTGTGGCGCTATTGCTTCAAATACCGGCGCATCGGCCACCATTTCGTTGGTAATGCCCGTCATCGACTGAATAAAAAGCGGAATAGGTTGCCGGGGATTAACAAGCGTTTCAAAGCTGTCTATCACTTTTTCTCCATCATGCACATATACCGCCACTTCAGTTATGCTGCCTGCCGAAGCGTAGCCGCCCGTGGTTTCAATATCTACTATAGCGTAAATCACCCCGATATTTATATTATCTAAAGATAAAATCCTTTGCGCACAATCAAAAAAATCAAATATAAAATTCTGATTATCAATTATAAACGAAGAAAATACCCATTTTTATAACAATATTGGTCATATAGCACAATAAACAGGTACAAATTTGCAGGAAAATAGTTAGCTTTGAACTATACTTAGATTTATAGCTGACGATTGTGTATCTTCCGAATGGATTTCCTCAACCGAAAAGTTTAAATCATTTTATAAAACCATCCTTTGAAAGCTTTGTAGTAATCCGGTCCTGATTTTTAACTTTAAAAATCAAGCGTATGAAGCTTTTTACATCATTACATGTAGGTGAGAGTGCAAAAATCGCTACAATAGTTATTCTCGCTTATACGGCGATTGTTGTTATCACTTACCTCTCCTGGTAAAAAATTATTTATTATTTGGACGGAGACACTTTTTCGCTACATGCGGGAAAGTGTTTTTTTGTTTTATACGTACTTTTGCTGCCCGAATAAATATTTATGGAGTTAAGCAAAAATTATATTCCCGCATCTGCAGAAGATAAATGGAACCAACGCTGGAAAGAAAAGCAATATTTTAAAAGCACACCGGATGAGAGAAAACCTTTTACCGTTGTAATACCACCGCCAAACGTAACCGGGGTATTGCATATGGGGCATACACTTAATGAAACCGTGCAGGATATACTGGTGCGCAGAGCCCGCATGAGCGGGTACAATGCCTGCTGGGTGCCCGGCAGCGATCATGCTTCCATTGCTACAGAGGCAAAAGTAGTAGGCATGCTTAAGGAAAAGGGGGTTGATAAAAACACCCTGACAAGAGAAGCCTTTTTAAAATACGCTTTTGAGTGGAAAGAAAAATATGGCGGCATTATCTATCACCAAATAGAGAAGTTAGGTTGCAGTGTTGACTGGAGCAGGGTTACCTTTACGATGGACCCCGATTACTATAAGGCGGTAATGAAAGTGTTTGTGGATTTGTATGATAAAGGATTGATTTACCGTGGTGCAAGAATGATCAACTGGGACCCATCCGCAAAAACAGCTTTGAGTGATGAGGAAGTTGAGTATAGGGATATACAGGGAAAATTATATCATATAAGATATGAGCTTAAGGATGCCCGGGGCAATGCCATCAGCAATCCTCAAACCGGTGAAAAAGGAATTGTAATAGCAACACAACGCCCGGAAACCATTATGGGCGATACGGCTATCTGCGTTAACCCGGATGATGAGCGCTATGCACACCTGAAAAATGCTTTTGCTTATGTGCCTTTAATAAATCGTAAAATACCCATCATCTTTGATGCATATGTTGACCCGGCATTTGGAACAGGTGCATTGAAAGTTACCCCGGCGCACGACATCAACGACTATAATCTTGGCTTAAAACACAACCTCGAAGTAGTTGACACGCTTAATGAAGATGGAACACTTAGTGAAGCGGCACAGATATATATTGGCGAAGACAGGTTTACCGCAAGAAAAAAGATCATTACAGAACTTACAGAAAAAGGAGCTATTGTAAAAGAAGAAGAGTATACTACAAGACTCGGCTACAGCCAGCGTACAGGCGTTGTGGTAGAGCCCCGCATTTCAACGCAATGGTTCCTTAAAATGAAGGAGCTGGCTGCGCCTGCGTTAAAAGCTGTGGTAGAAGGCGATATTAAAATACATCCCGGAGATAAATTTTTGGCTACTTACAAATACTGGCTGGAAAATGTGAAAGACTGGTGTATCAGCCGCCAGCTTTGGTGGGGGCAGCAGATACCGGCATGGTATGATGATAAGGGAAATATAATTGTTGCGGAGAATAAAGATGCTGCATTTGAAAAATGGCAATCTTTACAGGGAACAACCACTGGCAATATTGATGAACTGAAACAGGATGAAGATGTGCTGGATACCTGGTTCTCTTCGTGGTTATGGCCAATGGAAGTATTTAAAGGCATATCCAACCCCGGAAATAAGGATATCAATTATTACTATCCAACGTCAGTATTGGTAACTGGTCAGGATATTATTTTCTTCTGGGTGGCGCGTATGGTAATGGCCGGCATGGAATACAATAAAGAAAAACCTCCGGCTGAAGCTATACCATTTAAAGATGTGTACTTCACCGGAATGGTGAGAGATAAGCTGGGCAGGAAGATGAGCAAAAGCCTGGGTAACTCTCCCGACCTCTTACAGCTTATTGAAGCATATGGCGCTGATGCGGTTCGCTTTGGTATAATGATATCTTCACCTGCAGGCAATGATCTGTTGTTTGACACGGCTTCGCTCGAACAGGGAAAATTCTTCAACAATAAATTATGGAATGCGCTGAAGCTCGTAAAATCATTACAGCAGCGCATAGCCGATACCAAATCAGAAGAAGACAGCTTTGCAGTTGAATGGTTTGAAAGCCGCTTAAACGAAGCAAAAACCATTGTTGAGAAACTGATCAGTGAATTCAGACTGAGTGAGGCGCTAAAAACGATCTATTCTCTTATCTGGGATGATTTCTGTAGCTGGTATCTTGAGTGGATCAAGCCTGAGCAGGATCAGCCGCTGGCGCAATCTGTTTACAACAAAACAGTTGAATTCTTTACAGAACTGTTGCAGTTGCTTCATCCGTTTATGCCTTTTATTACCGAAGAGTTGTATCATTTGCTTGATGAAGAAAGAACTGATGATATATGTGTTAAGCAATATACTGCAGCGGGAGAAATCAACCCATCTTATATAGCTGAAGGCGAACTGTTAAAACAAACCATTACTGCTTTGCGTGATGCTAAAGTAAAAAACCAGCTTAAACCGCGTGATGAGATACGCGTATACATACAAACCAATATTCCGGAAACATACCAGCGCATTATACCAATATTAAGCAGGCAGGTAAAAGCTTCTGCAGTACATGTTACCAACGAAGCCATACAGGATTGTATAAACATCGTGGTAGGAAAAGACAGGTTCTATGTTCAGTCTGACATTGTTGTTGACAGCAGTGCCCAGAAAGAACAATTGCAGAAAGATCTTGAATATCAAAAAGGATTTTTGAATTCGGTAGAAAAGAAATTAAGCAATGAACGTTTTGTGCAAAACGCAAAACCTGAAGTGGTTGAAATGGAAAGGAAGAAGAAAGCTGATGCCGAAGCGAAAATTAAAGCGATTGAAGAGAGCTTGATGCATTTATGAGAGGAGGTATAAGATGGAAGGTGTAGGGCCTTATACCCTACACCTTACGCCTTATGCCCCCTTAAAACGAAAGCCCTCCATAGAAATGGAAGGCTTTAACGATTGCTTGCCCTATGAAAATCTTAATACAATATTTTTACGGGCTGTATAATTATAATTTCTCGTCGTGTTGCGTTATATCCAAGCCAATTTCTTCTTCTGCGGCAGTCACTCTTATAGGATGGATAATATCTGTGATCTTGAACACCACAAAACCCATCACAAAAGAAAATACTACTACAATAATGCAGCCTAATACCTGGTGCATAAAAAATTCGGTACCACCATAAAACAATCCGTCAGTACCACCAGGATTAATGGCTTTGCTTGAAAATATACCTGTGCATATCATGCCAACTATACCGCCAACACCGTGGCAGGGAAATACATCCAGTGTATCATCAATGGTAGTCTTGCCTTTCCAGTAAATGGTAAGATTAGAAATAATTGCAGCTATAAAGCCTATAAAGCAGCTCTGTGGCAAGCCAACAAAACCGGCAGCCGGCGTAATTGCTACGAGGCCAACCACAGCTCCGATACAAAAGCCAAGTGCAGATGGCTTTCTGCCACGCATAGCATCAAAAAATATCCACGACAATCCTGCTGCTGCGGAAGCAGTATTGGTATTGGCAAACGCATCAACCGCAAGGCTGTTTGCACCAAGTGCAGAGCCGGCATTAAAACCAAACCAACCAAACCACAGTAAACCTGTTCCTAATAAAACATAAGGTATTCTTGCAGGTTTTACATGTTCTTTATTAATGTGTGCCTGTCTTCTTTTTAAAACAATAGCGCCGGCTAATGCCGCACAGCCGGCAGAAATATGCACTACAGTGCCACCTGCAAAATCAAGCACACCCATTTTAAATAATAAGCCATCAGGGTGCCATGTCCAGTGCGCAATAGGAGCATAAATTAAAAGACTGAACAGTATCATAAACAACACATATGAAGTGAACTTGATACGCTCAGCGGTTGCGCCCACTACCAACGCAGGGGTAATGATCGCAAACTTCATTTGGAATAATGCAAAAAGCAAAATAGGAATTGTTGGTGCAAGACTCCACGGCGCATGCCCGTTTAATCCTTTCATAAAAAGGAATTCTGAAGGGTTGCCGACAAAACCTCCGATAGAAGTACCGAAAGCGAGACCAAAGCCTACCACCAGCCATAATATACTGATAAGGCCTGTGGCAATAAAACTTTGCATCATGGTAGCAATCACATTTTTTTTGCCAACCATTCCACCATAGAAGAATGCAAGACCGGGAGTCATTAATAATACGAGGGCAGCTGATATAGTTACCCATGAAATATCAGCGAAGTTGTACACTTCTGAGCCATCAAAGTCTGCAACCAGGGGAACAAAAATTCCGATCACAGAAAATAAAGCGAGTAAAAGAAAGGGGGCAGTACTGCTGAACTTATTCATACATATTTTTTTAGGGGGTTACTTTTTTATTCCTCCTCAGTGTTCATTTGTTTTCATGCAGCATTTCTTATTTTCAGGGGATCAGGGTTGAAATGATAAGTACTAACTGATTTAGAAATATACAATAGCTGCTAATAGAAATGTTCCTGTACTTTTTGAACCAGCGCCGTCATTTTTTGTAAACACCGGATCTTTTGCACTGTCCAGCCTGAATTCAGGAATAATAAGAATGTTTTCATGAGGTTTAATATTTAATGACAAAGTAGTCTGAAAAACACTTGTATTGACTACATCCGTTACCATCTTTTTATCATCAAAATATTCCCCCCTGAGCGTAAGCCCGAATTTATCAGTAGGATCAACGTTAACATATAATGCCGACCCCCACCATGAAGCAGCATCGCCGCCATCGGGTTTGTATGATTTAACTGTTCCGTCGTAACCAAGACTGAATTTATCGGATATTTTACCTGTCATGGTTAATGCAACCTGGTTACCGGTTCCATTATCAAGATCTTTTCCGCCTACATAGTTCAGAAAAGCGCTGAACTTATCGAACGTTGCGCTGAACTGGGCAAGAAAATTCTTTTTGGCAAAACTGGCAGACAAATAATCATTTGGATTTGCAACACCAACCATTAAACCAAAATTGTCTCCCAAACCGAAATCAGCTTTTATACCAGTATGAGAAAAAGGTCCGAAAGAGAACATATAGCTCATACTATAATTCCTGTTTAACTGGGGATCTAATACCTCATAACCAACATGAGTACCCCATTTGCCCATAGTGAATTTTATTTTGTCGGTAGGAGAATAGCTTACATAAGCCTGCTTGATAGCCTGTAGTATTCCATCATCTTCAGCGTAAGAAAATTCCCTTGCCCTGCTGCCAAAGCCAAGATCAACAGTTGCAGCAATTTTACCGTAAGTATAATCTGCTTTAATGGAAGCCATTCCTAATTCAAAAGAGTTTTGTGAATTGGTGAAGCTGGTATAATTATTAATAGCTTCATGATCTTTTGCATTAGCGAAATTGTACCTGTAATACGCATCAACAAAACCAGAGAATTTTAATTCTCCTTTTGCCGGCTCTGTTGCCGCTGCAGCAGGATCCTGGGAAAACGCATTGGAAAAGGATGCCACGAGAATGGCCAGTGTCAGAAATTTTCTTAACATTGCAGTTGATTTTAAGTGTTATGAAAGGGTATTGTTTTAAAACCTGGTCAGAGGTTTACTTTAAAACAATACCTTTTCGTTTTATAAAGCCTGGTTTAATTTAATTGTGAGTGCTTCTCCATTATTCAGTAACCTGTTCTTCGCGCATTACGCCATTACTATGTACCAGTAAGGTTCCCTGCATATACTTTTCATTATGCTGGGTTGCATCAAGACCAAGTTCCTCCTCTTCAGCGCTGACACGCAAAGGCAATATGAAATTGATAAACTTGAATATCACAAAAGACACGGCGAAACTGTATACCACAGAAATGAGCATTGCTTTTAATTGTGTAAAGAAGAAAGCCGAATTGCCATAAAACCATCCGTCGTTGCCACCGGCATTTACAGCTTTTGTTGCAAAAACACCTGTGAGCAGCATGCCTACCATACCGCCAAGCCCGTGGCAGGGGAATACATCAAGTGTATCATCCAAAGTAGATTTTTGTTTGTAATACACAGCTATGTTAGAAATGATTGCGGCAATAACTCCTATAAAAATACTTTGTGGAATAGCTACAAAACCAGCAGCAGGTGTAATGGCAACCAGGCCAACTACAGCGCCTATGCAAAAACCAACTACAGATGGCTTTTTGCCACGCAATACATCAAAAAACATCCAGCCTAACCCTGCAGCGGCAGCAGCAGTATTGGTAGTTGCAAAAGCAGAAACAGCTAAAGCGTTTGCTCCAAGCGCAGAACCTGCATTAAAACCAAACCAGCCAAACCACAGTAAGCCTGTACCAATCAGTACATACGGGATATTAGCCGGTGGAATTTCTTTGTGCTCGATATGCGCTTTCCTGCGTTTTAAAACCAATGCTCCTGCAAGTGCGGCACAACCAGCAGAAATATGTACAACAGTACCACCGGCAAAGTCGAGCGCCCCCATCTTATATAAGAATCCGTCAGGGTGCCAGCTCCAGTGTGCTAAAGGCGCATAAACGAGCAGGCTGAATAATGCAATAAAAAGGATGTATGAAGTAAAACGGATCCTTTCTGCAACAGCGCCAACCACAAGCCCGGGAGTAATTATTGCGAACATGAGCTGGAATACAGAAAATAATGTTTTAGGGATTGTTGGCGCCCCACCCCAGGGTTCTCCTGAGTTTACATCTTTAAAAAAGAGGTGAGTTGAGGGATTACCGATAAAACCACCGACATCTTCTCCAAAACAAAGGCTATAACCTACAAATATCCAAAGCACGCTGACTACCCCCGCGGCTACAACACTTTTCATCATTGTGGATATTACATTTTTACGATGTACCATACCACCATAAAAAAATGCAAGTCCCGGCGTCATTAAAAATACAAGGGCGGCTGCCACAATAACCCAGGCAATATCCGCGGTACTGTATCTGGAAGTGTCTTCAAAATCGGTTGCAGGTTTAATAAAAATAGCAGCAAGGGCTATTGCTGCTAAAATGAGAAAGGGTGCAATCTGCTTCAAAGTACGTTTAGCCATGTGAGTGATTTTAAATTAAATAAAATTGCTATTAGTAATTATTAAACAAATATATGTGATTATTTAATTAATTTAACAAAATTAAATCACATATTATTAACTTTAATTTAATTACAAAGTGAATTTTATAAATTTTATCTCAAATAAAACATGTTTCCTTAAAAAAAATACAAATTCATTTGTTTAAATTATAATCAATCAACAGGCTATTTTATGGAAAAGTATCAAAAAATAATACATACATATTTTAATAATATATTTATTTTATATTATTATTTATAATACTATTAATTAATTAATTTATTTTTATTTAATCCTGGTTTGAAACAAAAAGAGGCTGTCGCACGACAGCCTCTTTTTGTGAAAATTATTTTACTAAATATAGTTAATAGGGTAAAATAAAGCTTAAGCTATTGCCATTAGGCCCTGTATACACCACTTTATAAAAGAAATTATCAGGGCAGGTAACCGGGTTTCCTGAAGCATCTAACCCAAAGGTAACGATAGCAGATATGCCTGCAACATCATGCTTAACTGTGCCTGAAGTTAAACGGAATTCGCAATCCTGGCGCACCACTAACGGGGCGATGGTGGAAGTAGTAAAAGCCACGCCATAGCGGTTGGTGCCCCATTCCGCAATATTTTCAACGTTACCTTCTGTGTGATTACCTGAAACAGAAAGTACAATACCATTATCATAAGTAAAATCGCGCTGCTTTGCCACCTTCCAGGTACACTGGGCGCCATTATCAAAAGTAATTGACAAGCCATCGCTTGCAATGGTATGAATAATATGTTGCTGAGCTGAAAGCTTGACCAAAAGACCGCCGCTTACATTGGTATAAGTTTGCACACCATTAATGGTGATACTTTTCTGATCCCATAAGCGGGTTATTTTTAAATTGTTGTACGTAACAATAACTGCAGCACCGGCATTTTTCCATTGTGTACCTTTAGGAACAGAAACAGTTACAGAACCGGATCTTGACCTGCCGCCGTCACAATTAAAACCCGTATAGGTTATAGTTGCAATTTGCGGATCTGATTCGAGATTCCAGGTGATATAGCCACCACAAACACGAATAGTATCAAGTTCCATTTCTCTTAAACTGAAAGCAGCCATTGCCTCAAGCGCAGCACTTGCATCATCTGTTGCGGCATCTACTTCAGCGGAAAATACTGATTGATCATCGGAATGTGTTGAAATTTCTGTATTACCAGATTCAGCTGTTTTTTCTTTTTTACAGGAAATAATACCTGCAAACAGAAAAAGGGCTAATGAAAAAATTACAAGATTTTTTTGCTTCATAAAAAAAGTATGGATTAAGAATGATTTTGGGCATAGACCGGGCAAATTCAAACTGGTTTAAACCGGTTCAGAAATTTTGATTCCGGGTACTATCACCCTAATTTTCAGTAAAAACAAAACGTAGTAAAATAATTTTTATTTCGATAATGCTCATCCTTACAAATACATTAAATATAAAATAAATGTATATTAATTTAGGAAATTGAGGTATAGGATCATAAAAGCCGAAGCATTGCCCTTGTGGTAAAACCTGGGGATAAGAAATGCAGGCCAGGCCTGGGTTACTTTTAACGCTTAACAGTATTATTTAATAACTTTGCCTGCCCGGATTGCTTTGCTGTATTCATTTGTATTTTTAAACCAACCTCTAAAAGTTAGAAAAAATGGTACAGAAAACGTATTTCAAGACAAAGGATTATTGTAAAGTAAAATTCGCTTTCAAGCCTGAAAATGCTGAAACAGTTGAAATTCTTGGCTTAAACAGCGATTGGGAAAAATCGATAGTGATGAGCAGGAAAAAAGATGGCAGTTTTAGTGTTGATGTAACGCTTCCAAAAGATAGCAAGCACGAATTCAGGTATTTAGTTGATGAAAAAGTATGGCTTAACGAGCCTGAAGCTGATGGCGAAACTCCTAACCAGTATGGTAGCACAAACAGCTATATTACTTTATAATCTATAATATTTAAACAGGGAGCCTTTGCTCCCTGTTTCATTTTTCCCCTATAAAGAACAGGTATATAAACATTCCTGTTCCCGCATACAGTCTATTATCTCCCCTTATTTTATTATCCGGGTAATTTTACTCAACGCATTTATCATAAGCTAAAAACGCCGGTTACCATTATCAGAAAAAGCTGGCCGGCAATGTATCGTACGGGTATTTTGCGTTATATGTAAAATACCAATTCTGTGAAAAATTTACTATCGGCGCTTGTAGGAACCTTTTGCTTTATAAAGGGCATGGCGCAACCTTTGGCAGACACATCAGGAGGTTTAGTGGCACAAAAAGATAATATCATTACTTCTTCCACGGTCATCAAGATCGAAAACATGGGAACAAAGATCAATTCCAATCTTGCGGAATTGCGTCCAACCGTTTCTGCAGATGGGAACCTGTTGTTTTTTATCTGCGAAAATCACCCGGGCAATACAAAATACAGGTCTGTTCCTAATTCACAGGATATATGGTATGCAGTAAGGGATACCATGGGCAACTGGAGCGAAGCTATACATATGGATTACCCGTTTAACACCACACACTATAATGCTGTTTACTGGATATCGCCCGACAAAAACAGGATTTTGATAAGAGGCGCTTTTAATGAAGGCGCTTTTATCAGTAAAGGCGTAAGCATGAGCTATATTGATGAAGACGGAAACTGGACACCGCCCAACGCCCTGTTCATAAAGAATTATGAGAAATACGACCGGGGCCGGCAATCCGGTGCATCAATGGCGCAGGATGGCAAAACCTTATTGCTGTATATGACGCCGGAAAAGGCAAGCTCATATAATGATATCTATGTTTGCTTCCTGGAGCCTAACGGCAGTTGGACAGAACCGAAAAGCCTTGGAAAAAAAATAAACCTGCCGGATACGGATGAGATGACACCCTATCTCGCAGCCGATGGTGTTACACTGTACTTCAGCAGCGACAGGCCCGGTGGTTTAGGTGATAATGATATATGGATGACTAAACGCCTGGATAAAACATGGCAAAAATGGAGCGACCCTGTTAACCTGGGAAGCCCTGTAAACACTCCTGACTGGGACGCCTTTTTTACATTGGATGCCGGCGGTGAGTACGCTTATCTTACCACCAACCTTGACACTTATGGAGAGAGCGATATTGTAAGGGTAAAACTGATGGAGAAAGAAAAACCAGACCCTGTGGTTTTGGTTAGTGGTAATGTATATAACGCCAAAACAAAACAACCGCTTAGCGCTTCTTTAATTTATGAAACCTTACCTGATGGCGCAGCAGCAGGCAATGGTTTATCAAGCCCGATGGACGGATCATTCCAGATAGTGTTGCCTTACGATAAAAACTATCTCATAAGAGCAACAGCGGATAAATTTTTTGCCCAGTCTGAAAACCTTAACCTGGATTCACTTATTAAAGAAGGATATAAAGAAATTCATAAAGACCTTTACCTGGTGCCTATTGAGATTGGGCAGGTGGTAAGACTGAACAATGTATTCTTTGATTTTGACAAATGGGATTTACGACCTGAATCATTTATTGAATTAGACAGGGTTGTCGCATTGCTTAAGGAAAACCCGTCTATAGAAATTGAAATGAGTGCACACACCGACAGTAAAGGCTCTGATGATTACAATTTCAGGCTGAGTGACAACAGGGCTAAATCTGTGAGAGATTATATTATATCAAAGGGCATCACTGAAAGCCGCATTATCTCCAAAGGATATGGTGAAACCAAACCTGTGGCTACCAACGAAACCGATGATGGAAGACAGCTAAACCGAAGGGTTGAATTTACCATTCTCAAAAATTAATCATCTCTCTTTAGTGATATTAACCGGAAGCTTTGCAAAGGCAGGCTTTCGGTTTTGTATTTAAACATTAAGAAGTTAAGTTAAGAGATTCAACTTGATTTTCTTAATGCTTTAATGGTTTATTTTCTATTTTACAGATTCTTCTAATTGTTAACTATAAAAACACCAATTATGACAAAGAAACAAGTTACGGACTTATCTTACAGAATTACCGGATGCGCCATTAAAGTACACAGGGCATTAGGTCCAGGGCTACTGGAAAGTGTGTATTTAAAATGCTTAGAATTTGAATTGCGAAAAAATGGTTTTTCGGTTGAAAAGCAAATTGCTGTAACAATTGTTTATGATGAAATTATTTTAGATTCAGAATTAAGGCTGGACCTTTTAGTAGATGATTGTGTTGTAGTAGAATTAAAGGCACTAGAAAATACACTTCCTGTACATGAAGCACAGATCCCCACCTATATGAAGCTGCTCCAAAAGCCACAGGAATTATTAATAAATTTTTTCACCGATAATATAACCAAATCACTAAAACCATTTGTCAATGAATATTTCAAAACATTACCGGGTTAATAAACAATAACCAAACGATATCATCGGGCAAATCACAAATACATCAATTAAACCTTTAAAATAATTTGGAAACATCTAAATCAGTATTATATTTGCAGTGTACTAATACAATAGTACACTAAATCACTAAATATGATTTCGATAAAAAATCTCCATTTTTCGTATAAGCGAAAGAAAATATTTAACGGTTTAAACCTCGATTTGCAGGCTGGTTATATATATGGACTGCTTGGTAAAAATGGTACCGGTAAATCCACTTTGCTCCGGAATATATCCGGTCACCTTTTTCCTGATTCCGGCAGCATTACCGTTTCCGGCGAAACACCCCAAAAAAGAGAGCCTTCTTTTTTACAGGAGGTATTCATCGTAGCAGAAGAGTTTTTTCTTCCCAATATTACACCTGCACAGTTGGTAAAATACAACGCGGTATTTTATCCCAAATTCAATCATGAGCAATTCAGCCGTTACATGAATGAATTTGAAATTCCTGTTGATAACACTATACAACACATGAGCTACGGGCAAAAAAAGAAAGTGCTTATCAGCTTCGGGCTTGCCTGCAATACTTCCCTCCTGCTGATGGATGAGCCCACCAATGGTTTAGACATTATGAGCAAAAGCCAGTTCCGTAAAGTAATAGCAGGTGCGCTTGATGAAAAAAAATGCATTATCATCAGCACACACCAGGTAAAGGATCTTGAAAACCTGATAGACAGGATCACAATTATAGATGAAGGCAAAATTTTGTTTGACCAGACTATTGAGCAGATAACCCAAAAGCTGCAATTCAAAATATCATTCGACAAAGAAGAAATACAACAGGCTTTATACAATGAAGATTCATTAAAAGGTAATGCTATCATCTCTAAGAATGTAAACGGAGAAGATACAAGGCTTGATCTTGAAATGTTATACAAGGCTATTATAACCGACAGGACTAAAATTCAATCTGCTTTTAATTAATCAAGATATTATCATGCAAAACTCATTCAGCTTTTCACGACTTTGGCTGCTTATAAAAAAACAATGGTTTGATAATGCCAAGCTGTACACGCTGTCATTACTGGCTATGGCGGGATTATTAACCATCATTCTCACGTTCTGGGCATCTGTTAATGGCAGCGGGCGTTTTGATGAAGAAGATACCTACGGAATATTTATTACCTTATTCTTCGCGTCAGGGCTCATTTTTGCAAGCATTACGTTCAGCGCCTTAAGCGATAAGGCAAAAGGCATATACTGGTTAAGCATACCTGCAACGCCATTGGAAAAACTGCTATGCGGTTTCTTCTATTCTTTTATTGTATTCACCGCAGTGTATGTTGCCATTTTCTTTATTATTCAAAAAATAATTTTCTTTTTTATACTACTCGACCCAGGCAATGCAGTAAGATATGTTTCAACAAAAAATTTAAAAGAAGCAATACCAATAATATTATACTTCTTTATCGCATTGCAGGCACTTTTTATGCTGGGCTCTGTATACTTTGAGAGATTTGCATTTATAAAAACGCTGCTCGCCATTTTTACCATCGGGCTCATCTTTGTATTCTTTGCACAATTTCTGTCCAACACCGTTTTTCCTGCTCACATGGGCGTTAATGATTTCTCTTCATTTAAAGTATATGATGGAAATGAAGCAAAAGTATACAAGCTCCCTTCATGGATCAGGCAGGTAGCAGTACCTGCAATGAAATATATCTGGTGCCCCGTATTATTAACGGCTGCTTATTTCAGGATAAAAGAGAAAGAAATTTAAATCATCACTGATTCAAAATTTGTAAACATGCAATTTAAAGACAGTCAATCCATATATCTCCAGATCGCGGATCACATCTGCGAGAAGATACTGCTGAAAGAGTGGAAGCCAGAAGAAAGGATTTCATCCGTAAGAGAGCTGGCGGTGCAACTGGAGGTAAATCCCAATACCGTTATGCGCACATACGATTTTTTACAGCAGCAGGAAATCATATATAATCAAAGAGGTATCGGATATTTTGTTGCAGCAGATGCCTTTAAAAAAGCGCTTAGCTACCGCAAAGAAGATTTTCTTCAAAAAGATTTACCGGGAGTATTCAGAAATCTCTATTTATTGGGAATGAATACTGATGAATTAAAACCCCGTTTCGAAAAATTTGTACAGCAAAACTTTTCATAGTTAACATTTATTACAATGAAAACAAGTAACAAAATATTACTAGCATTATTTATACTCCCCTTTGTTTTAGCTACGCTTGTGGGTTTTACTTTTTATTCAGTGCAAAACAGTGGAAAATTTATTACCGAGGAACAATACAATAAAGAATCAAAGCTCACGAATATAGTGCCAGCCTTTACAGGCATTGATCTTCTAGGATATAAAGGCAATCATGTCACCATCAGCAAGTCAGACAGTTTTGCAGTGGTTACTGATGAGTGGAATAAAGGAAAAATTTCCTATGAAGTGAAAGATAATATACTCATACTAACATCTGCTTCAAAAGATGAATATATACCTGTAACTATTTTTTGTCCTTCAGTGTCATCAATTACAACTGATTCTGCCGGCGTTAATATTGGGGATGTTTTAAGAAACGCTACCATCAATGCGAAAGCAGAATCAGACATAACGCTTAACAGTAACGCAGACAGCCTGGCATTGAATATTGAAAGAAACGGAAACGTTAATCTCGGCGCAAATACCATCCGGGAGCTTCAGGTTAATCTTTCCAACGGCGCTCAGCTCGATGCAAGCGAAGCTATTGTTATGAGCTTTAGCAATGTTGCTCTTGCAGACAGTGCGACTGTAAAATTTGGTGGCAAAACGATGAAAGCATTTCTACAACAGGAATCTAAACCACAACAATAATCCCTCGTTATAAAACATTTATCATGAAAAAGAGAAAATCATCCATTCTTTTACTGACTGTAATAATACTATTAATTATTGCGCTGCACAATAAACTGCATTCAGGGGGGCAACCTTATGATGTTGAAGAAAACACGACAGATATACAAACAAAACATGATATTGACTATGAACAACATATTTTTCCTGCTGCTATCTATCGCCTGGTAGAAATTGCTTTATAAATCATAAAGTTTTGTTAGTGCCAGTGATTCCGAAAAAGTGAAATCCTTACACTTTCTTCTCCCCAATTCAACTTTCGCTTACTTTTGCCATTTATGGCAGCTCCTTTAGCGGAAAGATTGAGACCCACTTCTTTAGATGAACTTACCGGGCAACAGCATTTAACCGGCAAAGGGAGCGTGCTGCGCAAGGCAATTGAGCAAGGCAGGATTCCTTCCATGATTTTGTGGGGACCTCCGGGCGTTGGCAAAACAACCATTGCCAATATCATAGCGCATACATTGCATGTACCCTTTTATACATTAAGTGCCATCAGTGCAGGCGTAAAAGAAGTTAGAGAGGTTATTGAAAAAGCCAAACTACAGCCGGAAAGCATTTTATTTATTGATGAAATTCACCGTTTCAATAAGGGGCAACAGGATGCGTTGCTCGGTGCTGTTGAAAAAGGCACGATTACACTTATCGGTGCTACTACCGAAAATCCATCTTTTGAAGTTAATGCAGCATTATTAAGCCGGTGCCTGGTATATGTATTGAAGCCTTTGGGTGAACATGACATGAATGCACTGCTTCAACACGCTATAGCAGCAGATGTAGAGCTTGGCAAAAGGAACATTACACTAAAAGAAACAGCTGCTTTAATTAATATTTCCGGGGGAGATGCCAGGAAATTACTGAACCTGCTTGAAATTGTTGTGGAAGCTTTACCGGCAGATAAGGAAATTATTATTACAGATAATATGGTGATGGACATTGCTCAAAAAAGAATTGCGTTATATGATAAAAGCGGCGAGCAGCATTATGATATTATTTCTGCGTTCATAAAATCTATACGCGGCAGTGATCCTAACGGTGCAGTATACTGGCTGGCAAGAATGATAGAAGGTGGTGAAGATGTAAAGTTCATTGCACGCCGCCTTGTTATACTTGCAAGTGAAGATATTGGTAACGCTAATGCAAACGCGCTGTTATTGGCAAACGCTACTTTTGAAGCAGTAAATAAAATCGGTTATCCTGAAGCAAGAATTATTTTAGCGCAGTGTACCACCTATCTTGCGTCATCGCCCAAAAGCAATGCCTCGTATATGGCGATTGGCAATGCGCTTAGCGCTGTAAAGGAATATGGCGATCTGCCTGTACCGCTTCATTTAAGAAACGCACCAACCCGTTTAATGAAAAATCTTGATTACGGAAAAGACTACCAGTACTCACACGACTACGAGCATAATTTTTCGGTACAGGAATATCTTCCGGAAAAATTACAGGGAACAGCTTTTTATGAGCCGGGTAAAAATGCCAGGGAGGAGGAACTGAGGAAATGGCTCAAACTATTGTGGAAAGAAAAATATGGATATTAATAAGCACTCCTGCATTTATCTTATATTAATTGTATTATGGAATTGCGCTGGACATTAAAAAAATTTGAAGAGCTTACAAATATTGAGGAATATAAAATATTACAATTACGGTCTGCAGTATTTGTAGTAGAACAGAATTGTGCATTCCAGGACATAGACGACAATGACCAGGCATCATGGCATTTGTGTGCATGGCACAATGATGAATTAGTCGCTTACACAAGATTACTGTCGCCGGGAACATCCTATACTGAAGCGTCTGTTGGCCGCGTGGTAAGTTCCAAAATTGTGCGGGGAAAAAGCATAGGCAGAGAACTGATGCAACGCTCCATAGACGCCATACATATATTATTTGGTACATCAGCCATTAAAATAGGAGCCCAGCTTTATCTCAAAAAATTTTACGAAAGCTTTGGCTTTAAACAGGTTAGTGATGTTTACCTTGAAGATAACATTGAACATATTAAAATGCTGCACTCATAATTATCATATATCAACAGGCATACGGTTACCATAGGTCAATAGCTTGTAAAAAAATAATATTCAGTATTATCCTCCGTTAATTAGTCAGTCCAAATTCTTTTTGAAAGCTTTAAAATCCGCTCTCATGACAAAACGTATACCTATTATTTTACGTGCCTGTGCAATTACAGCAATCACACTATTCTCGGCTAAATCATACAGTCAGTATACTTTTTTCGGCAAGCCTGTATATGAAATAGGTATAAATCTTGGTCCGTCCAATCTGCTGGGAGACCTTGGTGGTAACAGAGGCGTAGGAACAACCTTCATCAAAGACAACAATATCCAGATGACGACTTTAATGAAGGGCGCTTTCCTTACTGTTCGCCCCAGTGAATTTATAGGCTTTTCGCTTTCTGCAAGTTTTACAACACTTGAAGGTGCGGATAGTATAATTGCTGATAAAGGTGGTGCAGAACTGGCAAGAAAAAACAGGAACCTTTCTGTAAGAATACCCTTGCAGGAACTTACTTTAACTACAGAAATTTATCCTACCGTATTATTGGAACAGGATGAGAAAGACCTGTATCACAAATTCCGTCCTTATGGTATTATTGGTATAGGTGTGTTTCATTTTAATCCGCAGGGAGAATATATAAATCAGAATGGTGTTAAATCTATGGTAGATCTTAAGCCTTTACGTACAGAAGGCCAGGGAATGCCGGGATATCCCGACAGGAAAGAATATGCTCTTACACAAATAAATATTCCTTACGGTGTTGGTATCAGATATTATTTTTCAGATAATATAAGCGTAGCTTTTGAAGCAGTAAACAGAAAAACGTTTACAGACTATCTTGATGATGTGTCTACTACCTTTGTTGCAGACAGTGATTTTGATGCATATTTTGGCGCAGGTTCAGCTACCGCGCAAATGGCAAAACAAATGGCTAACAAAGCACAGTTGGTTAGCCCCGGAACAAGAATTTCAGGTTACAATGCAGGAAACAAAAGGGGTACTACAGGCAGAAAAGATGCTTATTATTCTTTCGGACTTAAATTCAGCTTTCGCTTAGGCTCTGGTAATAACGGTACTATTGCCTGTCCTGTAAGGTTCTAATATTTAATCCAAAATCACACACATATGAAAACCTTTCAAAAAAGCCTTTCAACACGCATCGTCTCAATAAGAGTGTTTGTAATTGCTACTTTAATTATCTATACACTTATTGCTAACATGTAGTATAATAACAAAAATCTTTAAATCAGTGTCAAAATTTTGACACTGATTTTTTATTGTATATAACAACGCTACTTTGGGTATAATAAGAATGTTAGTTCAAAACCTGACTATCTAAAATGCTTCATGTTTAAAATAAAAAACATTAAGAAGAAGCACAAGCCGGAAAACCACTGATATATTTATTTTCGATTCACCTCTCTTGGATATTTTTCCAGAGGCAAATATGCTCCTCATTACTTTTAAGGATCGATCAACAGCAATTAACTAACTTGCATAATAGTTAAATGAACTGCCCAATGAATTTAGATTTTAGTCCCGAAGGTTTTGGAAGTCATGCCATACATTCAACTTCGATTGCCAATGGAGAAAATGCCCATCTTTTTCCTATTGTTGCATCATCCACTTTTGTTTTTGACAGTGCAGAACAAGGAATGCGCAGGTTTTCCGGCGAAGAAAAGGGGTTTATATACTCACGCTTCGGCAACCCCACTACAGCAGCAGCAGCAGGTGTTATTGCCGGACTGGAAACATTTAATATAAAAGATAAAGAAGGTAAACAGTTACAGGCAGGTGCCCTGCTTCATGCAAGCGGACAATCAGCTATGGCAACTATGCTGCTCAGTAATTTATCAGCAGGCGATGGTATTCTTTCTCATTATTCTCTGTATGGGGGAACACATGAATTTATTTACGGTTTCCTGGCAAAATTGGGGATATCTTCTGTTATTGAAGACTTCTCTGACCTGAACAAAGTTGAAGATATACTTAAAAAGCATGCACATATAAAACTTATTCATGTTGAAACGCCTGCTAATCCAACCATGAATTGTGTTGACCTTGCCGGCATTTGTACGCTTGCAAAAAGGTATAATGCAAAAGTTACAGTAGACAACACTTTCGCAACGCCCTATTTACAGCAACCTTTCAAATTTGGGGTTGATTTCATTTTTCATTCTACTACCAAATTCCTGAATGGTCACGGCACTTCAATAGGTGGTGTGTTGGTAGGTAAAGATGCTGAGTTCATGAAAAAGAAAGGCTATGAAACCTATAAGCTTTTAGGTGGATGTGCAAGCCCTTTTGATGCTTATTTACTAATGCAGGGTGTAAGAACGCTTGAGGTTAGAATGAAACAGCATTGTGAGAACGCTATGCAGGTTGCCAACTTCTTATCAGGCCATCCGGCCATAGAAAAAGTAAATTACAACGGATTGAGCAGCCATCCCGATCATGCACTTTCGTCAAAACAAATGCGCCACGCCGGTGCAGTAATGAGTTTTGAATTAAAACAAGGATTAGAAGGTGGCAAACAGTTCATCAATAACCTCAAAATGTGCACAAAGGCCGTATCACTGGGAACAGTTGATACATTAATATCTCACCCTGCATCAATGTCTCATTCAGGCATGCTGCGGGAAGATAGGATAAAATCAGGCGTTACCGATGGACTGATAAGGATGAGTGTCGGGCTTGAAAATATTAATGACCTGCTCAATGACATTGACCAGGCTTTAAAGAAATAGTTAGAACTACTATGATAAAAATCAAACGCGTATATGAGCCTGCTGATAAGCATGACGGCTACCGTGTGCTGGTAGACAGGTTATGGCCCAGGGGAATAAAAAAAGAAGATGCGCATATAGATCTCTGGTTAAAAGAAATAGCGCCCTCAACAGCATTAAGAAAATGGTTTAATCATGAAGCTGAGAAATGGGATACTTTCAGAAAAAAATACTACGGAGAACTGAAAGGGCAACCGGCCTTAAAGGAAATGAAGCAGGTGCTGAAAGAGCATACTACCGTAACATTGCTTTACGGTGCAAAAAATGAAAATTACAACCAGGCAATTGTGCTTGCGGAGTACTTAAGAGGGAAATAGCAGAGATTATGTTTTTTTATAGGATAGCACACGGAATATACAGATGATACTGATAAACACGGGTACATTCCGCGAATAACCGCCATATCCGTTTTATCCGTATTCCATTCTGTGTATTGGGCATGCGCGAAGTTATTTTTAAATAACCCCTGTTATATTTCCTGCCACGAATTTCGGTGTCTGCCCGGCGGAAATGGGTTTGTTACACAAAGAGCCACGAAGGGTACACAAAGTTACACAGAGTGTTTTATTATTCTTTGTGGCTCTTTGTGTACCCTTCGTGTACCTCTGTGAAATAACCAGTGAATATTGCAACCGGTAAGCCGGGAACTTATAAGCTGCAACCAGCATCCTGCCGCGTAGCGGCTACCTGTTTGCAGAAAAAATACAGAAGTTTTATTTGTCCGCCGCGGCGGACTACCCTTGCATAACAACAAAAATAGTCCTCCTAAATGATATAGCTTTTAATGATGCTGTTTTTACAGCAAGTTTCTAATCAATACTAAACTCAAACTGATCATACGTTTCTGTTCTCCAGGCGAACTGCTGTGTTGTTGGTGATATGGCAAAAAATGGAGAAAAGGTTTTTACCTTAACGGTTTTTCCATCCGGCAAAAACTCCAGTATACGCAACCAGCCATCTCCTCCATTGCCATACCAGCCGCCACCCATAGCCTGCGCATTAAACACCATCTGGCTTACTTTTTTACCTACTGCGTTTTTATCCTGCCTGAAGCCAACATGTTCCCTCGCATTATCCGGCGCGCCTATATGACCTGAAAATACCAGTTGTATATTGGCTGAAGGCTGAACTAATTTGCGCCATATTGCAGCGCCATAATTGCCTTCGGCAATTTTATAATTCTCTTTCTCTATCTGTTCATTTTTTGCATTGAGATAAGAATGTGTAAGTACTATCGCTGTATGGTTTTTATATTTCTCCTGCGCAACCGTACTTTTTGCCCATGCAAGAATCGTATCTCTTGGTGCAAATTCCAGTGTAAGCAATAAAAATTTTCTTCCCTGCGGCGAGGTAAATTCATATGCCGCGTTTTCCAATGAGGGGATGTTATTACCATTCAAAGCAACTTCCCGAACCCCTTTTTGGGTAAGAAAGTTTTTATCAACCGGGAAATATTTGCTGTAATTGGAATTACGGGTGCTGATATTGGTGTAGCCATAGTCATGATTACCGGCGGCAAGCATATAGGGCACTTTCCCATCAAGACGGCTGAATGCCTGTGATACTGACTCCCATTGCGATTTACTCGGCTGATTCGCTGCTGTACCATCTGGATTGATCATTTCATTTTGTTCAACCAGGTCACCGGTACACATTACCAGTTTTATATTTAGCTTATCTATGTTTTCACTTACCCAGGCGGTCATCAGTTCAAATAATGGCTGATTACGGGCAAACTTCTGGTAGGTTTGCGGATCCGGTAGCATAATCATTGACCAGGAGTTGGGATCAGATAATGCCGGAGCTTCATACTTGTTTTGCTGAGCAGTTAATGTAGAAAAAAGAGAAAAAAATAACACACAAAGCAATAGTTTTTTAGACAGGGAAAAATTCATATAAAAATGGCTTAGCTGAAAAATAATATATACGCTATTAAAAAAAACAAAAGATAAGAAAATATTTATAACATAAATTAAAGTTTACAAATACCCAAAAACAAAAGCAGTATCTGCTAATTATTCTTAAACTTACCCAGGTACATATGGCAGCAATATACCCAGCCTGAATAACGTTTCTTAGAAATCCAACAGAAATTAATTCAGTTTTATGAAACACATTTTTACCCTGTTGCTCATTCTGGCGGCACATCATTACGGTTTTGCAGAAAAATACTATAAAGCAAAAATCACCTTTCTGGATGGGACAAGTATAGATGGGCTTGCAGAATTACCTGGTAACCCCTCCCCTACGCCTATATCCTTTAAACCATCTGATGGTTCAAAAAAACAATCCATTAAATGTGATAACATAAAAAACATCACATATTACTTTAGCAACAACAAAACCTTTGAATACGACAGGATGAATGTATATTTTTTTGAAAGCGACAAGAAGCCTACTAAAATATGGCTTGAAGTATTGCAAAGAGGACCGGTTACATTATACACATTCTCCAAACTTTACCCTGGAGGAGTATTTGGAGCGCGTGACAGCTATGAACAACTCTGGCTTTGCTACAGGGCAGGTGAAGACGTTGCCACAAGAATCTCTAGTTCATATATAAAAAATAAGAGAGGCTATTTTTTTCAAAAAATTTCCCAATATTTTCGGGATGATATGGAATTGGTAAAAAAAACAGAGAACGAACAGTATAAATGGAATGATATGGAAAAAATAGTAAAGGAATACAACGAAAAGATAAAGGATGATAAATAAATGGGATAGAATCTTTTTATTAATTTACAATGACTCGAGAAATTTTATCAATGCCGCTCTTTCTGCGGCGCTCATTGCTTTTACTTTATCTCTTGCATTAAGCGCTTCCCCTCCATGCCACATAACAGCTTCCATTAAACTGCGGGCACGCCCGTCATGCAAAAAATTATTATGTCCGTTTACCCTTTGGGTAAGCCCTATTCCCCATAAAGGGGCTGTTCTCCATTCTCTCCCGTTTGCCAGGAAATCAGGGCGGTTATCGGCAAGGCTATCACCCATATCATGCAACAATAAATCTGTATAGGGATGGATCAACTGGTTACTTACCGCGGGAAAAGCTACATTAACGGCAGTGCGCATATCAGGCACATGGCATTTTACGCAACCGGCTTGTGTAAACAACTGTTTGCCTTGCTGCACGGTAGCATCATCAAGATTTCTTCTGCCAGGCACTGCAAGTGTTCTCACATAAAATTCCACACTGTATAAAAGGCTGTCAGAAATTTCAGGATCATCCTGAAGGTTATCTGTTTGTGATTGCCCTGTACTGCTTTCTTTGGGAAAAATTTTATTTGTTATACCAATATCCTGGTTATATGCTGCCGCCACCTGCTGCAGAAGATTCGGCTGGTTTGCTTTCCAGCCAAATCGTCCGGGGGAAACGGTTTCATTTACAAAGTTCCATACATAATTTGCCCTGCCGCTAATGCCGTCGCCATCTGCATCATTTTCATCTACTCTTGCAAGAATATCCGCATCACTTACACTCTCCAGCAAGCCAAGCCCGAATACAGGCGCGGCAACACGTGGAGAAAGCATTACATCCGGAGGCAAAGCAGTATAGGTATTAGCAATCGTGTATGTTGGAAAACGCAATTTGTATGTCTCTCCATCATCAAAGTAAAAGCTCTTGTCATCATAAGTGATCAATACATCAGCTTCTTTTTTTACACCTATATTTGCCTTGTTTTGTAACTGATCACCAAAGCCGGGAACAGGATTAGGCTCTCCATGCACTCCTTCACCGGCAACACTTATCCGGAATAGCATCAGCACCGAAGTTTCCCCTGCACCAGGTACTTTACCTCTGCCATCACCTATATGGCAGGAAGCGCAGCCAACATTATTAAAAATAGGACCAAGCCCTGGATTAATGGGTGCAGGAGCTGATACAAATGTTGAGCTGAATTGAACATCCCCTATTTCATGCACCCGTTCAAGCGTTTCGGACAAACCTGTTGGAAAGGCATGTCCGAACGCTTTACTGCTCTGGTCAAATACGGTTTGTGAACCGCCTGTCCGCCATTCATCATCCGGGTTATTATATGCTTTATCAAACTTATTGCATGCAAAGAGTATCATACTAACAATGATTGTTAATATGAACAACACTTTATATGGTCCAGGGATATTCATTAAGGAAAAAGAAAATTGTTGTCAGCAAATGATCAGACTGCCAGGCTATTGGCCATACTGCTGAACAAATGGTTTCAGATTATCTGCAAGCGTTTCAGCTAATTCATTTATTTTATCCATTGCCGTTTGCACCTGCGTTTGCTGTGTAAGTATTGCTTCGCCAAAAGGAACTGTTATAGCCTGTAATGCAGCTACTGCTGTTCCGTGTTTTGTTTTTATATCGTTATCCAATGAAAGGTTATATGTACGCACCAGGTCTTCAATCCCCTTACCATCTTCGGTAAATTTACCCTGGTAAATATCCATAATACCTTTAATGTTGTTGGTAAAATCAGTGATGGAGTTTTGAGCAAAGGGGCTTTCTTCCAATTGAGGGTCCTGGGCTTCAAACGGATCTTTCATTTTACCATTAGCAACCTCATCACATATTCCTCCCATCGCATCAACGATAGTTTCAAATGCAACACGTTTGGTAGGATAGTCAGCATTACCACTGTTGCCTGCTGTTGCCAAGGTATTGGCATATCCACCAGCCCAGCTATCCTTTACTTCAGTAGTTAATTTTTTTAGATTTTGAGCTAATCCAACAAGATATTCTTTTTCTCTTGCGGTAAATGCCGATGCTGTTTTATCTCCGTCTTTACCCCAAAGTAAATATTCAATCGGGTGGAAACCTTTCAACGCGTCATGTTCTTCATCAAGTCCGTCAATATATGCTTCATCCAAAACATCTGAGCTTGCCAAAAC
Organism: Terrimonas sp.; assembly: GCF_003075435.1. Lineage (GTDB taxonomy): Bacteria > Bacteroidota > Bacteroidia > Chitinophagales > Chitinophagaceae > Agriterribacter. Next base: position 139,761 of record NZ_QCZJ01000011.1, on the reverse strand, counting down.
TGTATTCAGGTCATTGAAGTCTACCGGCCATGTATCAATTCTCGGATCAATTTTATCTACATCCACAGGCCCAAATAACCAGGCTTCAGAACGCTCCCATGTTTCACGTATGCTTCTCCACAAGGTGCGGCAGTTATCCAGGTTTGCGTCGGTAGTGGTGATAGTTAAAGTATTAACAGCAGCAAGCAATTGATCTGCTTTTGATGACAGATCCTGGTAGCTGGCCAAACATACTTTGTTGGCAGCGTCCTGCAATATTTCCGTTTTTAACGCTGTAGTGTCTGTCGTCCCATTGTCATCATCTTTTTTACATGATGACATTATAACGCCTGCAGATGCAAGCAATACCAGTACCACATTGGTTGTTTTTTTCATGATGTGTTTTTTATGTTAAACTAATAATGAGGTTATTTTCAATAACAGATGTCTCAAATTTTTTAAGTGGTTTCAATGCAGGCTCTTTAAGCACATTTCCATCAAAATCAAATACGCTGCCATGCGCTGTGCAAACAATTTTTTTATCTGTAGCGCTAAGTCCTACTCCTTCGTGTGTACACTGCAGGTATAAAGCATTGTAATGATCGTTCTTCTTTACCAGTAAAATATCGTTCTCCATATCTTTTGAACGCACTACCATTATATTCTTATCCGCAGGAAATTCATTCAGCGGCACTATTATTTTTTTATCGCTAACCTGTGTTTTATACATGTGCATACTGCTGCCGCAGCCTTCCAGCAAAAAGCCTGCACCTATTATCGCAGCGCAATGCACGCACCCTTTTTTTATGAAACTTCTTCTTGTAGGCATCATTAAAAATTATAGGCAACACCAAGATTCAGGAACCCATTATGCGTATAATACGGTATAACCTGCGGAAATGGTGTGATGATCAAAGCCGGATTAGGTTCGCCTGTTATGCGGTATACATAATCAGCTTTAATAGCGACGCCGCGTATAGGCTTGTATGTTAGCCCGCCAATTATATATTGCTGTGTGTTGGCATCATTCTTTATACCGTTACCAGGCAATGTTGCACCAAGATCCATATACTCATATCTGCCAAATACAATAAGCTTTTTTTCATCTTTATGTTTTGAATACAAAAGGTCATAGCCTGCTTCTGCATATCCTCCATACATACTCTTTGGTGTATTATTTGCATAAGCCTGGTTAATATTTGAAGCATTTGGAATTTGAATACAGCTGATGATAGCTCTTATATTCCACCCACTATTGCCGTATTGTACGTTAAAATCGCCAAGCATAACGGGGTTGCCGAAAGCGCCGCTGTTAAGATGAAGACTATCAGCTATTCTTTTTTCAACGGCAGTAGAACCGCCGATATACCCTGAAAGCTGAAAACGAAAATCATTAATATAGTACAGCAATGCACCGGAGGCGCCCAGCCCTAAACCGGTTGCCGCTGAGCCTAACTGCCTGCCATCACGTATGCCGCTGCCATTACTGAAGCCGGCAGAATTCAAGCCATTTGTAAGTCCGAAACTATAATTCAATCCCGCTACATTTTTTACTCCACCGTAAATGCCCACGCCTACTTCCCGCCAGGTAGAAGGAATAATCAACTCTTCAAGAAACGGCCGATCAACGCCATTAAAGGTAGTAGGTAAATGATTTTCGTTTATAAACCCAATACGCGGAATAAATAAACCAGCTACAATATATGTGGTTGGGTTAAGATTAAATTTAAGAAAAGCCTGCTCCATGCTGATGCCCCCTTTGCCAATACCGGCTTCATCACCCGACTGCCCTACAACGAGCGCATCTTCCAGCTCAAGCTCTGTGAAGAGTGAAATTTTTTTATTGAATTTATGTCCTACAAACAAAACAACCCTGCTTAATGACGCTTCCGCATTTTTTCTTTTTGTGTCTAAGGAATATTTTGCTTCGCCATAGCCGGAAAGGATGGTAGCCTGCTCCCTGGAAACAAGCCCGGCATACAAACTGTCTTCTCCTGTTAGTATTTGCGCATAGGAAGGGGAAACATAAAGCAACGCTATGCTGATCGTGATCAACATGCAACATTTTGGATAAAACCTCATATCTGTAACCAAATTGGTTACAAAGGTCATCGTAAACTAATGGTATTGGTTTACGAAATGCGGAAAAGATAATGCTTCAGCACATGAAATGTAGATCTGCAGAACTATTTTGTAATTCATTTGTTAATGGCAAAAAAGTAAGCGAATTAATTGTTATAACGCCATGCATTATTATTTTAGCCGCACTAAAACACCTTTTCGTTTCACTATGTTTTTATAATCCCACTGTATTGATTTTGATTTTTTGAGCCAGCGGCTTAAATCCTTTGTATTGATCTCCTTAACCGAGTTGTAGAATATAGAAGCGTCTTTAAACTTTTTTCCTTTTATGCTTAATCGTTCTTCATCAAAATCCGCACCACTCCAAAACATCAGTCTTATGCCTGCTTTTTGTTTGCTGTAACCTGTAACAGGGTTTCCATCCAGGAACCAAACCGGATGACTATGCCAGATTTTGTTTTCGGCTTCCGGCAGGTTTTTACATATTTCTCCAGAAAGCAAATTGCAGATTGCTTTATCTTCTGCAGTTTGCGCATTATTGTATTCCAGGATATCTTTTGAGGTTGTGCCCACATTTTTACTTTTCAATCTATTGTTAATAGTTTTTTGGTTTGATGTAAACTCAACTCCATAACGTATTGCATCGTCAAGTATACCTATGTTTATATCTTTCAGCGTTTTGAACCTGATACAATACCCACTCACACTTGCCTTTCCTATTATTGTTCCATAGGTTTGGACTAAGTATGTTTTGTCTTTAATGCCCATGATGTAAACAGATATGCCGGTTGTGTTGGCGCTCAGACCAATCTGGTAAAATGTCCGGGTTGTTCCATCAGCATATTGTATGCTATACAATCCATAGCCGATATTAGGGTTAGAAACGATTTTACCGCTATCGTCTTTCCCGTTTAAGAACCATAATTTACTTTTAGGTAATAGCTGCAGCATGTGCTGGTGCAATACCTGCATATCAGTGCGTTTTGGCTGAGGCTGACTTTTAATGTAATTTTTGATTTGCTCCTGTATGCTCATACAAAATACTTATTATTGCCGCGATAAATTCGCCAAAAGATTTTCCAGATTTTCTAATGATGCGGTAAATCCCAGCTTAAAGCCTTCAAGCAATCTTTCCATACGATCGAAAGATTCATTATAAACCGTGATGCTTACCTTTGTTATACCGTTTTGTTCGCTAAAACTGTAATCCCATTCAGAGCCTGTCGATTCAGGGTTTTCATCTTTGTCTGCAAAAGTATTATATAGTTTGAAGTTTGTTTTTGGGCTGATGGAAGTATATTTCTGAAGAGCCCATCCCTCTTTTCCATCGGGTCCTACCATGGCATAAAACCTTTTACCACCTACCTCAAAGTTCATATACTTTGTTTTTGATGTATATGGAGCTGGTGCAACCCATTGGTCGAGTAATTCCGGTTTGGTAAAGGCATCCCATACCAAATCAAGCGGTGCATCAAATTCACGTATTATGTAAATGGTTTTGTTTTCTTTATCTGCGATAAAGTCAAATAGTAGATTGCTGTTCATTGTTATTGTTTTTTCATTTTTGCCAATAATTTGTCGAGTTTATTAAAACGCTCCTCCCATATTTTTCGGAATTGCTCCAGCCACATATCTATTTCTTTCATTTTATCAACTTCAAGCTGGTAATAAATCTCCCTGCCTTTGTTTTGTTGCTTTATCAATTCACACTCTGTTAAAATACGCAGGTGCTTGGATACCGCCTGCCGTGTAGTATCGAAATGCGCTGCAATAGCATTAGGTGTCATTGCCTGTAATGCAATTAAAGTGATAATTGCCCGTCTTGTAGGATCAGCTATTGCCTGGAAAATATCCCTTCTCATTATTTCCTTATTTTAAAACATGAAACCAATCAGTTGCAAATATACATGCAACTTTTCGGTTGCGCAAATTTATGTTGACATTTTTTTTAGTTGTATTAAATGAGTGCACCCGGGCTGAGGGCAGCGTCATAATGCAGGAACAACACGGGAACTTTACTATCATCGTTTTGGCGCGAGTGAGATACCAGCCTGGGGCAGGCAGGTCTGCCCGGGGGTGCCCGTCCTTTCGACCGAGCCAACACTGGCATTATGCTTTAATCACTTTACACGGGGGAGTAACCTGCCGGGTATTTGTACCACTGCTTAACTTTTGCACTACTGTCCAACGGATTGCTTCACCCACCGCAACGTACTTTTAATCAAATCTTCATGCCGGCGGGTTCGCAATACGGCGAAGGGGTTTTGATCTTGCGGTCAGTACTAAGGCTAAGGTTGTAATTGACAACCTCTCTGCCATTGCGCGCCGCGTGATCAAACTTGCAACCTTAAAATCTTGCGCGGCAAAGTAATCTCCATTCAGCATTTGGAATGCACCCTGAAATGAGTGCAAAAAAAATCCCGGCACAGTGCCGGGACTTTATCCTTATAAAAATATACTGCAATTTAAATCAGCGAAACGATTCTCATTGCTATGGTAAAACCGCCTTTATTACTACGGGCTGGTGATCGCTTGGATAGCGCTGATCTTTAGCATCAGTAAGCACACCATATTTCAATACCTTAATGGAAGGACTTACAAAAATATAGTCAATTCTGTGTTTCATAGGCGCATCAAATTTAAACGCGTTAAAAGTGCCAACAGGGCCATAGGGCGGAGCTTCTGTTATTGCGTAAGAATCTTTCAGCAATGTTTGCATCTCTTTTATCTGCTCTGTTTCAGGAGTAGAATTAAAATCACCTACACAAATCACAGGAGCATTCCCTGCTATTTCTTTAATTTTTTTTACCATCAGTTTACCAGACTCCTGGCGGGCAACAACGCCCTGGTGATCAAAATGCACACAGAAAAAGTAAAATTCCTTTTTTGTTTGAAGGTCTTTAAACTTACCCCATGAGCAAATACGGTTGCAGCATTTTGCGTCCCATCCTTTGCCTGGTTTATCAGGTGTTTCACTCAGCCAAAAATCGCCAGACTGTAATAACTGAAACCTGCTTTTTTTATAGAATATGGCAGAATGTTCTCCGGCTTCCTTCCCATCATCTCTTCCCTTGCCTGTGTAAGCATATTCATCCAATTCGGCAATACCTTTTATCTGGTCTATCAGGCCTTCTTCTGTGCCGAATATATCAAACTCATGAAAGCGTATAAGAGCTTTTACATTTTCCTTCCTGTTGGGCCACGCATTCAAACTATCACCGGGATTATTATAACGGATATTATAAGAGGCAATAATAACCGGGTTGTTTTTTTGAGCAATAGCAGATTGAAGGAACATGCAAACGAGAAGTGAAAATATAATTCTTTTCATGTATTTGTTTTTATTGGTTTTAAAGATAGAAAATAAACCATTAAGAAGTTAAGTGTAGTTAAGCTGCATGCCTTAATTGTCTTAACTTCTTAATGGTTAAAAAAGTATACACATTATTCTCCTGCAGCTACTACATAAAGCCAGCCGCTACTCCTATTTGCAATTGTGTATTATTCTTCTCCATTCTCCCTACCATCCGGGGTTCTGGCCCAATGCGGGATTCATAGTACGATCTGCTTCTGGAATAGGATATAAATATTTTTTATCTAACCATTCTCTTGCTCCGGGATTCCATTGTACTTCTCCCGATGTACCATTTGAAAGTTGAATACGCCCAACTGCCGATGAAGTACTCACATCAACAAAAGCAATGGTTGAATTTGACGCAGAAGGTTTGGTACCCTGGTAAAATACCACATCATTTTTACCATCTCCGTTCAGGTCATATTCACCCAATGCAGGCACATACATGCCGTTCATAGGCGCAACCTGGAATAATTCACCAATATGCCATCTTCTTAAATCATCAGGACGAAGTCCTTCAAAAACCAGCTCAACAGCGCGTTCCCTCATTACTTCCAGCAAAACTGGGTCGGTAAATTTATTTTGATAATAGCTAACCAAGTATGGATCTGCTGCTGTTGGCTTAGTGGTTAAGGTAGCGCCGGTAATGCCGGCCCTCGCACGCAATGCGCCAATGGTGACCTCCCAATCCGCATCAGTCATGGTGCCTAATTCTGCCATTGCTTCTGCTTTATTCAGCAACACTTCCGCCCAGCGCATAATGATATGCGCGTTATCATTTACACTTTCATCATCATAAGGAAAGCGCTCATCATAACACCATTTTATGGGCTGATAGCCGGTAAATGTCTGATTAAAATTCGGTGGCGCTGCAACCGGTACAGCATTTTCCGTACGTTTATAATCTCCTAAACGGATGGTTTGCTTTAACCTCAGATCCCTGTTCTGAACTTCTGTTACAAAAGGAATGGTTTTATAATTTGGATCATCTGTAAAAGAAGTACCATCCAGTTTTAGGTAGGTATTTACAAAATTCCTGGTAAGGCTTGGACGGTTACCGTAAGTAGGGCTTATAAAACGGCGATTGGCAGAACTGAATACCTGCAAGCTTGAGCTTAATGCTACTGCAAGGATCGTTTCATCTGTATAAGGTGCTTTCGTAATAAATATTTCCCTGTAAGAACGATCGCTGATCGCCCCTTTATGCAAAAAGAATCCGGTAATATCATTAGCTGTGCTCACTACTTCCTGGTACCATGTATTGGCAGTTCCCTGCATATTATAATCTGTATGGTATTTTCGCAGCGATGCCTCGAACAAACATATACGTGTTTTATACGCTCTTGCAACATTTTTGGTAATACGCGTACAGGATGGATCAGAAGTGAGTGTGATGTTCTCAATAGCATAATTCAAATCTGCCAGCACTTTATCCATTACTTCAAACCGGCTGGTACGTGAAGCTTTAAGCATAACGCTATCGTTTACTTCTATTGTTTTATCAATCCAGGGCACATCGCCAAAGCGTCTCACCTTGCCAAAATAAAACAATGCCCTGAAAAAACGGGCAAGTCCTATATAATGTTCTTTACCCGACACTGGGCTGTTTCCGGCATTTTCAATAAAGTAATTGATATTGCGAAGTGGCTTCCAGTCCCATTCAGAACGAGGACTTGTAATAGGACTTAGCGCTCCTACTGCGAGATAATCATCAACCCCGTTACGGGCAATAATATCAGAATTATCATCTCCTTGAAATACGCCTACATCAGTATTAGGTAATAAATCATAAAAAGAAGTAGTATATAACTCCATACCACCCGTAGATCCGAAAATCGCCTGGTTAGAAGCTGTTGCAACAGGAAGCTCCTGTAAATCGCAAGCTGCAAATGATACGACTGTAAATGCAACTAAAATATAATTGAATATTTTTTTCATGATTATTAAACTATAAGATTAGAAATTAATGGACAATCCCAATGACATTGCTTTAAGCATGGGATAGTTATAACCGTCTCCACTGGTACCTCCGCTCAAATCACGGTCTGAACCATAAATATTGGTTACATCAGTATCTTTTGTCCATTTATACATGGGTGACCAGGTCCACAAATTTTCCGCGGAAAAATATATCCTTGCGTCCGTAGCATGTATTTTAGCGACCAGGATTTTAGGTAACCCATAACCAACCTGGAGGTTACGTAAACGTATATAAGAAGCATTTTGCAGGTAACGGTCGTTTGGTATATTCAATGCACGCCCGGTACCCTGTGCAATATAACCCACCAGTCGTGGCAGGTAAGCATCAAAGTTCTGCAGATCTTCCCTGAACATATTGTTCTCCTGCCAGCGCGGGTATGGATTATAAGGACGGTTATACTGCCCCCAGAAACGGGATTCGGGTGACGGATACCAATCCTGTTTCATTACTCCCTGGAAGAAAAAGGACACAAAAAACCCATTCCAGTCTGCATTGAAATTAAATCCGTATGTATAACGTGGCTGGCTATTGCCTATAAGCGTTTTATCACCGGAGTTGCCTACACGGTTCAGCCCCTGGTAAATCTGGTCATCATAGTCTAAGTTTTTAAATTTGATATCACCCACATAATTTTTACGCGTATTGGTATTGGGCACATTTACCTGTGAAGGAGATTTGTCAATTTCTTCCTGAGAGCGGAATAATCCTTCAACCTGGTAACCCCAAATTTCACCTAAATGTTGCCCCACATAATAATCACTAAGGTTTTTATCGGGGTTATTGTACTTTGTAATAATCGCAGTATAGTCAGACAATATAAACCTGGCATCATAATTAAATGGCTTACTTGCCACTACAAAATCATCAGACCATTTGATAGATATTTCCCACCCTGTGGTTTTCAGATCTGCATAATTGCCTTTAGGGACATCGGTTCCATATACAGCAGGCACTGTAGGCCCAACTGTAAACATATCCTTAGTCCATCGTCTGTAGATATCTCCTGTAAACTGCAAACGGTTATCAAGGCTGGAAAGATCCAGCCCTATATTACCTGTTGTAGAAGTCTCCCATGTAAGACCGGCTGGAATGACATTCGGCTGGCCGGTTTTCTGCGGACGAATACCATTAATAATGCGACCGGATTGTTCTATCTTAAAGTTCTCCGTAAATGAATAAGGATCTATATTTCCATTACCTAATGATCCGTACGAAGCGCGGATCTTTACATTAGAAAAGACTTTAGGATCAAGTTTCCAGAAAGCCTCTTCAGATAAACGCCAACCTACTGAAGCGGATGGAAAGAATGCCCACTGCTGATTGGTCGGGAATTTAGAAGACCCGTCATAACGTCCATTCACTTCTAACAGGTAACGTTTTTTAAAATCATAGTTCACACGAAAGAAACCGCCTGCGATTGCCCATTTCCGGTAATCACCCGGTGTTTGAATACTTTGTCCTAATGCCAGGTTAATATTGTCTGCATCAGCATATACAAGGCCATTACGGGCCGCCGAGAACCCTTTATATAAGGACTGTTCATAGTTATATCCTATCAAAAGATGAAAATCATGAACATCATTAAAAGTTTTTACATAGTCAGCATATACATTGGTAGCAACATACTCCGTGGTTGCAGCGTTAGCCCGTATATCATTGGTATTGGTTCCTGTATATCCAATAACATCTTTATAACGGCTGTAAGGCACCTGCACACGTCTTTGCTGTACTGCTAAATCTGTGCTTTGAAAAGTAAAATCACTGCGCAGTGTTAAGCTTCTTTCAAAAAATTCTGCTTTAGCTGAAATCTTATTTTTTAAAAACCGCTGCGCGTTATCTACACCGTTTCTGCCGATATAATAATCACCCACGGTATATGCCGCAGGAAACGATAATGTACCATCAGGATTTAATAAAGGAGCAAGTGGGTGGCCTTCATCAGCCATGTTTCTCCATATGCCGCTTCCTTCACCTACATTTAAAGGCTGGTGATAATTCATGCGGGAATACTCTGTATTATTTTCAACCTGAAGCCAGTCGGTAATGCGCACGCTTCCTTTTGCACGCAGATTATACATACTGTACTTATCTGAATTGTACCGGAAAAGTCCATCCTGCCCATTATAGCGACCGCTTAAATAAAACGCTGTTCTGTCATTACCGCCGGATAGGGTTAGGTTATGATCCTGCGCAGTAAACTGCTTTTTATATAATTCTTTATACCAGTCTGTACTGTAATAATATTGATACTCACCGGTTGATGGATTTACTTCAATTCTTGGTAAAGAAGGATCTTCCCATCTCCTTTTGATTTCTGCGAGATAGGCCTGCGAAAATGGTAAAGTTTTATTGATGGCAGTAGGATTATTACCATTATCATTCCACCTTGACCATGCATCATTAAAGCCTTGTGCCCACGGATATGAGTCAGTAATATTATCAGGCACATCTGTTGGAGACTTAACTGAAACATTGGTTAAATAACTGATGGATGTTTTACCGCGTGCTGCAGATTTTGTAGTAATGAGCACTACACCAAAAGCAGCACGCGCTCCGTATATAGAGGCCGATGCAGCATCTTTTAAAACAGATATGCTTTCTATATCGTTTGGATTTAACATTTTGGGGTCGCCTTCCACCCCGTCAATTAAAACCAGCGCATCTCCCTTTTGTCCAATTGAAGTAGTTCCTCTTACATTAAATGAAGGGGACTGGGTTGGCTTTCCATCGAGCATATTAATATTAAGGTTAGGAGAAGCACCAACCAGCGCCTGCGAAAGATTAGAGACCGGGCGATTTTTGAGTGTTTCCTGCGTAATCTGGTCTACCGCACCCGTTAAATTTACTTTTTTCTGTGTTCCATATCCTACCACTACCACTTCTTCCATTTTGGAATCAGTAGGTTTTAAAACAATATCATAGTTGGTACGCCCTGAAATCGGCATTTCTTCTTTTATATATCCAACGTATGTAAAAACCAATATACTGTTTTCGGGTACTGATAACCGAAAGAAACCATTAACATCGGTTTTGGTAGCCGCACCACCACCCTTAACCTGTACTGTAACGCCGGCAAGGTATTCGCCGGTGCTGCTCATAACACGGCCGCTTATATCAATATTCCGTGCTTCTTCCGGTGATGGTAACATTGCATTATCATCCGTGCTTCCCGGAACCTTTATTGCAACATTTGAGGGATTTTTCCGTATTACTATTTTATTGTTTGAAACAATATAGTTCAGCATATACGGTGCAAGCAACTCATTTAATACTTCCCTGAGAGAAGTTTTATTGGCGGAAATATTCACCTTATCAGATGGATCAATAATGTTTGTAGCGTAGAAAAGTTGAATATCTGCCTGTTTTCTTATTTTCTCCAGGGCTTCAAACAGTGTTTCATTTTTGAGAGAGATAGATATTTTTTTATCAAGCAGTTCCTGTCCTTTTACATTTTTTGCCGACAGGGACATAACAGAGGAACAAATAACAATTATTGACAGCAGGGATAATCGCATAAATTTCTGTATTATAGGTACAATCCTGCCTATACAATTTTTTTGCATATTTTTGAAAAGTTATATGTTATAAATGCGTAGTGTCCGTCTGCCTTCCACAACTTTCGGATAACTACAATTTTTTACAACGCGTATAATGTACCCCGGGCATTTATGATGTCCGGGTTTTATATATACTTAAGTTGGATGATGATAGAGCTGATTCATAAGCATGTATTGGTTTACTTTTAATAAAAAAATAATCAGTTGGTTTTAATGCAGGGCTTTCCATCTATAAAAAAAATATCCCCTTTTTTCTGAACACTGCCGTTTATCATCAGCGAGATTGGCTCCAGCACTTCCTCAATTTTTTCTGACAGATAAAAATTAAGGTTAACCGGGCAGGCTTTTACCGCCTCCGCAACCTGGATATTTATGCCGAAATATTCATGCAGATCGTCTATCACTTTCTGCAATCTTTCATTCTTATATACAAATTCCCCATCTTTCCGTTTCAGCATTATCGGCGCCGAAGCAGTATTGGCTTCTTCTTTTACCAGTTCCGTTGTTGTTCGATGAAAAACGGCACGCTGATTGGCAACAAGCTCCACATGCTCCACTTTGCTTTTATTACTAACATTTACTTTACCGGTTACCACCGTAACATTTATTTCTTCCTGGTTATCATAAGCCTGGATATTAAAAGAAGTACCTAAAACCCTGGTTTCAATATTGCCGCTGTGAATGATGAAGGGATGTTGCCTGTCATGCGCAACCTCAAAAAAAGCTTCGCCCGAGAGTTTGATCTCTCTTAGCGCGCCGGTAAATACCGGAGGATATTCCAGGACACTGGAAGGGCTTAACCAAACTTCAGTACTATCAGGTAATCGTATATTTTTTCCTTCCCTTGTAGTTGTAGTAATCTGTATAAACGAAGGCCCGGCATTTTTTACAGCAATAGCTGCTTCAGTTAACGCTCCTGTTTTATTTGTTCTGAAAATAAAATACGAACACAATACTGCCAGCACTACGGAAGCAGCAGCAATGCCCACCCACCTGGGAATAGACCGTCTACTCTCTACAGGAACATTAACCGGAAGTGCGGGCATTTCACCTACTATAGCCTGAAAAATTTTATCGCTTGTATTTTCAGGTAAATGCATCTCTGTTTCTGTGCCCTCTACCATATTACCAAGCAATGCTTTCAATTCTTCATCAGCTTCTTCCGTTTGTATCAGCCTGAATAATTCCGCTTTCTCCTCGGGAGTATACGCTTTGGTTATATACCTGTTAAATAAATATGTCAAACGCGATTGCGACATATGATAATCTTCAGTTATTGGCGAAGCATTTATTAAGGTACTTCTGTATAACAAGACTCACTCAACAAAAAAAAGGGTTAGTTGCCTTGCATTTATTCCAGGAAAAAAAAGACAAGGATCAGTATGGCAGGGTGATCCATATGTGCTAGGTAATATGCACGAATACTTTTCATAGCTTTTGAGAGATGTGCTTTTACGGTTTCGGTGGAGAGGTTAAGTTGTGAAGCCACCTCTTCTTTTTTCATACCTCTTTCTTTAATGAGCCTGTATACTTTGTTTTGTTGCGGGGGAAGCGTGTACAAAGCCTTTTCCAAAAGCTCCCCGGCATCTTTCAGCAAAATGTTTTCATCAGCATTATTGTAAAAAGCAGGGATTTTATTGGCAAAAACAATTTCCCTCTGCTCTCTGGCAGCCTTACGTTTGATAAGCGAAAAAAGATGATTCCGGGTGATTGTATTGAACCATGCCGTAAAACATTCCAGTTCCGGCAGCGTTTTCCGGTTTGTCCATAGTTTCATAAATATTTCCTGCACTACTTCTTCTGCAAGAAAAGAGGAACCGGTTATTTTGAAGCCGATTGTGTAAATCTTATCCTTGTATTGATTAAACAGGAGAGCAAACGCCGGGGCATCACCGGCGGATATGCGCAGCAATAATTCTTTCTCATTATATGTGCAAGCAGTCAGCAATTGTTTACTCCTTTACAATTTAGTGAAAAAAAGAGTGTAATAATCGCACACAATATTAAGAAACAAAATAGTTGCACAGCAATTTTTTTTATTGTGTGCAAATCTATTTGCGCATTGTTACTATAATATTAAGGAAAGAAAAAATTTATACAAACAACCCCCATTCATCTTCATATTCATCCTTTACAAAGGTATTAACCCAGGCTTTAAAAAGCGCTCTGAAAATATCCATTTCATGCTCAATGGCTTCAGCATATTTTTCCTCGCCCGCGCCCACCATAGCGGTAAATTTAATTTGTTCCATCATCTCGCGGCAGTTATTGCGAACAATAGAAGCGTTTTCCATTTTTAAGGTATAGAGATCAACGCCAGCCGCCCCAATAATTTTTGGCGCTATAATAAAAAGATTTTGCCAGATGAGTTCCTTATTCTTTTCCGCGTGGTCATAATCTTTTGAATCCTGTAATGTTTCGCAATAGGATTCTACCAGCATAAAAATTTCCCGCCACTTATTGTATAATTTCTCAGCGGCATCAAGTTGAGGTTTAACTTTCCACTCTTCTCCTTCGTATCGCTTTTTAAGCATTTTGTGGTCGCCCCATTCGGGCAGACTATGCATATCACTAAAATCCATAAGCGCTGTTTGTGGTTTCAAATACAAAGATAGCTCGAAGATAAGATACAAAAGGTCAGGATAAATATAATATACGAAACGAAAGCAAACAAAAAACTGTCACTATAGCCACATATCCATATACAGATATCTGCCACAAAAGCGGAGCAATGGTATTAATTTTTATTCAAAGTATTTATTATTCCGTAATAAAACCGTTGCAGCAGTCGTATGTCAGCCAGCAGGATTATTCAAAATGGGAAAATAAGGAGATTGTAACGGCGGATTTCTTAAACCGCTTTTTAATAGCTATGCAATGCAGCATAGAAGAGTTACGGCAAATACAAAAATTACATTATCAACAATAACAGGAGCCTGCAATTAAAAATTTCGAGTTTATGGTTTGCCTGCACGTTGACAACTACAAACGATAAACCCCAAACTAAATAATCATAACAGTTTCTCCGCCACCTCCTGCCAGTTACTCACTCTTTCATACCCTGTTTCATCTTTGTTCATTATAGTGCTATAAAGGTATGGCTTCCCTTTAAAATGCACCAGGTTACGCACGTGGTCGTCAATCATATAGTCGCCTGCAATCATCCGTTTGTCGCCGCACAGCACCAACTGCCGCCAGGAAAGAAACGGGAAATGTTCATTCAGCCATTCCAGCTTATCTCTTAACGAATTGGGAAATTCCGTTGCCGCAGACACAATGAACACTTCATATTTCTTATTCAGCTCATCCACCACATCAATACAATTTTCCATCACCGGCAGGTTACGAAAAAATCCTTCGCTATATAAATGCTGTCTTACCGCATCCTTATGTTCCTCCGGTATGCCCAGCATCCACGAGCCTTTCATTTTTGAATAGTCGAGCGGAAGGCTGTAGTTGTTTTTATACCATTCAAACATACCGCCCATAGTATCCGCCATTACTTCGTCCATGTCGATGATTATTCTTTGCATATTTTTTTAGCTGTCAGCTATCAGCTACAAGCTGATAACGGATCGCTCACAAACCTTACTTTTAAAAGAGTGATTAATACTTTTAATATTCAGTATTGAAAGCTAATGTCCCAAAGCTGAAGGCTGATAGCTGATAGCTGAAACCTTACTTCAACTCCTCCTTTAAGTAAAAACCTGTATAACTTTCCTTACATTTTACCAACCCCTCGGGTGTGCCTTCAAATAAAATTGAACCTCCTCCTGTTCCGCCTTCAGGGCCAACATCAATTACATGATCGGCCACTTTTATTACATCAAGGTTATGCTCAATTACCAAAACCGTATTGCCCCTGTCGGTGAGCTTATTCAATACATCCAGCAAATGCTGTATATCTTCAAAATGCAAACCGGTTGTTGGTTCATCAAGAATATAAAATGTTTTACCAGTATCTTTTTTTGCAAGCTCGGTAGAGAGCTTTACGCGCTGTGCTTCGCCGCCACTTAATGTTACCGCGTTCTGCCCAAGTGTAATATAGCCCAGACCTACTTCCTGCAGCACTTTTATCTTTCGGTAAAGGTAAGGTACTGCCTGAAAAAATTCCACCGCTTCATCAACCGTCATATCCAAAACATCACTGATGGATTTGCCTTTGTAACGTATTTCCAGTGTTTCGCGGTTATATCTTTTTCCCTGGCATTTTTCGCAGGGCACATATACATCAGGCAAGAAATTCATTTCAATCACACGCATACCGCCGCCCTCACAAACATCGCAGCGACCTGTTTTAACGTTAAAAGAAAATCTGCCCGCATTATATCCCCTGATCTTTGCTTCGGGCACAGCCGCAAATAACTGCCTTATCTCTGTAAAAAATCCGCAATACGTAGCAGGATTACTTCTCGGCGTTCTGCCTATGGGCGACTGGTCTATCTCTATAACCTTATCAATATTTTCCAACCCCTTTACACTGCTGTAAGGCAATGGCTGCATTCTTGAACCATAGGCGTGTTTGCTGAGTATAGGATATAAGGTTTCATTGATCAGCGTTGACTTTCCGCTGCCGCTCACACCTGTTACCACAATAAATTTTCCCAGGGGAAATTTTACATTCACCTTTTGGAGATTATTACCAGAAGCGCCTTTTATCTCAATGAATTTTCCATTTCCCTTTCTACGCTCTTCAGGTATTTTAATTTTTCGGTGCCCATTAAGATAAGAAGAAGTAAGTGTATCCAGTTTCAGCAGATCTGCAGGTTTGCCCTGCGCAACAATTTTGCCGCCGTGAAATCCGGCTTTCGGCCCAATATCAATCAAATGATCCGCTGCAAGCATAATATCTTTATCATGCTCTACTACCAATACACTATTACCAATATCACGTAAATGTTGAAGCGCCGTTATCAGCCGCTGGTTATCTCTCTGGTGCAAACCAATAGAAGGTTCATCCAGTATATAGGTAATGCCCTGCAACTGGGAGCCGATCTGTGTTGCCAGCCGAATGCGCTGCGATTCACCGCCACTCAATGTTCTTGATGCGCGGTTAAGCGTAAGGTAAGTTAACCCAACATCCAGCAAAAACCCCAGTCTTTCCCGTATTTCTTTTAATACATCTTTAGCAATGGCATTCTGTTTATCTGATAATCTTTTTTCTATACCGCCAAACCAGCGCATCAATTCATCAAGGTTCAACTCGCTAAGTTCTGATATATTCTTTCCATCCACCTTAAACCAAAGGCTTTCCTTTTTCAATCTCGCACCGTTACATGCTTCACAGGTTTTCAATTCCATAAATTGCTCCACCCACTGCTGTATACCCTCGCTTGTGCCGCCGGCAAACCAGCGCTTCAACTGGTTTACTATACCTTCAAATTCCGTAAGGTATATATTGCCATTAGTTGGTGTGTCATCAAAATTTACATCCATGTTCTCAACGCCTGCCTCATCACCATACAACAATAAGTTCATTGATTTTTCCGGCAGGTCCTTTACAGGCTTATCAAGACTTATTTTATTTTTTTTAGCAAACTGCTGTACCTGCTTAAATATATACGCGTCTCTTTCTTCGCCCAGCGGGGCAATGCCACCTTCATTTATGCTTAACTCGCGGTTAGGTATAACCGCTTCCATACTTACCTGGTACACCGACCCCAATCCTTTACAAACCGGGCAGGCGCCATACGGTGAGTTGAATGAAAAACTATTGGGCGAAGGCTCTTCATAAGAAATGCCGGTATCTTCACACATCAGCATTTTACTATAAGAAGCATCTGTTGGATTTTTTCCTTCAGCAGGACTGATAAATAACAGGTCCTTACCCATCTTTAATGCCTGCTGCACACTCTGGCTGATCCGGACTTTAAATTCACCATCCACTTTCAGGCGGTCAATCACCACTTCTATATCATGAATTTTATAACGGTCAACCTGCATTTTAGCAGTAATATCTTTTATCTCACCATCAATCCTCACTTTTAAAAATCCTTTCTTGCGTATCTCTTCAAACAGCTCTCGGTAATGCCCTTTACGGCCACGCACCAGCGGCGCCAGTATCGAAATTTTTTGCCCTTTAAATTTTTTGAAAATATTTTCTACAATTTCTTCTTCACTCCATTTCACCATTCGTTTGCCTGTATTGTAAGAGTATGCTTCTCCCACTCTTGCAAATAACAGCCGCAAAAAATCATAAACTTCGGTTACGGTTCCTACGGTTGAGCGTGGATTTTTGTTGGTAGTTTTCTGTTCAATGGAAATCACCGGCGAAAGTCCTGTGATCTTATCTACATCCGGGCGCTCCATATCGCCGATAAACTGGCGGGCATAAGCGCCAAAGGTTTCCATATACCTGCGCTGCCCTTCCGCGTAAATGGTATCAAATGCCAGCGAAGATTTACCACTGCCGCTGATACCTGTTACCACCACCAGCTTATTCTTAGGAATGCTGATGTCAATATTTTTAAGATTATGAACCCTTGCGCCAAATACGTCTATATGTTCATGGCCGGCAGTGATCAACTGATCATCCTGCACGCCCTTATCTTTAGTTTTTGCCATAAAAAGTTAGCGAAGATACTAAAAATATTAGGATTGGATCATTATGTTGCGGGCTGTATTGCTACTATCAGCGCCTGTTGTGTCACACTTCATCGTCCGGCAATGCTATTCAGCATAGCGCAGGCAAGCCACATGAACGGTAGCATCATTTACAGAGACAGCGTCTCTGAAGAACATAATCTGTGCGAAGTCTGGACTTCGCACAGCGGGCAAAAGGCATAAAAAATGCGAAGCCCTCAGGCTTCGCACATAACCAAAACTCCATCCCGAACCGTATCTTATTTTTGTACCAGTTTGCCACTGCCACTTATATTATCATCTATTACAGCCGGATCACCTTTATAATAAATATTCCCGCTGCCACTTATTTTTGCTTTCAATTTTTCATTTACTGTTATTTCAACATCCCCGCTGCCGGATATTTTAACATCAGCCTCTTTAATAGAAAACCCGAAGCTATTAAAGTCGCCACTACCCGAAATTGAAAGCTGCAATTTTTCAGCAACGGCATTTTCAATACTTATATCAGCAGATCCGCTAATGCTTGCATCAAAAAATGGTGTATGCTCAAATGCTCCTTTAACATCAATATCGCCACTACCTTTAGTACTTAGCCCTTCCAGGACAGGCATTGTAATAAATACTTCTGAATTATCATTTCTTACGTTTGCAGTATGCTCATATTTAACTACCAATGCTCCGTTCTCAACGTATGTTACCAAATAGGGCAACAAATTATCATACGCCTTAACAGACACTTTAAAACTATTACCCTGCGTAATATGTATATCAGTTGAGCCTTCTACAGATACTTTGGTAAACGCACCTACTTCCCTGGCTTCTGTTTGTACTGTGCCCCGTCCTGTAATATTATCCTTTTCGCACGATGTAAATATTACTGCCACTACCATGGTTAAAACCATACTTTCTAGTTTCATTTTCATTCTTTTTATTACAAAATTTATTATGCACACAAATTGACATATCCTTTTCTTATACCGCTGCACTTATAAAAGGGTTTTGAGGCGCTATTGTATGAATGGCAATTATTACTTACAAAATGTATTTATGATGTTTCTCCGGTTTGATGGAATAATTAATCTTGATTTTTTAAAGACTATACAAGACTGTTCCGCTCACTGCAATATGCTTTTAGCTCTAAATCTCATGTGGGCGGGCTTACGGTGAGTTATTACTAATCAGCCAGTGGAATTTGTACAGCAGTGATTAGAAGAATGATCTATATCTTGCACCTCTATGAAATGGCAGCAGCTCTATAGTTCCCAACGCAGCGGAAGTGAATTTAAAGAAAAAACCTCGCCACAAAATATAAGAACATCTTTTGTGCGTGATTATGACCGCATTATTTTTTCTTCTGCATTCAGGAGATTACAAAATAAAACACAGGTATTTCCTTTGCCCGGTGCTGTATTTGTGCATAACCGTTTAACGCATAGTCTTGAAGTATCGAGCGTGGGCAGGAGCCTGGGCAAGGCCGCCGGAGACCTTATAGCTGACAAATACTTAAACGAACCGGAACAATTCAAAGAGTTTTACCGCTATGAATTGCCTTCTGTAATTGCTGCCGGTTGCCTGGCACATGATATTGGCAACCCTCCCTTTGGGCACAGCGGCGAAGATGCTATCCGTATATTTTTTAACGAACTGGAAGGCGATGCTAAAAAGAGATTCGACAATGAACTAAGCAAAGCTCAGCAAAAAGACCTGCTGTATTTTGAAGGCAATGCCAATGCCTTCCGTACGCTTACCCATAATTTTAATGAAGACAAACAGGGCGGTTTTCAGTTAACATACGCTACGCTGGCAAGTATTGTAAAATACCCCTGCGATTCATTAAGCGGTTTTACAAAACCAGACCTGGTCACCAAAAAATCCGGGTTCTTTTCTACAGAACTGCATACTTATAAGCATCTTGCCAATATACTTGGCATTCCAGAACTGCGTGAAAATGAAAATGTATATGCAAGGCATCCCTTTGTTTTTCTGGTAGAAGCGGCTGATGATATCTGTTACCGTATTATTGATTTTGAAGACGCATTCAAGCTCGGCATTATCTCCATTGAACAGATAGCTGCTTTCTTTCTCGCATTTTTCGATAAGGAAGAAGGTTATGACGCCAGGGAAAAAATTGAAAAAACGTTTACAGAAATTAAAGACGATAATAAAAAGATCCAGTTCCTTCGCGCAAGGATCATTAACCTGCTGGTGCATAAACTCTCAGATATATTTATGGAACAGGAGGCAAATTTGCTTTCAGGCACATTACACCAATCACTGATTGACCTGCTTCCGCCCGAACAATTATATATCATTAAACAGATTGATGATTATTCCATAACAAATATTTACAATCATCGCTCAGTAGTGGAAATTGAATTGGCAGGTTATAATATTATCGGCTACCTGCTAAAAGAATTTGTATATGCGGTTATGCACCCATATACCGCCAAAGCTAAAAAACTGAAAAATCTTATTCCGCCGCAATTTGTAATAAGCAATGAGCCATCAGCATTATTTACCAACCTGCAATCTGTAACAGATTTTATAGCGGGCATGACGGACCTGTATGCCGTAGATTTATACAGGAAGATGACAGGAATAAGTATTGTGTAAATCGACTACTTAAATTCTACCTAACCTCAGGCATTGCATGATAAAATATTTACTACTATTAACTCCGCTGACAATTGGTTGTTTTGGAGAACAGGCAACAGACTATTCCAATCCCTTACTGATGAGAAAGGCAATAAGATCACTCCTATTCCTGCATTGCTGGATTTATTAGCACTGGAAGGGGCTATTATTAACATAGATGCAATGGATTGCCGGCAACAAATTGCTGAAAAGATAATTCATCATAAAGCAGATTATGTACTTGCAGTAAAGGAGAACAAGCCCCGTTTACCTGATGATAATAAAAGAAGCCTTTGAACAAACAACTGATGCCCAATGCCACACATCACCCGCAACATTGGAGTATTGAGAATAAACTTCATTGGAGCCTTAATGTTACTTTCAAAGAAGACTTAAGCTCTAAAAGGCAGGTAATGCTGTATAAAATTTTAGCACAATTGCTAAAGAGGCTCTTAATCTGGTAAAAAAATAATAAATCAAAAAAATGAGTGTAAAGAGAAAGCGATTACTATGTTCATAGAACAATGATTTTCTTGCACATACTGTTTTTAGGTAAATTTAGATGCATTTGCACCGCTAAAGTTTCAGTAACCAATAAAATGTTACCTTAAAATTATTTCCTTTAGTTTAAAGAATACATTAACAAATAGAAAAATATCTTTGTTTAAATCGATAATTATGAAAATATTTTTTACAAGCATTCTTCTCCTGTTTGTAAATCTGCTCACTGCCCAGCAATATAAACCTGTTGATGAAGGTTCAGCAATAAAATTTAAGATCAGAAATTTTGGGGTAAATGTAAATGGAACATTTTCCGGGCTCAAAGGGAAAATAGTATTTCGTCCTGACAATTTAAACAGCTCTGAATTTGATGTAACCATTGATACAAAAACCATCAACACCGGGATAGATCAACGTGACAATCATTTACAGAAAGACGAATATTTTGATGCCGAAAAATATCCACAGATACATTTCATTTCTACAAAAATCACTACCAGCACCGATAAAGACTACTTATTTGTATTCGGAAAACTCACCATTAAGGGCGTAACCAAAGAGATCTCTTTTCCTTTTAAAGCAACCGTCAAAGCCGATGATTACTTATTTGAAGGAGAATTTAAAATCAACCGCAGGGATTATACTGTTGGTGGCGGAAGTATTACCATGGCCGATGAACTAACCGTGAATCTGAGCGTGATGGGAAAGAAGGAGTAGTATTGGAAGTTTGTGGTTTGTAGTTTATTGTTTGAGGTCAGGCTTTAATTTTAAGCTGTTTCAAATATAAAATTACAGATTCGGGCAAGCACTACAAACCATAAACCACAAACCATAAACTATACCCCCACCCACCCATCCCTGTCATCCGGGCTGAACTTCCAGGGTGCAAAATTATTTTCAATATTAGAGAACATCACATTCCATTCCTGGGGCGCATTGCTTTCTTCCATTATCAGCGAACGGCGCAGTTCCAGTATAATTTCCAGCGGACTGATACTAACTGGACATTCTTCCACACAGGCATTGCAGGTAGTGCAGGCACGCAGTTCTTCTACAGAAATATAATGGTGCAATAAAGTTTTGCCATCATCTTTGAAACTGCCGTTTGCGGCAATATTTTTCCCAACCTCTTCTACACGGTCTCGTGTATCCATCATGATCTTTCTTGGCGACAATGCCTTACCTGTAATATTAGCAGGACATGCCGCTGAGCATCTTCCACATTCAGTGCAGGAGTATGCATCGAGCAAATTTTTCCAGCTTAAGTCAAATACATCTTTAGCACCGAATTTAGGCGGTGGTGCGCTGGGTTCAGCGGGTGGCGCCTGGTCGGGTTGCATGGCGTACAGTACTTCATTTTGTATTGCCGGCATATTTATCATTTCTCCCTTGGGCAATAACCTTGCATAATAAGCATTGGGAAAAGCCAGCGCTATATGCAAATGCTTTGAATAAGGAAGATAATTCATAAAAGCAAAAATACCGAGTATATGCAACCACCAGCAGGTACGCTCAATTGCTACAAGTGCTCCATCGCTAAAACCGGAAAATATTGGGGTGAGCAAACCCGATATAACAAATTGACCGGTACTGTGCGCTGCATAATGGCCATAACCCCGTGATTGCAAAACAAGGTCTGATGTATTCATGGTAAGAAACAAACACATCAAAACAATTTCAGTTATCAAAATATAATTAGCGTCACTCCTGGGCCAACCATCAAGGTCATGGCTGATAAAACGCCTTAGCTTTAAAATATTTCTGCGTATTAAAAAAACAGCACAGGCAAATATTACCAGCACCGCCAGTATTTCAAATGCATCAATCAGTGCCGTATAAATATTGCCCAAAACCGGTGCAAACAAACGATGAGTACCCAATACGCCATCGAGTATTATTTCCAGCACTTCTATATTGATGATAATAAACCCGGCATATACAAAAAAGTGCAGAACAGCTACCAACGGATTACGGAACATTTTCTTTTGCCCGAATGCAAGTAACAACAAATTTTTCCAGCGCTCCGGAGAACGATCCGAGTAATCAGCATCTTTGCCTAACAATATATTCTTACGTATCTCAAGTAACCGTTTGGCAAACAAACCAATACCAGCCACAGCGGATATAATAAACAGTATTTGCGGAATAAACTGCATCATTTCAGTGGATGTAACGCTAAGATAAGATGTTTAGTACGAATTGTTTTATTCAGCAATACCACTTAGTTTTGGCAAGATTAATAACGGAGGATGAAAAACTATATTTTAACAGAGGCGCAGGTGGCAAAAAAGCTGCAGCGCATGGCTTACGAAATAGCGGAACGTAATGTTGGTGAAGAAAAATTATTGTTTGCGGGTATAAAAGATAATGGTGTGGTAATTGCAAAGCGGCTAAAAACTTTACTTTCAACTATATTCAAAGGAGAAATTGATATTATAGAAATGGAAATTGATGATAAAAGGTTTCCACGCAAAATTACCCTGAGCAAAACTCCAAACTTTGATAACGCGGTCGTAATTGTAATTGATGATGTTGCCAATAGTGGCAAAACCATGCTGTATGCTTTACAGCCCTTCTCAAAAGATCAACCAAAAAAAATTCAGACACTTGCCCTTGTTGACAGAACGCATAAAACTTTCCCGGTACATACAGACTATATTGGCTTTGCTGTGGCAACAACATTGCAGGAACATATTTTTGTAGAAGTTGATAATAATGAAAAAATAACCGGCGCCTGGCTGGAATAGTTTGCTTTTTTACTTATTTAACCGATATTCGGATAACAAACATGATTGCAAATAATAATACCCATAATATGGATGCTAAAATAAAAGAAAGAATAGACACCTGGTTAACCGGCAGTTTTGACGATGCTACCAAAGCAGCACTAAAAAAAATACAGGCAGAAAATCCTGATGAACTCACAGATGCTTTTTACCGCAACCTTGAATTTGGTACCGGCGGATTAAGAGGTATTATGGGCGTAGGTACCAATCGTGTTAATAAATATACCATTGGCATGGCTACGCAGGGCTTTGCCAATTATCTCAACAAAACATATCCAGGTGGTGAAATTCGTGTGGCTATTGCACATGACAGTCGTAATAACAGCCGCCAGTTTGCAGAAATAACTGCCAACGTAATGGCTGCAAACGGCATTAAAGTTTTTTTATTTGAAGCATTGCGTCCCACACCTGAACTGTCTTTTGCTATCCGCCACCTGGGTTGCCAGGGCGGTGTAGTGTGCACTGCATCACACAACCCTAAAGAATACAATGGCTATAAAGCATACTGGAATGATGGCGGGCAATTGGTGCCGCCGCATGATAAAAATGTAATTGCCGAAGTAGATAAGATCGCTTCTATTGACGATGTGAAATGGAACGGTGGCGAAAGCAGGATCACGTTAATTGGCAAAGATCTTGACGAAGCATACTGGCAAATGGCTAAGGGATTAAGCGTGTATCCGGATGTAATTGCCAAACAGCACGATCTGAAAATTGTATATACGCCTATTCACGGAACAGGTATAAAACTTGTGCCCGAATTATTAAAGAGATATGGATTTACCAATGTAACAATTGTAGAAGAGCAGGCAGAACCTGATGGTAATTTCCCAACCGTGGTATATCCCAATCCGGAAGAAAGTGAAGCCATGAGCATCGGCTTAAAAAAAGCGAAAGCTATTGATGCAGATATTCTGTTGGGTACAGACCCTGATGCTGACAGGGTGGGTATTGCTATTAAGGATACAAAAGGAGAATGGCTGCTGGTAAACGGTAACCAAACCGCCCTGCTTGCTTTCAGCTACCTGATAGAAGCCCGTAAATCAAAAGGTATTGCCAAGCCGAATGATATGGTGGTGAAAACCATTGTAACCACGGATATGATTGACCGCTTTGCAAAAGAAAATGGCGTAAAATGTTACAATGTACTCACCGGTTTTAAATGGATCGCGGAGCTGATAAAAGAAAAAGAAGGCGTGGAAGATTATATTATTGGTGGTGAAGAAAGCTATGGCTTACTGGTTGGCTCTAAATTAAGAGATAAGGATGCCGTTAGCGCTGTAGCTATTTTATGTGAGATGGCCGCTTACGCAAAAGAAAACGGCAAGAGCCTTTTTGAGCAATTGGTTGAACTGTATGTAAAATATGGCTTCTTTAAAGAAAGCCTTATTTCAATTACCAAAAAAGGTATGCGCGGCCAGGAAGAAATTGCCGAAATGATGCAATCTTACCGTGATAATCCACCTCAGACAATAAACGGTTCACAGGTTGTTGAATTGCTTGATTATGAATTGAAGAAAGGTAAGAACCTGCAAACAGGCAAAGAATGGGAGATTAAATTACCCAAGTCGAACGTATTACAGTTTATACTGGAAGATGGCAGTAAAATTTCCGCCCGCCCCTCCGGCACTGAACCAAAAATTAAATTTTACTTCAGTGTAAATACCAGATTGACAAGTACTGCTGATTATGACAAAGTACATGCCGGGCTGGATAAGCGCATACAGGGAATTATCAGTGATATGAAATTGAAGTAATGGAGAATATTTTCATATAAAAAGCCCCGATTTTTATCGGGGCTTTTTATAGTTACCCCCTCCTTAATTTCCCGCACTTAAGTGCGGGCAATTAAGGAGAGCAACGGGTTGCTTTTCTTACATTTACAGGATAAATATTTAACCTGCATGAGTTACAATTATCTCCCGCTTGACAGGCATCCTATGGATTTTGACCAGGTAAAAAATCTTATTGCATACAGCCAGGATGTATCCATCACTTTTGATGCGCATGAACGTATTGTAAAATGCAGGAAATATCTTGATAAATTAATGCAGCAACCAGATAAGTTGTATTATGGCATCAATACCGGCTTTGGCTTTTTGCAACATGTAAAAATAAATGATGAGCAGGTTGAACAGTTGCAGGCAAACCTGCTCATGTCGCACGCATGTGGTATGGGAGAAGAAGTGCCATTGCCAATCGTAAAACTCATGCTGGCGTTAAAAATAAAATCACTGAGCTACGGCTATTCCGGCGTGCAGATAGATACAGTGAAACGGCTGACGGAAATGCATAATGAAAATATTTTGCCGGTGATCTATACACAGGGCTCACTTGGCGCTTCCGGAGATCTGGCGCCATTGAGCCACATGAGTTTGCCATTGATTGGTTTGGGGGAAGTTTGGTATAATGAAGAAAAAAGAAAAACAACAACCGTCTGAAAAGAAAAAGGCTGGCAACCCATACACCTGCAAAGCAAGGAAGGACTTGCCCTGATCAATGGCACACAATTTATGTCGGCGTATGGCATGTATATTTTGGTACAATGCGAACGGCTGATCCGCTGGGCTAATCTTATAACCGCTATTTCTTTCGACGCATTTGACTGTTCTCCTGAACCTTTTGACGAAAAAATACAGGAGATCCGCCCGCATGCCGGGCAGGTTGCTGTTGCGCAAATAATCAGGAGCCATTTACAGGGAAGTGCAATCGCGTTTCATAAAAACAAAGCAGTACAGGATCCTTATTCTTTCCGGTGCGTGCCGCAGGTGCATGGCGCAACGGCAGATACATTTGAATATGTGAAAAGCATTTTTCTCAGGGAGATCAATTCTGTTACTGATAACCCGAATATATTTCCTGATGATGATACGATATTAAGCGGCGGGAACTTTCACGGACAGCCACTGGCGCTGGCTTTGGATTTTTTAAGTATCGCAATGAGTGAGCTATCTAATATTTCTGAAAGAAGAATTTATCAGCTCATCAGCGGGCAAAGAGGATTACCTATGTTTTTGGTGAAAGATCCGGGGTTAAACTCCGGTTTTATGATACCGCAATATACCGCTGCAGGGATTGTTAGCGAAAACAAACAGCTATCCACCCCTGCTTCTGTAGATTCTATCTCTTCTTCCAATAACCAGGAAGATCATGTGAGCATGGGTGCTAATGCCGCCACAAAATGTTTGCGGATCATTCAAAATACGGAAAAGGTTTTAGCCATTGAATTACTAAGCGCCGTACAGGCACTGGAGTTCAGGCGACCGCTGAGAAGTTCTGATGCTGTTGAAAATGTTGTCAGCGAATTCAGGAAGGAAGTGTCATTTAATACAGAAGACAGGGTATTACATGACGATATGATGAAAGCGATTGGTTTTTTGCAAAGAAGATAGCTGCAAATTTCAGCGTTCCGCGTGTGTGGGGCGATTCAGGGCTACAAACATTAAGGAGTTAAGAAATAATATTTAGGCCAATTATTCAGTATCCTTAATTCCCCTGTTTAATGGTTGTACAGAATGCGCTAACAATAAATGCTTTCACAAAAAATATATTCATGTGTATTGACCAGTATTTGAATCCACAACTCCGTTGAGTTTAGCTACTTGTTGTCAGACAGTTTATATTTTTTCCTGCAACCCACTCTGTAGCGTGTGGGAGTGGATTGCAGGAAAAAATATTTTAGTGAGAATTTGTAATATTAACTATAACTCTTCTTGGATGTCAGATTAGATCAAATATTAGCTTTTACAATTCATGCATTTGCGAATAACTCCTACTCCACCTTCCTAAAATCAAGATCCTGGAAATCGTAGCTGAAATCAGTTAAAGGATATATGGCTTTCATCGTTAAACCAACAGCTTTCCCCGATTCATCCAATACGAAACTCGCAAAGGCATCGGCATCCATACTACGGTCATTCCATTTTACCACAAAGGTATTTCCCTTGTAATAAAACATTTCACCAGTTAGTTTGTATGAGCGTTTGGAATCAAGCCAGGGCTTACCATTTTTCACGGAGATCACCACATCACCAAACCAGGGATCTCTATATGTGCCGGTATATACATTAAAATCAGCTTTTTCTTTAACAGATTGCTGCACAACTTTTATATCATTCCAGATAGAATCCATTAATTGTTTGGCAGATGCCATTTGCTTTTGCCTGTTAGCGGAATATTCCGCAACCCTGTCTGTTCCTTTTATACCAAAATAACTGTCCTTAATCTGGTTAGTAATAGAGGTAAATGCTCCGCCTTCCTGCTGGTTGGTTAAAACAATAATACCCAAATTCAATTCAGGAAACATGGTGATCTGCGTAACAACTCCTGCAAGCCCACCGGTATGTGTAATTCTTTTATACCCTTTTTCATCACTCAAAAAAAAGCCAAGACCATAAGCTGCGAAATGCGTATTGTATGCTCCCGGCGCCCAAACCGGAATAATGGTTTGCGGTGAAGTTATTTCGCGGTACACGTTTTCTGAAAACAGTTGCCTGCTCAAACCATCTCCATATTTTCCTCTGTTTAACCACAACTGCACCCATTTGCACAGGTCGGTTATATTCGAGTTTAACCCGCCTGCCGCAGCGCCGAGCCTGAAAATATTCCTGCCGATTGCCTCTACTTTTCCATCCACCGGCGCATGACCATCAATGATATTCGTTTTATCTTTTACCCTGTTGTATGAGGTAGCGGTTTTTGTCATACCTATTACATCAATTATGTTTTGCTGCACAAAATCATCCCAGCTTTTACCACTTACCCTTGCTACCACTTCGCCGGCAATAATATACAGGTTGTTGTCATAATCATACTTTGAACGGAAACTTGAAACAGGTTTAAGATAGCGGAGATTATGAATAATATCTTTCAGCTCAAAGTTGGAAGAGTCAGGAAATATCATCAGGTCGCCGGCGCCTAGTCCCAAACCGCTGCGGTGCGTAAGCAGGTCGCGGATGGTAAATTCTTCCGTAACATAAGGATCATACAATTTAAATTCGGGAATATAATCTCTCACCTTATCATCCCATTTAATTTTTCCCTGGTCAACCAGTAAACCCAGTGCTGTAGCCGTAAATGCTTTACTGTTAGATGCTATGCCGAACAAAGTATTTTCATCTGTCTTTTGTTTGGTATTCAATGAGCGAACACCGTAGCCTTTCGCATGTACTACTTTTCCATCTTTAATAATACCTACCGCTATGCCCGGCACATCAAATGCTTTCATCGAACGTTCAACAACATCATCTATAGCTTTGGCAGTAAGCTGGCTGTAGGTGTTTAATGAAAAACACGTAAGCATAAAAAAGGAAAGGATGATGCGCATTGGAATATTTTGGGTAAAAGTACAACAAAGGCACTGCGAAAAAGCTTCAACCGCCCGGTGAAATAGTAATTATTCTTTTGTATTTAGCTGTATTGCTACTATTGGGCGTTCCTTGCCACGCTCGCTTGTGCTGCAGCAATTAACTCAGCACTATTGAAGCAACGCGATTAATGTTGGCGGTGCTGTGGTAATGCTATTGTGTATTGCAAAAGCAGCAGGCTATGTCGCCAGAGACGACAGGAAAGTCGTGCGTGGCGAGGACGCCACGCACAGCGAAGTACTATTGCTGAACAGAATTACCGAACGTACAAGAGTGTGACACAACTGAAGTTAATAGTAGCACTACAGCTCAGTACCAATAAATAATTCAATGGATATAAAACACCTACCTTCCAAACTTCTTCTTCAATACACTCAACGCATCTGTGAAGCTAGCCTGCGATAAATCGGGCTCTTTCTTTTCATATCTCCTTTGAGATGGATTATTACCCCTGCGTTCATTACGTGCAGGCATTTCCTGCGTTTGCTTAATGGATAATGCTATGCGCTTACGCACCATATCCACTTCCAGCACTTTTACTTTTACCTGGTCGTTGAGTTTTAAAGCCTCGTTGGGGTCGTCAATAAACTTATGTGTTATTTCAGAAATATGCACCAGTCCATCCTGCTTAACGCCAATATCTACAAAAGCGCCAAAACGCGTAATATTGGTAACAATGCCCGGCACTATCATACCCACCTGCACATCATTGATTGAGTAAATATTAGCAAACTCAAACTGCTGCAGTTCGCTTCGCGGATCTAGCCCGGGTTTTTGCAGTTCTTTTAAAATATCATTAATGGTATGCTCTCCAAACTGCTCACTGATATATTGTTTGGCATTGATGTTTTTTACTACCGTTTCATTACCAATGAGCGATTGAACCTCCACCTTATTATCAGCTGCCATTTTTTCAACCAATGTATATGCTTCCGGGTGAACAGCACTTGCATCAAGCGGATTATTCCCTTTTTTAATACGCAAAAAACCTGCGCACTGCTCGTATGCTTTTCCTCCCAGGCGCGGCACTTTCAGCAATTGGCTCCTGTCGGTAAATCCGCCATTTTCATTACGGTATTTAATAATATTATCTGCGAGCGTGCTGCCAATACCACTTACATACGCCAGTAAATGTTTGCTTGCTGTATTCAGGTTCACGCCTACCTGGTTCACGCAACTTACAACAGT
This sequence comes from Terrimonas sp., assembly GCF_003075435.1. Taxonomy (GTDB): domain Bacteria; phylum Bacteroidota; class Bacteroidia; order Chitinophagales; family Chitinophagaceae; genus Agriterribacter. Next base: position 109,747 of record NZ_QCZJ01000011.1, on the reverse strand, counting down.
CTGATCAAGCCGCTCTTTTAACCTGAACTGGTTAACATCATGCTGGTATTGACCAACACCAATGCTTTTAGGATCAATTTTTACAAGCTCCGCCAGCGGATCCATTAATCGCCTGCCGATACTAACTGCCCCGCGTACTGTAATATCCTGCTCCGGAAATTCTTCCCTCGCGGTTTCGGATGCTGAGTATACTGAAGCACCATCTTCGTTCACTAAAAATACAGGCAGTCCGAGGTTAAGCTTTTTGATAAACTGTTCTGTCTCCCTACCCGCAGTACCATCACCAATAGCAAATGCTTCTATACGGTAAGCATCAACGAGGTGCTTGATGGTATATTCCGAGCTTTGCAGCTTTCCCGGTTCATGCACGTATATCAAATCATTTTTTTTCAATTCACCTTTTTCATCCAGGCAAACTACCTTACAACCGGTTCGGTAACCAGGATCTATCGCCAGCACCCTCTTACCGCCCAGGGGGGCGCTCAGCAACAATTGCTTTAAATTTTCTGCAAAAACATTGATCGCTTCCTCATCTGCTTTTTGTTTAAGCATCGTTCTGAACTCCGTTTCCAGCGCAGGTTGCAGCAAACGTCGATAAGAATCTCTTACTGCCTTCTTTACATGTACACTGCTTTCGCCCATGCCTTTTACATATAATCCTTCAACCACAGAGAGCGCGGTTTCTTCTTCAGGCTCTATCGCAATACGTAAAATGCCTTCCATAAAACCACGCAATACCGCCAGCGCACGATGAGAGGGTACTTTTAATACAGGTTCGCTGTAATCAAAATAATCTTTGAACTTAATGCCTTCTGTTTCTTTATCTGCAATAACCTTACTGCTTAAAGCTGCTTTATCTTCAAACAACTTTCTCATTTTAGCACGCACCTGTGCGTCTTCATTGATCTGCTCCGCTATAATATCTCTTGCGCCCTGCAAAGCTTCTTCGGCGGTTTTTATTTTATCGCTAATAAAGGTTACGACATATGCATTAATATCTTCATTCTTTTGCTCCAGCATAAAAACAGACAACGGCTCCAATCCATTTTCCCTTGCCGTTTGCGCCTTGGTTTTTCTTTTGGGCTTGTATGGAAGATAGATATCTTCAAGCTCAGCAAGTGTTTTAGCATTATCCAGTTTTTCCTGTAATGCTTCCGTCATTTTTTCCTGCTCGGTAATAGATTTTTCTATCGCGGTTTTTCTTTCGGTAAACGCTTTCAGGGATTTCAGCTCATCTTCTATACCCTGTACTGCCACTTCATCCAAAGCGCCGGTTTTATCTTTACGGTACCTCGCTATAAAAGGTATGGTGGCTCCTTCATTCAATAAAGCAATAACAGTTTCAACCTGTTGCGGTTTTATAGATAATTTGTCCGCTATTATAAATGCAAATTCTTTCATAAGGCCGCGAAACTAAGGAGATGTTTTGAAAGAAAAATTTGAAAATAAAAAAGGATCACTTTACAGTAATCCTTTTGTGATCCGGATTGGATTCGAACCAATGACCCTCAGCTTAGAAGGCTGATGCTCTATCCAACTGAGCTACCGGACCAATTTTGTTTAATATATTCTTTTCCAACTCCCGATTTCAAATATATTTCTCTTTTTCTTGCTTCTATTCTTGTTTTAAACGTTTCAAAAAAACAAAGTTTCCACGGTATATAACCTTTCGTTGACTTTGTTTTCTTACTATTATGTTCTTTTAATCTCCTTTCAACATCTTCAGTTAAACCAACATAAAAACGTTCATCAATTTCACTTCTTATCACATACACAAAAAACATCTTTGTGATTTTTCATTTAGGTTAGTTTCGAACCAATGACCCTCAGCTTAGAAGGCTGATGCTCCCTGCCTGCCGGCAGGCAGGTATCCAACTGAGCTACCGGACCAATATTACATCTATTACATCTTTCTTTTTCGACCCTCTGCTTGTAAGGCAGATGCCCCCCTTACATACCCACATCCCTTATCGCCACAGTACCTTTTTTTGAGGCTGCAAAGATAATTTTTTTTAGTTTGCATCCAAACTCTAATTAAAGCTACATGGATGTAAAGATAGAATCAAGCTGGAAAGAGGCTTTGAAAGATGAATTTACAAAGCCGTACTTTGAACAGATCGCTTTTTTTCTGAAAACAGAGCGTTTGGCAGGTAAAACGATCTATCCCCCCGGGCCGTTGATATTTAATGCATTCCAGCAAACTCCTTTTGCCAATGTAAAAGCAGTAATTATCGGGCAGGATCCCTATCACGGGCCGGGGCAGGCTCATGGTCTTTGCTTTTCTGTTCAGGATGGTGTTCCTCCTCCCCCATCATTAATAAATATATATAAAGAAATTCAATCTGATATCGGTGTTGAAATGCCTTTCAAAAAAGGCAATCTCACCTATTGGGCACAACAGGGAGTACTGCTCCTCAACGCAGCATTAACAGTACGGGCTAATGAGCCATTCAGTCATTCTAAAATAGGTTGGGCAACATTTACTGACGCAGTCATTCAAAAAGTTGTTGAACAAAAATCAGGCATTGTATTCCTGCTTTGGGGAAAATTTGCGCAGGAAAAACAAATATTGATTGATGAAACCAGGCATCATGTTTTAAAAGCAGCTCATCCATCACCATTTTCTGCGGATAAAGGATTCTTTGGTTGCAAACATTTTTCCAAAACAAATGATTATCTAATCAAGCAGGGGCAGGATCCTATTGACTGGAAAATTTCATAACACATCGAAAAATATTTTTATTGTTGAGCCGGCTATAGTACTGCTAAGGAGCAGTTGTTGCGTCTCACTTTTCATCGTTCAATTCTTTATTCATCAATTGCGCTCATCATTTCATACTCTTTAATATCTGCATTTTATACTATACTCTCATCCAAACGCCATAAATTGCAACCATGTCAACACAAAATGTATCGGCAGGCGCACGCTTTAAAAAAGCCATAAAGGAAGAAAACCCTTTGCAAATTGTTGGAACAATTAATGCCAACCATGCTTTACTTGCCACACAGTCCGGGTTCAAAGCAATCTATCTTTCAGGCGGTGGTGTAGCTGCAGGCTCTTTGGGCATTCCTGATCTTGGCATTACTACGCTCGAAGATGTATTGACAGATATTAACCGCATAACCAATATTACTGATACACCCCTGCTTGTAGATGTTGATACAGGGTTCGGACCTTCTGCGTTCAATGTGTCAAGAACAGTTAAATCACTCATTAAGGCCGGTGCAGGTGCATTACATATAGAAGACCAGGTGGGCGCTAAACGCTGTGGTCACCGACCGGGAAAAGAAATTGTAAGCAAAGACGAAATGGCTGACAGGATTAAAGCCGCTGTTGATGCAAGAACCGACCAGGATTTTGTAATTGGTGCAAGAACAGATGCTTTAGCTAACGAAGGTTTAGAGAAGGCCCTGGAAAGAGCTGTAGCTTACAAAGAAGCAGGCGCTGATTTTATTTTTGCAGAAGCGGTGAGCGCATTAAGCCAGTATGGTACGTTTGTGAAAGCCACAGGCATTCCTGTGCTTGCCAATATAACCGAATTTGGCATGACGCCAATGTGGACGGTAGAAGAATTAAAAGATGCAGGGGTTGGATTGATATTATACCCCCTATCCGCTTTCAGGGCTGCCAATAAAGCCGCGTTGAATGTTTTTAATGCTATCAGGAAAGAAGGCACACAAAAAAATGTTCTTGATACCATGCAAACAAGAGCTGAGCTGTATGAAAGCATAGGATATCACGCTTTTGAACAAAAATTAGATACGCTTTTCTTGAAGCACAAATCATAATATATGAGCACAGATAATACGGTTGCAGGGTTTAAGCCTAAAAAAAGTGTAGCGCTGTCTGGCGTTGCCGCGGGTAATACTGCGCTTTGCACAGTTGGCAAAAGCGGTAATGATTTACACTACCGTGGTTACGATATACTTGATCTTGCTGAAAAAGCGGATTTTGAAGAAACCGCATACCTGCTTATTTACGGCAGCCTGCCTACAGAAGCACAGTTCACCGCATATAAAAATAAGTTACGTTCGCTCCGCGGATTACCGGCTGTAGCCAAAAATATACTGGAGCAAATTCCGGCGGCAGCACATCCTATGGATGTATTGCGCACCTATACTTCTGCGCTAGGCAGCATCTCTCCAGAAAAAGAGGATCATAACCAGGCGGGAGCAAAAGATATTGCCGATAAATTATTAGCCTCTTATAGTTCAGCATTATTATACTGGTATCATTTTTCGCACAACGGGAAAAGAATAGAAACAGAAACAGATGATGATAGCATCGGCGCGCATTTCCTGCACCTGCTACATGGGAAAAAAGCATCTGAATCGTGGCAGAAAGCCATGCAGGTATCTTTGAATTTATATGCTGAACATGAATTTAATGCATCCACGTTCACGGCAAGGGTTATAGCAGGCACAGGTTCTGATATTTATTCCGCTGTAACCGGTGCTATCGGTGCTTTACGTGGGCCAAAACATGGTGGCGCCAACGAAGTGGCTTACGATATACAAAGCAGGTATACATCACCGGAAGAAGCTGCCGCGGATATTAAAACAAGGCTTGAACGAAAAGAAGTGATCATCGGCTTTGGTCATCCTGTATATACCGTTTCTGACCCAAGAAATAAAGTGATCAAAGGAGTGGCGTGTAAACTCTCGGAAGAAGCGGGGGATACTTTATTATACAGTATTGCTGAAAAACTCGAATCTTTAATGTGGGAGGAAAAGAAAATGTTTCCTAACCTTGATTGGTTTTCTGCAGTATCCTATCATTTAATGGGTGTGCCTACGCTTTTCTTTACACCATTGTTTGTAATATCTCGTGTTACCGGTTGGAGTGCGCATATTATTGAACAAAGGCAGGATGGCAAAATCATCCGTCCAAGCGCTAATTATACCGGGCCGGAGAACAGGGAGTTTGTGGAGAGAAAAGAGAGGATTTGAAATTTATGATTTGTGATTTATGATTTATGATTTATGATTCGGGTGACAGCACAAAAGCTTAAATGTTAATCTATGAATAAATATGATCTTCAAAAAAGAACAAAACAATTTCACATTGCTGTTCTTCGGTTATGCGAAAATTTTCCAAGAAACATTACGGGGTTTGAAACGGCCAAACAATTAATCCGCTCCGCAGGTTCGGTAGGTGCAAACTACAGGGCCGCATGCCGGGGAAAATCCAAAGCGAATTTTATTTATAAAATCGACGTTGTAATAGAAGAGGCAGATGAATCTTTATATTGGCTTGAAATAACAAAAGAAATTTCATCAGTGCCGTCTATTTCACTAATTGATGCTTTAATAAAAGAAGCAAATGAATTGCTTAGTATCTTTACCGCGATAGACATCACTGCAAAAAAGAACAAAATCAAATAAGTATAATAATTATTATACTTAAAAGCGCTGGTGTTTAAAATCATAAATCTCAAATCAGAAATCAAAACCTTTTATGTCCTCTATTATTTCCAATGAACGTCCGCCTGTAGATAAAGTGATCAGTGATATTGCAGACTATGTTTTGAATTATGAAATAAAAAATGAGCTGGCATGGCAAACGGCGCATTACTGTTTGCTTGATACACTGGGATGTGGCTTTGAAGCATTAACCTATCCTGCCTGTACCAAATTGCTCGGGCCGATTGTGCCCGGCACTATCGTTCCCAACGGGGCAAAAGTCCCCGGAACAAGTTACCAGCTTGATCCGGTGCAGGCAGCATTTAATATTGGCGCGATCATCCGCTGGCTTGATTTTAATGATACCTGGCTGGCCGCGGAATGGGGGCATCCTTCCGATAATCTCGGGGGTATATTAGCAACGGCAGACTGGCTGAGCAGAACAGCTATCGCCAATGGTAAACCACCTTTAACCATGAAAGCCGTATTGGATGGTATGATCCGTGCGCATGAAATACAGGGTGTAATGGCATTGGAAAATTCTTTTAACCGGGTAGGTTTAGATCATGTATTGCTGGTGAAGCTGGCATCAACCGCGGTTGTTGGAAAACTGATCGGGCTTACAAGAGATGAACTGATCAATGCCATATCACTTGCATTTGTTGACGGGCACTCACTGCGCACCTACAGGCATTCACCTAATACCGGCAGCCGCAAATCCTGGGCGGCAGGCGATGCTACCTCCCGCGCAGTAAGATTAGCATTGATTGCTAAAACAGGTGAAATGGGATACCCTTCTGTACTCTCAGCCAAAACATGGGGATTTTATGATGTATTGTTCAAAGGCAATGCGTTTAAATTTCAACGTGATTATGGCTCTTATGTAATGGAAAATGTGTTGTTCAAAATTTCCTTCCCTGCGGAGTTTCACTCACAAACAGCGGTAGAAGCAGCAATGACACTTCATAAAAAGCTGAAAGCGCTGAATAAATCAGTAGAGGATATCAAATCATTACGTATACGCACACACGAAGCCGCAATACGCATCATAGATAAAAAGGGACCGCTGCATAATCCTGCAGACAGGGATCATTGCATCCAATACATGATTGCAGTGCCATTAATTTACGGCAGGCTTACCGCTGCGGATTATGAAGACAATATAGCTTCTGATCCACGCATTGACATATTGCGTGATAAAATGTTTACAGAAGAAGATGTTCAGTTCACCAAAGATTACCACGACCCCGAAAAACGTTCTATCGCCAATGCGCTTACTATTGAGTTCAACGATGGAACCAGGCTTGATGAAGTGGTAGTTGAATATCCCATCGGGCATAAACGCCGCCGCGACCAGGGCATACCTGTGCTGATTGAAAAATACAAAACCAACCTGGCAAGAATATTTTCATCCAAGCAGCAGCAAACCATCTATAATGCTTCTATTGACTTCAGTAAACTTACATCAATGCCGGTAAATGAATTTGTAAATTTGATGGGGCGGGGGTAAAATAGCCAATGGTGAATAAGTGCCACACCTTTTGTCATTCATCAATTTTTCTGATGACAACAGTTGATATTTGTCAATCCACACTCAATAGCATAAGGGTAAATATGTAGTTAAAATAAATGTTTAACCCTTAAATAATAATATAGCCTAAATAAGTGTTTTCATTTAGCATGATATTAAAAACACTTATAAGGCAAAATGAAAAAAAAATTTTATACCCCTGTAATAATAGTACTGGGATATTTGTCTCCTGAACCAATATTCAGCCAGACAACTTATGTTGATAATGGCACTTCAAATACTTATACCTTACAAACCGGGGATAGCCTGTATATTAAGCAAGGCGTTTTTACCGGAACAGTTAATAACTGGGGCACAGGTGGAAAAATTACGATTGCAAATGGCGCTACATTTAAGCCGGCAAACGTAAACGGTTATAAAAGCAGGTATACGGTATATGGAACCATGACTGTTGCTTCTTTACAAACATCCGACGGATTTAGCTTAAATAATTACGGAACGGTTACCGTTAATGGTAACACACAATTAAATGGCAGTGCACAAACTTTGATCAATAATGCCGCTGCTATTATCAATTTTAATGGTTCTGTTGATATTAATGCCGGTGGCAGCAGTTTTACCAACCACTCTAATATCACCATCAATTCAGGTTTTAACTTTTACGCAGATGGTATCAGCTTTACCAATTACGCGGAAATGGCTGTTGGCAATGACCTGAACCTGTATTCAAATTCATCTGTAAACAATAAGAAAAATTTGACCATAGGAGGAAATTTCAACTCGAGCAAGGGGCAGGTTAATAACGAGGGCAAATTTCAATCACAAAAAACGATCACATTTGGGGGAAACACTGTGGTTACAAATACCTGCCGCATTATTGGCAGCACCGGCATTACGATAAACAATAACGCCGTAACCATGTATAATAGTGGTTTACTCCTGGCTTCTAACGGTTCATCTTTTACCAATAGCGGCAATATTATAAGCTCCGGTAATGGCGTAATTAAATCAGGAGTATTTACTAACTATGGCACAGTAAAAGGCAACGGGTTCATGTATATTACCGGCAAAAGCACATTAGGAGGCGGAGCATCTGTGGGTGTAAATACAACAACCGGTGACACACTCAGGATATATACGGTAAACAGAACAAAGACCACACAAATTTTTGATGACCAGTGGGGAACAGTATATGCAAACGCGAAATACGCTGTATTTGCAGCCCCGGATACTACCGGGTTTTCATCCTATGCATGTGCATCAGCATACACCGCTTTGGTTTTATTGCCCGTGAGTTGGGATAATTTTTCTGTAACCCTTTCAAATAATATACCTGTTATAAACTGGTCGGCCAACTTTGATGAAGGAACGATCTTTATTGTACAGAGAAGTGAAAATGGAATTGACTTTACTTCCGTAGCCAGCATACCAGGTAAAAGCCATACTTATAATTATAGCTTTACCGATGTTACACTTTCCACAAGCTCTGCAGCAATTATATATTACAGAGTTTACGCAGCAGAGCTTACTGGTATTCAAAATTATACTGCTATAAAAAGCGTGCAGCTAAAAAAGGATAATAAGGCAGCATGCTCGGTTAATCCAAATCCTTTCAACAATAATTTTAATATAATCTATACAACCTCGCAAAAACAAAATATAACAATCAGGGTGTTTAATTTTAACGGACAGGCTGTATTTATTAAGCAGCTACTTGTAAATATTGGTACTCATACGATTGCTGTAACTGAGTCAGGCAAATGGTTGAGCGGTATATACATTGTGCAATTAACAGGGGAAAACGGGAGCTCGGTATCAACAAAAATTATCAGGAAGTAGATGCCTACAGGATATGGGATCAAAAATTTCAGCCAGGAAATTTATACAATGTTTTAAGCCGGCATTATCTCAAACTCCTGGCTACCGGTGCAGGAAGAAAAGCTCTTGCATTTCCTCCATTCCGTATTACATCTCTAACCAGTGTTGATGCTACTGAAGTATATTGAGGAAGACAGGTGAGAAAAATAGTCTCGATATCAGGAGACAGGCTTCTGTTCATATCCGCGATAGCCTTCTCATATTCAAAATCATTTACGTAACGTATCCCTCTTAAAATAAAATTAGCATTATGTTTTTTGCAGCAATCTATCGTTAGCCCTTCATATACTACAGCCTCTACTTTTTTCTCGTTCTTAAAAATCTCATTAATCCATTTCAACCGCTGCTCTTCAGAAAACATAGCTGTTTTATTGGCATTTCTGCCGATACCTATAATGAGCTTATCAAACAGGTTAAGTGACCGGTTAATAATATCAAGGTGACCAATTGTAATGGGATCAAAGGTTCCGGGAAAGAGCGCAATACGTTTCATGTGGAAGTTTGTGGTTTGTGGTTTGTGGTTTATGGTTTGGGGGTTAACTACAAACTACAAACCATAAATAAATTAACTCTCCTTCCTTCCTCCTCCTGCCAGCAAATACAATACTGCCATTCGCGTAGCTACCCCGTTCTCTACCTGCTGTAAGATAATAGATTGTTTTGAATCCGCAACATCACTATCTAATTCAACACCGCGGTTAATTGGTCCGGGATGCATGATAACGATTTCTTTATCCAGGCTATCCAGCATTCTTTTACTAATGCCGTAAGCAAGATTATATTCTCTCAGGGAAGAAAAAAGTACCTGGTTCTGCCTTTCCAACTGAATGCGCAGTACGTTCGCCACATCACACCACTCCAATGCTTTTCTCACATTGTATTCAACCCTTATATCAAATGCCTTTTGCATATATGGAGAAATCAATGTGGGAGGACCCGCCACCATTACCTCTGCACCCATTTTTTTAAGCAGGTAGATATTGCTCAGCGCTACCCTCGAATGCATGATATCGCCGATAATAGCCACCTTCAATCCTTCCAGGCTACCTTTTTTTTCACGCATGGAAAAAGCATCCAGCAATGCCTGGGTAGGATGCTCGTTTATACCATCTCCGGCATTTACAATGGCTGCCGGAATATGTTTTGCCAGGAAATGAGGCGCTCCGCTGGCACTATGCCGCATAACCACCATATCCACCTTCATGGAAAGGATATTATTCACTGTATCCAGCAAAGTTTCGCCTTTGGAAACCGAAGAGCCGCTTGCCGTAAAATTAATGGTATCGGCGCTGAGCCGCTTTTCGGCCAATTCAAACGAAATGCGTGTTCGGGTAGAACTTTCGTAAAAAAGATTGACAATGGTTACATCCCGCAGTGTGGGCACTTTTTTAATAGGACGCTGTAAAACTTCCTTAAATTGGGCTGCGGTATCTAAAATGAGCTGAATATCCTGTGGCCGGAGGTCTCTAATGCCTAACAGATGTTTTGTACTGAGTTGCATTAGGATGCGAAATTAGCTGTTGGACGTTAAAGTTCAAAAAGAGAATATTACTTGAATTTAAAAATCTTTTTTATTACCTTTGCGACCCCAAATCAGGAATTGTACTGGTTTGGTATTGCCCCAAAGGCTCCATAAGTGTTTCGTCTGTTCGAAGCCGCCCCTCGGGTATAACACATAATAATTTAAACAATGCCAAAGGTTAAAACCAATTCAAGCGCAAAGAAAAGGTTTAAAGTTACCGCAACAGGCAAGATTACCCACCAGAAGTCTTTCCGTCGTCACCTGTTGACAAAAAAATCTAAAAAACGTAAACGTGCTATGAATGTGGATGGTGAAGTGCACAAAACAAACATCCATTTCGTAAAACGTTTATTGCGTTTAAAGTAAACCTCAGCTTTTAAAAAGCAAATCATTACAAAACAGTTGATGTGCGTTAAGGCGTACTCACGTAAAACTTATAATCATGCCTCGTTCAGTAAACTCCGTAGCTTCAAAAGCTCGCAGAAAAAGAATATTAAAAGCCGCCAAGGGCTATTATGGCAAACGTAAAAATGTATTAACCGTTGCCAAAAACGTAGTAGAAAAAGGTTTAACATACAAATATGTTGGACGTAAATTAAAGAAAAGAGAATACCGTGCTTTGTGGATTGCCCGTATCAACGCCGCAGTTCGCGAAGAAGGGTTAACTTATTCTGAGTTCATCCATAAATTGAATGTAAAAGGTGTTGGCTTAGACCGCAAAGTGCTGGCTGATCTTGCTATGAATGAGCCTGAAAGCTTCAAAAAGCTGGTGGCATCCGTTAAATAAACCATACAAAGGCTGGGTTAATTGAAGATTTTCGCCAGATACCAGATAACATTAAACCGGTAGTGAAAAAATCACGACCGGTTTTTTATTGCATATATTTCAAAAAACTACATTTGCAAATCATTTCGCTCACTTATTAACAGGCATCACTTAAACAATGAATAAATCATACACCGATCTTGTCAAACAAACCTTTTATTTTCCCCAGGAAGGCTTTGATGTACAGGAGGGATATCTGCGGTTTAACGGACTGGATCTGAAAGCCCTTATTGACAAATACGGAACACCGCTAAAGCTTACCTACCTGCCTAAAATAGGCATGCAGATAAACAAAGCAAAGCAAATGTTTAAGGATGCTTTTAAAAAACACCGTTACGAAGGAAAATACTTTTACTGCTACTGTACAAAAAGCTCGCACTTTTCTTTTGTGGTGGAAGAAGCCCTCAAGCACGAAATTCATCTCGAAACTTCTTATGCTTATGATATCGAGATCATCAATCGCCTGTACGAGAAAAGAAAAATCACAAAAGATATACATATCATTTGCAATGGTTTTAAGCAAAAAGGGTACACCTCCCGTATTGCACGCCTGCTGAACAATGGCTTTAAAAATGTGATCCCTGTTTTAGATAATAAAGATGAACTGGAAGCTTACCGCAGATCTGTAAAAGTACCCTTTAAACTGGGCATACGTGTTGCAGCAGAAGAAGAACCTACATTTCCCTTTTACACCTCACGGTTAGGCATACGCGCCAGGGATATACTGGAATACTATGTAGACAAAATTGAAGGTAATGAAGATAAGTTCCAGCTAAAAATGCTGCACATCTTTTTAAATAAAGGTATTAAGGACGACATATACTACTGGAGTGAGCTGAATAAGATCATTCACTTGTACTGCCAGTTAAAGAAAATATGCCCTGAGCTTGATTCCATCAATATAGGTGGCGGATTCCCGATAAAGCACTCACTTGGTTTTGAATATGATTACCAGTTCATGATCAATGAGATTGTAAGAAATATTAAGAGTGCATGCAAAAAGGCCAAAGTGCCGATGCCAAATATCTATACTGAATTTGGCAGCTTTACGGTAGGTGAAAGTATGGCACACATATACAGCGTGGTTGGACAAAAAGTTCAGAACGACCGTGAGACATGGTATATGATTGACTCTTCTTTTATTACTACACTGCCTGATACCTGGGGTATTGGTGAGCGATTCTTGTTGTTGCCCATCAATAAATGGGACCAGGAGTATCAACGTGTGGTATTAGGCGGAATGACCTGTGACAGCCATGATTACTATGACTCCGAGGAGCATATCAATGAAGTGTTTCTTCCAAAAATAACCAATGGAGAGCCGCTTATTCTTGGCTTTTTCCATACCGGTGCTTACCAGGATCAGATCAGCGGATATGGCGGCATTAAACACTGCCTCATCCCATCACCTAAGCATGTGATTGTAGAGTATGATAAAAATGGAAAACTGGTAGATTGGCTGTATGCTAAAGAGCAATCCGCGCAAAGTATGCTGAAGATACTGGGATATATTAAGTAGTGAATAGGCAATGGTAAATTGAGTATAACGTGAGAGATGCTACACATTCTCTATTGCCCACTGTCCATTCCCTATTGCCATTCCCCATTCATTAGCGAAGCTTTATCTTCATAACCACATCATCTGCAGTTACGAACAGAACATTTTTTGCTTCATTAAAAACGCAATTCGAACAGGAGCGGCCATATACCTTTATCAACCCAAGCAGTTTACCCTGTGACGAAATAATGTTTATACCATCAGGACCTGCACTGAAAATATTACCTGCATTATCCAATTTAAAGCCATCAGGGCCCTGCTTAACTTCGGCTTTGCTTTTTAAAGGTATTGCGTCCAGTAAAACACCGCCGCCTAATATTTTTCCATTGTCATCAAGCTTATACGCATACCATGCCGGCTTTTTATCATCGCTGCTTGCTATATACAGCGTTTTTTCGTCGGGAGATAGCGCTAATCCATTAGGACGAGGTATTGAATCAATCAGCAATGTTACTTTTCCATTTGAGATTTTGTACACACCTTCAAACGTTAATGCTCTTTCCGGGTCATGCTCGCCTTCCGGCAAACCGTATATAGGATCGGTGAAATAAATATTGTTTTTGCTGTCGGTAATAAGGTCGTTAGGGCTATTGAACCGTTTGCCGTTATAGCCTTTAGCCAGTGCAGTATATACTGCGGCAGGTGAACCAGGCGCTGCATCCATTTTTGCTACCTGGCGGTTACCAGATTGGCATAGCAGCAACTTTCCATCCTTGTCCAGTGCCAGCCCGTTTGAACCCGTCTCGCCTTTCCGCGGTGCTGCATCTGTATACCCGGAAGGCGTAAGATAAAGAGTGCTCATCGTATCTCCTTCCTGCCATTGGTAGATTTTATTTTGTGGCACATCCGAAAAAATTAATTTTTTAAGAGATGCTATCCAGAGCGGCCCTTCGCTCCAGTCAAATCCCCTTCCAATTATTTCCGCGGTTGACCCGGTATCAACAAGCGGAGGCAAGGTTTTATCATACCATTCTGTTTTTATCAGTGTTTCTTTATGCACAGCAGCCGTATCGGATATACCAGCTTCATTGGGAGCTGGTTGATTGCAGGCAGTAATGCTATAGCAAAAGAACAAAACAGCAAAAAGATGTTTCATATATATGTGCTTTTAAAACCGGGGATATTGTTATTAACAGGAACCATATTTAGTTCGTAAAAACAATATATGTTTTGAAAACCATTAAGAAGTTAAGGGTCATCAAGGCTTTTTACTTAATTTTCTTAATGTCTTAATGGTTAATTATAAGATATGTTTGACGGCGGTTGTTATGCACTCTACACCCCACTCCTCCCTACCATTCCGCTATGCTTCCATCCTTATGGCGCCACACAGGATTTCTCCAGTTATGACCTTCACTATCCATTTTAATAACATGCGCTTCATTTATCGTAATTCCCAATCCCGGTCCTGAAGGGATCTTTACAAATCCGTTTTCATAACTGAATACAGATTTATCGGTAAGATAATCCAGCAGATCACTGCCCTGATTATAATGAATGCCAAGGCTTTGTTCCTGTATAAATACATTATGGCAGGTAGCGTCAACCTGCAAACATGCCGCTAAAGCAATAGGCCCGAGCGGGCAATGCGGCGCAGCGGCCACATCAAATGCTTCAGCCATAGATATTATTTTCTTGCATTCTGTTATACCGCCGGCATGCGACAGATCCGGTTGTATTATATCCACGTATCCATCTTTCAATAAGTCTTTAAACTGCCAGCGGCTGAACATCCTTTCACCTGTGGCAATAGGTATTGATGTGCATTGGGCAATTTCCTTTAATGCTTCATTATTTTCCGGTAAAACAGGTTCCTCAATAAACATAGGGTGAAATGGTTCTAACGCTTTCGCTAAAACTTTTGCCATGGGTTTATGCACCCTCCCGTGAAAATCAATGCCTATTCCTACAGTTCTATTTGTTGCTTCACTAATAGCCGAAACACGTTTCAGTACTTCTTCCACTTTTGCAAATGAGTCAATATACTGCAGCTCTTCTGTAGCATTCATTTTAACAGCTGTAAACCCGGCATTTGCTGCAGTCTTTGCCGCATCAGCTACATCAGCAGGCCTGTCCCCTCCTATCCAGGAGTATATTTTTATGGAATCCCTGGCTTTTCCACCCATCAACTGGTAAACAGGAGCATTAAAAAATTTTCCTTTAATATCCCATAAAGCCTGGTCAATACCCGCAATAGCGCTCATCAGGATTGGTCCGCCACGGTAAAACCCTGCCCTGTACATCAGGTTCCAATGATCTTCAATATGCATGGGATCTTTACCAATAAGATATTCCATCAGCTCATGCACAGCCGCTTTTACAGTAGCCGCACGACCTTCAATAACAGGTTCTCCCCAACCGGTTATACCCTCATCTGTTTCGATTTTTAAAAACAACCAGCGCGGTGGCACCTGGTAAAGTGAATAACCTTTAATTTTCATAAGCAATCAATATAAGATTCAGCTTAACCCGGCAGGTTAAGTGTGATAATAAAAGTCGTGCCCTCACCTAATACACTTTCCGCGTTAATACTACCTTTGTGGCTAAGAATAATATTCTCTGTATTTGTAAGCCCGAGCCCGGTACCTTTTGCTTTTCTGCTATAATAGGGTTCAAAAAGCTTACTTAATGCTTCAGCATCCATTCCACTACCATTATCTGTAATCTCTATATAACATTTTTTTTGTTTGGCATAAGTTTTTATAGTCAGCACACCTTTCTCAGATTCCATAGCTTCAATTGCATTAACAATTATATTAAGAAAAGCTATCTTGATTTTTTCCTGGTCAACCACAAGATCACATATATCTGCATCGTATTGCTTTATAACCTGTATACCATTTAGCATTATCCTGTCTTCTGCCAGCGATAGAGCTTCATCAAGCAATTGATTAATAGAAATAGCCTGCGATTTTAGTTCTATAAACCTGGTAGAATTGAGAAGTTCAGTGATCAGGGAATTAATTCTTTGACTATTGCGGGTAATCATATCGTAAAATATATTACGATCTTCTGCTCCCTGGTCCTGCTCAGACCTTAACTGATCAACGGAAAGATTAATATTGGTCAATGGATTTCTTACTTCATGAGCTATTGTTCTTGCAATACGGCCTGTTGATGTAAATTTTTCAAGACGGCGCATTTCAACAAGCTCCCTGTTGGCCTTATCCAGGTCTTCCACTCTTTTTTCAAGTTCCCCCCGGTATTCTTCAGCTTTCTGGTCAGCAAGCCTCCTTGCTTTATTTTCAGTTATATAGGTAATAAACCCAAATATGAATAATAACACTGCGATTATTAAAGAAGCTGTTATAACTACATTTAATGTTCTGTACCGGAGTTGTAGTTCTTCCCGATTTTTATCCCTTATCCCCTCTTCAGCATTTTGCATTGTAATGATTACATTTCGCAAACTATCCATTACCAACTTTCCATATTCTTCATTTATCAGCAAGCTGTCTGTTAATACATAATTATTGTTTTGCAGAGCGGTTATATTACTATCAATAATAGAAAATTTTTGATCAAGTAAAGCTTTAGCCCTGCCCATCAATTGCTTTTGCTGTGTATTATTTGTGATATTGGAATCCAGGTTATAAAGCAAAGAGTTGGAAGCATTGCGGCTTTGATAATAGGGATTTAACGCGCTTCTTTCTTTGGTAAGAAAATACCGCGTAGATCCGATTTCGGCATCTTTCATCAACGAAATAAAATCATTGAACTTGGTGATGACAATATTGGTTTTCTGAAAAGATTGGGATTGTTTATCAGCCTGAACATTGTAATACAGGGTAAGTAAATATGAAAAAAGTAAAATAACAAAAGCTGAACCATATCCAACCCGTATACGTTTATCAATCCTGAATTTTTTTATAATACGCTTCATGCTTGCCTGGATTCTTATCTAACAAAGTATAGCTGTTATGCAAAATAAGAAATAATTAATCGTTAATTCGTTTAGGTACAGATATTATAACCTGCAAATAACCAAACATGGCACTCCAATTGTTCACAAAAACGGGTACTGTTGTTACGCAGGGAAAACTGATTTTATTTCTGTAACTTTAAGCAAAGCCTCTACTATGATCAAGCCAACATCCTTCCGCCTTCCGCAATACATTGTGGACAAAGTATCACAATTGATGGATATACTCAGGAGTGAAAAACAGAAATATGAAATAGCTTCTATATCGGTTAAGGATAAACAGTTAAGAGACAGTATAAGTTGGCTTGCCCAGGAGAGTAATCAATATATCTGCGAACTTACTTCGCAATTAAAATCAATAGGCGCAGTAGTTGCAATTGATACTGAAGAAAACAATCAGTCATCATCTACCCCTCCTGTTTTTACAGAAGCTCAACTTTCATCAAATGTTATTCAATTCTGTAAAGACAGCGAAAAAATGATCATCAGCGCTTACAGGGTAGTTTTAAATGAGCCATACCTTGTAGAGGGGCTAAGAACACTTATAAGGCAACAATTGAATGGCATTATGTACGCTTTTCTGCAATTAAAATTATTATATAAGTTAAAAAGCGAATAAAAGTTTGCAAATAAAAAGGCGGATCATATATGATATCCGCCTTTTCTATTGCCGTTCATTGGTACCGCAAATTAATTGCGGATATTAATAGTTTCAGTAAAAGCAGGAACAAACAGAACTTTCTTCCGTCCTTTAACATCATCCAGTTTAGCAAACTCTGAGTTATTGCTGATAAATTCAGGAATAATAAGTTTCATTTTACCAACAAGTTTAAAATGATCTCCCTGTTTACATAATTCAGTAAGATTTTCTATATCATTCAAAACCTCTTTATAAGACCTTGAAACAACTTTGGCGATTTTTATTTTTTCATGATGTGTTGGCAAAGTTTTCTCTTTTTCATTCAACAACTCCTCATAAAGTTTTTCGCCTGGCCGCAAACCCGTGTATACTATATTAATATCTTTATCCGGAACCAGGCCTGCCAGCTTAATCATATTTTTAGCCAGGTCGGCTATTTTAACAGGCTGTCCCATATCAAAAACAAATATTTCTCCTCCATTTCCCATAGTAGCCGCTTCCAACACAAGCTGAACGGCTTCGGGAATAGTCATGAAATACCGGGTAATTTCAGGATGTGTTACAGTAATAGGCCCACCATGCTGAATTTGCGAACGGAAGCGAGGAATAACAGATCCGTTTGAACCCAGCACATTTCCAAACCTTGTGGTGATGAAACGTGTTTTATTATTCACAACGCTAATGCTTTCATCATCAGCATCCCTTAATAAGTCAGAAAGCAATTCAGTAGAAGGAGGGTTAAATGAAGAACTATTCAAAGACTGCACATATGTTTCTGCAATTCTTTTGGATGCCCCCATGATATTGGTAGGATTAACAGCCTTGTCTGTAGATATCATGATGAACTTTTCAACACCGAAGCAAACTGACAGGTCCGCCATATTCCTGGTTCCCATAACATTCGTCAAAATTGCTTCCTCCGGATATTTCTCCATCATGGGAACGTGCTTATAAGCAGCAGCATGAAACACTATATGAGGGCGATATTCTTTGAATGGAATAATCATCCGGCGCAGGTTTCTGATACTCGCAATAAAGGTCTTTATTTTTGCTGCAGGATAACCTTCTTCAAGTTCAAGCTGCATTTCATGCAGCGGAGATTCAGCCTGGTCACATAAAACAACCATTTCAGGATTATAAGACATGACCTGCCTGGCTATTTCAGATCCGATTGAACCAGCAGCACCTGTGATAAGTACTCTCTTACCATAAATTTCTTTTGAAACCAGTTGATTGTTTATTTCAATAGGCTTACGTGGCAAAAGGTCTTCAATCCGCAAATCCTGCATTTGTCCCATGCTGAGTTTACCACTTACCCATTGCTCAGAAGGAGGTACAGCCTGCACCTGGATACCTAAATTAAGGCACTGATCAATAATCCTTCTTACATCAGCATTATTGGAAAGACTATTCGGAAGTATTACTTTATTTATATTGAATTTCTTATGCAGATCAGCTAATTCGCGGGAATGATATACTCTTTTTTGTTCAATATTGCTGTTTATCTTTTTTCCACCGGATTGAATAAATCCGCTTACAACAACTTTTTCGTTGTTAGCAGCTTCAATAGCCTGTTTTATTAAAATAGCATGCTGGTCAGAACCATATATCAACACTCTTTTTACATCTGCCAATGCATTTCCTTTAGCCAGGATATAAACTTCCTTTATTGAAGTTCTTAACATAATAAGCAAAGAGGAACTGATGAAAAAGTTAAGTACCAGAAGCGTAGGCATGTCTAAACGTGGTATACGGTATAATCTTATAGCCACTAATTCTGAAACAACAGGATAAATCAGGCTCACCACCAGCACAGCGGAAAAAATCCTGAACATATCCTTCGTGTTTGAATACCTTATCAACCCCCGGTAAATACGCATAGCGTAAAATACAGTTAAGGATGTGGCAACAAATAATCCCGCATATATAAAGAAGTGTCCCCTTATCAGAAGTGGGAAACGGAATTCCTGCAAAATAAAATAAGACAACACAAAGGATGCAGTGGAGATAACAGTATCCGCGATAAGTATAATCCAGCGAGGAACTATAAAAGGTCTGTTTGTAAAGATTTTCATACTTCAGTACAGTATTTGTTAGGCTTTAGGGAACTCTTTCTTGGTTTTAAATACAACACTGGAGTTAGAAAAGGCTAAAATTTCGTATTAAGCATTCCTGGCTTATACATATTGATACTGGAGGAAAGGAAATTGGGATGTTTAATAGTTAGAGCAGAAGAAAAACTATAACCGGCACAAAGGTTATAAAAATATTCAGATTAAACAAGTTTTTAAATATTTATATTGAATTTCATATTTACCAATTTAATTTTTCAGAAAATTGATTTTCAATTAATTACGTAAAAAATCAGTGTAATTGACATTTTTACTACCTTATGATAACTTCTAAACGGTACACTTATCAGAACTTTTCCTGCCACTCAAGCATGCCGCCTGTAAGGTTCTTTACATTATTAAAACCCATTGACTCTAATAATAAACAGGCTTGTCCGCTTCTGTTACCACTTCTGCAATAACAAATTATTTCTTCAGACTTTAAATCTTCTATTTCGGTTGTATCCATCATCCTGATTTTTCCTAAGGGCAAAAGAATTCCGCCTATATTAAATGCTGCGTTTTCCTGTGGCTCGCGTACGTCTAAA
This sequence comes from Terrimonas sp., assembly GCF_003075435.1. Lineage (GTDB taxonomy): Bacteria > Bacteroidota > Bacteroidia > Chitinophagales > Chitinophagaceae > Agriterribacter. The sequence continues at coordinate 89,808 of NZ_QCZJ01000011.1, read as the reverse complement.
AGATTAATTTTTTCACCTGCGGCTAACCTTTTGTTCAATTCTTCAGTTGTAATTGTTTGCATACTATAATGTTTTGTTGTGATGTTGAATGATTAATACTCATTACTGCCGGTAGACTGGCTTTGTTGTTTACCGGTACTATCTACCACTCTTTTCAAAGGCTTCTCAGGGGTTATCCAGATATCTATCATTTGTCCCTGGCGTATCCTGTTCATTGTACCATCATCATTAAACCGCGGAGGTTGCTGGCGGAAAACAAATGCCGCGCCGGTATCCTGCACATTTCCATCCTGCACCACACTACCCAGCATAATTTTATTTGCCTCTAACAAAGCGGCTGCTTCCTCGTAGCTCATGGCAAAAAGATCCGGAACAGGCAATTCTTCACTTCCAACTCCTGCACCAAGCACCAAAGAAATAGTATTGCCCATGGTAATTTTTGTACCTGGTCGTATCGTTGCATTTTTATATAGCTGATCCAAAACTGCGTTTTTGGCAATATCGGGCTGGTATGTGGTATCGCCCAGTTTTAATCCCCTTGATTTAAGCTCAAGCTCTGCATTACGAAAACTCATTCCAACAAGATTGGGCATTTCAATCTCCGGGGGCACCGCCCTGTTTACAGTTAAATATACGGTACGGTTCACTTTAACAGAAGCATCCGGCTCAGGAAATTGTTTTACTACGGCAAGCGGAGGAATAGAATCGTAGTATACAGAATCCTGCACCAATACTTCAAAGCCTTCTTTATTCAATAATGCTGTTGCCTCTTTAATATCCTTATTATTTACATCAGGCACTTTCAGATACGACCCATGATGTGTAAAATATTTCAGCGACTGAAGGAATAGAAAAAATATAAGTAACAGTATTCCCAGTGCTATCAATATATTTGCCCAGAGCGGGCGATCAGTGATTATTTTAAACATACTTTAAATATCTTAATAAATCTACACTTCAAAACCGGTTTTCAAATCAACCCTTTTATTGCTTACCGTTTGCTAAAGCTTCTTCTATAAGTGAGGAGTATAGCTCTTTCAATGTCCATCCCATTGCTTTTACCTGCTTGGGCACTATACTTGCTTCACTTTGCCCCGGCACTGTGTTTATTTCAAGTAAAAACGGCGCTTTTTTGTCGTCATTGTATATAAAGTCCATTCTCACAACCCCGCGGCAATTAAAAATTTTATATACCTTTTTTGCAGTTTCTCTAACCTGTTCTGCAATATCTTCTGAAACCTCAGCCGGAGTTATTTCGTTGGCCATACCCGTTGTATACTTTGCTTCGTAATCAAAAAAATCCTTTTTACTGATTACTTCTGTTATAGGCAGTGTTATTATTTTGTTATTTGATTTAAATACGCCAATTGTAAATTCCCGCCCATTAATAAATTCTTCTATCAATACCTGGTCATCTTCATTAAAGGCCTTTGCTACCGCTTTTCCTAATTCTTCCGAGTGCTGGTTCACTTTTGACATTCCGATACTCGACCCACCGTTATTGGGTTTAACAAAAACAGGAAACTGAAGATCCTTTACAGCCTCATCAGCGCTTTCAAACTGATCTTTTATTAAAACAACTGAGCGGGCAACATTAATGCCGCTGAATGCAGCAACCGCTACAGTATAACGCTTGTTAAATGTAAGCGCAGATATAGCCGCATCGCATGATGTATATGGAAGGTTCATTAAATCAAAGTATCCCTGTAATTTGCCATCTTCTCCCGGTGTGCCATGTATACCAATCAATACCGCGTCAAAGCTGATCTTTTTATTATTAACTGTTATGCTGAAATCATTTTTGTCCACTTCCGCTTTGTCATTACCATCTTTATAAAACCAACCATTGGTTGTTATATCAATGGTATAAACGTTATACTTTTCATGGTCAATATGCTTCTCAATAGTAACGGCACTTTTATACGATATTACTGATTCTCCGGAGTAGCCTCCTGTAACAAATGCGATATTGGGTTTCATGTATATTAATAATTTTTTGCACGCAAAGAAACAACTTTTTGCCGTTCATTCATAACAGCTTCCTGCATATACTACTCTCCTGTTCCTTCATTGCCGGAATCAAGTAAAAATTTCCAGCTTCCATCTTCCTGTTTTTGCCATATAGTAACATAAGTACCTTTATAAGTCGAGTCGCCCATCTGCATCGTATAAACACCGTAAGTATATCCAATATCTGCTGCTTTTGACATATTTGCACCAACGGGATGCCAGGTCAGGACAAGCGAAGAATCGTTTAAAGAACTGATAAGATCAACCGCCGCCGCTCCTGCAATTGGCATCCGCTGAGGGCGCAACATAACGCCCTCCTCATCCATATATTCAAGAAACGCTTTTTTCATTCCTACTTCTTTCGACCGGTTTGAAAAATCTATATCAGCCTGCTGCATGCTATTCAAAGCCTCAATTCTTTTTTCATCATTTTTAAACTTTGGAGTATTAATGCATGATGCGGTAATAACGCATAACAAAACCGGCAAAAAAGCAATTTTCAGCATAGGAATTATTGTATTAAAAAATAAGGGTGAAGGAACTTTACCTTCACCCACAACGGGAAATATCACCCGCCTGTTTTATGACGCCTAAGCATCATTATTAGAAACTTAAAAGATATTCGTTAACAAACAATCTTATGAATCTAAAGTTAAACTGTTTATCTAAATTTTACAAATGTAATTTTTCCTTCTTTGCCATTAATTCCTCAACAGTTTCCTCGTACATTTCATCAGGCACACAACAATCTACCGGGCAAACTGCCGCACATTGAGGCTCTTCATGAAATCCCTGGCACTCGGTACATTTATTTGGAACAATATAATAAGTATCCACGCTTATTGGCGAGAAGCGTTCATTCGCGTCAATAGTAGTGCCATCCATTAATGTAAAACTCCCTTTTACAGTAGTACCGTCTGCAAGCGCCCATTCAACCCCTCCTTCATAAATCGCATTGTTAGGACATTCAGGTTCACAAGCCCCGCAATTAATACATTCATCTGTTATTTTTATTGCCATACCTTATTTACAATTTTACGGGTAATATTTTGCAATTAGATTTGCAGGCCAAAGATAATCACATCTGAATAAATATTTATGCTGAATTTAAAACAAAGACTGGCTGCATTACAACTGCTAAAGCAATACATGCTTGGCGATGATGAAGAATGGACAACAGTTCAAAGAACAGCCAGCCTGCAAAATGCATGGTTTACACCTGAATTTATTACAACCGCCATTCAGAATATCTGCAACAATTTACTGGATGAAGAAAAATTATCGGAATGGGTGGCTTTATATAAAGTACCACACGAAAATAAAACAGCGATCAACATTGGTATTACCATGGCAGGCAATGTACCGCTGGTTGGTTTCCATGATTTTTTATGTGTGTTTGCCGCGGGGCATAAACAAACAATAAAGCTATCTGCCAAGGATAATATTTTATTAAAACATCTTACCGATAAACTGGTTCAATTTGAAAGCAATGCAAAGGAGACTATTGAATACCGGGAGATATTAAAAGGTTGTGATGCCTATATAGCTACAGGTTCAAATAATTCGGCAAGATATTTTGAATATTATTTTAAAAAGTATCCTCATATTATAAGAAGAAACAGAACATCCGTTGCCATAATTACAGGCAGCGAAACGAACAAAGACCTTGAAAGGCTTTCTGATGATGTATACATGTATTTTGGACTGGGATGCCGGAATGTTACCCAAATATTTGTACCGGGCAATTATGACTTTACTCTTCTTTTGGATGTATTTAAAAAATATGATCGCCTCATCGAAAATCATAAGTATAAGCATAACTACGATTATAACCTGGCAATGCATATTATCAATCAAAAATTTTACATGACAAATGGCTCGGTTATCCTGTCAGAAAATGCATCTGCATTTTCCCCCATCAGCCAGCTGCATTACCGGTTTTACAACAATAAAGACGAAATATATCAATCACTGAACCCTGAAGAAATTCAATGCATCGCCGGCACAGAAAAGATACCATTTGGTACCACCCAACAACCGGGCTTAACGGATTATGCCGACGGGATAGATACCATGCGTTTTTTAAGTGATATCGCCATAAATTAACCCGGCTTATTTTGACTTTAAAATGAATAACCATTAACATTTCTATTACGAATACAATCGTAATTTCATGTGCTGCAAAACAGCGGCTGCTCCTAATCATTTGTTAAAGCAAAATGTTGAAAATGCCAGTTTATCAGCTTTTAACGTTTTGTATTATAAAGGCATAGCATTTGATGAAGGATTTAAAGAAGTATTTATACATTTAGTTTACAAATAAATCTCTATAAGCAATGAAAATTAAGCATGTTGTATTTACAATACTTATAAGCGGATTAACCTCCCTTGGAGTAATGTATGGTTACAATCATTTCAATTCAAAACCTGTGGCAATCCAGGATGGAATAAAAGTTCCTGCGAATTATGCCGGCATGTTTGACAGTAATAATAATGTTCCCGGCGATTTGGTTGATTTTGTGCAACCTGCTAAAGCGGCGCTTCCCACTGTAGTACATATAACCACAGTTATTGGCAGAGAGCAGGCAAGCAATAATCTTCCCCGTCGCAGTAATCCATTCCAGGGATTGGTGCCTGATGATTTTTTTGATGACTTTTTTGGCGGTGGTGGACAAATGCGTGCTGTTCCACAAAGGGCTTCCGGATCCGGCGTGGTAGTAAGTCAGGATGGATATATTATTACGAACAATCATGTAATTGATGGCGCCAGCGAAATAAAAGTAGGGCTTAGCAATAAAACATCTTATACAGCAAAAGTAATAGGCGCGGACCCCAGCAGCGACCTTGCCGTACTTAAAATTGAGGCAAAAAATCTTCCTTTTCTTTTATATGGAAATTCTGACCAGGTACAGGTAGGCCAGTGGGCACTAGCAATAGGTTATCCTTTAAATCTTGAAACTACTGTAACAGCAGGTATTATCAGCGCCAAAGGAAGAACATTAGGTTTGAACAGCCGTAAAAGCCAGGCGCCTATTGAGTCTTATATACAAACAGATGCCGCGGTTAACCAGGGCAACAGTGGAGGTGCATTGGTTAATCTTAAGGGTGAACTGATCGGCATTAACTCTGCCATTGCTTCTCCTACGGGTTCTTATGCCGGTTATTCCTATGCTATTCCTGTAAATATTGTAAAAAAGATTGTAAACGATCTTATACAATTCGGCACCGTACAAAGGGCTTATCTTGGTATTAGCTACCTGCCGGATGAAGCGCCGGATTCAGAAAAAGAAAAAGTAGGGTATAAAACAGGATTAGGGGTATATGTCAGAGAAGTGCCCAAAGACGGCGCTGCTGCTGCTGCCGGTATAAAAGCAGGGGATTATATTACAAAAGTGAATGGCTTTCCGGTAATTTCCGGCAATGAAATGGTAGAGCAGATAGCAAGGTTTAAACCCGGAGATAAAATAACCGTTAATTACCTTAGAGACGGAAAAGAAGGGACAGCAAATGTTACCCTTAAGAATAAAACAGGCACATACGATATCGTTAGAGTATCTGCGCTGGATGAGTTTGGGGCTGACTTTGTAACCCTTGATAAAAAGAAAGCAGGTGAATATGGACAAAGCGGCGGTGTGGTTGTTAAGAAAATAAACCAGAACGGTCTCATCGATGGGCAAACAAGAATGAAAGACGGTTTTGTAATCTTAAGGGTGAATGATAAACCCGTAGCAAGTGTGGAAGAACTAAATACTGAAGTTCAGAAATCGGGCTCCTCTGTAAAGCTCGATGGTTTCTATCCTGGATTTGAAGGACTATATACCTATAATATCAGCAAAGATCCGCAGTAATGATCAGATAGCTTATAGAAGAACAGCCATTGTACAAATACAATGGCTGGTTCTTTTATTGCTTGTCTTTAAGAATTTCATGCCCCAGCTTATCCCTCTTTGTTTGCAGGTATTTTTCATTATAAGGATTAGGACAAATATGCAACGGAACATTTTCTACTATGTCTAATCCATAACCAATCAATCCAACTCTTTTTCGCGGGTTATTGCTGATCAGCTTCATTTTATTAACACCAAGATACCGGAGTATCTGCGCGCCTACACCATAATCTCTTTCATCCATTTTAAACCCGAGGTGCAGGTTTGCTTCCACTGTATCCATGCCTTCTTCCTGCAGCTTATATGCTTTTAATTTATTTACCAGTCCTATACCCCGCCCTTCCTGGTTCATATATAATACAACGCCTTTACCCGCTTCATCAACCATCTTCATGGCCTCATGTAGCTGATCTCCGCAATCGCACCTGAATGAACCTAAAATATCACCGGTAAAACAAGAGGAGTGAACACGTACAAGCACCGGTTCATCTTTCTGCCACTCTCCTTTCACCAGCGCCATATGTTCCCCGCTTGACGGGTTATTTCTTTCTTTAAATATAATAAGTTTAAAATGCCCGTATTTTGTAGGCATATCTACCCTTACAATTTCCTCAATCAACGAATCAGCCTTCAACCTGTATTCTATCAGATCCTTTATTGTGATCAGCTTCAGGTTAAATCGCTTAGCAATTTCCTGCAACTCAGGTAATCTTGCCATTGTACCATCATCATTCATGATCTCAACCAATACACCGCCATAAGGTTGATCAAAACCTGCCAGCCGTGCAAGATCAATAGCGGCTTCTGTATGCCCGGCTCTTCTTAATACGCCGCCGGCTTTAGCTTTCAGGGGGAAGATATGACCTGGTCTGCCTAAATCTTCCGGTTTTGTTTCAGGGTTAATTAAAGCCATCACAGTTTTCGACCTGTCCTGAGCAGATATGCCTGTGGTGCAGCCATGCCCAAGCAGGTCTACAGGTATGGTAAATGGTGTTTCATGCAAAGAAGTATTGTTATTAACCATCAGGTCAAGCTTCAGTTCGGCGCATCTTTCTTCTGTTAAAGGAGCACATATCAGGCCACGGCCATATTTTGACATGAAATTAATTACTTCCGGTGTAGCGTTCTGGGCGGCAGTAATAAAATCACCTTCATTTTCACGATCTTCATCATCAACCACTATTACTAATTTTCCCTGCTTTATTTCCTCAATCGCACTTTCAATCGTATCGAACATCTGAAAAAATTTTCGCAAAGTTACGAATTAGGCATGTTGAAACAGTATTTAAGAAAATAGCTGCACGAAAACATATTTATTTTTTGTAAATGTGTTGAATTTCGTAATAATATGTTAACATTCTGGTATTAACTTTCCATGATATTGATTTTTCTTTGCAGCGAGAAAAATTATCTGCTATGCAATTACACTTATTAAAAAAATTAATTTTCGCTATTATTGTTTTTATGGCCTGTAGCCCTGCATTTAGCCAGGTTACAACCAGCGGTATTAACGGAACAGTTTTAGATTCATCAGGTGTCTTTCTTGAGGGCGCCACTATTACAGCCATCCACAAACCTTCCGGAACGGTATATACCACTATTTCAGGAAAGAGTGGCTTTTTTAATATTGCCAATGCAAGAGTTGGTGGTCCGTATGAAGTAAAAGTTGAGTATGTAGGTTTCAGCCCGGTTGTGCTGGATGGCATTACATTGGTTTTGGGTGAGCCATACAATGTGAGTGCCGTAATGGGTGTTGATGTAAAAAGTCTTTCTACATTAGTAATAACAGGAAACAGGAGAAGAAATGCCATTGAAAAGACTGGCGCTTCTTCTAACCTCAATTCGCAGCAGTTAGCGCAGCTGCCAACTATTAACAGGAGTATTACAGATTTTACAAGGCTTGCTCCCCAATCAAATGGAAATTCATTTGCGGGCAGGGACGGACGTTATAATAACGTGCAGGTTGATGGTGCCAATTTCAACAATGGTTTTGGGTTAAATGATAACCCGCTGCCTGGCGGTGGTGGTCTTTCTTTGGATGCCATTGAAGAAATACAGGTAAACATCGCTCCTTATGATGTGCGCCAGGGCGGATTTACCGGCGCTGGTATTAACGCGGTAACACGCAGCGGAACAAACACCTTCTCCGGTTCTGCCTATTATTATTTCAGGCACCAGGGAATTACAGGACACAAGGTTAACGGAGAAGAAATTACCAATCCTAAAAGTGCAAGTGAAACCAAAGGTTTCCGTTTGGGTGGTCCTATCATCAAAAACAAATTATTCTTTTTTGTAAATGCTGAACATATAGATAATTCCGGCGCTTTGGGCGGAGCAATTAATCTTTGGAAACCATCTGAAAATGGTGTTGCAGACCCGGATAATGATATTGCCCGTACCAAAAGAAGCGACCTTGAAGCGGTACGCAACCATCTTATTAATCAATGGGGATATGACCCGGGAAGATATGAAGGATATGCTGATAATACCAAGAACAAAACAAGGTCATACCTTGCCCGTATCGACTGGAATATCAGTAAAAATCATAAGCTGGCTATACGGTATAACCAGGTTGAAAGCGACTACCCAGAATTGGTTAATGGAAGTTCAGGCCCTCAGCCGCGTTCTACTTCTGCAAACAGGGTAAGTGCGCAGTCAATGGCTTTTGAAAAAACCATGTACTTTACTGCCAGCAAAGTAAATTCCGTTACACTTGAATTAAACAGTAAACTCAGTTCAAAACTTTCCAACCAATTTTTAGCTACCTACAGTAAAATATTTACCGGACGTACTTCTAACAGCGAAGAGTTCCCGATGATAGATATAGGAGATGGCGCCGGCACAAGCTCTACTTATGTAAATTATATTTCTGCAGGATATGAATTGTTTACATACGCCAACGAAGTAAAGAATGATAACTACAACTTCTTTAATAACCTTAGCTATGTAACCAACAAGCATAATTTTACTTTTGGCGCCAGTTTTGAACTACAAAAGTTTGCTAATGGTTATACCAGGATGGGTACTTCTTATTACAGGTACGCTTCTGTAGCAGATTTTTTGAAAACAGGAACTGCCGATGAAGTAGCGCCTATACAATTCGGACTTACCTATGCTTATCCCGGACAGGAGCCTTATGCTAAAGTAAAATACGGTTTGCCTGCAATATATATACAGGATAAAATTTCTTTTACAAAAGACTTCAGCCTCACACTTGGTTTACGTGCGGAAGTGCCCTGGTTCATAGACAAACTTCCTGTGAACGCAGCGGTTGATGCACTTGAGCTACAGGATGTAAACGGCAATACTAAATTTTATACCTCCAAATGGCCCAAAACAAGGTTGATGCTTTCACCAAGAGTTGGTTTCCGTTGGGATATCGAAGGAGACAGGTCTCTTATATTACGTGGGGGAACCGGAATATTCTCAGGCAGGGTACCATTTGTCTGGTTAACCAACATGCCTTCTAACCTCGGTGTAATTCAAAATACCATTGAACCAGGAAGCTATGGAGCATCTGCTGGCTGGATCGGAGATATCAGGTTTAACCCTGAAAAATATTACTGGCTTAACAATACACCAGCAAGCGCTGCAGATGTATTTATAAAATCACCTAAAGATGGTGTTCCTTCAAGCCTTGCTTTAGTAGATCCAGATTTTAAAATGCCACAGATATGGAGAAGCAGTATCGGCTTTGATAAAGCGATACCTAACTCAAGCCTTACTTTAACTGCCGACTTCCTGTTTACAAAAGATATCCAGGCGGTATACCAGTTTGGCGCAAACAGAAAGGCCGCAACACAAACAATGAGTTATTCCGGCGACAACCGTGACTTCTTCCCCAACGCTGCATCTTATACGTATAATTCATTGCTGGGTGGAAATGCAGGAAGTGTTTTAACCAACACCAATAAAGGATATTCAATGAACCTTTCAGTAGGCTTAAGCCTGCCTGTAAGAAAAGGATTGTTCGGTTCCCTTTTCTACAGCACAACGGTTGCGGGCACTACAACAGACAATCCTGGCTCAAATGCAAGCTCTGCATGGGGCAGCAGTCCGAACATCAATACACCTAATGATCTTGCGGTATATTCTGCTACTGATGCGCTTCCCAACCGGATAGTGGGTAATATTTCATACCGTATTGAATATTTAAAGCACCTGGCAACTACGATTTCATTGTATTATAATGGTGCTAATCTTGGCAGGTATTCTTATGGATATACAGGAGATTTAAATGGTGATGGTATAAGCGCCGATTTATTATACATCCCTAATAGCGCTGATGAATTAAACTTTACCGCTATTACCGGCAGCACACCATTTACGGTTGAACAGCAAAAAGCTGCTTTTGATGCATTTATTGATAATGATAAATACCTGAGCAAAATGCGTGGCAAATATGCAGAAAGAAATGGGGCTTTGCTGCCATGGCTGCATCGTTTTGATTTTAAAGTATTGCAGGATATATTCACCAATATCGGTAAACAAAAGAATACATTACAACTTAGCCTGGATATTATAAATGTTGGCAATATGCTCAATTCAAAATGGGGCATTCAGCAAACGCTTATTTCAGGTGCAAATACGCTATTAACCAGAAGAAGTGTTACTGCCGAAGGTGTACCAACTTTTACAATGAACACCGTGCAGGTTGGCGGACAAACCATATTGCCTACCACTGCATTCAGAGATGTAACCACTACTTCAACCACATGGGGTATGCAGATTGGTCTGAGATATATTTTTAATTAGGTTTTTATAATAACAAATAAATAAAAGCTGTTTCATATTTTGAAACAGCTTTTATTATTACAAATAACCAGGTAATATTAAAACTCCCACCCAATCTTTATCATCAATCTTTTAAAAGTAAAATCATAATACTGCTTATCAACAGACTCCGTTGTTCCGGCCGTGCCCACAACTGTAGTTTTAGTGGTTTTGGTTTCTTCAAAATACTTATACGAGTAGCCTGTACTTAAAAGCATATTATTACCACTGCGAAATTTTATAGCATAACCCAGCCCGGCATCAAAATACAGCCCCCCTTTATATTCACTCCAGGCTTTTGTTTGCCCGCTTCCCCAGGTAAAATTTTCTTCTTTTTTAGGAAGCCAGGGTATATTATATCCCCCATCGGCATATATAAAAAAACGGTTGCCGTTTTTTATACTGATATATTTTTTTATATCAATAAACAACGGTACAGTTCTGTAACGATAAAAATCCAAACCAATCCCCGCTCCTGCAAACCAGTTGTGTTTTTCAAGCCCGTTAACTGATTGAAGCAAACCCGATACTGCTCCATTCCCGTTGATCAAACCTACCTGCTGAAGCGAATGAAATTGCAATCTTTGCTTTTGCTGGCTAAAGCCCGCCTGGATACAAAAAGCAAGCGCCAGCATCATGATAGTTTTTCTCATTGTGCTATATCAATTTTGCTCAGTAAATGAATGTTATTGATATCAGCATACGAATATTGATACAACCCTTCCGAATTTACCAGCAATGCAATACCATCCATTGCAATTACATCATAAGTTTCAATATCAGGTATGGTAGTAATAAGCTTTATATTCTTAACATCTGCCGCGTTATACACTTTCAAACCATCTGCCCCATCGCATATAAAAAGTAGATCCCCATCTTTTGAAAGCCCGTAAGGATTTGTCATAGGGTATGTTTTCAGCAAAGCAGGACTTGACAGATCTTTAATATCCAATATTTCCAGTTGATTGGTAAACCCATTACAGCTTGTACCCGAGCGAAGCGTAACATAAGCATACTTTTCATCGGCTATAACCGGATCGCAGCTCTGCACATGCGAAAATTGCCCTTCCTGTACAGGATTATTACCATCAGCAATATTATAAATAAACATGCCTGTTGTAGAGCCAATGAACAATTTCTGCTGAAATGGATATATTGTTTCAATATTCCATCCCATATTAATTTTTTTATTGAATGACGGTGATTGAGGTGAGCCTATACCAAAAACATTCAGATCACTTGTTGTAACAGCGTACAAATTATTTCCGGCAATTGCAAACCTGGCCATCGATCCTCCAACACCAAAGGGAGAAACAGCATTCCCGGGGGAGGAGGATGTGTTTGAGCTGTATCGTGCCGTATTCGCCAGGCTTAATACATCCTCATACATTATTACGTCGTGCTTATTAAAATTAATGCCAAAAAAGCCGCCATTGCCACATTCCGCATCTACTGTTGTATCTCTTTTAACCCAATCAACAATAACTTTTGACGTATCGGCATAGAATGCACCATAATATTGCCGGTAAGGAAATGCGCTTTCAACAATTTTGGTTGTGCGTGCCTGTAAAGGATTAGTAATATCCAATGCAACCAGGTCAGTATATGCATCAGCATATAATGTATTTCCTTTTACAGCCAAATCCATATTTCCAGGAATATCTATGAATGCAACATTCTTGGGCGAAAGAGGATTGCTGTTATCAATGATGTGTATTCCTTTGTCAAGCTCATTCAAAAAAATATACTGTCCCCTGATATATAATTTTCCGGCCTGCGAGATTTGCCGTGGCGCATTGCTTTTAATATTAGCACGCACCTGTTCTGTTGTTCTGTAAACAGGACTAAAATAGCTGAAAGTATGTGTACAATGATCTTTAATGCATCCCTGGAGAAAGAGGATGAAGCTTAGCAGAATAATTGAAGTAAGCTTGTGTATATGTTTTAGCATAAGCATAGTTTTTAAAGCTGACAACAGCTATTACTACAGCGTTGCTTCAGTTATTTATTTTATTGCCTGTTTCTAAAGAAAGATGCTATATTATTTCTTCCAAAGTATCCATTCCGTTTTTATGCCAACAGACATAAGGCTCTGCTGTGTTCCGGAAGAAGATTTTACAAGGTTTGATAGTCCGTATTGCATGTATGGACCTACATACAAAGGCATGTGGGAATGCTGAAATAATTTTGCTGATAATCCCGCATATAGTCCTAACTGAAATTTATTAAATAAAGATTCATCCTGGTAGTAAGTACCTGTTGGTTTATCATAATGCAGGGCATTAGAATTTATTAGCCAGCCGGCAGACAAACCAGAGTTCAGTTGCAGCGGAAACAGTTTAGTGCCTTTATTTAATTGCCATTGTATACCCAGCGGCAATTCCATAAGATGATATTTGTTTTTATACTCTGCAGCGTTGTTTCCGGAATAGTAACCAGAATAGCGTCCACTGCTGTTTAACCCGGCAAATGCTCCGTTATTATTGCTTAAAAATTTCCCAACCTCCCTGCTTGTAGAAAAATAGCTGTATTGAAAATTTCCGGTAAGTGCAAGCCTGGGTTTTACATACCATTTTACAGATGCACCAGCATTCCACATTAATCCGCGTTTAACAGGCGTTGCCGAAGTTGGTAATGCGGCGAGGTATACATTATTCTGCGAGGCAACAAAACCGGCATTCATGTTATACACAGGTGCGGATGTTGCATAATCTGCTAAAGTTGATTTCTCAAAACTTAATTTATTAAAAATATCAGATAAGCCCGACCCTGTTTTTGAAAATCCGGCACCGGCGTTTATACCAAATTCCCATGATTTCTTTTTAGCCAGCCGTACAGTTGAATTTGAAGCAGTGCTGGCAGGTAATTTTTGCAATGAAGTGCTGATCTGTTTTTCATTATCGGGCCAGGAAAGGATGAACGGTTGTGCATGAATATACTGTTGAACGGCTGTACCATTGAAACCTTTTGCAGCATTATTGCCTTCAGTAATATTTTTAGAAAAATTTTTATAGCCTTCCTGTTGTTCTTTTGTATCATTCAATATATGCCCGATTTTCTGTCCACCTGTTTTCACATTATTTTCTGCGACATTAAAAGCAGGCAACGAAGTATTTTTACCAGGCTTACTTTTTACCGGGTATTTATCCGTTGCCTGCGGAGTAACCTGTTTGCTGATTATAGCAGAAGAAACAGGTTGTGACTCAGACCCTAAACCATCCTTATTATTAGTATTTGTGATTTCAGCAGGAGTAGTATTTTGTTTTTCAGCAGGGCCTGCATCCATCCCTGCGATAGTATTTTGTTCAGTATGAGCCGGATTGTTTGAATTTTCAGTTGAGGCTTTTTCAGTTTGTTTAATGGCTACCATTTCCTCAGAAGCTTTTTCACCAGTGCCGCTTCCCCACATCATATATGCCCCTGCGCCACCCAACAGCAGCAATAAAAGCAGCGGAATCCAGAAGATTGCTCTTCTTCTCTTTTTATCTTTTTCTATGCGGTCATTCACATTATGCCACACATTGTCCGACGGTTTCAGTTTCAATCCGTCAAACAAGTCTTGCACCTGTTTTTCAAAATCATTTTCCGGCATATTGTCCCAGTTTTGATTCAACGGAATATTTTTCTATCCAGTTAATAAGCAGGTTTCTTGCCCGCATATATTGCGACCTGGACGTTCCCTCATTAATACCTAGTATTTCACCGATCTCTACATGTGTATATCCCTCTACCGCATGCATATTAAATACCGTTTGGTATCCTGTTGGTAATTGCCTTACTAAATTTGCCAGTTCTTTTGCCTGCATGCTAAGTTGAGGGTTATCTTCAGAAACCGGGTGAAGTGCCAGGTCTGTAAACGAAAGGTCGTATTGATATTTACTGCTTTGTTTTAAATAATTTATAGCAGTGTTCACCATAATACGCCTTACCCATGCACCCAATTCTCCGTCTGAACGGTATTGGTGCAGGTATTTAAACACTTTTACAAATCCTTCCTGTAAAACATCTTCCGCATCAGCAAGCGATTTGGTATAGCGATAACATACCCCAAGCATCTGCTCTGCAAAAAGTTCATACAACTTTCGCTGAGCTGAAGGCTTGTTCTTTAGACAGTCGTTTACTAATTGCTGATAATCAATCATCAGTATATATCCGGTTTAGTTGACAACACTTCATTATAAAGCGTTGCACGAACACTAATTTTTTGATGCGCAATATAAATACATAATAATAAACCGATATTAATATAAGGATGAAGGGTAAATGGATTCTGTAATTAACTTCGTGCATATGCCCATCTTCGCTTTAAAAAATGAATTAATATTTCCTCCTGTACAGCTTGCTGATGCTGATGGATTGCTGGCTATGGGAGGCAATCTTTCTGTGGAAAGGCTGTTGCTGGCATACAGGAGCGGTATTTTTCCGTGGTATGAAGGAACTGTTCCGCTTTGGTGGAGCCCTGATCCGAGATTTGTTTTATTTCCTGATGAACTGAAAGTGAGTAAGAGTATGCAGCAGCTGATCAAAAAAGAGCAATTCAGGTTTACGATCAATCAAAATTTTAAAGCTGTTATTCATAATTGTAAAAACATACCACGCAATAATCAGCAGGGCACCTGGATTACAAACGAAGTTGAAAAAGCCTATACAACGCTCCATGAAAAAGGATTTGCACATAGTGCTGAAGCCTGGCTGGGTGATGAGCTTGTTGGCGGATTGTATGGCATAAGGTTAGGTAATGCTTTTTTTGGAGAGAGTATGTTCAGCAAAGCGAGCAATGCCAGTAAATTTGCTTTTATACGTTATGTGCAGCAATTGAGATCAGAGGCTGTTGCATTAATAGACTGCCAGGTGTATACCGCCCACCTGGAAAGCCTGGGCGCGGCTATGATACCAAGAGAAAAATTCATGCAGCTTTTAAAAGATTTATTATAGGCTCACTTCAGCTATTAATAATATTGCATCATTGCTCAGCGCTTCAGCTTCTATTTCAGGAACCTCCCATAACGCTAATCCGTCCCTTTCATGCAATAACCGGTATTGAACCTCAAAAGCGCCCTCTATCACATAGGTATAAACAGCATTTTTTTTGTTATGGAGCTCATATATCACTTCTGATCTTCCACCAAGCTTTATCATAGAAAGCATAAAGGGCATTTCCGGATTTTGCCGGCTTACCCGCACAAACTGATCCTTATTCTGATCAATATTAAATGAAACAAGCTCATCTATAGCGCAAGCAGATTTAGCAACCCGTCTGAAACGAATATGCAGGTAATTGACCAGACTATCTTCGTAAGCGTTTTTAATTTCTATTATTGTTCCGGGCAAAGTAAACTTTATCTGCGCCTCTCCTGCCATAATAGTTACTTCATGCCCCGGTGAATCACTATAAATAATACCGCCAGCAACAGGCAAAAAAACAATATAGCTTTCTTCCTCAACAAACATTTTTATTGTTTCAGCCGGCGCCAGCGTATCATCATTCAACAGGTATAAATTGCCAAACGCGGTTTTATGTTCATTAAAATAATTACCGGAATTGAAGGTTTTATAACTCCTCATTACACCTGTTTCATTCTTACCCCTTTCTTTCGCGAGAAAGATCTTAGCGTTTGATTGCTCCATCATTTTGTTCTTTTTGCAATGAATGTATATTTACAAAAGGCTGGATCTTATACAAGCTTGTTTGCCCTTCAATACCATCCGCATCAGCAGACAGCAATAAATAATCACCAATAGTTTCGTGCCATCGCAGGGGATCACTGTAAAAATTAATAGCTACACTATGTACTGATTTATGCTGCAGATCGGAATTAATTATTTCAAAATAAAATTTGCTGAAGCTTAAAAAGATTTTACCAATATTGTTTACAATATCAGGTATTTTATTATTGAGCTGTTTAATATAGTTAACTGCCGCGGCGCTAACCAGGAAATGCAGTTTTTCAGATGCAGGTACATGCAAAAGCAATTGCGAAAAAGTGGTATACCTGTTTTCCTGGTTAAACAACTGCGACTGCATTTTAAATTCCTTCCAGGTATCTTCAAACACAAGCTTTTCCCATTCTTTTTGTGACCGGGCATCAATTATTTTCCGGTAACATAATGTAATAATCCTTGTTCCCATCAATATAATTCTTATGGTACATTCAACTGGATAGCCAATGAAAATCCATTGGTTTTATCACCGGTAACTGTTGACATCTCCACTCCATCCTTATCATCGCTGAAGATATTATCGCTGGCATTATAAGTATACCCGCTCATTCCTTTACTATACCCGTTCACAGCCAGTAAAGCGCTGCCTGAACCTTCGGGAAATGCAATCTGGGTTACCTTAAGCGAAGTACCTGATGCATTATATATGTGAACATGTATATGAGTAGCCCTTCCCTGGTACCAGCCGGGAAAAATAGTGGTGAACGTAACTAATCCATTGTTATCGGTGGTTTGCCGGCCACGTAAAAAATGAACAGAGGTATAATTTGTAGATTGCATTTGTGTGCCCCCATATTCCGAATAATTGCCTTCTGCATCACAATGCCATATATCTACTATCGCTCCGGCCAATGCAGCACAATTTTTGCTCACCTGCCCTACTGTTATATTTACCGTTAACTTATATCCGCTGCGTCCGTCGGTTATATCACTCCTTTCATAAGCTGATGGATTTTTTGTAGGGAACGGACCTTCTGTTTCTGTGGGTGCAACAGTGCAGGTATCTGAACCAGAGCCGGTTCCTGTTTCGCTGCCATCAGTTGTTGTATCTGTAGTAACATCGTTTTTTTTACAGCTATTAGCCAAAGGTGCAATAAACGATATTCCGAGGGCTGCGAAGCCTTGTCGTAAAAAAAGCTTTCTTTCCATATACAATTTTTTGAAGTGGATTTATTGTAATAGATACAAATATGATACCCCCTGCGGGTAAATAAAAACAAATGAGGCAAACGAAGAAAATGTTGCGGCGGAAGGTATTTATTTGTTAAACCTTTTTAAGAAATTCTCTTCAAAACTATTGCCTAACGGAAGTTTGATCTCGCCCACAGATACCATTTTATTCCTCAGGCTGGTGACTTTATCAAGAGGAATAACATACGAGCGGTGAATGCGTATAAAATTATTTTCCGGCAGCTTTTCGAGAATATTTTTTATTGTCATCCTGGTAATGACGGGGCGTTGATCTTCTATATGGATTTTAAGATAATCATCATATCCTTCTATGTACAAAATATTTTTTATATCAATTTTAACCAGGCTGTAATCTGCGCGTATGAAAAGATATTGTGCCTCTGTTTTTTGCTTTTGTAATTGATACGCATAATAGTCCTGGGCTTTTTCGGATGCCTGCAAAAAACGTTTAAATGTAAACGGTTTCAATAAATAATCTACCGCGTTTAAATTAAAGCCTTCCACGGCAAACTCGCTATATGCTGTTGTAAAAATCACCATTGTTTCCTGCTGAACGGATTTATACAGATCTATCCCGTTCAATGATGGCATATTCACATCAAGAAATAACAGGTCAACCGGAAATTTTTTCAGGTATTTCAATGCTTCTGTTGGCTGATTAAATGTTTTTTGAAGGTTGATAAAATCAAGCCTGGCACAAAAATTTTCTATTATGCTTAATGCAGGTAATTCATCATCTATTGCTATCGCTTCTATCATTATAAATTCAAAGTAAGTAAAACCGTAAAATCTTTTTCCGTATTTTTTATCTCAAGTATGTGTTTGGAAGGATATAATAATTCCAGCCTGTTTTTCGTATTGGCTATTCCCAAACCATGCTGGCTATCCATATTACCATCGCGTTTTACTTTGTGGTTATATATTTCCATAGTAAGCACGGTATTAATAACATTTACAGCTATGGTTATAAGCGATTCCTCCTCAGCATTTACGCCATATTTAAAAGCATTTTCAACAAAAGCGATAAGTATGAGTGGTGCAATTTTTTTTCCATACAAATCACCTTCCACCACAAAATTAAGCTGCATGGATTCTCCAAAACGCAGTTCCTGCAACTCAATATAATCCCGTATATAATTTATTTCTTTTTCAAGAGGAACATATTCCTGGGTAACATCAGAAAGCACATAACGCATCATACCGGAAAGTTTTACCACGGCTGTTGCAGTATCATCCGATTTATTGATTGCCAATGCATATATACTGTTAAGTGTATTGAAAAGAAAATGCGGGTTTATCTGTGCCTTGAGGTAAGAAAGCTCCCTGTCAACTTTTTCTTTTTCTACCCTTCGCCACCTGTTGCTGATCCTCAGCATCAGCGAAAAAAAGAATATTGCCAGAAATAAGGAAATGTTCTGGCGCATACTAAAAAAATCTCCACCAGGTCGTCTTCTTCCTATTAGCCTGTGCGGCATAGGATTTATGGGATCAATGGGATTTATTGGGTTCATCGGGCGGGGCGGTAAAGGAAACCGCTCTCCTCTGTTGAGATCAACTAATTGCGGAATATAGCTGATAACAAAAAAGCAACCCAGCACAAGTAAAAAATAGATAAGATATTTTTCTGAAAAATAGAAGCGGGGTATTAAAAAATAGTAGTTAAGATAGAAGAATAGTAACATCATTACATATCTCAACAGATCACTATAATAACCGGGATTTTTTATTACAGAAGAAAAACCCTGCTGCCTGTCGGGCGAAAACAGGAAAGGTAGCAGCAAGAACAAACCGCAGCCTGCTATATGTATAAGTATTTGCGAGGGCTTATTGTTCATTTTTAAAATTATCTGCAAATATCTTTTTAAAACATATGAGTGGAATCAAATTTGAGGTATACCGTTTAAATTCTGCGGAGAATAATTCTTCACTACCGTATTTCCTGTTATTTCCTTACCTCAATATTCCAGTCGGCGCCGTTGCTGATATGAAACCGCGAAGCAAAATTACCCATGTTGATGGCCAGTGAAAAATTCATCAGGCTGTTTTGATAAGCGAGCGCTTCTCCTTCAGGCACATTACCAAATGATTTAGCATAAGGTATTTTACCAGCATATACTAAAGTATCCAGGTGCATGATCTCAACATGCAGCGTATCGCCATGTTTAACTTTTAAAGTATTAAAAACTGCTGTGTCAATATTAGTCCAAACGTTACCGTACTGGGGATCAAGCACAGGTATATTGCCTTTAATTTTCCCATTTGAAAATACAGGCTTTTGATATGGCATCTTAACTACTTTAGGCGGCATTTCCGGGCCAACCTGCTCAAACTTGATTTTCCCGGAAGCCAGTTCAGCCGCTGTATAAGCAAATATATCCCTGCCATGAAAAGTATAAGAATTTGAAGAGCCTTCCCGGTGATGAAGCTTTTCATCAATCTGCCGGAGTGAAGCAACTCCCATCGTTTCAGCAATAAGCGTAAGCGTGCCGTTATCAGGCGTTACAAAAAAATACCCGTTTTTTGTTTTTAAAACCACTCCTTTTCTTTGTGTGCCTACGCCTGGATCGACCACGGAAATAAATATTGTTCCTTTAGGCCAATAGGGAGCAGTTTGCTGAAGCCGGTAAGCAGCTTCCCATATATTATATGCCGGTATTTCGTGCGTGAGATCGAAAACACGCGTATTTGAAGATTCTTTAAAAATTACACCTTTCATTTCGGCAACAGCTCCGTCTTTTAAGCCAAAATCAGTTTGTATTACAATAGCCGGAGTATTATTAGTACTGCATCCACATAGTGCAATAACAATAACAAAAATAAAAACGAAAGAAAGATACTTCATGGTTTAAGGTGAATACTACTGTTTAACTGCAAATATCTTCTGCAGGATGGAATTATTTTAAGCGAATATATAATGTAATATGAAAAAATAATTTGACTGGTAAAAAATAATATTAAAACAATCCGGCTTTTAAAAAGTCATTATTTCCGTATACAAAAATTACTCGTTTATCCATACATTATTGCTTTTGTCTACATCTGCATTGTAAAAACTCCCCAACGCTACCTTAATGATCTTTTTTGAACCACTTACCGGAATTGCAACTGTTTTATTCCCTTTTTCCCATACTGCTATACTCCGGTGAATTTTTTCGGTTGTATTATCTGCAAAATATACGGTAATATCTACAGGTGCAGGCTTATTGCCTTTTGATGCTATTGTAACGCGTTTAGGTTTTACGCTGGCAATTGCAAGATCAGGATAGCCCATATCAAAAAACCATGTTTTCCAGAACCAATTGAGATTTTTGCCTGAGCCTTCATTCATGCAATTAAAAAAATCGTATGGTACCGGATGCCTGCCATTCCATGTTTTGATATAATGATGCAATGCTTTAAAAAACAGTTCATCGCCCAGCATATCTTTTACATACAGGTAACCCAGTGCGGGTTTGGGATAGGAATTGATAGAAAAAGAAGTTTCACTTTCGTAATACATGCCCTGCAGCTGTGTAGTAGGTGTCATTATGGGCAGATCAATTTCTTTACCGGCAACATTCTGGTATGCCGCCATAGCAAAACTATCAATCTCATTGGGCAGATACATAGGCGTAAGCAACCATTCGCCCAATGTTGCCCAGCCTTCATCCATCCAGCCGTATTTTGTTTCGTTAATGCCCATATAAAAAGGGAACATGGTATGAAATATTTCATGAGAAGTCAATGAAAAACTTCCAACGGCTCCTGCAACAGGCACATCATTTACCATCATAGGATATTCCATTTTGTCAAGCCCGTCAAAAACGGTTTCATGATTATAGGGATAAGGCCATTTGGGAAACCGATAGCTCATATATTCCACGGTTTTGCGTGCTTCGTTTATCACATCATCATAATCCTTATGAGCCGGGGCATATACCGCATCCACCCTTGTTCTTCGCTGGGTTGTACTATCTACAACCAGGCTGGCTGCTTTCCATATATAATGATTGCTTACCGCGAATGCAAAATCAGTTACATTTTTTGCTTCAAATCTGAAAGTATTGACAGACTTATTCACTGTAAAACTTTTCTTTGCAAGATCATTTTCATCAATTACGGTTATTACATCATCTTTTGTTTCGGCTGCCTGCAGTCTTTCACAAATAGCGGAAGCATATACTTCACTGCAATTTTTCAGATCACCGGTTGCCCAAACGCCATAATTCCCCGGTACGGTAATATCAACATTGAAATCGCAGAAGTCATTGTAAAATTCATAGGTACCGAGATAATCCGGCATATTCCATCCATCAATATCGTCATACACTGTTATCCTGGGAAAACTATAGGCGATAAAATAAGCACCTTCCGCAACTTCGCCTGTGCGTATATGTGAGCCTTTGTTTAAAGTATATGCATATTCGATAGTGAAATGAATGTTTTGCCCGGGCAACAATAGCTTTACAGGAACCGTCATATTAGTGCCCTGGATAAGCGCAGCGCCTGCATCCTGCTGTTCACCATCAACAACAATTTTTGTAATAGACATGCCCCTGGTTAAATCAGCAGGCTCTACAGGCCAGGAGCGGGTTACACCGGCTTTATACAGGTCTGTATATAGTTTAAATACAATTTTATTAAGGGTATCCGGGCTTTGATTGCTGTAATCAATATCCACTTTACCGCTTAACAGTCTTGTGGTTGGATTGAAGTTAATACTGAGGTTATATGTAGCGGTATTCTGCCAGTAGTTCTTTCCCGGCTGTCCATTATGGCTGCGTGTATTTTTATTAAAAGCTGCTTCAATATTCCTGGCAACCGGTAAGTTAATCTGCGCTGATGCCTGCAGGGAAGAGCATACCAGCAGAACAAAAAATACTCTCATGTGTAAGTTAGTTTGGGATGGTTAAATGTACTTAAAAAAATGAAGCAACATTAACTTTTGAGACTATAATGGGTTACTTTCTCCCACAGTAACTATTTTTAATTTAATACAACCTGCCGACGGAATCGCAGTGGGAGAATCCTGTTTTCAAAACAGGCATTAACGTAAAGTGTACATTGTTATTTATCTCTCCATCTTTTTTATACACTTCAAAATATCTGCTCCTTTACCGAGAACAGGTTTGAAGATATCACCCTTTTGAGAAATTCTTTTGGGCATGGTATGTATATCAAATTGCGAGGGATGTAAACCTTTCTTTACCTCCTTCCAATCCAGCGGCGCGGAAACCGTTGCACCTTTTTTTGGTCGGACACTGTATACACTTGCAATGGTCTGCCCTTTCCTGTTCTGCAAATAATCTATATAAATCTTCTTATTTCCGCGTTTCTTAAGATTACGCTCTAACGTAGTAAAGCCAGGCAGCATTTCAGTTACCCGCATTGCCGTAAGGTGCGCAAAAGTTTTTACCTGCTCATACTCATACTTATTTGCCATCGGTACAAAAACATGTATGCCGGATGCCCCCGAAGTTTTGCAATACGACTTTACACCGCACGCATCAAGCACCTGTTTTGTTGCCTGTGCTACTTCAATCACCTGCTCAAAAGTATTCTTTTCCGAGGGATCAATATCAATGATCATATATGTTGGTTTTTCCAACCGCTTTATTGTACTGTTCCACGGATTCATTTCAATACAACCAAGATTAGCAAGATAAAGCAGGGTAGCCTTATCATTGCAAACGATATAATCAATATTCCTCTGGTTGCTTTCTGAAAATATTTCAACAGAGGAAACCCAGTCCGGCGCTGTATCACCTGCGTCTTTATGGTAAAAACTGCTCCCCTTTATTCCATTCGGAAAGCGGTTTAAACTTTCAGCCCGGTCTTTCAGGTATGGCAAAATATATTTCGCCATTTTATCGTAATAATTTACCAGGTCGGCTTTGGTATACCCATCATCCGGCCAATATATCTTTTGCTGATGGGTAAGCTTTACTTCATGCTTACCAATAACAACTATCTTATCATCAATACCCGAAGCAATATTTTTTGCAACCTTTGGTTTTGCACCTGCATGCGATGCTGCTTTTTCTTTTTTTGTTAGTGGCATTGCTTTTTCTTTTTCCGGAATTACAACATCTTTAGCAGGCTTATCTATTCTCAATCCCATAAAAACCGGGTGCCTGAAAATATGATCTTCTGTAAGTTCAGCAAACTTAATATTACAAACCAGCCTGGGTTGCACCCAGGTAGCAGGCATATTGGTTTTAGGTGTAACATCAAACGGAGATGTTGTTCTTATAAGCGGCTTTAGCTTATTGTATACTTCCGTTAATGTTTTTTCATCAAAGCCTGTGCCTGTATGACCTGCATACACAAGCCTGCCATTATTATACCTGCCCAGGATCAGCGCACCGAATTTTTTTCTTGAACCGCGGGGCTCGGTAAACCCGGCAATAACCGCCTCTTCTGTTTTATGATGCTTTATTTTCAGCCAGTCTTTACTGCGTGTATTTTCAGTATAAGGTGCTGATGCACGCTTGGCTATTATACCTTCAAGGTTTTTCCTGCGGGCTGCTTCAAAAAAACCAATGCCATCTTTTTGAACATGATCACAGTATTTTACAAAATCATTTTCTGTCAATGCCTCCTTCAATAACTCCTTACGCTCAAGCGTAGACAAGGATTCTGTGCTATGCCCGTTGAGGTGTAACAAATCAAACACATGATATACCAATGGAATGGCAGGATTATCTCCAAAATGCTGAAGCGTTTGAAAATCTGGTAAATTCTTATCATTGTAAGCAACAATTTCACCATCTATGATCATTGCATGTTTTTGACCCTGCAGCGCTTCTGTTATGGTAAAATACTTTTCTGCTAATGATAATCCGTTACGTGAATACAGCCTGAAATCTTTTCCAATCCCTGCAATCGCCCTGTATCCGTCCCATTTAATTTCAAAAAGCCAGTCTGCATCATCAAAAGGTTCAGCGCCGGGGCTGGCCAGCATGGGATGTATATAATGCTTAAACTTTTTTTCGCCGGATAAATGTGCTGCGTAATTTTTTACCCTTTTTGTTGCTTCAGGGACTTTTTTTTTACGGCAGTCCTTATGCCTTTGGCCGGTTTTCCCGTTCCTTTGGCCAAAGCTGCTTTTGTTACTTTAGATGTTTTACTGGTAAATTTTTCAGCATCATATGTTGAAGCAACCGCATATTCATCATTATGCTTGATCAAGAGCCAGGCATTTTCTGCATCTGCTGTTTTCATCTTCACCAGGGCAAATTCACCTTTCAGTTTTTTTCCGTGCAAAATAAATTTAAGAGAACCACTTTTAAGTTCCGCCAGTAAAACAGATTCATCTTTCTTCTGCGGATCTTTCTGTAAGCCTTCATATGTTCCTTCATCCCAAATCTCCACCTCCCCTGCTCCATAATTACCTGCCGGAATAGTTCCTTCAAAAGTTCTGTAATCATAAGGATGATCTTCTACCATCATGGCAAGCCTTTTATCCGCAGGATTCATTGAAGGTCCTTTTGGCACAGCCCAGCTTTTTAACACGCCTTCCATCTCCAGCCTGAAATCATAATGCAGTCTTGATGCGGCATGCCGCTGCACTACAAACTTCAACTCCCTGCTGCCTTTTTTAATTTTACCGGAGGGCTCCGCGGTAGATTTAAAATTTCTCTTCTTTTTATATGCTGTTAATCCTGCCATAGTCTAAGAGGCTTTCTTTTTGGTGAGACTGGCTTTTAACTGTTCCATCAAATCATCGGTTTTAAGATGCGCCACACGCAATTCAGGTGTAACCACCTTTTTACCTTTGGCTTTAGCCTCTATGATCTTCATCAGCCTGGCGGCATAGGTATTTTTATACACGGAGATATTGAATTTTTCGGATAGCTGATTAATTAATGAAACCGCCATTTTCAGCTCGGCCGGTTTAATGGTTCTCTTAGGAACAGAAAGTGCTGTAGTTTTCCTGATCTCTGACTGGTATCGTATCCGCTGAAAAAGGATTATATTTTCATACGGTCTTAATATCCCCAGCACTTCCCTGTTGCGCATTACAAAAGTACCTACCCCGCACATTTTGGTTTTCTTAAGCGATTCAACAAGTAATGTATAGGCAGCTTCACCATTCTTTTGCGGCTCCAGGAAATAAGGAGTTTCAAAATAAATACTATCAATTTCATCTTCTTTCACAAAGTTATCAATAGCCAGCAATTTTGATTTTTCGGGAATAGCTTTTTCAAAGTCTTTATCATCCAGCACCACATATTTGCCTTTATAATCGTATGCTTTTATAATATTAGCCCATGCTACTTCCCTGCCTGTTTTTTCATTCACTCGTTTAAACCTGATATTACTGTGATCTTTTTTATCAAGCATATCGAGATCAAGGTTGCTCTCTTCAGTAGCGGCATATAGTTTTACAGGAATATTTACCAGCCCGAAGCCGATGGCTCCCGTCCATATTGCTTTCATAACTTAATTTTATACAAAAAGTAAAACAAAATTGATACCAGTTAACGCTATCAATAATCGTCCAAGGCGATAAGAAAATTTGCCGGGCAAAGACGCCTGGCAAGCATACCGGCAGTGTTATCCCTAAATTAGTATAGTTTACGAAGAAGAACAAAGAAGTGCGCATTTCAAATTTTGCAGGCAGGTGTCTCACCATAGCCGTCAACTCAAGCCCGGAAGGTTTAAACCATGCCTGCAGACAGATTTGAATAGCGGGCAAAGGATCGGTAGTTCCGGCATGGGGATGAAATGTTTTTCAGTATTTCACTGATCACTTTACATTAGGGGTATCCCCTGACGGGCAAATAAAACGTTCGGTATATTTGCTGCCAACAGGTAGCCGCTATGCGGCAGGACACAATGGGCTATCAGCCGTCAGCTTCAGCAATACACGTCTCACGTTTTATATCTCACATTTCTCATACCACCCTCATCACTCATTTTTCCCGTTGTCCTGCTTTCTTTTCCGTGCCATCGGCACAACCCGTTTGTAAACAAAAGGATAATTTTCAATTATGCGCCGTAGGTGCTACCCTAATTATGTAAAGAAGACCGCACCTGGAGCATGCATTGTGAAGCTGTTGTTTCTTAAGTTGTCATGCTTAAGCAGGCAGATCAAATAAAACAGGCATTACTTGTTTATGTTTACAGTACAATTGAACCGGAAAAGAATGGCAAGTACGGAAAGCAATAAATAAATCAACCTAACGATTATATATAGCTTATGTCTATTAAAAATAATATTAAAAAATATTACCTGGTACCTGCTGTTGCATTTCTCGTTCAATTTCTCCTGGGTATTATCTTCATTAAATCACCTAACTCTTTCCTCGTAAATTTGTTAATAATATTTTCCGGGGCATTAATATCTTCTTTATTAGCCGGTACCATCTATTACTTACAGGATACCAAATGGGGACCTGCCAAAAGGGAAAAACGATTTTCCAAATCGCCTTTCAGAGAGCTATTGCTAAATGGTTTTACCCGTGAAAATAATTTTATAATTGGCTATATCTCAAAATATCCTGTAATAATAATATACAACTGGGGACTCGAAAAACCATCTGTTAATATTCATATCTTCTTTAATTCGCACTACCGCGGAAGAAAACTCGCTTTTGAAGATACAGCGGAGATAGAGAAAAGAAATCTAAAAAAAACAATGTGGTCAAATCATAATTATTTCTGGAGGGAAAACTCAATCGCACATTTTATGGCGTATAATTTTTCACCTCCGGATTATGAAAAAGTGCTTTCAAAAGCAGATGAAATAATTAACATGCTGCGGAATGAAGCACTACAACCCATCAATATTAATGAGGCTAAAAAATATTTTGATGAGGAACGTGACAAGCTATAGATCTGCTGGTTTAAATTATTTTAAATCTTCTAACATGAAGTTTTCAATTTTTATAGTGATCTTATTATACTCAGCTTACTCATATGGTCAACTTCCCGTAAAAACCCTCAGCAAAAATGAAATTCCATCGCAAATAAAATACACAGGGCATATTATGAATGCCGTGAAATGGATAGAAAATAATGAAACACATTATGCAGTAACTACCGAAACAGGTATATACTCAGGTAAAGGAAATGAATTTGGAGAATTTAGAAATGCTGAGCTATATGCCTATCATTATATAGTAATTGCAGATAGCGTTCAACTCATCTGGAAAGTATATGACTATTCAAAAGATTGTGCGTTGGATGTAAAGGCAGCATTTACAAAGGATGCTTTTGCGATAACCGATCTTGATAAAAATGGCATAGCAGAAATCTGGTTAATGTATGAAACTCAATGTACGGGCGATGTATCTCCTGCCATAGCAAAAATTATCATGTACGAAGGAGGTAAAAAGTATGCTTTAAGAGGAGAAAGCAGGGTAAGGTATTCCGATAAAGATTTTTCCGGCGGTACCTATACTCCTGATAACAACTTCAGAACCGGCAACCCTTTATTTAAACAATATGCCAAAAAGCTTTGGCAAAGGGTTATGAGCAAAGTTAAGTAAATGCTGTTCTATTTCCTGCTGGTACGCGTCTTCATGCAATAATATAAAGTGTCCGTATTTAGATATATGAAGACGTATCCCGTAAAAAAGCGTTCGATACTTTGCTTTAAAGATCGGGCTCAGTGTATCCTATCCCCCCTCACTTCCAGTTGCTGCATCACATCAGCTTCATACGCCAGCCATTCGGTCCAGCGTTTTCTTACTTTGTCTTTGTCTATATAGGTTTCTGCAAGCTCTATGAATAAGGTATAATGCCCTGCTTCGCTTTCCATGAACCGGCGGTAAAACTTACGCATGTAATCATCATTCAATCCCTCGCTTAATCTTTTAAAGCGTTCGCAACTGCGGGCTTCAATCAGTGCCATGGTCAGGAGCTGATCTAAAAAGCGGTCTTCAATGCTCCCGCCTTTTTGTTGAAATTCAATCAGCTTATTTACATATATATCTTTGCGTTGTTTTCCTAATACCAAACCACGTTTCTGCAATTCTGCAAGTACCAGGCGAAAATGTCCCCATTCCTCTGTTACAATAGGAGCCAAAGCAGTTACCATCTCTGCTTTATCGGAATAACGCTGAATTAAACTAATACAGGTAGTAGCAGCTTTTTGTTCGCAGTAAGCATGATCCGTTAAAATATCTTCCATACTTATTGATGCCAGGTCAACCCAGCGCGGATCAGTAGGCAACTGCAGACCAAGTATATTTTTTACATCTTCCTCATTCATGTGTTTACAATAAAATGCAAAAATAGCTTTTAAAAGTTGTTATCCTTCACGTATACAGCCTGATGCTAAGAATGCACTGTTTTCGTTCCTGCTGCTGCATATTGTTCATAGAAGACTGCATTTAAGGTCACAATAAAAATGCTATACCGGTTAAGCAATCCGGTATGTATTCATGCACGCTATGCAACCATTAAGAAGTTAAGGGAATTAAGCATACCGAATAATTAGTCATAATATTGTTTAATTCCTTAATGGTTGCAACCTTAAATCATCCCACACACGCGGAACGCCGGATTTTGTGGCGTTTCTTCCAAATTGTGGTTTCTAAATTTGTTTTTATTTTTCTCCTCCAACCCTGTAATTTTAAATTATGAGAATAGTTTTCTTCTGTATTTCATTGCTTGTAACCGCATTGCTGCTTTTTGCATTAGGCACTGCTACATGGACGCCTCTTGCACTCGGCAATTTTTTAAGTCCTCAGCATGGTATATGGCAAAATGCTGAACCTGCTAAACAAAGTTTTGATGCAACGCTCCATTTTCCTGAGCTGAAAGGCAATACAACAGTATACCTTGATGAAAGACTGGTGCCGCATATTGTTGCCGATAATGATGAAGACGCTTATTTCATACAAGGATATCTCCATGCAAAATTCCGTTTATGGCAAATGGAATTCCAAACCTATGCCGCTGCAGGAAGAATAAGTGAAATTGTGGGTGATGTTGCAAGAGATTATGATCGTGGCAAAAGAAGATTGGGTATGGTTTATGCCGCTGAAAACCTTTTAAAAGAGATAGAAGCAGACCCGGTTAGCAAAGCTGAGGTAGACAA
This sequence comes from Terrimonas sp., assembly GCF_003075435.1. Taxonomy (GTDB): domain Bacteria; phylum Bacteroidota; class Bacteroidia; order Chitinophagales; family Chitinophagaceae; genus Agriterribacter. The sequence continues at coordinate 60,195 of NZ_QCZJ01000011.1, read as the reverse complement.
TTATACCGCGGGTGTAAACGCATATATAGCAACATTAACCGAAAGCAGGCTGCCTGTTGAATATAAACTCCTTGGTTATGCGCCTGAAAAATGGAACAATCTTAAAACCGCTTTGTTCGTAAAGCAGATGACGGAAACACTTGCCGGCTTTGAAAATGATCTGCCTATGACAAAAGCCCTGGCTTATTTCGGAGATGCAAAATTGCGTTTGCTTTTTCCGCAAATAGCGGATGCTCTTGATCCTGTAATCCCCAAAGGAACGGTATATCCCGAAGCAACAGTACATCCTATTCCGCCTGCATCAAAAGACTCATTATACATTCAACCCGACACAACAACAGTGCAGGATAAATTGAAAGAAATTAATAAACCCAACCCTGCCAATGGCAGTAACAACTGGGCCGTAAGTGGCAATAAAACGCAAAGCGGTGCGCCTATACTTTGTAATGATCCGCATCTTACATTATCACTTCCGTCTATCTGGTACGAAATACAAATGATAACGCCTACTATGAATGCATATGGTGTAAGTTTTCCCGGTGCACCTGGTGTTATTATCGGCTTTAATGATAGTATAGCATTTGGCTTTACTAATTCCGGGCGTGATGTAAAAGACTATTACAGTATTCAGTTTAAAGATGAAACCAAAACGCAATACAGGTTCGGGAACGATTGGAAAAGCGCTGACCTGCGCATTGAAGAAATTAAAATAAAAGGGAAACCGCCTGTATATGACACTGTAGCATATACGGTTTTTGGGCCTGTAACCTATGACAATAGTTTCCCGGCTTCAGAAATGCCTGGCAAAGCATTGGCTGCAAGATGGAAAGCGCATGATCCTTCAAACGAATTATTGTTGTGGCACTATCTTGACAGGGCGAAGAACTATGAAGATTATGAAAACGCTTTGCAATATTTTACCTGTCCGGCACACAATGTGGCATTTGCTTCAAAATCCGGGGATATTGCTATATGGCAGCAGGGAACTTTTCCTGCACGCTGGAACAGGCAGGGTGTATATGCAATGCCCGGGGAAGACAGCAGCTACATGTGGCAAACATTTATTCCCCGGAGTGAGAACCCTCATGTGCTTAATCCTGAAAGAGGTTTTATCAGCAGTGCCAATCAGCGGCCTGCAGATTCTGCCTACCATTATTTTATTCCCGGAGAATATGATTTATATCGTGGCATAGAAATCAACAGGCGGCTGGCAGCCATGAGCAATATCACACCACAGGATATGATGAAACTGCAAAATGACAATTACAATGCATTTGCAGAAACAGCCCGCCCTTTATTGCTAAAGTATATTACACAGAGCAGTCTTGAAGGAATGGCAAATCAATATCTTGACACAATAAGAAACTGGTCACTGAATAATGATATCAATTTAACTGCTCCAACGCTTTTTACATTATGGTTCAAAAATCTTGAAAAGCAGGTATGGGATGATGAATTTGAAAAAGCAGGTGTTGATAAAATGCTCCCTTCTCAACCAACGTTAATAGAAGCTCTGTTAAAAGACAGCACGTTTGCATTTGCGGATAATATTAATACTCCGCAAACAGAAACAATAGCCGATGCTGTGAGTGCTGCTTTTGCAAAAACTGTTGCTACGGCAGATTCGCTTGCGTCTGTAAACAAGCTCACTTGGGGCATGTATAAAAACACATCCATCTATCATTTGCTTAAAACCAAAGTAATGCCTTTTGCAAGAACAGGTTTAATGGTGGGCGGAGGAAAGCATGTAATTAATGCAACCCAGCACGACCATGGGCCAAGCTGGAGAATGATTGTGCATTTAACCAAAGACACTGAGGCTTATGTGGTATACCCGGGAGGACAATCGGGCAATCCCGGCAGCCCTTATTACGATAATTTTATTGATAAATGGGCTGCAGGAGAATATTACAAGGCCTGGATAATGAAAAAAGGGGAAGAAGGTTCGGATAGGTTGGTTTGGAAAATGATCTTTAAAAAAGGATAATTATCATTGCCGCGGATACACGGATTGCTTTTTTTAACAGATGCAGACGTGGCAAACAATTTAAAATTATACGAATGAAATTTATCATATCACTTATATTGATTGCGCTGCTGAGCTTTGCTTTCTCGCTGTACCTGCCCTGGTGGAGTATTGCGATAGTATCATTTGGAGTACCGCTGGTTATCTGGCAAAAGCCTTATCTTGATTTTATTGCCGGTTTTGCAGCATTATTTTTATTGTGGGGCGGGCTTGCATGGTATACCAGTTCCGCCAACAGTCATTTGCTTGCTGAAAAAATTGCCGTGCTGGTTATTAACAAAAACAGCCCGTTAACGCTGATAACCATAACAGCATTGGCCGGCGCTTTAGTTGCAGGACTTTCAGCGCTTACAGGATCATTGTTAAGAGGCATTATCTGGAAAAAAGCGTGAATGGCACAATAATTTCAATAGCAGGCTATATTCCTTTCATGAAGAAAAATTTATGTTTTACATTGCCATTTTTGTTTGCCTGCCTGTATAGTTTCGGCCTGCCGGTAAACGGCATCATAAAAAGCGATAAAGGAGAAGTATTATCATTTGCATCTATTGTAGTAAAAGGATTATCAGCCGGAACTACCGCCAATAATGAAGGAAGGTATGTGCTTAATCTTCCCGATGGGAAATACACATTGCAATGTATGCATGTTGGCTATAAAATGGTAGAAAAGCAGATTTCCATCAGCGGAACAGGTATACAGGTTGATTTTGTTTTACCACAACAGGAATTAACATTAAAAGAAGTAGTAATTGGCAGTAATACGGAAGACCCGGCTTATGAAATAATGCGCCATGCAATAAAGATGCGCCCGGTATATAAAGACCAGGTTGATGCATTTGAATGCCAGGTATATATTAAAGGGCAATTACGCCTGAAAGATTTTCCAAAAACTATTTTCGGCCAAAAAGTAGCATTTGATGATGGCGATACAGGAAAAAATAAAATGATCTACCTGTCTGAAACGATCGCCAAATATTATTTTCAGAAGCCCAATAAAGAAAAGGCTGTTGTTACCTCAACCCGCGTTAGTGGTTCTGCAGAGAGCTTTGGATTCAGCAATCCTAAATTCCTGACTTTTTATGATAATAATATACAGATAAGTAATGTGCTCAACCCGCGGGGTTTTATTTCCCCGGTTGCGGATAATGCGCTCAATTTTTACCAGTATAAATACCTGGGAAGCTTTACTGAAAATGGCAGGCTGATAAACAAAATAAAAGTGATTCCCCGCCGGGCTTATGAGCCTTTATTCAGCGGAGAGATCAACATTGTAGAAAACGAATGGCGCATACACAGTGTGAATCTCCTGCTCACCAAGTCGTCGCAGATGGAGCTTGCAGACTCACTCCATATTGAGCACCTATACGTTCCCGTTACCAATGATGTATGGATGATCCACAGCCAGGTACTATATCCATCAGTAAAAATGTTTGGATTTGATGCAACGGGGAGTTTCGTATCGGTCTATACTAACTACAATCTTGAGCCAAAATTTGATAAAAAATTCTTTAACAATATTGTGATAAAATATGACTCCGGTTCCAATAAAATGCCAAGGCAGTATTGGGATACGGTTCGCCCTGTGCCATTGCTCAATGATGAATTGCTTGACTATGTAAAAAAAGACAGTATAGAAATTGTGCGCAGGGATCCACGGTATCTTGATTCAATAGACAGGAGAAGAAACAGAATTACGGTTGGCGGACTGCTTGTTTTTGGACAAACCTTTACCAGGCAAAGTAAAAAATCTTCATTCAGTTACCCGCCGCTCATTGATATTGCCAATTTCAACACCGTAGAAGGATTTAACCTGAATATGAATGTAACATATTCAAGAAGGTTTGCTGAAGCAAAATCCGTTTCTTTTACGCCAACAGTGCGGTATGGTTTTACCAACCGGCACTTCAACACTGATCTTTCCGGCAGGTATACTTTTGGTAAAAAGCATACAAATGTTATTGCACTTTCAGGCGGTAAGCGGGTATTTCAGCTAAACAATGAAGCGCCTGTTCATCCCTTTGTAAATACGTATAATACTTTGTTCTTTGGAGATAATTATATGAAGATTTATGAAGCCTGGTTTGGAAGAATGGACTATACAAGAGGCATTGGCGATGGCTTTACAATAAAGGCTTCTGTAAGCTACCAGGACAGGATACCGCTTGAAAATACAGACAATACTTTCTGGGGCAAAAGTAAAAATCTTACCAGGCGAACACCTAATTATCCCGTAGAGCTTACCACTTCAAATTTCCCGCGCCACCAGGCATTATTAACTTCTTTTACCGTAAGCTACCGGCCCGGTACTAAATATATTCAATTACCGGAACGTAAAATAAATTTAGGCTCAAAATATCCATTGTTCAGTATCAGTTATGCCAAAGGGCTTAACGGTATTGCGGGCAGCGATATTGATTTTGACCGCTGGAAATTTTCAATTAAAGATGATATCAATGCAAAGCTTTCGGGTATTTTCAGCTATCATTTTTCTTTGGGAGGATTTTTAAACAGCCGCAAAGTTGAGTTACCCGATTACCAGCATTTCAACGGTAATCAATTACTAACTGCAACGGAATACCTGAACAGTTTTCAATTGTCGCCTTATTACGCCCGCAGTACAACAGCCAGGTTATACGGCACATTAAATATCGAGCATCATTTTAACGGCTTTCTTACCAATAAAATCCCGTTGATCAAAAAATTAAATATCTATCTCGTAGCCGGCGCAAATGCTTTTGTGGTAGATAAAAGCAACTACTATTATGAAGTATTTGCAGGAATAGAAAACATATTAAAAATTATTCGTGTTGATTATATACGCGGCTATGGAGACCGGGGGTTTTATGATTATGGCATCAGGATCGGCTTCAGGGGAGTGACAGGAAATTGATTGGAGATTGGAAATAAAAGATGAAGGGAAGGCATAGGGGTGGGAGTATCTTCGCGTTTTTAGTTTGTGGTTTACGAAACCTCTAACCATAAACCACAAACATCTCAAATCTCCTTACCTTTGCGCCGTTAAGAAATTTTGTTCGTCATGCAAACGATCCGCCAGAGGGCGTAAAATTTCAATCTTATGGCAGTATTACACAATCGCGTTTCTCAAAAGGAACTCAAACAGCTTTTGCTGGAAGAAAAAGAGCCCCGCAAAACCATTTCATTTTACCGGTATTTTTTTATTGAAGACCCTCAACAGTTCAGGGATGAATTGTATAAGGCATTGAATACTATAAAAGTCTTTGGCAGAATATATGTTGCTTCAGAAGGCATCAATGCGCAGGTAAGCGTTCCGGAAAGCAATTTCGAAGCGTTCAGAAGTTATTTATACAGTATTCCGCCGTTAAATAATCTCCGGCTTAATATTGCGGTAGACGATGATGGAAAATCTTTCTGGGTATTGAAAATAAAAGTCCGGGATAAAATAGTGGCAGACGGTATTACTGACCCGGATTTTAGCATGTCTGTAAAAGGGAAATATGTAGATGCAGAAGGATTGAATAAGCTTGCCAACGACCCGGATACTGTTGTGATTGACATGCGTAATCATTATGAGTTTGAGGTAGGGCATTTTGAAAACGCTATTGAAATTCCAAGTGATACTTTCCGGGAGCAGCTTCCGATGGCGGTGGATATGATGAAAGAACATAAAGACAAAAACATTATTATGTATTGCACCGGTGGTATTCGTTGTGAAAAAGCCAGTGCCTACATGCTGCATAGTGGCTTTAAAAATGTATTCCACCTTGAAGGAGGCATTATCAATTATGCAAAACAGGTAAAAGAGCAAGGACTGGAAAGTAAATTCATAGGTAAAAACTTTGTGTTTGATGATCGCCTGGGAGAGCGTATAACGAGCGATATAATTGCGCGTTGCCACCAGTGCGGGGAACCATGTGATGATCATACCAATTGCAAAAATGATGGCTGCCATTTATTATTTATTCAATGCAAAAAATGCGCTGAAAAATACAGTGGCTGCTGCAGTACAGTATGCCAGGAGGTTTACCAGATGCCTGAGGAAGAACAGAAAGCGCTACGAAAAGGAATTGACAAGGGTCAACATATTTTTAATAAAGCTAAAGCAAGAGTACGCCCGCGGCTTGGAGAAGTATAGGTTACAGGTTATATGTGTACCAGCTTATTAACCGTTTTGTGCTTTAAGTACCTGCAACTTGAAACCTGTAACCATTAAGATACATTTTACGTTTTACGTTTCCCGTTTAATTTGACATATCTCATAAAAAAGCAGGCTTTCACAATGAAGAAAAAAGTGCTCCGTTAAATACGAAACAAATAATCAAACGAAGTCCCGGTGCTAAAAAACTTTAATCAGCATCGGGGCTTATTTTTTATTCCTGTACGCAAAGCTGTTTGTATCTTTAAGTATATCTTTAAACCTGCAATAGTTTTTGCCGTGAAAAAAAATACATCCCGCATTCCATCTATATACATTGCCTTAATAGCAGTCGTAACCATTCTTTTTTATGCAGCTGAAGGCACAGCACAACAAAGAAGAACGAATAACAAACCTAATATCATTTTCATAATAGCAGATGATTTGGGATATGGTGATATAGAGCCATATGGGCAAAAGCTTATTAAAACTCCTCACCTCGTAAAGTTGGCAAAGGAAGGTATGCGCTTTACGCAGTTCTATTCCGGCACTACGGTTTGCGCACCATCACGCTCATCGCTTATGACAGGCATGCATACCGGGCATACTATAATCCGCGGTAATAAAGAAATGAAACCAGAAGGGCAATATCCTATAGCTGATACTACATTCACTATTGCCGAAGCATTAAAAAATGCAGGATATACAACCGGGCTTTTTGGCAAATGGGGATTAGGTCCGATGGAAAGCACAGGCGATCCTTTAAAACATGGTATAGACAGATTTTACGGTTATAACTGCCAGCGGGTGTCACACAGGTATTACCCCAATCATCTATGGGATAATGAAAAGAAAGTGATACTTGAAGAAAATGAAAATCTCAAAAAAGCGGTTACATATGCACCGGATCTTATTCAGCAGCAGGCATTAAAATTTATTGATGAAAACCAGCAACAACCTTTTTTAATGTTTCTTACCTATACATTACCGCATGCTGAATTGCTTGTGCCTGATGATAGCATCTATCAATATTATAAAGGAAGGTTTCCGGAAACACCTCACAAGGGAGATGACTATGGCACGGATGCAACAGAAGGAGGCTATACATCACAAGCTTTTCCACATGCAACATTTGCCGCGATGGTAAGCAGGCTCGATTTATATGTAGGACAGGTAATGCAAAAATTGAAAGCATTGAACCTTGATGATAACACGATCGTATTTTTCACAAGTGATAATGGTCCACATGTAGAAGGAGGTGCTGATCCTGTTTTTTTCAATAGCGCCGGCGGATTTCGTGGTGTAAAAAGAGATATGTATGAAGGCGGTATACGCGTGCCATTTATAGCAAGATGGCCGGGTAAAATAAAATCCGGAACCAATAATAATTATATTGGCGCTTTTTGGGATATTTTCCCCACGTTTACGCAAATTGCTAAAACCGAAACACCAACCAATTTAGATGGGATATCCTTTTTCCCGGCGCTCCGCTCTTCAAAGCAACACCAGCATGAATATTTATATTGGGAGTTTCATGAGGGAGGCGGTAAGCAGGCTGTGCGGAGCGGCAACTGGAAAGCCATCCGGCTGAATATTTTTGATGCGGGAAAAACTACAGTTGAGCTATATAACCTCAGTAAAGACCCTCATGAAACAAATAATATTGCCACACTGTACCCGGAAATTGTGAAAAGGCTTACAAGCCTCATCGACGAGGCTCATAATCCTTCTGATATATTTCCCTTTCCAAAAGAGAAGTAAGGCATTTCATTAATATCTTTCAGCAAAGGATCTTTATAGTTTTTTATAAACCTGAGTATATTGTTGTACCCGGTAAATTCATCTTCTGTATGCATAGTAGTAAGTACTATTGATTTCATGCCGGCGTTTTCAGCGGCTTCAACGCCTTTAGGCGCGTCTTCAAAAACAATGCAGTTTGCCGGGGAAGTATGCAACAGCGCCGCCGCTTTGGTAAAAGTTTCAGGATCAGGCTTGCTCATCTTCACATCATCAGCACTTACAATGGCAGAAAAGTAATGCCTGATATGTAAATTATCAAGCACAAAATTAATATTGAAAGGAATGGCTGCTGAACCTATAGCCATTGGTATATTTTTGCTGTGGGCAAAAGCCAGGAAGGGTTCAAGCCCTTCTATTAATTTTAAATGCGGAAGAAAAGCACGCTGGTATCTCTTTTCTTTTTCAATTGATATGCGGTTGGCTTCTGCTTCATTAAAATGCCCCTGCCCGAAAATGCGTGCAAGCACTTCTTCATTCTTTCCATACATCTGCTTTTTTACCTCTTCTTCAGTAAGATTTGCTTTCAGATCATTGTTTAAAATATCATGCCAGGCAATGGTATGGAAGGCCATATCATCTATCATAGTGCCATTAAGATCAAAAATCAAAGCTTTAATTGCTATATTTTCACTCATTATTGCTGTCTTTGAAAGCGGCAAAATTCTGGTTTTTGCCCCAATATTTAAAATAAAGCTCATGCATTATGTAAAATAATATATGTATGTACCGTGTTTTCACAGCTAAAATTAATTTTCTGTAAAATGCTGCGGCATATTGGCTCTATATGCAATACAGATGTATAATTCCTTTAAATTTGTATCCATGGCGGCAAAAACCTATGATGCAAATTTCCGCCGGTTTACTTACTAATTCCATTATTACGGTACTATAACCTCATTAAAATTCTTACTACTTACCCATTAAATCTGTATTGATCAGGTTTAAAATTGAATTGTTATGTACTCGTATGCTTTGTTAGAAAAAGGATGTTATTATCTTATTCAGGAGAAAGAAACTTCACCTGTGGTGCTGATCAGGATAATGTCAGAATCTGATCATTGTGTTTTTGTAACCAGGTATGTAGAATCTGAAGTAACTGAATGGAAAAGAAAGACAGACCCTATTGTTGAAATCCTGGAACTGCTTGATGACAGGGCGGTGAAGGAGTGGCAATCTTCATATTATAATAATGAAGACGCCTATTATGAAGACGAAGATTAAGCCATTTGTAAACAAAACAATAACTTCATCCATTGTAAAATGAAAAATACAATGGATGATTTTTTTTTACGCATAGAAGATGTTACAGTAAGGTCCGGGGAAAAAGAAGTTTTAAAAAAGCTTAATCTCAATATAAAGGATAATGAAGAATGGGCGATAGTTGGCGCATCAGGAAGTGGCAAAACCACATTGGCCAACACACTTGCGGGCAAACATTATTTTACCGGCAATATTCAATTTAAAAATGGTGCTAAGCCGGATATTGTTGTGGTTGAACAGCAGCATCGTTTTAAAAACCTCTCTAATGTTGCTGATTTTTATTACCAGCAGCGCTATAATTCTTCAGACGCGGAAGATGCAGTAACCGTAGCTGAAGCGCTGGAGCAATTAAATCCCCGGCAAAAAAAAATTGCCACAGGTATTGAAGTGGCAACTTTGCCTGCGGTACTTCATATAACACATATAATGAATGAACCCCTGATACAATTATCAAACGGGGAAAATAAAAGACTACAGATAGCCAAAGCTATTTTGCAGGAACCGGAATTACTGATACTCGATAATCCGTTTGTTGGACTTGATGTTGAAGGAAGAAAAATATTAGCGCAGATCATAGATACCCTGAAAAAAACGGGCGTTAAAATTTTGCTCATCACATCGCCATTTGAAGTGCCTGACAGCATAACGCATGTTGCTGTATTGCAAAACGGCACAATAGTATCCGCCACTAAAAGAAAAAATTTTGATCCGTATTCCGTACCTGGAAGCGAGACATTCAGCATCGATCATAAAGCTTTGCATGCGCTTAAAAAAAATGAAGCACAGGATTTTGATTATGCCATACGAATGAGAAATGTGGAAGTAAAATATGGTGATCGTATTATTCTGCATAATATAAACTGGGATGTGAAGAAAGGAGAATGCTGGAGTATATCCGGACCAAACGGCGCAGGCAAATCAACTTTATTAAGCTTGATTACAGGCGATAACGCCAAAGCATACGCAAATGAAGTATATCTTTTCGATAAAAGGCGGGGCACAGGCGAAAGTATATGGGATATAAAAAAAAAGATAGGGTACCTGTCACCTGAAATGCATATTTACTTTGACTATACGTCCACAACCTTTCAAACAATAGCTTCCGGACTTTTTGATTCCATCGGCCTATTCCGGCAGTTGAATGAAGCGCAAAGAAAACAGGTAAACGAATGGATGCACCTGCTGCAACTGGAAAAAATTCAAAACAAGCTGCTGTCCCAACTTTCTGCCGGCGAACAAAGACTTGTTTTATTAGCGAGAGCGCTGGTCAAAAATCCGCCCATGCTTATCCTGGATGAACCCTGCCAGGGTCTCGACAGCAGGCATATTGATGAATTCCGGCAGATCATAAATGATATCTGCCAAACCTTTGGTACTACATTATTGTATGTAAGTCATTACAGGCACGAAATACCCGAATGTGTAACAAAGGCTTTGTATTTGAATAATGGTGAAATGAGGATTGAAAAGCGTGATTAAATCATTTCGTGCATTTATGATTATTCACAACTGTAATTTTATCTTCAACCTGTTCAATCCTTTCACTATAAATATAGTTGCCACTGCAAACAAAAGCGACCACACAATTCCTGCGGCTCCGTTTTGCATGGAGCGAGGTGTTATTGTAATATGCAGCACGCCGGATAGCGCGTAAATAATTCCGGGCATTATATAGGCAAGCAATGGATTTGTGGCAACAGGCTTAAAGAAATTAGCCCATTTTTGTATCCCCTTTATATCAATAAGCCAGTATAAAAAACAAAAAACAACACAACTTATACCGGCGCTGTATAAAGCCCAGGTAGGTGTAGCATATATTTTAGAGATAGTATAATATGGGCGGAGAAAATAACCGGTTATAAAAAGCAGACCTGTAAAAATTGAAGCCTGTATATAACTGCTTTTAATATTAAACTGAGAGCGTTTGTCAAAAAATATCAGTGATAATATTATACCGCAAAGTACAACGGCTGTATGTATAGCGTTGCCGGATTGGCTCTTTATCCAGAGCAGGTATGGTCTTTCAGCCACATAACTGGTTTTACCCGCCATATAAAACAGTATACAGTAAATAAGACAACCAATAAGGTACCCCTTTTTTGCATCAGAAACCTGGTATAATATACAGGCGTACAAATATGCCCAGCCAATCAATCCCAGTATACCCCACCAACGCGGTGTTAAATATTCCGTGCCTTCTTCCCCACCCCGGTATATCAGCCCGAGTATAACCAGGCCTATAAAACCTGCCAGTTGAAAAACGTATTTCCACCATCTTCTTTTAAAAGCATATACATTCCATACAAGTATAATGCAGGTATAAAAAAGTAAAAGCCAAAGGCTCCTGCTCATACCGGTAGCTTTTTCATTCAGGTTTCCACCCTCACCGTTTACCATAAAAACACCCAGTATCAGTAATCCAAATGTGCGCCATATTACATGCCATTGTATCTGCAAAAAATCATCGCCCTTTTGTAATCTCCTGTTCATGGCAAATGGTATTGACATACCTACAATAAAGAGGAAAGCCGGAAACACCACATCTACAAAGGTCATGGCATCGGCATCCGCGGCTACATGCTTCATCCATGCAGGAATATTACTGATACCAGCAAGCTCATTCACAAAAATCATTACCAGTATAGTAATACCCCTGAAGGCATCAACAGATAATATACGATTAGAGGGAGAAGGCATGTAAATGATGTATTGCTTTTAAATGTGCTGATTTTTTCAATATGCCGGTTGGCTATTCAAATCTGTATCCTCTTAAAAAATCATCAATATGCATTCGCTTTTTCCCTTCAAGCTGTATATCCGTTACTGCTATCCATCCGTTACTGCACGCAAAGCGTAAGCTGGTTTTCCCATCGGTTATATATTCGCCGGCTTTAACTGTTGGCATTTGCTTTATCTTTTTTGCCGAAAATATTTTCAGGGTTTTATTATTTAAAATAGTGAAGGCCGCAGGATAAGGCGCCAGCCCCCTGATAAGATCATATACTTCATCAATGGTTCTATTCCAGTCTATTTTACAGGTGTCAGTAAAAATTTTAGGTGCATGCTTTATATCTGTATAAGATTGCGACTGTTCTATTTCTTCAATCGTTTTATTCATTAGTCCGTCAACAGTTTTAACCAATAACTGCGCACCGGTTTCCTTCATTCTGTCATGCACTTCGCCTGCAGTTTCATTTTCCCCGATGGGTATTTTCTCCTGCAACAAAATATTACCGGTATCTATTTCATGTTTGAGCTTAAAAGTAGTTACACCGGTTTCTTTTTCACCATTTATTACTGCCCAGTTTATCGGAGCCGCGCCGCGGTATTGCGGCAGCAATGAGCCATGCACATTAATCGTTCCCATCGGCGGCATATTCCATACAACTTCCGGTAACATACGAAAAGCTACTACAATTTGTAAGTCGGCATTAAGTTGTTGCAGCGCTTCAATAAATTCAGGTGCTTTCAATTTGAGTGGCTGCAAAACATGCAAGCCTTTTTCAACCGCGTATTTCTTTACAGCGCTTTCATTCATCTTCATGCCTCTGCCAGATGGTTTATCCGGCGCTGTAACTACCGCTACAATATTATAACCCGCATCTACCAACGCAGCAAGTGATGCTACTGCAAATTCAGGCGTTCCCATAAATACTATCCGTACATCCTTTTTATCCATATTACTCGGCTGAAAAATCTTTGTACAATAAATACTTTTTCCTGGTCACTTTAAATTCGCTCAACTTAGGTTCCCAGCTTTTCCTAATTTCATCTTCAGGCGTGCCTGCTTTTATCTGTTGCCACAGCTCATTATTGCCCGCCAGCTTGTTAAAAAAACTTCCTTCCATATTGCCGGATTTAGGAATAATAAAGAAGCTGTCTTTTTTTGGGAAAAGCCTATATGCTTCAAGTATCCATTTTAATTGCAACCTGCCGTTTGTTTTTTGCAGTACTTCTTCTACGGTTCCGCTAAGATCCCAGCCATAGCAAAGCTGGCCATATAGTTTGGAGTTTTTTGCACCCTCAGTAGGATTAGGTGTAAATGAAAAAAGATTTTTTGGTAAAGAAGGATGTCCAATCCACTGGAAGGGTTTGGGCGTGCCGCGCCCTTCGCTGAATACTGTTCCTTCAAAAAAACAGGTGGAGGGGAAGAGATATACGGATTGCATATCAGGAATATTAGGCGATGGTTTTACCGGAAGTGTATACCTGCTGTTGTGATCATAATTACCACATTTAATAATAGTAATACTGCATTTGGTAAGATCAATGGATGAACGCTTATCTTCATCAGTAAAGATTTCAGGTTGTGTATTTTTAAGGTCAATCCATTTTTCACGGATGATCATTTGGGCATATTCGCCCATCGTCATGCCATATACAGCGGGTATAGGCTGCATGCCTATAAATGATTTGTATTTCATGTTCAATACCGGCCCATCAACATAAAATCCATTTGGATTTGGCCTGTCTAAAATAATAACAGGCTTTTTATATGCAATAGCTGCTTCAATATAATCCTGTAAAGAAGATATATAGGTATAATATCTCACACCAATGTCCTGCATGTCAAACATTAAAATGTCAATATCCTTTACATCATCTGCTGAAGGCTTTTTTTTATTTCCATAAAGAGAGATAATGGCAACGCCGGTTTTCTGATCAATATAATTGCCAACCGTTTCGCCGGCATCAGCAGTACCGCGAAAGCCATGCTCTGGTGAAAATACTTTTTTAGGTGTAACGCCTAAGCTTTTAAGGGTGTCGATGAGGTGTTTATTCCCCACAATAGTGGTTTGATTGGCAAATATGGCAATTGATTTGCCTTTTATTAACGGAAGATATTTATCAAAACGGAAAGCACCAGGTAAAATATCAGTTTTACTTTTTTGCTCAGATAATACCGGAACAGTAGTTGTGTTGGTACAACTGTTGCAACCAATATTAGTAAACGAGAGTATAAAAGAAATTACAAAACTGGTAAAATGAACAGTTATTTGTGATAACAACATCATGAGCAAATTTTTTATTCAGGTAAAGTTTCAAAAATATAGCAAAAATGCTTCTGTATAATTTAATCAAACATTGGAAAAAATGAAAATACAGACTTGATCAGCAATAATAAGGTTATAATAACTAACAGAACCACAACTATGACATAAATAACACATCCGATGTCGGGTCTTTTATTCTCCATTTTTCAATAATCAAATATCTTAATCTTTTTTGTATAATAACCGGAATCGTATACCTTTCACGATTAAATCAATAAAACAATCTATATGAAACAGGCAAAAAAAGGTGATGTTGTAAGAGTGCATTATACAGGCCGCTTAACAGATGGCGATCAGTTTGATTCATCAGTAGGCCGTGAACCACTGGAATTTACTGTTGGCGCCGGACAAATGATAAAAGGTTTTGATGCAGGTGTGGAAGGTATGGCAGTTGGCGAAAAGAAAATTATCAATATACCATTTGCAGAAGGTTATGGCCCGAGGGATGAGCAGGCAATGATTGAGTTTCCCATGAACCAGGTGCCCGAAGGCATGAAACTGGAACCCGGCATGCAGCTTCAGCTACAAAACCAGCAGGGCTACCCTGTGCCTGTGGTGGTGGCTGAATTAAAAGATGATGTAGTAATATTTGATGCCAATCATTCTCTTGCCGGCAAAGACCTGGTGTTTGATGTGGAATTGGTGGAGATAGTGTAGGGCTGTGAGCTATGGGCTATGGGCTGTGGGCGATGAGTTATCATCAGCCCACAACCTCACAACCTGTAACTTGCAACTCACAACTACAAACCACAAACCCGAAACCTGCAACTATTCATCACCGCTTCTCTCCGCCCTCACCATCCTGTCTTTGCCCTGCATATCTTTTTTTATTACGCAATTTGAAAGTCCACGCTCTTCAAATATTCTTTTTACTGCTTCGCCCTGCGCCTCATGAATTTCTACATATACTTTACCACTGGCATTTAAATGTGATGTTGCAAACTTTGCAATGGCTTTATAAAAAAGCAACGGATCTTCATTTGGAACAAACAACGCGGTGTGCGGCTCAAAGTTCAATACATTCTCCCGCATTTCAGCCATATCTGTTACCGGTATATAAGGCGGGTTACTTACTATAATATCAAATACCGGCAGGGTATCAAGCTGTTCTTCATTCAGGGCGTCAACCAGTAAAAAATCAATATTTACATTATTATCATCTGCATTTTTTTTTGCAATGCTTAATGCTTCACTGCTGATGTCTATTGCGGTTATTACAGGTGTTGCCAGTTCTTTTTTCAGTGCGACAGGTATACAGCCACTACCAGTGCCTATATCTAATATGGCAGATGGCGGAGATGGCAAAAGCTTTGCATCTTTAATGATCCAGTCTACCAGTTCTTCAGTCTCCGGGCGTGGTATCAGCACATATTCAACCACCAAAAAACGAAGCCCGTAAAACCAGGCTTCCTTTAAAACATACTGTACGGGTTTGTGCTGTAAAAGTTCTGTGGAATATTGCGCTACTGCTTTTTCCTGTTGCATTGTAAGCTCAGTCTCTTTTTTCAATACTCTTTCCATTCGTCTCAGCCCGGTTATTTTCTCCATAACCAAATCGGCTATATTCTCCGACTCACGCTTATCATATAAACTATGGAGCGTATCAGTTAATTTCCGGAAGGCTTCAACTACGGTCATAATACAGATTCAGTGCTTAAATTTATCTACTAAGAAAATACAGGATGCATTCCAAATTATATTAGAATCAGCCACGAATTCCGGCGTCCGCCTGCGGCAGATGATTCAGGATTACAACCATTAAGAAGTTAAGAAACATTAAGACCAATTATGCAATATCCTTAGCTTCCCTCATTTCTTAATGATTGTACAGCATGCACAAATAATATTACCTGTGTATTGTTGCTGTCCAAAATCTATTTTGCAGGTTCATCCAGGCCAGGGTAATACGCCAGCTGCCATAAATCAAAACGCTTAAACTGAGTTGCGATGCGTTGCTTAAAACTGTCCCAGTTTTTATTTTGTTTCGGGCTCCATAATACTTCACTGAGTGCTGTCATGCGGGGCAAAAGCATATACTGCACTTTGGCAGGATTGGTTACATATTCCGTCCACAAATTCGCCTGACCGCCCAGTACATAGTGCTGCTTATCCGCACTTAATGCTGCGGGTACAGGATCATAGCCATATACATGCTGCAATGGAAGGTAACCACCAATCACCAGTGAATCTTCATTTCTTCTTTGTGCGTAATCAAAGTATACATAAGTAGTAGGCGTCATGATCACATCATGCTTTTGCTCCGCTGCTTCAATACCACCTTTTTCTCCACGCCAGCTCATGACAGTAGCATTGGGAGCAAGACCGCCTTCCAGTATTTCATCCCAGCCTATAATTGCTTTGCCTTTGCTGTTCAGATATTTTTCAATTCTTGACACAAAATAACTCTGCAACCCATGCTCGTCTTTTAAATTATTATCCTTGATAAGCTTCTGACAAAACTCAGATCTCTTCCATGAATCCTTGGGGCACTCATCTCCGCCTATATGAATATATTTTGAAGGAAACAACGCGGCAACCTCATCCAGCACATCCTGCAAAAAGCCAAAGGTATACTCGCTTGGGCAAAACACATCAGGATATACTCCCCATGCCTGCTGCACATTTTTACCGGTTGTATCTCCATTCCATACAACGCCCTTTGCCGGCCGGGTTGGCTCATCCGGAAAACAGCTTAACTGCGGGTAAGCAGCAATAGCAGCAGAAGCATGCCCCGGTAATTCAATTTCAGGAATGATAGTAATAAACCTGTCAGCGGCGTACTGAATGACATCCTTTATTTCCTGCTGGGTATAATAGCCGCAATATTTTGTATTGTCACTGCCTGTGCCGGGATGATGCCCGGTGATGGTTCCGTTTCTGCAAGCACCCACTTCAGTAAGTCTCGGGTATTTCTTTATTTCAATGCGCCAGCCCTGGTCGTCGGTAAGGTGCCAGTGAAAAGTATTGATTTTATGCAGCGCCAGCAGATCAATAAAACGCTTTACAAATGCTGTATCAAAAAAATGCCTTGATACATCAAGCATTATACCCCTGTACCCAAAACGCGGATAATCTTCAATGCTTACAGCAGGAATTTTCACAGCTGCGGTTTTTTCTGCAGGCAATAATTGTATAAGTGTTTGCAAGCCGTAAAAAGTTCCCTGGCGGCTGTCGCCATTAATTTTTATTGATGCCGGCGATATGTTTAGCGTATAGCGTTCAGGTTTTTCAGGCGCCTGTATAAAAGTGTTGGTGGTAAAGCTTATAAAATTTTTGGCAGCCGATTTTACAACCGGCAGTTTAATACCAAAATATTTTGTAAGGTAGTTATTGAAAAAATCAACGGTTTCTTTTTCAGTATCCTGCTTTGCAACAATTACTGTTTGTTTATTAATAGTAAAGCTGCCGCTCTTTGCCTGCAATGTAACCGGTACCGGAATAACCGGTAATGTGGTTTGTGCCTGTAATTGCATTACCGCACAACCCAGCAAAAGGAAAAATAATTTTTTCATTACATTTTTTTTAGGTGAAATAACTGAAAGCTGAACCACAGTATTTTCGGGACAAATATCTGCAAAGTTTATGATTTGGCAGATGTAAGTATATTTCAAGATTAAATGTAGGGGTTACACAAAAAACACAAAGGATTACACAAAAGACACAAAGAAGTAAATACACCCGAAGCGATTTACTAATATAAAATTATCCCGTTAATAATCTATTAACAAAAAAATTAAACAAACGTTTGATTTATTCGTTTCAATATTATTACCTTTGCACACCTGATTAATTCCTTTCCCGGTTTTTTGCCTGCCGTATGATGTACAATTTTATACATGCTGTTTAATAACTCCATGTAGCTTTTTAATTATAATTATGACAAACAGGAAGCTGCTTTTTTTTACAGGTTTATTGTTAGCCTCTTTACAACTTGCTGCGCAGCAGGAACAAGATTCCACTTTAGCAAATGCTACCTTGCCTAACGTTATAGAATATGCGCTGAAAAGACAACCCGTTGTTCAGCAATCTTTGATTGATGAAGAGATCACCAACCTGCAGGTAAAATCAAAGCTGGCAGACTGGTTTCCCCAGATCAATTTCAATTACCTGTACCAGCACAACTTCCAGGTACAAACCAGTATTATTGGAGGTAACCCCGTAAAGCTTGGTGTTGATAATACTTCGGCATTGCAGTTTACAGGCTCACAAACCATATTCAACAGGGATGTTATGCTGGCAAACCGCACCGCAAACGTGGTGAGGCAACAGGCTAAGCAGCAAACCGCCAGCAATAAAATTGATGTGGTGGTAAATGTAAGCAAAGCCTTTTATGATGTGCTGGCCACCGAACAGCAAATAAAAGTGATTGATGAAAACATTGGCAGGTTACAAAGAAGTTTAAAAGACGCGAAAGCGCAGTACGATGCCGGCGTGGTTGATAAAACGGATTATAAAAGGGCTACCATTGCATTAAACAATGCCATTGCCACAAAAAAGAGCAATGAAGAAGCTTTAACTGCCAGGAAAAATTACCTGAAAAGTTTAATGAATTACCCTGCAGGCGAAACGCTGAACATTATATATGACAGCGCTTCTCTTGAAAAAGAAATTCCGGTAGATACTTTAAACGGGGCAGATTATTCAAACAGAGTAGAATATAAAATATTGCAAAGCCAGCGCCAGTTGCAGGAAGCAAACGTGAGCTATAACAAATGGAGCTTTATTCCCAGCCTTTCTGCAAACGGCGCTTACATACTCAACTATCTTAATAATGATTTTGAAAAGCTGTACAATACATCTTATCCAAATTCTTATGCAGGGTTATCGCTCAATTTCCCCATTTTCCAGGGAGGCAAGCGCAGGTATAATATACAGCAGGCTGAATGGCAATTAAAAAGAACTGATCTTGATATAGCAAGCTTAAAAAACTCGGTGAGCAGCGAGTACAGTGCAGCAATAGCCGGCTATAAAGCAAACCTGGCTAATTATATCGCGGTAAAGGAAAATGTAGAGCTCGCCAAAGAAGTATACGATGTTATACAGATGCAGTACCGCGCCGGCGTAAAAACTTATCTTGAACTGATAACCGCAGAAACAGATCTGCGTACGGCACAGATCAATTATTTTGACTCGCTATATGGCGTACTGAGCAGTAAAATAGATGTACAGAAAAGTTTAGGGCAGATCAATCCTTAATTATTCAATTATATTATTCATATACCAGAACCAAATGATATATATGCTTTTTAAAAGAATGAATGTTTACCTGGCAGGTGCTGTAATGATCGCATTGTCTGCGTGTGGAGCTAAGCAACAACAACAGCAACAGGGCCCTCCGCCTGCATTACCGGTTACACTGCAAACTGTTCAAACAACAGATGCGGTATATTATGACGAATACCCCGGAACAGTAGTATCGCTGAACCAAACCGATATACGTGCGCAGGTTACCGGCTATGTTACCGGTATATATTTTAAAGATGGTGATAAAGTAAAAAAAGGACAAAAGCTTTATTCAATAGATCAACAACTGTACAATGCCAATTACCAGCAGGCAATTGCTAACCTGCAGGTGCAGGAAACCAATTTACTGAAAGCCCAGAAAGACGCTGATCGTTACCATGAGCTTGATAAGAATGACGCCATCGCGAAACAGCAGGTAGATTATGCTGACGCGGCGCTTGAAGCTGCAAGGAAGCAGGTAGATGCAGCAAAAGCAAATGTAAACGCGGTGAAATCTAATGTAAGCTTCTCAACTATCGTTGCGCCATTCAGCGGTACTATAGGAATTTCGCAGGTAAGAAACGGAACATCCGTTGTTGCCGGTCAAACCATATTAAATACCATTTCAACCGATGATCCGATAGCGGTTGATTTTACAATAGACCAGAAAGAACTGTATCGCTTCACACAATTGCAGCAGCAGAAAAAAACAAACGATTCAACTTTCTCTATTGCATTTGGCACTGATGTTTATCCTAAAAGCGGAAGCATCAGCGTAATTGACCGCGCTGTTGATCCGCAAACCGGCACCATAAAAGTAAGGCTGTCTTTTCTTAATGATAAACACCTGCTGAAAGCCGGCATGAGCACCACTGTTCGTGTGTTGAACGCATCAGGAAAGGAATCCATTATGATTCCGCATAAAGCCGTTACCGAACAGTTAGGAGAATTTTTTGTGTATGTATTGAGCGACAGCAGCAAGGTAACACAGCGCAAAGTGCAGCTTTCAAGATCCATTGGTACTAACATCATTGTAAAAGATGGACTGAAAGCAAATGAGCAGATAGCAGTGGAAGGAGTGCAGAATCTCAGGGAAGGTGCTGTAGTAACCACACAGGCTGCGCAACAACAGCAGGCTGCTCCTAAAAAATAGTTGAACTATTCTGGCAGAAGTGTAAGCGCATTGATCACACACTATTCATTATTATGATAGCAGACGTATTTATAAAAAGGCCGGTAACGGCAATCGTTATATCCATTGTAATTGTACTGGTTGGTATTATCTCACTGATCAATCTGCCCGTAGCGCAGTATCCTGAAATATCTCCACCCACTGTAAACATCTCCGGAAACTTTACCGGTGCGGATGCGCAAACGGTAGAGCAAACCACCACTACCGCTATAGAAACGCAGGTAAATGGTACGCCGGGCATGACGTATATGAGCAGCAACAGCGCCAGCAGCGGGCAAAGTAATATTACTGTAAACTTTGAAGTAGGCACCGATATTAATATCGCAACGCTTGATGTGCAGAACAGGGTAAGTGTGGCAGAGCCTACTTTGCCGGATGCGGTAAAGCGTTTAGGCCTTACCGTTCGTAAGCGTAACCCCAGTGTGATGGCAGTATTCGGATTTTATTCTCCTAATGGCACGCATGATGCATTGTTCATTGGTAACTATGTAAACATGTATGTTAAAGACGCGATTCTCCGTGTAAAAGGTGTTGGGGATGTATTATCCCGGTCAGATGATTTCAGTATGCGTGTATGGTTAAATCCTGAAAAAATGGCTGCTTTGGGTATTACGCCTGCTGAAGTAAATGCCGCATTGCAGGAGCAGAACCTCCAGGTTGCCGCAGGCACGGTTGGTGGCAACCCCCAGCCTGGCGTGCAAACATTTGAGTATTCCGTTTTAACCAACAGCCGCATCAACAAAAAAGAAGATTTTGAAAATATAGTAGTACGCACCCGTCCTGCTGATGGCAATATTGTTTACCTGAAAGATGTGGCAAGGATTGAGTTAGGCCGGTTTGATTATGGCATCAACGCATTTGTGAATGGCGGAAGGCCTGCATCATTTCTTTTGATATACCAGGCGCCAGGCGCTAATGCGCTCGATACTTACAAAGGTGTGATGAAAGCAATGGACGAGCTCAGAAAAACTTTTCCAAAAGATATTGATTTTATGGTGCCGCTGGAAACAGTGTCTGTCGTAAACGCATCCATCAATGAAGTGGTACATACCCTGGTTGAAGCATTGATACTGGTGGTACTGGTGGTGTTTCTCTTCCTGCAAAACTGGAGAGCAACATTGATACCTGTGCTGGCGATACCTGTATCATTGATCGGTACATTCATCCTCTTTGGACCACTTGGCTTTACCATTAACACGCTTACCTTATTTGCTTTTGTACTGGCTATTGGTATAGTAGTGGATGATGCCATCGTTGTAGTGGAAGCCGTGCAGCATAATATTGACCATGAAAAGATGTCACCCAAAGAAGCAACCCGAAAGGCGATGAAAGATATATCAGGCCCGGTAATCGCGATTGCACTGATATTGGCAGCGGTATTTATTCCTGTAGGTTTTATTCCCGGTATTGTGGGTAGATTGTACCAGCAGTTCGCCATTACCATAGCCGTGTCTGTACTCATCTCTGCGTTTGTGGCATTATCCCTTACGCCGGCGCTCTGCACTATTATGCTCAAACCATCAAAAGCCGCAGATGCAAAAAAGAATTTACTGGAAAAATTCTTTGCATGGTTTAATAACTGGTTTGGTAAAATTACCGGCAGTTACACAAGAGGTGTTGCAAAATGGGTAAGAGCAACACCATATGTATTGGCAATGATGGTAGTATTATTTGTGGGTTTATTCCTTCTTTTCAAAAACAAACCAACAGGATTTATTCCAACAGAAGATGAAGGAAGGGTAATGGTTACTTACGAAATGCCTGAAGCATCTTCAACCACACGCAACATTACATTGCTGAGAGAAATGATTGACAGGATTGGAAAAATACCGGAAGTAAGGGTTGTAGGAGGTATCTCCGGGTTGAATATAGTAAGCGGTTCAAACAGGTCGAATGCGGGTACTGTGTTTGTAAATCTTAAATCCTGGGATGACAGAAAAGGTGAAGGACACCATGCCCAGGATGTAATGAACAAGATACGTGGCGCTATAGCAGATATTAAAGAGGCAAGAATACTGGTGATTGCGCCGCCTGCAATCCCGGGTTTGGGTGCAACTGCCGGTTTTACGTTTGAATTACAGCAAACCAGCAGTTCAGACGATATAAAGCAATTTGAAAAAGTAGCGCAGCAGTTTTTAGCAAAACTCAATCAGCGCCCGGAAATTGGCGCGGCATATACCTTCTTCAGCTCTAAATCGCCAAGCTACCAGGTTGATGTTAATAAAGAGCAGGCAAAAAAGCTGGGGGTATCCGTATCTGAAGTGTATACAACGCTGTCAACCTTTTTAGGCAGCAGCTATGTAAATGATTTTAATTTATACGGAAGGAACTTCCGTGTAATGTCGCAGGCAGACAGCAGTTACAGAAGTTCACTGGAAGGGATTGAAAAATTTTATGTGCGCAACAGCCAGGGTAGTATGGTTCCGCTGGGTTCTTTAATTACAACCAAAGTTATTGAAGCGCCTGCGGTAATATCGCACTATAATATTTACCGCTCTATAGAAATCAATGGTAGTCCAAAACCAGGCATAAGCAGCGGGCAGGCAATTGAGGCATTAAAAGAAGTGGCGAAAACACTACCTGCCGGATATGGTTACGAATTTTCCGGTATGAGCCGTGAAGAAATACTGGCAGGCAACCAGCAAACCATCATATTCGCCATATCACTGGTGTTTGTATTTTTATTTTTGGCGGCGTTATACGAAAGCTGGTCAATACCTTTTTCCGTATTATTCGCGGTGCCTATCGGGGCGTTTGGTTCTATCTTAACCCTTACGCTGTTACCAAAATTGTCTAACAATATCTACGCGCAAATCGGTTTGATCACGCTGATTGGTCTGGCTGCCAAAAACGCCATATTGATCGTGGAGTTTGCAAAGGAAAGAGTAGATGCCGGTATAGATATTACACATGCCACCTTACAGGCAGTGCGGCTTCGTTTACGCCCCATTGTTATGACCTCGCTGGCATTTATCCTGGGTGTATTACCATTGGCGTTTGCAGAAGGCGCAGCAGCAGAAAGCCGTAGAACAATAGGCTGGACGGTATTTGGCGGTATGATAGCAGCCACAACGCTGGCGATATTTGTAGTGCCGGTATTGTTTGTGATCATCACCAAAATATCTTACGGCAGAAAATTAAAACGCCTGCAGGAAGAAACCGACAGGCAGCATAATATTGATAAAGAGATTGTGAGCAGCGGGCTTTAAGGAGGCGGAAGGTAAAGGTGAAAGGTGTAGGGCGTGCAAGGTGAAGGGTAGAGGATGTAAGGAAAACCTGTAACCTGTATAACGTTTTCGGCCTTACGCCCTCTACCCTTCACCTTACACCTTTTTAATCGGGGCTTTCTGCTTCATCACTTCTTTCAGCAACAGTTCCGGCTGTACGCTGCAAGTCCGGCACAGCGCCAGCACACGGGGCTTCACCGTGCTTTCCGCTTCCATCCGGCAGCCATTCAGCAGAAGAATATTATTCAGCAAGGGGAAGCGCGTATTGTACTAATAGCAATACAAAATGATAATTTCAAGTGGTTGATTTTCAGCATTGATTTTTTTGAAGAACTGGGTGTTATAATATAAATTTATGTGTTGCAAGCAAGCGTATGACGAGCCTCAAATCATTTCTCATCTTATTTATATTGACAATGGGACTTTTTTCGTTCTTTGGCTGTGGAGACAAATCAAAAAAGACGGACAACTTACCAATAACTGAGCTTGACACTATTTCATTTTATGACCTTTCTAAAAGGGCTTATGACTATTTAAACAAACAACAAGACACCTGTAATTCGGTTTACAAAATTGGGACATATCAAAATTGGTACTATGACCAGCTTACAGGAGAATTGACTTTTAGCGACAATGGCATTAAGAAGTTAATTATAGATTATGAAGAAGTTGGTTCTGTTTCCGAAGTGACGAATACATTTCTTTGGGCATGGGGCAACCCACATTTAGAGGAAAAAATAAAATCAGAAATTGTTAGAGTTAAGGAGTATGGACAGAAAAGAAAATTTGAAAAACTCATTAACCCCAAGTGGACAGCAGACCAATATGATGGTTGGGAAATGACAGCTATTGCATCGTATTTACTAAAATCAAAAGGAGCATATAGAGTTCCGACAAGCAATGACAAACTATTCTCGTTTATGATTTTTAAAAACATTCGTTGGGCTGACACAACACATTTAAACTAAAAACAATTCCTATGACAAAGAACGCCAGCTTGCAATCGAGTAGGCGGCCTCACCGCTTGCAGGCGATGAGGTGTACCTCTCACACCACTGTACGTACGGACCTCGTACTTGCCTACCGGCAGGCAGGTACAGCGGTTCATTAAGTTGTGGCTTACTTTTTCGTAGCAGCCGGGCATGGATGCATAGCCGCGTTGTTGTAATCTTTCCACTATCAACCACATATACGGCAAACCGAACAAGCAGACTGAATGATAATTCCCAACCTGAATAAAGCCGTACTCGTTAGCGGGCATTGTAAAAAGACACCGAACTCCAATAAATTCATTCCGAACAAAACTCACCTTCATACTCGGACTTGTACACTTTATAACAAAGCTCAAATAATTAACGACTTATCTTAATCTTTGGAGGGATCAGAAAATATTTTTTGAATAAAAACTTATATTTATTGTTTATCAATAAATATTTATTATATTCGTAGCATCAATTTTAAATATATTCGATCATGTTAAAAACAAACAACTTCGTATTTTGGGGCTTATATATTGTGGCTTGGCTCATTTTTGTCGGCTTGTGTATTGAAGCCGGGGGCTTGATAGTAAATTTCTTTTTCAGTCTGTATAAGCCTGAATTTGTCCAAAATCTTTATCAAAAGTTGGACTTAACTAAAATGTATAAAGACAGTAGACTAGCTTTTTTCGGCATCTATAGCTTTATTCTAACCATTTCAATTTTAAAAGCTTGTCTATTTTACATAGTTATCAGACTAATGCACAAAATGAATTTATCAAAACCGTTTAACACTTTTGTTGCGAGACAAATTTCACATATTAGTTATTACACTCTTTCAATTGGAGTATTAAGTTACATTGCCAGACAGTTAACTAAAAATTTAATGCATCACGGTTTTGTCTCCGACAGCTTAAACCAATTTTGGGCAGACAGTCAAGCCTTTATTTTAATGGGAGCTATAATTTATATTATTGCGACTATCTTCAAAAGGGGGGTAGACATTCAAAACGAAAATGATTTAACTGTATAAGGTATGGCAATCATTGTAAATTTAGATGTAATGATGGCAAAGCGAAAGATGTCACTGAATCAACTTTCTGAAAAAGTTGGGCTGACTTTATCGAACCTTTCTATTTTAAAGACAGGAAAAGCAAAGGCAATTAGATTTAGCACATTGGAAACAATTTGTAATGTATTGGATTGCCAACCAGGTGACATTTTAGAATATGTTAATGACGAACAAAAAACAACGATTCGCTAACATTGGTGGCAAGGCTTAACGACCCTCTAGCTAAACTACGAGAAGCACCAAGCGGAGGAAAATATTCTTTAGCATGGAAACTTCCCAATTTTATTAAGTCCGCAAAAAATAGGGAACGGATTTTGAAAGCTATTGCCAGACTTGAAGGCAAGTAACTAATGACATGACAAAGAATGACTAACAGGCAATCGAGTAGGCGGTCTCACCGCTTGCAGGCAATGAGGTACACCTCTCACACCACTGTACATATAGACCTCGTACTTGCCTACCGGCAGGCAGGTACAGCGGTTCATTAAGTCATGTGCTTACTTTTAGCAGTAGCCGGACATGGATTCATAGCCACCTTTTGCAGGCATAGATGTAAATACCGGGTTATTGGATACACCCATTCTATCAGAAAACTGGCTCACGAAAAATACAATAATACAGCGACAGCTATTCATGCTTACGAACAAAAAATGTTTGTACAGACCAGGGAAGCACAGCTTACACCAGGCACTAACGAAATTCAAATACACAATCAGAACTTTTATTCCCCAAAATTGTTCATTTAAAATATTATTATTTTGCAGTCAAACGCCTACGCTGGTAAATGCTGTGGAACCAACTATTTAAGTTCAATAAAACTAACAGGGCCTGGCATCTGCCGGTTGTGGCAGGCATTTGCATAGGCATTCCGATATTGCTGGGGCTTTATTTTGATAACCTTGCCGCCGGTAAAACAGCTTCCATCGGGGCGCTGGTTATCTTATACATACAATCTGACAAGCTCATTAACAGGATGATGGTTTTGATGGTCTGTGGTTTCGGATTTATTTTTTCATATACTATCGGGCTCATTTTTTCACAGAGCTTCTGGCTATCGCCACTCATTCTTGCATTATACACATTTGGTTTGCATTATGCGTTGTTTCGACTCACACTGAATAAACCTCCGGGCAATTTCTTTTTTACGATGATAGCATCAATGGCTATTGCTGTACCAAAAGACACAGTAACCATTCCCGCAAGTATTGGTTACCTGTCTATAGGCGTAATGGTATCCTGCGTAACAGGTTTGTTGTACAGCCTGCTGACTTTAAAGAAAGAAAACAGCATCGGCGAAGCTGTGATCATTCATCAGAATAAATATGTTAACATCACAGAATCCATAATACTCGGCGCTACCGTTGGCGCGTCTTTATTGGTTGCCAAACTATTCAAAATGGAAAATCCTTACTGGATCCCTATTTCCTGTATGGCGGTAATGCAGGGGATTACCACCACGCATGTTTGGGCAAGAGCCATACAAAGGGTATTGGGAACTTTGATCGGGCTTGTCTTAACCTGGTGTTTGCTGCAATTTAAATTGTCAGTATTGGGCGTATGTGTATGCATTATTGTTCTTCAAACCATAGTTGAATTTCTTGTGGTAAGAAATTATGCCCTGGCAGCTGTATTCATTACCATGCTTACTATTTTTCTTGCGGAAACAAATGTTTCTTTAACAGAGCAAACCGGGCATTTAATTAAAACAAGATTTTTAGATACGCTTATCGGAAGCGCTATCGGGGCTATTGGCGGCTGGATGCTGTATCACGAGCAGATCCATTTCTATACCAAAAAACAAATGAAAAAAACCAAGGTCATTTTGAACAGGATGAAACCTGGTAAAGAATAATGAAATGCTACAGGCATTTTAATTATTCATTTTTTTACATATTTTCATTCACGGATTAAAACCGGCTTTTGATGCACACCATATTCCCCCTTCTTTTGTCAATGATCGTTGCTATTGTGTTGCTGGAAATGTGGGCTGCCAAACTAAAAATCGCTTATCCTATCCTGTTGGTTGTGGCAGGTTTGCTCATCAGCTTTATTCCCGGCCTGCCGCCTGTAAAAATCAACCCCGACCTCATATTTTTTATATTTCTCCCACCTTTATTATGCGAGGCTGCCTGGGCTGTTTCATTTAAAGAAATGAAGAAATGGTGGCGTATTATCGGGAGCTTTGCATTTTTGGTAGTATTTTTTACAGCATTATCCGTAGCGGTTGTTACCAACTATTTAATTCCGGGCTTCACACTTGCATTAGGCTTTTTATTAGGCGGCATCGTATCACCTCCCGATGCTGTAAGTACCGGCGCTATTACAAAATTTGTAAAAATCCCGAAGTCAACTTCTGCAATACTTGAAGGTGAGAGCTTACTAAACGATGCTTCATCCCTTATTATCTTCCGGTTTGCGTTGGCCGCAGTAGGCACAGGTCAGTTTATATGGCATGAAGCAAGCCTTGTTTTTTTATGGATGATCATTGGCGGTGTTGGTATTGGTTTATTATTGGGATGGATATTTGTTCAGGCGCACAAACGCCTGCCAACAGATGCGCCTTCAGACATTACCTTAACATTGATAGAGCCTTACTTTATGTACTGGATAGCGGAGCAACTGCACAGCTCCGGCGTATTGGCTGTTGTAGCAGGAGGATTGTTCATGTCCGCCAAACGGTTAACATTTCTGAACAGTGCCAGCAGGGTAAGAGGCTATAGCGTATGGGAGAGTTTTGTGTTTGTATTGAATGGTATTGTGTTTTTTATTATCGGGCTTGATCTCCCGGAAATTGTGGGTGGACTCCGCTCCCAGGGTATACCTGTGAGTACGGCCATTGGCTATGGTGTGCTGGTTACGGTAGTTTTGATAGTGGCAAGAATCATCAGCTCTTATGCCGCATTAATAGCAACACTTATTTTTCGTCCAGGTGTTGCGCCACGCTCCAGCTCCAACAGGAGGCGGTGGTTAATACCATTACTGCTGGGATGGACAGGCATGCGTGGCGTGGTATCGCTTGCCGCGGCATTATCTATCCCGGTAATGCTTAAAGAGCATTTAGCATTTCCTCACAGGAACCTGATATTGTTCATCACTTTTGTAGTGATATTGCTTACGCTGGTTGTACAGGGGCTTACATTACCGTATTTTATAAGACGGAGCCGGTTATTTGATATTACTGACAACCATGAAGCAGAAGAAGAAATGAAGCAGCGTATGAAAAGAGGATTAAAAGAACATATATACCGGTTCTTAAAAAATAAATACGATAATAATATTATCACCGAATTAGGAATGGAAAAATTTTTGAAACAGTGGGAGGAAAGATCAAAAGCAACAGACGAAGTATTGATGAACGAAAAGACAAAAGCCATTTTTATAGAAGTGCTGAATGTGCAAAGGCAGTACCTCACCGAGCTGAACAAAGATCCTAAATTTGATGAAGAACTTATAAGACAGCAATTGTACCAGATTGACCTTGAGGAAGAAAGGTTGAAAGTGATCTGATTTTCACAACGCTAACACGGCATGCGATTAAGAAATCAGGATTACAACCAACCAGATTTTAAAGGTATTGCTGATACTTTCCCGGATTGTTTATATCAGATTATGGACAGGTCATCGGCATTATTTTTAATACTTTTTTACCCTTGTAAATCAGATGGGTACCGGTAATTTTGGGCAAGATGCAGATTATGTATCTGCCCTTTACCAATACGACCGTAACCTTGGCATTTCACTTCTTACGAGGGCATGCGTCGATTCAGTACAACCATTAAAAGAATTAAGAATACCGGAATTCGTAGCGCACATTGTTATCTGGTAATCTTAAACACCACAGCATACTTACCTTTCCATTTGGTTTGCACAAGCGAGGGAACATTAATAATCAAAGTGTCGTTTTCTTCCTTCCACTTCAACTTTGCGCCTGTGCCAAGTAATGTTATTTTACTGCCGGATGGAACAGCAAAGTTTTTGACAGTTATATCCTGCGGCAATTGAAGATTATCGTTTTCCGCTAAATAAAACACATATTGTGTTTTACCATCTTCAGATTGGGTAAAGTGAATATTACCCGATTCATAAGGCGCCAAAGGTTTTGAATCATGAATAGCTTCCCCGTTTATTTTCATCCATGCGCCAATTTCCTGCAGGCGCTGGTATGCAACCGGATCCCAGTCACCATCAGGCCCGGGCCCTATATTCAGCAATAAATTTCCACCTCTTGATACTATGCGGATCAGCATCTGCACAATTTTCTGCGCAGACTTGTAATTATCATTGGGCACATAACTCCATGAATCGCCCATGGTTATGCAACTTTCCCAGGGATATGGCAATAATTCATGCGGTACTTCCTGCTCGGGTGTAGTATAATTTTCGTAAGGACCGGTAACTGTTCTGTCAACAATAAGCAAACCGGGTTGATACGATCTTGCCATTTCAGCGATACTTTTCATATCAATATCCTGGTCTGTTTTAATACCGCGCTGCCATTCAACAGTTGTATCAACAGTTGACAAAGGGCGAACCCAACCGCCATCAAGCCATAAAATATCAACCTTACCATAATCACTCATCAATTCTTTGATCTGGTTGTATGTAAAGCTTTTAAAAGCCTTCCATCTATCAGGATATTTTGAGGGCTCATAATTCACGTTCCTGTCTTTTGGCGGGAAATACCGCCACCAGTAATCGTTACTATGCCAGTCTGGTTTTGAAAAATAAGCGCCTATAGCAAAACCGTCTTTCCTGAACGCATTAAAAATTTCTTTGGTTACATTGCTGCGGGGGTTCCTGGAAAATGGTGTTTTAGCATCCGTAATTTTATAATCTGTTTCTTTAGTATCAAACATCGAAAAACCATCATGATGCTTTGTCGTAAAGATCATATACTTCATGCCGGCATCCTTAGCTGCCGTCACCCATTTTTCGGGTTGAAACTTTACCGGGTTAAATGTGGTTTGCAAATTTTCGTATGCTTTTACATATTCAAAATAATTCTTTGAATATGGCCCTTTTCGCTGTGTCCAGCCCTCATCTTCCGGGCAAATGCTCCAGCTTTCTACAATGCCCCACTGACTGTAAGTGCCCCAATGCATGAATAAGCCGAATTTCATTTTTTGCCATTTGGCAAGGTTATTAACTACTGCCGTATCTGTTGGTGCTATATATTTTTTATGTTGAGCTGTTGCCGGAATAATTACCAGGAATAGATAAACGAAGGTTGAAATATACCGCATGTTGATTTTTTAAAATCGTAAAATATCTGCCAAAGATAAAGAGAGCACAGTGTTTTTGCTACCAGCACTAAAGGAAAGTTTATAACAAGTTCAGCCTCCTGTGCATTTTTACAGGCCACCTGGGCTAACCTGTAACTTTAACCAGTTGTGAAGTGAAGGAAAACCTGCTTCCAGATGAAAGGACTGCGTGCGCAAGCAAAAACAACTCATCTCCTACCCTTTTGTAGATAAATAATTATAATCCTTCAGCAATGTATCAAGGAAATCGAACGGAGACAATGTTGTTTCAATACCTAAAACATTCTTGATACGTACAGAAGCATTTTCTACCATTTGATAGTTACCGGTTTTTCTGCCGGTATCCACAATGCCTTTTATGGTATTAATATCCCTGTCACTTAGCCGCATTACCTGCGGAAACAACGCTGCGTAATCTTGCTCTACTTCCATAAAAATAGTTTCCTCAAGGTCTCCCTTTGGCTTAACATTAATCAGCATTGTACCTGCAGCAAGATCTCCCAAACGTTTCCCCTGTTTGGTGGTACCAATTAAAATAAGGTCGGCAATAAACATCAGCACTGTAATCCATAAGGCTTTTAATATCCCCATATCGCCAAACATCAAGGCTAGTATGATCAGCGGTAAGGTAAGATCAGAGGAACGCAGCAACCACCTGATCATATATTGCCCTAATGATGCCTTTCCGCCATTATCATTCACAACCCTTAGTCCGAGCAGCCTTTTTCCCACACTTTGCCCGTTCCACAATATTTCGCAAAACAGGTGATACGTAAATACAGGCAGCATGATCAGCCACCGGAAAGCCCATATATCATACCCCGAACTCGCTATTCCGCTAAAAAGCCCAAACAGGTTAGATACAATGACCATGTAAAATACCTGGAGTATAAAATCAAGTATCCATGCAAACATTCTTATATGAAACTGAGCGCCTTCAAATTCAAGGTCTATATTAAAGCTGGTGGAGACATTAATTTTACCCATTACTGTGCAATAATATTTTTTTTACCCTGTTATTAAACGATGTTAAGTATTTATTTATATTGAAGCAAATTTAATTGCCTTTGCGCGAAGCCTTATTCATAAAAAAGAACAAAGATCGCTGGCTGAAGAATCAACACCTTCCTGCTGACGACCCCGATGAAATGGCGGTTGAGTTCACACAGATGGTAGATGACCTTTCGTATGCCAAAACCTTTTACCCTCACAGCAGGGTTACGCGATACTTAAACGCCAGAGCATCGCAAACTTATATGAGCATCTACCAAAATCGTAAAGAAGACCGTAACCGTATAACCGAATTCTGGAAATATACCGTTCCGCTCACGGTCAGAAGGCATCATGGCGTTTTACTGTTTTGTGCAGTACTGTTCATTATATTCTTTGCGGTAGGCTTTTATTCGGCAAAGCATGATGAAAGTTTTGTAAGAGAAATGCTGACCGACAGCTATGTAAATATGACGGAAGAAAATATAGAAAACGGGAAACCCTTCGGCGTATATGCTGAAGGAAATGAGTTGATGATGTGGCTTGGTATTATGCTGAACAATATTTTTGTTTCCTTTACCTATTTTGCAAGAGGCATTGTATTGTGTTTTCCTGTTATTTTATCTTTATTAAATGAGGGTGTAAGATTGGGTGCTTTTGAATACCTGTTCTTTTCCAGAGGATTGGGCATGCAATCCATACTTACCGTATTTATTCATGGCACGCTTGAGCTTAGCGCTATAGTTATTGCCGGCGCTGCCGGTGTTGTGCTCGGAAAGGGATGGATGTTTCCCGGTACAGGAACCAGGCTGCAGGCTTTTTTGAGAGGGGCAAAAGATGGTGTTATAATATTGGTGAGCCTTATACCGGTTTTTGTTGTTGCCGCTTTTTTTGAAGGCTTTATAACAAGATATTATACGATGCCGCAATGGCTCAGTGCATTCATATTGCTGGCATCGGCGTCATATATTATATGGTATTATATTATTTACCCGGTAAGCGTTCAACGCAGGTTGAAAACAATCACCGAAACTATTGCCGGTGCATAAATTTCATATATACACACTTTTCCTCTTTTTGCTTTGTATTACAGCATCGCCATGCTTTGCGCAAGATGAAGATTCAATTCCTTTATCGGTAAAAGATACTATTGAACAAACCCTGGATAGCATTACAAAGGGTTTAACCGATTCAGTATATGACGAGGATGATGAATACTATGATGATACGCTTTACTTTCTCCGGAAAGAAGATACGACTTCCATATATGATTCTTCTGTATTTAAGTGGAGAGCGGTTCCTGATTCAATTACAGAGCATTTAAAGAATGATGATGATTTCTGGTATGCCAACAAAGATTTGCATGAAAAGAAAAAACGGCAATCAGGGTCGTGGCTGGAAAAATTTTTATTATGGCTTGCAATACTCTTAAATAATAATGCTTTCAGTACATTTTTATGGATACTGATTATTCTGTGTTTTGCTGCTGCCGTAGTATGGTTCTTGTCAAAAAACCATATGAATATCTGGGGCTCGTCAAAAGGCCCGGTAATTACCAGAACAAAACAGGATGGCGACGTTGAAGATATTTTTGCAGCCGATCTTAAAGCTGAAATTCAAAAAGCTGAGCAAAAACAGGATTACCGTTTAGCCATCCGCTTTCATTACCTGCATTTACTAAAAGTGTTGTCGCAGCACGAATTGATAAAATATACACATGATGCTACAAATATGGAATACCTTACCCAATTATATAGCAAACCATTTTATGCAACATTTTTTAAAGTTACACGCGACTATGAATATGCATGGTATGGGGAGATAGCCGTTACCCGGGAACAATACAATAATGTTGTGGAGGAGTTTATGCAGGTATATAACCAAACATCTGTAAGCTGGTGAAAAAAGCGCTACCATATATTATCGGGGCAGTATTGCTGTTTTTGATTGTCATCTTACTTATAGGCGGCAGTGGCAAAAGCTTTGACCAACGCATAACGCTGAACAAAAAAGACAAAATACCCTACGGCGCTTATGTGGCATATAATAACCTAAGCCATTTATTTCCTCAATCTCAAATAACACTCAACAAAAAAGCACCGGGACTATGGGAGGACAGCGTTTTAACGTACGACACAAGCAACCAGGCGCTATTTATTCTTACCAAAACGTTCAATCCGAGTGAGGATGAGCTGAGTGAACTGTTTCATTTTGTAAGCAGGGGCAATGATGTATTTATCTCTTCCTATGAATTTAATAGTACCGCACAGGATTTTTTTCACTTTAATTCACTATTCGACTTTAGTAGTTTCGGCCAGTTCAACAGTTCAGGACTTGATACGCTTGATGTGTGGCTCATGCAACCTCCTTTTGCGCAGCAAACAAATCATTACCGGTATCCCGGCAGAAGGGTATTAAGCTATTTTACCTCCTTTGATTCTACAATGAGTTATGTACTTGAGCGGTTGCAGGACAGCAGTGCGCTGTTGCTTCGCGTAAAAGCAGGCGATGGCAGCTTTTATATTCATGGTGCGCCGCTTACATTCAGTAATTATTTTTTGCTGCATAAAAACAATATGCAGCATTACGATCAGTTATTGTCAGCCATATCCCCGGGCATTGATAAAATAGCATGGGATGAATACTTTATTCATAAACCAGCATACAATCAACCAAAAGAGCCTTCACCATTCAGGATATTGATGGAGCAAAAAGCATTCAGGGCAGCAATCTATACTGCCTTAACCGGATTGATCATATTTGTGCTGCTGGGATTAAAAAGAAACCAACGGCAAATTCCGCGTATTGCAGCGCACAAAAACGATTTGCTTGAATTTGTAAAAACAATCGGAAGATTATATTTTCAAAAAAGAGACAATAAAAATATTTGCCGGAAAATGAGCGCATATTTTACGGAGCATGTATACAGCCATTATAAAATAAATACCGGCACTATGGATGCCATGTTTGTAGCAAAGCTTGCCAGCAAATCAGGCGTGTCATCCGTATTAATACAATCAATTGTTGATCATATCTCTTTTATAAATACTGAAGCCGCTGTACATGATCAGCAGGTAACAGAATTTTATGAATTGCTTGAAAAATTTTATAAAACCGCTTAATAATGGAAGAAAACATTTTTACGCCACGCACCGACCTGTCTCAATTGCATGATGCTGTTATGAAAATGCGTGCAGAAATAGGTAAAGTAATTGTGGGGCAGGAACAAATGGTGAAACTGATTGTTGCCGCATTGCTTGCAGACGGGCATGTATTGATTGAAGGTGTGCCCGGTGTTGCAAAAACATTAACGGCAAGGCTTGTTGCAAAATGTATAGCATTGCATTTTTCAAGGGTGCAGTTCACACCCGATTTAATGCCTTCTGATGTGCTGGGCACTTCTATATTCAATCCTAAGGAAGGCGGTTTTCAATTTAAACGCGGCCCTATATTCGGGAATATAGTGTTGGTAGATGAAATAAACCGTGCCCCGGCAAAAACCCAGGCGGCTTTGTTTGAAGTGATGGAAGAAAAACAGGTAACGGTAGACGGCTATTCGCATATTATGGAGCGTCCTTTTATGGTACTGGCTACCCAAAACCCTGTTGAGCAGGAAGGTACCTACCGTTTGCCTGAAGCGCAGTTGGACAGGTTCTTGTTTAAAATATCTGTTCCCTACCCTACCGAAGATGAAGAAGTACGCATACTCTCCCGCTTTCACCAGGCAACCAGTGAAGATATTATTGCCAATATGGAAGAAGTGCTTACCGGTCATCATATCAGCGAATTGAGAAAACAGGTAAGGCAGGTATTGATTGAAGAAAAATTATTGCAGTTTATTGCAAAGCTGGTAACATCAACGCGCTCACACAAATCCATTTATCTTGGTGCTTCACCAAGAGCATCACTGGCTATAATGATGGCGGCCAAAGCAATTGCGGCTATGCAGGGCCGCGACTTTGTTACGCCTGACGATATTATAGAAATAGCAACACCTGTTTTAAGACATCGTATTATGCTTACCCCTGAAAAAGAGATGGAAGGCGCAACCGAAGACGATGTTATTAAAGACATCATTCATTCATTAGAAATACCCCGGTAAACTTTGAAGAGGCTAAGAAATTTTTATCTTTCATTACAGCTTACACGCAGAACATATACCGTGCTTGCCGCTATTGTTTTGCTGTTTATTATTTCGTTTTTCGCGGAACCGCTGTATAATATAGCCATCGCTGCTTTACTATTGCTTGGTATTATTGTACTGATAGACATACTTGTGCTGTACAGCAGGCGTAATGCTTTTAACGCAGAAAGGCACACCGCAGAAAGATTCAGTAATGGTGATGAAAATCCTGTTCATCTTATCCTTCAAAACAATTACTCATTCACAGCACGTGTAGTGATTATTGATGAGCTCCCTTTCCAGTTTCAGCAATATAACTGGAAACGAAAAGCAGTAATTAAAGGGGGGCGTGAGCATCATATCAATTATACATTACGCCCCTTGCAAAGAGGTGAATATCATTTCGGCGCTATCAATGTATTTGTTACCAGCCCGCTGAGGTTTGCAGAACGCAGGATTATTTTTGACCGGCATACTGTTATCCCTGCCTATCCGTCTTTTCAGCAATTAAAGCGCTATCAGCTACTGGCATTTACCAACAGGCTTAATGAAACAGGTGTACGCCGCCTGCGCAAACTGGGCAGCAGTACTGAATTTGAACAAATAAAAGAATATGTATTAGGTGATGATTATAAAAAAGTGAACTGGAAAGCAACTGCACGCCGGGGTGATATTATGGTGAACACCTATACAGATGAAAAGAGTCAGCATATTTATTGCCTGGTAGATAAGGGAAGAAATATGAAGATGCCTTTTGAAGGTTTAACATTGCTGGACTATGCCATCAACGCATCGCTGGTTGTAGCAAATGTTGCTTTGCTTAAACATGATAAAGCAGGTTTGCTTACCTTTTCTAACAAACCGGAAACATTTTTACCTGCCGACCGGAAAGGAATGCAGATGGAAATGATCTTAGAGAATCTATACCGGCAGCAAACCAATTTTGCCGAGTCTGATTTTGAAGCGCTGTACGCCCATGTGCATAGCAAAATTAAAAGCAGGTCTTTATTAATATTGTTCACCAACTTTGAATCTATAACCAGCTTTCAACGACAGCTCCCCTACCTGCGCAGGCTGGCAAAACATCATTTATTATTGGTTGTATTTTTTGAAAATACAGAGCTGAGGCAATTGCGTGATAAACCTGCGGAAAACCTTGAAGATATTTATATCAAAACCATTGCCGATAAATTCGCTTTTGAAAAAAGGCTTATTGCCAAAGAGCTGCAACAGCATGGTATACTTTCTTTGCTTACCACGCCGCAACAGCTAACTATAAACGCCATTAATAAGTATATAGAATTGAAGGCAAGGCAGGTGATTTAGTGAGGTCTGCGGTGGAGGCGTAAGGTGTAGTAATGGTTTACAGTTTTGTTATATAAAACACGTGTAAAAAATGTGAAACCAGGCTTTTCTTTTCCACCAGGTAACACAAAGGGACACAAAGTATTTTGTGGAACTTTGTGCCTTCTTTGTGTGTTTTGTGGTATTATTTACTGAATATCAAATTTGACAATCAAAAAAAATTAAAGAAAAGCAACTTTCGCTCCGTTCTATCCGTATTTCATTCTTCTTTGATATTATCTATGCATGCCGTCGTAGCATTATATCATTTCGTTAATATGAAACCGCTTTCCCCGCGTTAATCTGCCCCCTTCCAAAAAAACGATCAGTTCCGCCTGCGCCCAGATCTTTAGCAGAAGCTTTCAAAATATAGTCAACAAGAAACGGAGAACAGTATTTACCATACTTACCATATAACAACGCCGCAACGCCGCTCGCATGTGGAGTTGCCATGCTTGTTCCTGCCATCCATACATAGTACAGATCATTGGTATCGCCATCAATACCACCGATGTTAAAAACAAAATTAAATGCATACTCATAGTTAGTAATTCCCCCTACAGTTGCAATGGCATTAGAAATAGGCCAGCCATAATTGCCGCCCGGTGCACCATAAGAAATAAAATTCCTGCCGCTATTGGTAAAAATGGAAGGAACATATAGTGTAGTATCCTGGTTAAAGCCCCAACCCAATGGACCATTAGATGCAATAGATAATACACCAAGGCAGTTTGCAGGATATGTAATAAAGTCTTTCTCTACATCATAATTGTATCCATCATTACCTGCGGCGGCAAATACAGTTACGCCTTTCAGGTTCGCAAAAACTGTTGCCCTGTTCATAGCGTTAATCAACGGCTTAATGTCCCTGTTATAGCTAACCAGCATATCATCACTAAGATCATCAGGCGTTCCATTGTCATCAATAAAATCCTTTCTCGGTAACTCGCCACCCAGGCTCATATTAATAACGTCCGCGCCATTTACCGCGGCATAGTAAATACCATTGATCATACTGCTCCATGGTCCCGAACCCGTTTCATCACTCAATACTTTAACCAGTATCAGCTTTGCTTCAGGAGCAATACCTATTACGCCTTCACCATCGTTAGCGGCAGCTATAGTACCTGCAACATGTGTTCCATGGCTTATACTAAAGCCTGCAGGAGCAGCATAGGCAGCCGTTTCCCCATCGATAAAACTATGGGTGAGTATTACGCTTTTTCCTATTTCACTATCTCCCAATATAAAGCCGCCATCAAGTACCGCAACTTTAGCTCCTTTTCCGCCGTATCCCTTCTGCCAGGCTTTATCAGCGTTTACAGATTGTATTCCCCACTGCAAAAAACTATATGGATTATTATTTACAACAGGCTTTTTGCCTTTGATGGCTGTGGCTATCTGTGTTTTACTGATCTTTTCAAACCGCTCCGGCAGGCGCCAGTTGGTTATCACATCTACGGCTACTGCTTCAACTCCTTTAATGCTTCTTGCCCGTTCAGCAAAACCGGGGCTTGGTGTTTGAACAATAATAAGCCCCAGGTCTTTGATCACATCTTTAAGCATCAATTCCTTTCCACCTAGGCTCCGTATTGCAGTTGATATAGCGCCCACATTCTCTCCTTCTTTTGCAATTACAATAAAACCTCTTTGCTGGTTGGGCATATGCAGCAGGGCTGTTCCTGGCCTGGCAATGTTTATCTCTTTCTTACAGGAAGAATAGATCATAGCAATAGCTAAGAGTATAACAAGTTGATTTTTTCTCATGTTACCTGGTTTTGTATAAATGATTAATAGAAGCAGGAGAAGATAGTGGATGATTCAGCTTCCGTAAGAGACAGATCAGTGTTCCGCAACAAATCTTGCAAAATAAAATCGCAAGTGCAAGTATTATTGAAAATAAATTTATTGAAAAGGTGAAAGGTATAGGGTTTGTGGTTTATAGTTTGAAGTGATGGCTGACCCCTGATAGCTGACTGCTGACAGCCCACAGCTTTCTCCGGCATGATATTTTATTTACAGTAAAAGGGTTAAATTAATTTTTCAAAAATTTAAATACATCATACGATGGAAAAAACACTCGCTGTAAAATCAAAGGCTACCAAAGCCGAACGGATTTCAATTGGCATAAGCGCTGAAAACCTGAAGAATGTTTCAATGCTGCTGCAAACCTGCCTTGCAGACCTGCATGTATTATACCTTAAAACCCGCAATTTCCACTGGAATGTAGAAGGCGAAAACTTTGGCCCCTTACATGAATTGTTTGAAAACCAATACAAGCAACTGGAAGCAATTATTGATGAAGTAGCAGAGCGGATACGCAATCTTGGCTTCTTTGCGGTTGGTTCATTGCAGGGCTTCGCCGAATTAGCTACCATTGAAGAGCACATGGAAGAAGGCACAAGCGCTAAGGACATGCTGAAAATACTGGCAACAGACCACGAATCGCATATCCGCTTTTTACGCGAAGCCATAGATAAGATAGACGAGGAATATGACGATGTAGGTACATCTGATTTCCTTACAGACAACTTAAGGGCGCATGAAAAAATCGCCTGGATGCTCAGAGTACACTTGAAATAGAGATATTTTTTAGATGATTTGAGGAAAAAAAGCAACAGTCAGTTAAATCGAAAAAGAGCCGTAAAAAATTGCGGCTCTTTTTATTATAGCAAATAAATCATGCTACAATTTAATATAGGGTTTAGTATTTTACTTTATTAATTTGCCTGTATCCGGGTTTAACTTACCAATGAAACCATAAGTTGTAATGTAAACAAACGGTTGTTGATCCTTAGATCCCGATGATACTTTTAAATTGAACCCAGGTATATTTGTTTTCCACTTGATACGTCCTGTAGCAAAACTCAGTCTTGCAATATACGTGTAGGTATCTTCTCCATCTGATTCTTCATATCCCAAAATAATATCAGTGCTGTATTTCATAACGTAAAGATTCGTAATAGCATTCCCGGTTTTAATATTTAATGAGGCATTAGATATTTTTCCGGATTTATGCCTCATACTCACTTTACCTGTTGCAGTTACTTTGAGTTTTTCACCATCAATATCAACTGTAAAATAATCAGCTTCCATTTCGTTATCAGGGGATGCTTTTATAAAGCTTTCATTCACCACCGGACTGGCATCTATTTTTTTAGTTACACCTTGATAGTTTATGGAGGTAGTATCCATATTGAAATTATTGTAATCCACGGGAGGTTGTTCAGGAATAACAGGTTTTGGGACAGAACTAATACCGGTTGACTCGCTGCCGGCATGCTCATTAATCTTATCCTCACTTCCAGGTTTCAACCGAGCCTGATCGTCTTTGAAAAGAACCCATTTTTCAACCCCGAAATTTTTTTTGGAAAATATATTGTTAGGATAAAAGGTTCCGGTTAAAGCAATTTTCCCGCCTGTTGCTTCAAAAGCAAAGTTTATTTCACCCTTAATCAGTTGCTTGTATTCAATATCAGGAACGGATATTTTAAAAGAAACCTGCTCTGTATTTTTTGTATCTCCCGATCTTAAATATTCCCCTTCTATATTCTGTTTGGTATTTCGCTGATTGTCCACCATATCGAATAATTCGATTTCAATCGTGCATTTGCCTATACTGTTTACATTAAACGTTTGCACGGAATGTATGGATGAGATCGATACTTTACACCGACCTGCTGTATTGTTATTACGTATAACATTCCCCGTCCAAACCCCTGTGAATGCTTCAGTCCGTTGTCCATAAGAAAACTGCATAAACAAAAATGCAGACAATACACACGCTACGCACTTTTTAAACATAGATGCGATTTAAGGCTAATACTACTGGGCCATATAAATGATAGTATCTCTGGGCGCCATGAAACCTTTGGTAACAGCTTCCATTTTTTCTTTACTGAGAGATATGATCTGTAATGTATAGCTTTGATTTCCCTGTGTAATTAAGACAGACTTATTGTCTGTGGCCAGCGTGTATTTTGCTTCAGTTTCTAAACTCCCGCCTTCATACATCAGGCACTGACCATTATCTTTAAATTCAAACTCGTAAGATTTTTTTTCAAATCTTTTTTCCCATTTTTCCTTTTCCTGTTCAGTTCCATGTACGCTCGTAGCTTTCCATCGGTTAACTATCAAAGTTTTAGGATCAGAACTACATGCAACAATAAAAATGAGCAATACCCATAATAAACATTTAGCTACGGAAGCATAAATTTTACAGGATGAATAACACATACATTGAAAATTTTAATAATTACGAGGATAAATACTTCCAGTTTAACCTTTGGTTTTATCATCAATATTGTTGAGACTTTTATTGATACGGAAGAAGACAATGATCAATTCGCACCATATTCTCCATATTACGTTTCCAAAAATAATCATCAGCAATCCTCCCCAAAAACCACCTGGCATCAAACTACCATACCCATAGCCACCATAACCGCCACGACTACCGCCGCTGAACATAGTAATGAAGCCTGCAATGGTAATAATAGCAGCAATTACCACGTACATGATCTGAATAACTTTTAAAGTAATCATTGTTTTAAATGAAAGAAAATCTTTCCAGTCAAATGCGTTTGATTTTTGAATGTTTGGGTTGATGTTGGTTTCCATGTTTTGATTGTTTAAATGTTAGATATATCGTATCTGAAAATTTATCTCTCCACTATTTAATCGCATTGATAAGTGTATTTCGTAGTTGAAATAACTTCCAGGTTTGAATACGGAGTATCCAAATACCTGGTTGTTTTATTCGTCATTTCCACAACATATCCTTCCGAATTGGTTATGTAGCCAAATGACTCATCATATTCAATTTTATCTAAGACCACATTAAATATCTTGCGTGTTGACGGGAGATATTTACTCGGAAGTGCCCTGCTTAAAAGTACCAAATTACTTTCCTGCTCAAACTCTTTATTTAAGACATCAGAATAAGTATATATCTGATATTCTTCAATTTCATTATTACCGTTGAACGACTCCATTTTTACGAGGTTTCCACCCTGGTAGTACCTGATGATTTTACTTGTAGTATCAGCACCTCTAAGCGTATAGCCAATAAACTTATCGCCTTCATAAGCATAATAATAGTAGGATGTATCTATGCTCCATGCATCCCAACGAATATTGGTATAACCTGAAATGCGCCCGTCAGTACCATAGGAAGCGATACGCTTTTCGCGTATATGTCCGCCCGGGGAAAACTGCGACCATGATGTTATTTTACCATTCTGATCATATTCGTAACCCTCATACCAGGTAAGATCACCATTATTAAAATAACTTTCTTTGGTTAAAAAACCTGCATTATTAAATTCGTAAGCAGTGCGGTAGGGCTGCAGGATTTCTCCGCTCGTGTTTTCCTCTTTTACTCTGCAGTTCCCCGTTGGATTGGTTGTGTTTCCGGGCTCTTTTTCTTTTGAGCAACCGTATATTAAAGCAATAACAGACAGCATTATCAAGGTGTATTTATCAACAGCAGTCATAATTGGCTTAGTGGTTATGAAATTAAATAATGTTAATTTGATTTTTAGTTTAACCTATTCCGACTCATTCTTTATATTTTTCATCAAATAATGATATACATTTTGATTACTCACTGCTATGGCAAACGCATTCACAAATTCAAAACCATTCTTTGCCATAAAATTTAAAGCGTCAATCATAGAATTAAAATCCATTATTTTCCCGTCTTTGTCTTTCAATACGGTTTCTTTACCGGTTGAAAAAAATTTAGTTTTTTGCCCAAAATCAATCTGAATGGAAACTCCTTTGCTAAACGGCTTCGATGTTCCTATTATCTGGATATACTCAACATCAATGTCTTTGATTGGTATATCATTTACCGTTTGAGCGCTTGCACTGAATGTGGTAAGAAGTGATACAATCAATAGGTAGTGTATCTTATTTGCATTGTATAACATAAAAATTAAGCTTTTGACGTATGATGAATGTAATGTGATAACAGGAGTATATTCTACTACTCTATCCCGAATGTATATGCATCCATACTATTGGCGCCGGCAGCCGGCTTCCCGGTAAAAAAATATTCGCCCTTTTCCAGTTTCTTTGCAGGAGTAACTTCAAATATCCCTTCACTTAGTTTGGAGATATTCAATGAGATCACATCTTCCCCGGTTTTAACCCCGCTAAAAGAATTTACTTTCATACTTGCAACTTCTCTTTTATTTTTTACAGACTTTAGTTTGTATAATGTAAGTTCAGGAAGCGTGGCACCTCCGGTATTAATTACAAAAGATATAGTTTCTGCTGGAGCAATTTGAACGGCAGATTTTGCACCATCTACCTGCAGCATAGCGCTGCCACCAAACATGCCTTGTTTGGTGCGTATACCGGCAACAGACTTTTCAAGTGGTTTTGCAGATTGATTACTTTTATCGTAAACATACACGTGGTTCATTAATTCAGGAGAAGGTGAGCCTGTTTTGCCTGAACTATTTGATTTGACCGGCTCTTTTATAGTTGCTGTATTAATAGCGGAATTACCTGTCCCGGATTCACTCTTATTCATCATTGCTTTTATAACATCAGCCGAAACGCCTTTTGATTTTAAGTCAATAAGTCCATCCGTAGAAAGATCAAATGCGCATTTTGACTGGGCAATTTTTGTAAGAATAATTTCATCTCCCAGCCCTGCTTTGTGGAGGTCAATTATACTTTTGTTGGTAAGGGCATCGCCTTTTGCCGTAGCGGCTGGCTTTGCTGCAGGCTTGGTTGTGGTTTTGGTTTGGCTTAGTGCTGCGGTAGTTAAAAGGGAAAATAGTACGGTAAAATAAATAATTGTTTTCTTCATAACTGACTTTTTTGCACATAGATTATACCAGCATAGTTAAGGGTATTTGTATACCTAATGCATTGCGTTGGTATTGCTATACGTTTAATAGCCGTGACCTACCTGTTCTCATCACCCTGCCCGAAA
Source organism: Terrimonas sp. (assembly GCF_003075435.1). GTDB lineage: Bacteria > Bacteroidota > Bacteroidia > Chitinophagales > Chitinophagaceae > Agriterribacter. The sequence goes on along the minus strand of NZ_QCZJ01000011.1, from coordinate 15,583 downwards.
AAAATTATTGCACCAGTGTAAAATCCGCTCTGAGTAACAGTATTATAAAGCGGGGCTTCCAACCTTCCAAAGGTTGGAAGCCCTCGTGGTTGTATTTATATCCATATTTCTAATAAAAGTCATTCAACTAATCAACCAAAACAATATTGAATGCATTGTTGTAGTTTAAGCTTAAACAAGTTCCTTCCACTATAACCGAACTACCTTTTTTAGTCATTACATTTTTATCTGAATCAGTATATTTTTTTATTGTAAATTTTGTTTGAGCGCCACTAATAAACTCTACCGCAAGATTATAGTTCTCAACATATTTGGATTTATAGGAGGAGTTTTTGTTTTCCGTCAAATCCACAAATGTCAGCTTCCAATTTACCCTTTTGCCTTTTATAAAATTTTCAAACCATCGCTTTCCGGCAACTTCAGTTGCACTAAAGAAGAATAAGGCATTTATGTCTAAATCTGTATAAAAGCGCTCCTGGGCCTTTTTTATTATATCGGGCTTTTTTAGTGCTTGATTCAATTGTTCTGCAAATTCTGCAACAATTTCCCTTTCCCTTTTTTCTACAACATAATCCATCCAATTGTCTTTAGCATCAGTTGTTTGTACTTCTTTGGCCTCTACATTTAGCGTATTGTCCGAATCAATTGTCAATCGAAACCTGAAACGGTACACCCCCAATATTTTTCGATATTGATAGTATCCCGAAAGCATTTCCTTTGCACCCCAATCCAGTTTATTGATATTTATTCCATATGAGTCGTTAATAATCATAGCCGCTACAGGAAAGGCCTCCTCCACATTGGCCATAAGAATTGGCTTATATTGAATCATATTTTTTTTCTTCTGGGCGACGCCGTATAACGATGAAAACAGCAACACAATGCAGACGAAATAAAATTTAAATTTTCTATTCATATAACTTATAGTTTAAATTTGAAACATCATTAAAATTTTAATATCCCAACCCAAGCTTATTATCCAGCACGCTTTATTGACATTCGTATTAAGATGATTTGCATTTGAGAAAATTAGGGTAGTATAGAAATGCTTTTATATTAGGAGAACAGTCGCTAAAGACGGAAAAGATATCATTTTGCATGTAACAAGCTAAGGTTATAACCTGACCAAATAGAGATTATAAGTCACTTCAGTATAAAACGATCCAAACAATCCTTTATAATACAAGTGCATTGATTTATCTGAAAGTGACTTGATGATCAAGCCATCAGGGCTTCCTGGAATATTGGTACTGGCAGTAATTTCCAAATTCCCGTTGCCAAGCAGGCTCCATCTGCTAACCACTTGATAGTCGCCTGTAAAACGTTCTATAAATTCTCCATCCGTTCCAAATTCCACCCACTCACAATCAACGGCTTTATTTTCAGGTGTGCCATTAACTCCCCAGATTTCTTCTTTGCGTTCGATCTTCCACTTGCCGATGATATCGCCCGATTTGCCTTTTGGTTCATTGTCTTTTTTGCAACTTGATAGAAGACACATGAATGCCAGTGCCAGTAATTGTACGTGTCGCATATAAAAGTTGTTTGATTGTGATAATTGATCTGAGAATTCTTAGTTCTATAAACCATATATATGCTTTATGATACTTTTCGGGGTTTGCCTATACGCCAATGGATACCGTAGAGAAAAGCGTTCGTGTTGATATTATTGCCTCGTTCATACAATCCCAATTGCGTTGGATTTGCAATATTTGTCAATCCTAACTGGTATCTGGCACTTACACCGAGACCAAAGCGAAACGTATATTCGATGCCGCCTATGCCTGATAAATACACGCCCTTCTTATAATCCTTCCTGAAATCATCTTCATTGGCAGACGTACTCCTTCCTTCAATATCCCGCATAGTGAAGAATAGGAAATCGGGCTGGAGTCCTGCATAAATACCCAAGCCGCCTACTTTGTATTTGAGCAATACGGGAATACTTACATAACCCAGTTCTTCATTGACATCATAATCGCCATTGTCTCCTCTCGCGCCAAACCTTTCTTCAGTATACCAATAATACCCACCTTCGTAGAGGAGAATTTCGGGTTGCAGAGCAAGATGTTTTGACGTAGGAATTTCCAAAAAGACCCCGGCGTGAAAATTGCTTTTGGAGCCGATCTTATAACCTAAATCTTTCGAGAAATAATTATCACCCTTGTAAAGACCGGTATAACCTCCGAATTTGAAACCGAAATAAACCCTGTCCTTCATTTGCGTTTGCGCTTGCAGTGAAGTTGCTCCATACAATATCAGTAAGATTAAAGTAACCATTAACCGGTTAAATAAGTAGTAACTCATTCTCATGGTAATTGTTTTAGGTTTTGCCAGTTAATAGAAAAAATGTTGCCGGAGTTACTTCTTTATGCATAGATGCAGTACGAACCATTACTCTATTGCGAAAATCACATCGGAAAAAAGACCTTTGGCAAATAAGCAACGGTCAATAAAATATCTATCTCAATGACTGAAAACGATTATTGAGCATCTGAAGCAACACGGCGGTATTGTCATAGACTTAATAGCCATTACTGTCTATTATCATCACCCTTTACAAAAAAATTATTGCACCAGCGTAAAACCTGCCCAATAGTAAGGTGCGTATTTTTTACGCATGGTTTGTTGTGTAGTTAAAAAAGCTTTGCGGATAGTTTTCCCAGCAAACCAATGGGAGTAAAATGTTTCCATAAATTCAGCCGTTTCTTTATCAGGCACCTGCCAGAGGCTGGACATTACATAGTTTACTCCCGCCAGTTTAAATGCCCGTTGCAAGCCAAATACACCTTCGCTACCTTCTATTTTCCCCAACCCGGTTTCGCAAGCAGACAAAACTGCCAGTTGTGTATTTGGTAATTGTACCGAACTTATTTCAAGACCGGTCAATATACCGTCATCCTCGTTCAGTCCGGCTTTGCCTTTCCAGCCTTTATTGCCGCCCGCCATTATCAGCCCGCAACGCAGCAGGGGATTATCTGATACCTTAAAGGGTGCACCGGCATTGCTGCTTTGCGCAGTATCAGAAAGCGTGAAGCCATGTGTGGCAAAATGAATGACCTCCGGCGAATGATCTCCGCCCAGGTTCCTGAAAGCAGCTTCCGTAGCATTACCGCCAGTAAATATGACAGGCAGCTTTTGCAGCGCTTCAGCATCCGTTTTTATGGCATTGATCTCTGTTAAGGTATTGGGCAAAAAGCGAAAAGAATCTATATCGGCGCCACGGTTTTCGCGGTACACCCAGGCATAGGGATCGGGAAATACCGGAACACCTGTATCAGCGGACTGGCTATTGTAATTGATACCGCCAAACATGGCTATCGAAACAGGGGCAGAAGGGTGGGTTTCCCGCAAAGCTACCTGCCGGGTAGAAGTTAGCTGTACAAGATTATACTTATCGCAAAGCATCTCATTCTTGTTGTAAGGAATAGCGGCAAAAGCCACGCGGTGCAGCATACCGGCAGGTGAAAAATATATCGTTTGGGTTTCAGTAAGATAAGACTCCAATGCCTCCCATAACAGTTTATATAAGTCATTTGCAGCGCTTTGGTCGTATGCTGCCGGCTTTTCCCCCCTTGTGTTAACCGCCGCTTTGTAAGGAAATTTTTTCATGGCAGCGATCAATTGCTTTTCTTCACACAACACTACAAACCGGGGCGCCGTATCCTGCGGGCGAAGCAGCAAAGCCGCGTAATAAACAGTATCAGCAGCTTTTGCTTCGGTGTAGGTATAGGATTGCCCGTTAAGCCTTACAAACTCAATAGCTGTTTCACCACGTTGTAAATGCTTTTGCACATCCTGCCATGTAACGGTAAGCTGCTCCTTCATATTCCTGTAAGCTGCCGACCTGCGTAATATATCTTTCTCCTGCTGATTCAGGAGTGCGGCAACAGAATCTGTATTGGTATTTCTTTGGGATACCGGTGTCAGCAACAGGGTTGTATAATAAGACTTTTGCTGCAGGTAATTTTCCCAGCGTACTGCAAGCTCATCATCTTTTGACTGCGCCATATTTTGATACAACATCCTCGTATTTTGTAAGCCGATGCCGCTTATCAACAACCTGCTGTTGTAGGCTTCACCTGCTATCTCAGGATTTTTATGGCTCAGCAAAAACCGGTAAGGGTTGTCGGCAGCATCTTTCATCTCCTTTAAATAAGCAAGCAATTCTGTTTCAGATAAAAAATCCAGCTTTTGCAACAGCAGCTTGTTTTCTGTAACCATTGCTTCTTTTAAATATATAGCTGCCCCGGCGGGATCATCGGTACATAAGAGGTTTGCCATATCATATAGTAAGTTCAGACGGGAAGAATGCAATGTTAGACCCAGCTTATTGTAAATAGCAATAGATTTCTGAAAAAAAAGCTTTGCCAGCTCTTTTCTGCCGGATGAAGCATACAACCTGGCCAGGTTATTGCTGCAAATGGTATAAAGCGGCGATGCTTCCCCGCCATTTTCATTTACAATTTCCAACGCTTCTTTCAGGTATTTTTCAGCTACCCTGTATTTTCCCATCTCTGTATTTACGATCCCTATACGCCGCAAAAGATAAATATTGCTAGCAGCCTTTTTGCCCAGAACCTGCTGTTGAATTTTCAATGCCTTCCTGTATATAGAATCGGCTTTCGCCAGGTTTTGTCTGCGCTGGTATACATCTCCCAACGAAGCTAAAGCCGGGACAGATTTGTAATGATCCTCTCCGTATTTCTCCTTAATAATCTCAAATACCTGCATTGCTACGGCTTCCTGCTTTGCATAAAATCCCATTGTTCTATACAGTCTGGCCAACCTTTCCAGGGACAAAGCGTAGCCAATCGTATCAACAGGTTCCGTTAGCGCCATTTTACGTGCACTCAGGTACATTTCCTCTGCCTTATTTAAATTGCCTATTGTCAAATAAAAAGAAACATACTCATTTAAACACTCGGTATATGCTTTTTTATTTGAATTTTTCATTCCGCTTAAAATGACAGTTGCATTTTGGAACGCCTGCCCGGCTTCCCGAAATTGTCCTACGTTCGTATACATTGTCGCAACATATACAAGAAGCTGCCCGTATTGCGCGCTTGTTTCTCCATATTGCTTTTTTGCCCTCTCACAGGCTTGTACATAATAAACCAGGGCACTGTCAAACTTTGAAAGCGAATAATAAATGCCGGCTAACCGACTGGCAGCAGCTATATAGACTTTGTCATCGTTACTGATATCTTTTATGGCTTCAAAATTCTTTTTTACAAAAGGCAGCGCATTGGCCATTTGACGTTTTTCAATGTAATATCTTAGCGAGTCCATATCGCTCTGCGCCTGCACAAATAACTGCAGGCAAAAAAATATCCCCGTACATGCTAAAAAGAATTTCATACAATACCTTTAAGACTGAAAGATCACCTTCTTATAGTGGCTAATATTTTTTCCACATTTTTCACTAATATATGATTTTCTTTTATTTGAGCAGGGGCGCCTGCAAAATAGGGCGTATTTTAATTTTTCGCTGGTTTAGGATTGCACAGGGTTACTGAATGCATTAACCTTTGCTCACCGGTAATTAAGCAGGGCATATTTTTAAATACGGAAAATTGAAACGTACCCAAAATACTCCCGCAAAATATGGATATACCTAATTACATTAATTGCACAGCGAGATAATAAGGTAGGTGTGTGATGACTTGCCTGTTACTAAGGTTTATATGGTATACGGTACTATACGCTTAACAGCCCTTGCCTGCCCGCTATTATCACCCTTCCTGAAAAAACTTATTGCACCAATGTAAAACCCGCCCAGAAGTAAGGCGCGTATTTTTTTCGCATGGTATGTTGTGTAGTGGAAAATGCTTCGCGAATGGTTTTACCGTCCAGCCAATTCGCATAAAATGTTTCCATAAATTCAGCGGTTTCTTTATCAGGCACCTGCCAGAGACTGGCCATGATATAGTTAACCCCTGCCAGCTTAAATGCTCTTTGCAAGCCAAATACACCTTCACTGCTTTCTATTTTACCCAAACCGGTTTCGCAGGCAGACAAAACTGCCAGTTGTGTATTTGGTAATTGTACGGCGCTTATTTCAAGTCCTGTTAATATACCGTCATCTTCATTTGGTCCGGCTTTACCTTTCCATCCATTATTACCTCCGGCCATTACCAGCCCGCAGCGAAGCAACGGATTATCTGCCACATGAAAAGATACGCCGGCATTATTTTCCTGAGCGAAAGTATCAGGCAGTGAAAAGCCGTGTGTTGCAAAATGAATTACCTCTGGTGAACTGTTGCCGCCCAGGCTTCTGAAAGCCATTTCTGTAGCATGATCTGCAGTAAATGCAACGGTTCGTTTTTGGAATGTTTCGGCATCTCTTTTTATTGTAAAGATCTCTGTTAAAGTATTGGGCAAAAAGCGGAATGAATCCGGAGCAGCGCTGCGAATGCCAGGGTGTTCAGTGACGTAAAAGCCAGAAGAAGTATCAACTGACTGACGATTATAATTGATACCGCCAAACATAGCTATCGAAACCGGTGCAGGTGGCCGGGTTTCATGCAAGGCTACCTGGCGGGTAGAAGTAAGCTGCACAAGATTATATCTATCGCAGAGCAGTGCATTTTTTTTGTAAGGTATAGCCGCAAAGGCTACCCGGTGCAGTATACCATCAGGCGAAAAGTATACTGTTCTCGTATTGGCAAGATAAGACTCCAATGGCTGCCACACCAGTTTGTACAATGCATTGGTAAGCGTTTGGTCGTAAGCTACCGGTTTTCTTCCCCGGCTGTTAACAGCCGCTTTGTAAGGAAATTTCTTTAAGGCGTCAACCAACTGTTTCTCCTCACACAACAGTACAAATTGAGGCACTGTGTCCTGCGGGCGAAGCAACAAAGCGGCATAATATGCAGTATCAGCAGGAGCATCAATGTATAGGTCAAATTTATAATTGAACCTGACAAATTCAATGCTTATCTCACCTGGTTGCAAATATGCCTGCACATCCTGCCATTTGATCGAAAGCTTTTCTTTCATGCTCTGGTAATCTGTTGATCTTCGCAGTATATCTTTTTCCTGTTGGTTAAGGATGGCGGCAACAGAATCTGTGTTGACATTTCTTTTATTTGCAGGTGTTAATAAAAGGTTGGTATAAGAAGACTTTTGCCGGAGGTATTTTTTCCAAAGCACAGCAAGATTGCTATCCGTTGATTGCGCCATGTTTTGATAAAGAGTGCTGGTGTTTTGTAAACCAATACCGTTTGCAAGCAGCCTGCTATTGTAAGCTGCGCGGGCAATCTCGGGACTTTTATGACGCATTAAAAACAGGAAAGGCCTGTCAAAAAAAACAGATCTTCCTTTTAAATAAACAAGCAGTTCTGTTTCGGATAAAAAATCCAGCTTTTCCAGCAGCAGCCTTTGTTCTATTGCTACTGCTTCTTTTAAATATATGGTAGCTTTAGCTGCATCATCATCGTATAAAAGCTTTGACATATCATACAATTGCCTCAGACTGCTGGAATTTAGTTCTAATCCAAGTTTGTTATAAATAGCGAGCGTTTTTTGAAACAATGGCTCTGCCATTTCTTTTCGACCTGTCCGGGCGTAATACTTGGCAAGGGCATTCAAGCAAAAAGGATATTGAAATGTTTCTTCTCCACCATTTTTGTATGCTATTTCTACAGTTTCTTTTAAATATTTTTCTGCTGTTTCATATCTCTTCATTTCGGCATTAACGAGGCCTAAATTATTTAAGATCATAATGTAAGCGGTACTGTTTTCACCATTGGCCTGTTTATTGATTTTCAATGATTCGCTGAACATTGAATCAGCCCTCTCAAGCTTGTGCCTGCGCCAGTACAGGATTGCCAGATTATTTAAGGCGTTGGCGTAAGCAGGATGTTTTTCGCCAAACATCTCTTTCAGCATGCCCAATACATGCAACTGCGTTGTTTCCTGCTTATCATAATTACCCATTTTTTCGTACAGCATGCCTAGCTCGTGTAAGGCTAAAGCATATTCTGTTTTCTTTTCGAGAGGCTCTTTTGGTGCAACATTGCTGGCAGTAAGGTATAATTCTTCCGCCTTACTTAAATTACCCCTTAAATGATAAAAGCTTGCATGCTGGATTAAACTGAAGGCATAGTCATTTTTATAGGGAACATCTATTTTCTCTAAAATAGCTGTAGCTTTTTGATAAGCCTGCTCTGCTTCCTCAAATTTCCCCAATTCCCTGTACATCACTGCAACATCTACAAGGTATCTCCCATGTTTTTGACTCTTTTCTCCATATTGCTTCTTGGCTCCATTGCAGGATTTTAGAAAATAAGCCATAGCGCTGTCATTCATTGCCAGTCCGTAGTATACATTAGCCAGTGTGTATGAAGCAGAGATATATACAGTATCGTCGTTGTTGAGTGTTTTTACATTATCAAAGCTTTTCTTTGCAAAAGGTAACGCCCTGGCATACTGCCCTTTACTATAATAATATGCTGCTGAATCTTTATCATTTTGCTTTTGGGCAACTGATTGCAGACATAAAAACATTCCTGCAAGCACCAAAAAAAGTTTCATAAAATATTTTCGGAGTCAAATTTATTTTTTCAAAGCATCCAGTATTTTTCCTGCGTTTTTTACGAGGATATCGTTTTCCCTATTGTCAACAATACTCCTGCACAGCTTAGCAGCTTTCTCACCGTTATTTTCCTTTAAATGAATTAAAGCCAGGTACCATTGCGCTCTGGCACGTAAATTCTTATCCGGTTGATTATTCAATACCCATTTCAAATTAACTACAGCCTCATTGGTATTACCGGTTTGCAAAAAAGCTAATCCTTTATAATAATACCCCAGTTGCAAAATGCTTTTCCTGCTGCCTGTTTCATCAGCGCCACGGGTTTGAGGCAGGTCCTTTAAATTTAATTGTTGGAGTGCTTTATAATTGCCCGATTCATAATCCATCAAAGCTTCGGCCAGGAAAAGAGGATAGTGTTCAGGTAAAGTATCTTTTTTAAAATATTGTTTAAACAAGCCGACCAGGTCAATAACCTCAACGCTGTCTTTTTGCACTGGCTCTGCTACCATCACCTGCGGTGGAATAGCTGATTGCTGTGCTGTATCAATATTATTAGTACCGAAACCGGCTGTAACTGCATTTTTTTCTGTCTTTTTCAAAAAAATGGAAAGGAATACAATTGCCGTTACAGCGGCGGCGCTAATGGCAATCCATACCTGTAATCTCCTTACGCTAAGGTTTGATTTACTAATTTTATTAATGGTATTTACAGGCTCAACACCCGGAATAACGGTTATTTGCCGCAAAGCAAAACTATCTCTTACTGATTGCTCAAAGTCAAGCTGACTACGCATTTCCGGATTAGCGTTCAGCTCTTTTTCAAACGCGTCCATTTCCGCATCGTCCATTTCCGTATTAAGAAAACGCATGATCTTTTGATATTGTTCAGTAGTTATGTTCATACCGGAAATTTAGATATTTATAGTTTCTGGTTTTTAGTTTGTGGTTGAGCGATAGTGCGTTTATAATTTCTTGTTTATAGTTAAGGATAAACCATAAACCTCAAACCTTTCATCTCTCGTCCATCTCCTCCACCAGTTTCCGCAACCTTTCCATGCACCTGTAAATACGGTTAGTGGCAGATGGTACTTTAATAGCCAAAAGTGCAGCGATCTCGTCAGGTGTCTTTTCTTCAATATGCCGCCACTGGATGATCTGCCTGTCTTCGGCAGTCATTTTTTCCAGAGCCCGCATAATAAGTTCGTGCCTTTTTTCCTGCATTTCATTTTCCGTTTCAGTACTGTACATGGTTTGACCTGATAAAAAAAGCGCCAGCTTTTTATTCTTTCCTGCCAGCCGCTCTTCATCTTTCAATTGCGCTAAAAGTTTATACCGGCAATAATGAAACAAAACCGTTTTTACACTGGCATTGCTTTGATAAAGTTTACCTCGGCTGGCAGCTTCCTGTAACTTTAGCACCCCATCTGTAAAAGAATCATTGGCCGCAAATGCAATCACATCGGGTGAATAATGCCCATACATAATTTTAGCCCATTTTATAAATAGTGACTGGTAACAGGAGTAAAAGCAGGAAATTATTTTTTCAGACAGGGGGATTTTATTGTTTTTAAAAGCATCAGAAATAGTTTCTATATTAAGCAACTGCTGGCAAGTTATGTTCTTCATCAAATTTCAATTCTGTATTTACTCGACCTTATCGTATTATCAAATATAAAACCTCAATCTTTAACCACCAACAAGGCAATTATTTAGAATAATAACAGATAAAATACTGCTGTAGACCAAATCTGAACCTTATCAATCTCAAAAATTAAAGTGAATATTTTTTTCAGCGATTTTATTTTTATGAGCGTTGATTTAGATACAGAGAAGTAATGGTTCTTGAGATACCAATAAAAGATGAGTTCATAAAACAAGTATGCTATTATTACACCAAGTAACACAAAGGATCACAAAGTCCCACAAAGTTTTTTGTGTCTTTCGTGACTTCTCTGTGTCTTTTGTGATATTACATATTACACCAAGTAACACCAAGGCTCACAAAGTTCCACAAAGTTTCTTGTGTCTTTCGTGACTTCTCTGTGTCTTTTGTGATATTACATATTACACCAAGTAACACCAAGGCTCACAAAGTTCCACAAAGTTTCTTGTGTCTTTCGTGACTTCTCTGTGTCTTTTGTGATATTACATATTACACCAAGTAACACCAAGGCTCACAAAGTTCCTCCAATAAAAAAATCCCGGCACAGGGCCGGGACTTTTTAAAAGGCAGAGAACTTCTTTATTAATTATAGTGCAATTTTAAATCAACGCGGCGGTTTTTAGCGCGACCAGCGGCAGTTTTATTATCTGCGATTGGCTGATCCTGTCCAAAACCTGCAGAGACAAGACGGCTTGGATCAATACCACCCTTGGTAGTAAGATAATCCAATACAGATTTTGCTCTTGCTTCACTCAATATCTGGTTTTTATCAGGTTTACCGGTATTATCAGTATGACCTTCGATATCAAGTTTCAGATTAGGATCTTCATTCAATATTTTTGCAACTTCATCCAATGATTTGTTTGATTTTGCAAGAAGCTTAGCGCTACCGGTTGCAAAGAATACATTCTTAGCAGCTACATCAATACGTTTCTTAACTTCTTCCTTAATTTCAGGACATCCCTGGTTGCTTGCAGGTCCTGCAAGAGCCGGGCATTTGTCTTCTTCATCATTTACGCCATCACCATCTGTATCAGGTATCGGGCAACCATTGTATTTAGCCACACCAGCCTGGTTAGGACATTTATCTTCTTCATCATTTATACCATCGCCATCTGTATCAGGTATCGGGCAGCCATTGTACTTAGCCAAACCTTTTACATCAGGACATTTATCGTCTTTATCCTGGATACCATCACCATCTGTATCAGGACAACCGTTGAACTGGGCAAGCCCCGGAACTGTAGGACATGCGTCAATAGAGTCAACAATACCATCATTATCTGTATCAGCAGGTGGTGGGGGGGGTGGAATTACTTTTGGTTCTTTTTTCTCGAATAATGAACCGGCTACGCCAAAGCTATAGAACAAATGATTTGCTGTAGTAGCTGAAGTTACCGCAACACGGTATTGTGCGTTCAGGTTAATATAAGCCTGGTCGAGCAAGTTAATTTGCAAACCAACACCCAATGGCACATAAGCGCCCCAGTAACCGCTCCATTGTGAACCACCGATACCAGCAGTTAAATATGGAGACACCCAATACTTGTCGCTGAGTAATTTAGCGTTGATATTCGCATCAAGCTCAGCAAGCAATTTGTCGTTACCGCTCTGAGGCTTATCAGGCACAGGATAGCTAACGAATGTACCGCCAAGACGGGCCATGAAATCTAAATGATCAGTAAGACCCTGGAAATAAGACAATGCCAAACCAGGGCTCATTCTGCCTGTTTTGTACCATTGTTTATCTTTTAAAACCTGATTAAGAGAAGTGTTTTTTAAATCTTGTGCAGTTTGAAAATCGTGGAATGTAAAAGCGAAACCAAATGCAGGTCTCTTTTTGTAAGGATTTTTGATGCCATTTTCCTGGGCAACTACGGAACCGAGCATAATTGTTGCTAAAAGAACTAATACTGGTTTTCTCATAACATGTTTAATTTATTTAAGTAATGCAAAGGTAAAAGGTTGATTATGAATGTTCCAAAAATTAATATTTACTTATATCATTACTAACGCTCAACTAAGGGTTTTCTACTACTTCTACCCGCACTTTGGTCACTCCTTTTTTCAAAAAACCTAATTTCCGGGCTGCCTCCTTTGAAACATCAATAAGACGCTTATTCTTATGATGCATCCTGTCAGTAATCTGAACTATGACGGACTTTTTGTTTCGAAGGTTGCTTACCCTGACCCAGGTTCCTAAAGAAAGAGAATTATGTGCCGCAGTTAGCTTTTTTTCATCAAATTTTTGCCCGTTTGCCATCACCCTGCCATTGAACTTTCCTCCATAATAGCTTGCTATCCCTTCTTTTTTATAAATGACTTCTTTTTTCCCCCCACCATTTTTCTGGCTTTGAGCTAAAGAGCCGATAAATGCCAATACAGAACAAATAAGGATAGGTAACCATTTTTTCATGCAAACAAGGATTATTACACGCTCAGACAAACGATTTTGATATAATAAAATATAAAAAATACTATGTATCACTGGGATACATAGTTATCATAAATCAATTTTTGAGCCATTATAACGCAGAGATTACTTTTCTATTGCCCATATACATGTCGCGGGCAATTTTATCTTCAGCATAAATATCATCATACAGCACTATATTGCCGTCTTTTGCTGCAGCGGTGAAGTAGCGTATATATATAGGTAGCCGCTTTGAGAAATTCACCATGTGCTTTTCCTTTCTTTTCATCCAGGCGGCCAAAGTATCGGGTTTATAGCGTATACTGTCATTCTGTACAAGGTAATTGGACAGCTTTTTCCATTCCTGCACCCGCACGCAACCGTGACTAAGCGCACGTACCTTCCTCGAAAACAATCCCCTTGCATTGGTATCATGCAGGTAAACGCTGTATTTATTCCTGAAGTTGAATTTTATTACGCCAAGCGAATTATCATCTCCCTCACGCTGCTTTAGCTGGTATGGAAAATTATTTTTGTTGAGCTTAAACCAGTTCACAGAATGCGGATCGATAATGCTGTCGTTCTTGTCAACCACCATCAGGTTTTGCTTATCCAGGTATTCCACTTTACGTTGTATCTGAGGCAACATTTCTTTAAAAACAATACTGTATGGCACAGTCCACTGTGGAAATATTACGTAATTGGTAAGCTCGCTCGTAAGCACTGGTGTGCGGGTTTTGGGGTTTCCTATTATCACTTTCGATTCAAGCCTGAGTGTATCATTATCCCAAAGCTCAAATTTATAGGCCGGCAGGTTAACCCATAAATATTTTACAGGCATACTATCCGGCAATTGCTTATACCTGTCGAGGTTAATGGCTATACGCCTGAATTGCTCTATACCGGTATTATTTAATGCCGCTACTACGGCAGGACCTGCTTTGCCATCTACTTTTAAATCCTTGCTTTCCTGGAAACTTCTCACAGCGGCCCGTAGCTCTGCGGTATCAGCGGCGCGGTCATTAAAACTTATATAACCGCCCTCAAATAAACGCGTTTGCAGTTGGGAGATATATTCAAGAGAATCTTCAAAAGGATAGTTGATATAGGTATATGCTTTTCTGTCCATAGAGTCCAGGAAATATGGAAGAAAGCTCCGTATTTCCCGGTAGCCTTCGTAATTGGGCTCTAATTGCTGCAATACAGGAGTGAGTATTTTTTCCTGTTGAACCTTTTGCAGCAACGCTATTCCTATTGAATCGTTGAACAAGGTATCTTTCCGTAAAGTAATACTATCTCTTTGCAGGCGTCCTAATTTAATATCTCTGGTAATCTGCATGAAAGCGTCTGTAAACGATACATCCGCCCTTGCCCATAAAGCCGCGTCGAGCATTGAAACAGAATCCTTCTTAAGCTTTTCAAATATGGCATTCAGTTGAACATAATGGTAGTCTGTGGGAAACAAACCGTATGTTTCACTATGTTTAATAAAATCAAACAGGCTGTCTGCCATCTGTAACCATGCCTTTTGGTTACTCCATGTAACCAGAGAATCTTTTTGCGCATACCACGCTTTTACCAAAGGCATGCTTGTAAATATCACGCTGTCATTTAGCTTTCCGCCATTAGCCGAAGCAAAGTCTAGAATTGAAGCTATATTTTCAAAAGTTTTTTTATTGAGATCTTCCGGTTTCTTAACAATCTCAACAGGCTTGGGCGCTTCTGGTTTTTGCCGACATGCAAAAAGCAATAAGCAACAAACGCAAATACTTCCGGTCAGCCACTTACTAATAGTATAGGAGAAAGTACGATCAGAAAAAAACATCATGCAAAGGTTGGGTATAATTTGTATAATTAAGGTTAAACTAACAAATGCGATTAATACGGGTTATTAACGGAACTTTATTGCTTTTCTTTTTAAAACATCAACATATTATGACGCTAAGATACATGCGATAGATGTATGGTAATAAAAAACTTTAACTTTATCTTTCCTCACTTTTTAATATGACTAACGGTTGGTTAAAAGATAAAAATATTGTGATCATCGGCGGTACTTCCGGCATGGGCTTGGCCGCTGCCGCATTTTTTATACAGCAGGGCGCAAATGTTATTGCTGTTGGAAAAGATGATGAAAATGTACATGCAGCGGAAAAGGCCTTACCACGTAACGCCCAATTGCTTATAGCTGATGCCGTACAACCCGGTACAGCAAAACAGGCTATAGAAATATGTGCGGCAGCATATGGCTCATTCAACGGGCTGTTTCATGTGGCAGGTGGCAGTGGCAGAAAAATGGGAGACGGACCCTTGCACGAGTTAACGCTGGAAGGATGGCATAAAACCGTTGACCTGAACCTCACTTCAATGATGCTGTCGAACCAGGCGGCAGTACAATGGTTTTTGCAGCATAAAACCAGGGGCACTATACTCAATATGGGATCAGTGCTGGGAAGTTTTCCTTCTCCTGCTTATTTCAGCACGCATGCTTATGCGGCATGCAAATCTGCGGTAATTGGTTTCAGTAAATCAATTGCAGCATATTATGCAAAAAATAATATCAGGGTAAACGTAATTGCTCCCGCGCTTGTAGAAACGCCGATGGCACAGCGTGCGGCAAATGATGAAGCTATTCTTTCTTTCATAAAAACAAAACAACCTTTGGATGGAGGAAGAATAGGACAGCCAGATGATATTACAGGACTGGCTTGTTATTTTATGTCTGACTATTCCACATTCACTACCGGGCAGGTGGTATATGTGGACGGAGGATGGAATGTAAGTGAGGGACAGAGATGAGTTTTTAGCTGTTAGCTATCAGCAGTCAGGTGTCAGGTATCAGTGTCTTGTCCTAGCATAAGTAGACAGATTTAAGAACAAAAAAATCTGTAATACCATGACAAGAGATGTCCAAACGGTGATCCGGTATAGTATTAGCTTTAAGCAAAAAGTAGTCAGAGAGTTAGAA
>NZ_QCZJ01000010.1 GCF_003075435.1 Terrimonas sp. | reverse complement strand
TACAATACAATAAATACCTATAATTTTATCAGCTGTGAGCATTGATAATTGAGTTTTGTGTGTGGTAACTCAAAATTATCTTTTATTGATGCTCTTTTTCTCCTCATTTAACTAGCAACTTGGGTTAATTAAAAAATATAGCGTAACAAAGCCGAGCAATTTAAATGTGAATTGTTTAAAACAGGAGGATGCTTTGCTGTAATATTTATACAAAAAAATGTTGAGCAGGTAAACTACTCCTCCAATTTGGGTAAGAAGAGTAAGAATAAAAAAAATAACTATCCTTCTTAAAATAACAAGTATATACATCAGGAAATGCCAGGAAATACTGTAAGTAACATAAATAGAATTTATAAAAACATATTACATAGTTCGCAACTTCAATATTTATGATGACAATAACATTTACAAATACCTGATCAGGCTCTTTTTAAAATAAGCAGCGCTTTCCGTAATACTTTCCATTGAATTATTTGTACGGAAGTTGCCCCCCTGTTCTAAGAAATAGTACTCCAGTCCGGCCAGTTTATAATCGGGGAGAATTTTAGTATAGTCAATACTTCCCCTGCCCAGCTCTGTATAATCTTTGTTCACCTTGTCCATGTCTTTAATATGCCACATTACAAAGCGTCCTGGTTGTTTATTAAAATAATACGAAGGAGGTTGAACGGATGCGCGGGCTACCCAGTAAAGATCCATCTGAAGCTTTACTACATCAGCGTCTGTTTCTTCCATAATGATCTGGTAACCTGTTTTTCCTTCGTGGTCAACAAATTCAAAATCATGGTTGTGATACGCAAAACCAAGCCCTGCTTTATTTACATGTGTGCCAATAATATTAAGCCTGTCGGCAAGCCGTTGAAAAGATTCAATGTTTCTATCGTTAGGGTCAAGCCAGGGCCAGGTAATATATTTTTGTTGTGTGGCTAATGCGCCTTCAATGCATTTATCAACATACTCTAATAATGCTGCATCTGGAACATTCAGGTATTTAAACAGGTCATAATGCCCGCTCGAGGTAGTTAATTTTAATTCCTGGAGCAGCATGCCGAAATCTTTTGCTTTTATCCCATAATAGCTCACATTATCCGGGTCAAAACCATAGGTTTCCAGATCCTGGTAACCCAATGCTGCTGCTTTTTGCAGTGTGCCTTTTACATCTTTTGCCATAGCGTCTCTTATGGTAAATAGCTGTAGCCCCATTTTAAACTTTGGCTTGGGCACATGCATATCAAAGCTTGTAAGTAAACCTGCTGTTGCAGCTACCCCGGTTGCAGCAATAAAATCACGCCTGTTCATCGTTCTGATATTTATGAAATAAATTGATTGTTCAAGATAGTGGTAATTTTTCAACGGGTGTTCAGGAGCGCAGGATTTGTTTTTCGCTATTGCAGATGCAAAAGTTCGATTATTTCTTCCGGTGTATCACAAAAACTTATTCTCGGCTCTACGTAATTATATAAAAAACCTTCATCTTCCATTTTTTGCAGGTATACCTGCAGTGGATAAAAAAATCCTGCTGTATTCAGCAGTACAATTTTTTTGCTGTGAATGCTTAACTGGTTCCAGGTAAGCATCTCAAAAAATTCATCCATTGTGCCATAGCCGCCCGGCAATATAATTGCAGCATCACATAATTCATACATCACCTTTTTACGTTGGTGCATGGTGTCGGTAACAATAAGCGCTGTAAGCCCGGTATGCTGCACTTCCCATTCAACCAGTATCCTTGGAATAACCCCGGTAATATAGCCGCCGTATTCAAGAGCACTGTTGGCAATACAACCCATAATGCCTTTGTTGCCTGCGCCATATACAATTTGTATTCCTGTTATTGCCAATAACTTTCCCAGTTGTTTTGCATCGTATTCATATTGGGGATTGTTGCCTGACTTTGAGCCACAAAAAACTGCAACACTATTAATGCTCATGTTATTAAATTATCCTGCAATAATACGTTTATCTACAAACAGATTGCGCCTATGGCACAGAAAAGCAGGCAAGGAAACGGGAAAGAGAACAGGCAATTGTGAATTGTGTATACCTGAAAGATGATTGCTAACGGCTAATAGCCATTGCATCCTGCCGCGCAGCGGCTACCTGTTTGTAGAAAAAAATAAAGTTCTATCTTCCGTTTTTAAAAAAATCAAATATCGTTATGTCTCCCTGGCTTCTTTTTTCATTTGTAATCGGATATTTTGTTATACTGCTTATAGTAGCATATTTTACCTCCCGCAATTCCAACAACGATACTTTTTTTATCGGTAATAAAAACAGTAACTGGATGCTGGTGGCTTTCGGCATGATCGGCACATCACTATCCGGTGTAACATTTGTGAGTGTGCCGGGTGGTGTTGGAGATGTTGCCGGCGGCGCTTTTAAAGGCTTCGCCTATATGCAGGTAACCATCGGCTACCTGATAGGCTACGCGGTTATCGCTTTTGTTTTGCTCCCTTTATACTATCGCCTCAATTTAACATCCATATATAATTACCTGCAGCATCGCTTTGGTAATATTGCGTATAAAACCGGTGCTTTGTTTTTTATCATCAGCAGAACCGTAGGTGCTACAGCAAGGCTCTACCTTGTTATCAATATTCTCCAGTTTTTTATTCTTGATAAAATGGGGGTACCGTTTGTGGTAACAGCATCTTTTATATTGTTAATGATATTGCTGTATACTTTTGAAGGCGGCGTAAAAACCATCGTTTATACAGACACACTGCAGACAACCTTAATGGTAACCGGGCTTATTGTTTGCGTAATATATATTCTTCATCACCTCAATATTGGCGGTGCAGAAGCGCTCTCACAAATGAGCGCCAAGGGCTATCTCAATATATTTAATACCGATGTTAACAGTAAAGGATTTTTTCTCAAGCAAATTGTTGGTGGCGCATTTATCACCATTGCCATGACAGGACTCGACCAGGAAATGATGCAGAAAAATATCAGTGTGAAGCGGCTTGGTGACTCTCAGAAAAATGTGATGACGATGGCTCTTGTTATGGCCGGTGTATTATTCCTGTTTTTAATGCTCGGCGGTTTACTGTATATGTTCACTTTATCAAAAGGCGGTGTATATACAGATGTAAATATTGATGGAGTGATGGTAAAACAACTGTTGATTACGGATCCTCACAATGCCGGGCAAACAATGAATGTGATCGGCGATAAAATGTTCCCTTCTGTGGCGATGAACTTTTTACCACCAGCCATCAGCATTATGTTTATTATAGCTTTAATATCAGCGTTATTTCCCAGCGCTGATGGAGCGCTTACAGCTTTAACTTCTTCATTCTGCATTGATATACTGGGGCTAAAAAACAGAACTGATTTAAATGAAAAGGAGAAGAAGAAGAAAAGGCTGACCGTGCATTTTACATTTGCTTTCATCTTCCTTATATGTATACTGGTGTTTTACGCTATCAACAACAATAGTATTATAGATGTAATTCTCGATTTGGCCGGATATACTTATGGACCGTTATTGGGGTTATTTGCTTTCGGCATATTTACCAAAAGAATATTACCCAATACTCCTTTAATAACCGTAATCAGTCTTGCAGCGCCGGTACTCTGCTATATCATCAGTAAAAACGCGGCTGCCTGGTTCGGCGGTTTCCAGATAGGCATTGAACTGCTGTTGCTGAACGGTTTGTTAACCTATTTAGGTTTATTAATGATTTCAAAAAAAGATAATGCTGTAAACTAAAATGCATAAATATTCGTTGTACCTGTAAGCCACCGCAAACCGGTGGCTTTATCATCTGTAACAGATGGCAATATTCTGAATGAAAAACAATTACAACGATGAATGCAACCCTAAAAACATTAAAAGCAAATTACTGGATAGAAAGCACTGAGCAAAGCAGCCGCCAGCTTCAAAAAATTGTAGCCGAATTTGAAGCCGGCTTTGAAGCGCTTGCAAAAATAGGACCCTGCATTTCCATTTTCGGATCTGCAAGAACAAAGCCTGATAATCCCTATTATGCTTTATCTGCCGAAGTGGCGCAAAAATTAGCCCTGAATGGTTTTGGTATTATTACGGGCGGTGGCCCGGGAGTGATGGAAGCAGCCAACAGGGGCGCTGCTAAAGCAAACGGAAAAAGCATTGGGCTCAATATTTACCTTCCTTTTGAGCAGCATAATAATGATTATATTGATAAAGATAAGCTGTTAAGCTTCGATCATTTTTTTGTGCGCAAGATGATGTTCACAAAATACTCGCAGGGCTTTGTAATGATGCCCGGCGGTTTTGGAACAATGGATGAGTTTTTTGAAATAGCCACGCTTATTCAAACCGCCAAGTTCAAACAAATGCCAATGGTGCTTGTGGGCAGAAAATACTGGAGCGGGTTAATGAAATGGATTGAAGAGGTAATGCTTATCGAAGGCAATATCAGCCCTGAGGACCTTACTTTAATAGATATGGTTGATACAGCTGATGAAGTGGTGGATTGTATTGTAGATTTTTACCGTACACGGCCGCTTGCGCCTAATTTTTAATTGCTTTTTTCTTGTATTACCTTTGCATAAAATTGAGCATTGGAATTTTTACACCCGCTGGCAGAGGCTTATGCCGCCCGATACACTACAAACGATGATACATTGTTGAAAGAAGTGGCGGATTTTACCAATGAAAAACATCCCAAAGCGCATATGCTGAGTGGCGCAGTGCAGGGCAAGCTACTGGAAATGCTGAGCAGGATGATACAGCCTCGGCGCATACTGGAAATTGGCACATTTACCGGGTACAGTGCCTTATGCTTAGCCAAAGGATTAACTGAAGATGGTTTGTTGTATACCATTGAAATAAGAGTGGAAGATGCGGAAACAGCACAGTTCTTTTTTAACAAAAGTATTGTAAAAGACAGGATTATCTTGCGGGTTGGTAATGCACACGAAATTATCCCGGCATTACATGAAGCATGGGATATAGTGTTTATAGATGCAGATAAAGTGAGTTATATTGATTATTTTAATATAGTGCTGCCAAAAGTAAAGAGCGGAGGGTATATTATAGCCGATAATGTATTGTTTCATGGAGAGGTGCTTGAAGAGGAAAAAAAAGGTAAGAATGCGAAAGCCGTGCATGCTTTTAATGAATATATAAAACAAGATGAAAGAGTAGTATCTGTATTGCTTACAGTTCGCGACGGGCTACTCCTGGTAAGAAAAAAATAGCGCAGATATCCGATGAGAAAAAATGTGATTTTTATTGTTGCCGCCTGTATAGTGCTGATGCATACCGCTTCGGCACAGAATGCTACCATTATTCAGTATATTAATACTTACAAGTTTATTGCCATTAAGGAGATGCAGCGTACAGGCGTGCCTGCTGCTATTAAACTGGCACAGGGCATACTTGAAACGCAGGCCGGCATGAGCGACCTCGTACAGCGTTCCAATAATCATTTTGGTATTAAATGCAAAACTGCCTGGTCGGGTGAAAAAGTATACCATGATGATGATGAAAGAGGAGAATGTTTCAGAGCATATTCCAGCGCGGAAGATTCTTATAAAGATCATTCTGATTTTTTAAGAAACAGCTCCAGGTATGCTTTCCTGTTTAATCTTGATCCGGAAGATTATGCAGGCTGGGCCAAGGGGTTAAAAAAAGCAGGTTATGCTACCAACCCGAGGTATACACAGCAGGTTATAAAATATATTGAAGATTACAATCTTAATTTATATACCCTGATTGCTTTGGGCAAAAAAAGTATACAGGATGAGGATGCAATATATGCAATGAATACCCCGGTTATTACTCCCCGGGTTATAGCAGTTAACAGTGCCTCAAATAAAAATTATACAAAGCCTGCCGTTTACCACACCGTAAAGGATGTTAAACCGCTGAAGGCTGTTTATCCGCAGGGGGAATTTCGTATTAATGAAACAAAAGTAATATTAGCTCCTTCCGGCTCATCATTACTGGCAATCGCAGATCAGTATAATGTTAAGTATAAGCACCTGTTGGATTTTAATGAATTTGAAGAAGGAGATGATGTGCTGGATTATGATCAGCTGATTTTTTTACAAAGAAAAAGAAAACAGGGTGCTGCAGATTTTCATATTGTGCAACCCGGTGAAGATTTATACGACATATCACAATCAGAAGGTATTCGCCTGGATAACCTGCTTGATTATAACCAGCTTAATGCAGACGATGTGCCACAGGAAGGGCAGAAAATCTATTTGCAGAAAACTGCTGCAAAGCAGGCTTTCGAAAATGGCGAAAAAGTTTTATTGCAATCAGCATTTAATGCTGCTGACGCGCAATTGACAACTATGGTTAACACCACAAAGCATATTGTAACAAATAAGGAAACATTATACAGTATAGCAAAAAAATACGCGGTTGCAATAGATCAGCTTAAAACCTGGAATAGTTTACAAACCAATGATCTTAAAGTTGGGCAGGAGTTGCTTATTTATAAAAATTAGCGCATGGCTTTGATACAGGTACATGATAAAACATTTAAACCCTATATTTCTGCAGAAGAGATAACGGAAAAAATAAAAGAACTGGCGCTGGCTATCGAAAAAGACTATGCGGGAAAAACGCCATTGTTCATCGCGATACTGAATGGCTCTTTTATGTTTGCCTCGGATATGTTCAAAGCATTGAATATTCCTGCAGAAATTTGTTTTATAAAGCTTGCTTCTTATAAAGGCACAAAATCATCAGGACAGGTAATAACATCCATTGGACTGGATATTGATTTGATTGACCGTGATATTATAATACTGGAAGATATTATAGATACCGGCAAAACCATGCATACTTTTTTACCTCAGTTGCGCAACCAGCATCCCGCCTCTCTGAAAATCTGCGCCTTGCTGCATAAGCCTGCAGCCACCGAATTTCCTGTAACCGTTGATTACTGCGGTTTTTCCATAC
This sequence comes from Terrimonas sp., assembly GCF_003075435.1. Lineage (GTDB taxonomy): Bacteria > Bacteroidota > Bacteroidia > Chitinophagales > Chitinophagaceae > Agriterribacter. The sequence continues at coordinate 201,449 of NZ_QCZJ01000010.1, read as the reverse complement.
CGGATAAGTTTGTAGTGGGCTACGGACTTGATTATGATGGTTTGGGAAGAAATATTAAAGAAATTTACCAGTTGGTTGAATAGATTCAGGAATTTCGCTTTTAGAAAAAAACGATTTCTGTATCGTCCTTTAGACCGAGCAATACGGAGATTGTAGTTAAATCGTTCTTACGCGAGGGAGAACTATTCTCACCGAAGGTAAATCTGCCGGGCTTTGGTACTACTGCCTAACAGATTTCTCTCCCGCCGCAAGATACCTTTAGTTCGATCTTTATGAGGGCGGGATCGAAAAATGAGAAGGGTGTTTGTATTTTATTACCAGCACCAAGGAAAACTGTATAATTCAACTTAAAATCGAATTCCAAGCAGAATGTGCCTGGTTATAATCCGCTGTTAAATAATATATTGTGCTCAATTGTCGTTAGAAGTACTAAATGTTTTTTATTACATGCAACCGCAACTAAAACAAATTGCTTTACTCCTTAGTTGGCTTTTCGTTTTTACATCGGTATCAGCTCAATATTATCTCCGTGGTGAGATAATGGATGAAAAGAATAATCCGTTGCAGAACGTGAGAATTATTATGCATTCAACCAGGTCGATACACTCCAGTGGTGTGGGCGGTGCTTTTGGTATAACTACAGCGCTAAAAAGTGATAGCCTTGATCTTTCAATTGAAGGTTATGAGCCGCTTTCAGTGCGGGTTAACACTACAGAATACCAAAAGATAGTAATGAAAATGCTGCCTTATACGGCAAGCGTGCAAAAACAATACCTTGTTTCCTTTACTGAAAACCTTGCCGGGCTCACAAGCCGAAAAATGTTTGTGGCCGATGAAACTTACAGCCCGCTGATTGAAAATGGTTTTGTAAAAACAGATCATAACCCGGTAACCGGTTTAACGCTGAATGTAAACAGGGCATCATACAGTAATATCCGCAGGTTTATCAATATGAACAGTACAGTGCCTGAAGATGCGGTTCGTATTGAGGAAATGCTCAACTATTTCAATTTTAATTATAATGAGCCTGAAAAAGACAGCATTTTCGCTATCCGTTCGCAGGTAACTTCATGCCCCTGGAATAAAGAAAATCAGTTATTGTTTATACAGGCAGTTTCTAAAAAGCTTAACCTTGATAATGTGCCGCCAAGCAACCTGGTTTTTTTGATAGATGTATCCGGTTCTATGGATATGCCCAACCGGCTGCCGCTCTTAAAATCATCCTTCAGAAAACTGGTAGAGAATCTTCGTACCATAGATACTGTTTCTATTGTGGTATATGGCGGGGTTACAGGCATTATGCTTCCGCCAACAAGCGGTGGAAATAAAGAAAAAATACTAGAGGCGATTGAGAACCTGAATGCAGGTGGTTTTACGCCAGGAGAAGCGGGTATACGACAGGCTTACCGGCTTGCACATAATAGTTTTATAAAAGAGGGAAACAACCGGGTAATACTGGCTACAGATGGCGACTTTAACGTTGGCGAAACAGGAGAAAAGGAGCTGGAAGCATTAATCACACAAATGAAGCAGGGCGGCATCTATCTTACCTGTCTTGGCGTTGGGATGGGTAATTATAAAGATTCTAAAATCGAGATCCTTGCTAAGAAGGGCAATGGCAATTTTGCCTACCTGGATGATGAAAGAGAAGGAGAAAAAGTATTGGTGAAAGAACTTACCCAAACATTATATGCAGTAGCAGACAATGTATCGATGCAGGTGAGATTTAATAAAGATTATATTAAAGCGTACCGCCTGATTGGGTTTGATAATAAAAGAAGCGCTTTATCAGACACTACCAGCATACTGGAAGGCGGGGAAATTGGTTCAGGGCATTCTGTAATGGCTGTATTTGAAATTTCCGCTCACCCGGGTATACACCTGTCATCAAATGATGTGCTGTCTACCGTTACCATCAATTATTGCAAGCCCGGAATAAAACAATCTGCAAAACTGGAATATCAATGTGTAGATAATTACAAAGTGCTGGATAGCCTTGATAACCATCTTCGTTTTGCTACAGGCGTTTGTATGTTTGGCGGTTTATTACACAGCTCGCCATATTTAAAAAATGCGTCCTGGGATGATGTGTTGCTGCTCACCAAAAATGCAATGGATATTAATAACCCGCTTGAAACAGAGTTTTTTGATCTTGTAACAAAAGGGAAAAAGATTTATGAGCCATCTAAGAAAAGAAAAAGGAAAAGAGTGCAGGAACAGGATTAATCTTTCTTGTACATAAGAAATTGTACATACTGTTGTAAATATGTTATGGAAGACATTAATAATACAGCGGGTATGCTTTGAATTTCCCTTTTGAGTTGATTTCAAAGGTGGGAGATGGAAATTTGAATGGTTTAAGTATATAGGTGGCCGCATCAACAGGAGCAATGGATCGCACCCTGAAAAGATCCGCATCTGCAGACAGCATATATCTCCGTGTACGTTCAAAATGTGGAATGGCTTTATCTTTTATTGTAGCCGGATTTTGATGACCTCCAATCATACCATCTGCACCATAACCGATTGCAATAGCCGGCCATGCCGGGAATTTTGATGTTACCGGAAGAAAAGATTTAATGTTGAATGACAGCCAGTAACTCTGACCGTTATAATCTTTTAATAAACGCGACGTAAAGTTGTTGCCAAGTTCAGCAGGATAATATTGCGCGTAGGGTGAGAGATGTGCTGAGAATTTCATGCTGATTCTTTGCTGATCCCACCATCGCTGCTGCGATGCAAAAATAGCCGTGCCTACCAGGTTGGCAAGCATATCAGCTTTTGAAAAACCCCAGTGTGTTGAAAACCCATCGAGTATTTCTATAATAGTTAGTCCGCCGAGCGCCGTTGCAGAACCAATAATAATAGCATCGTTTTTTTGTACGCCGCACCAGCGCATCATATCATATTGCAATACGCCGGCATTATAAGCTGTTGTGGCATGCCCTATCTTATCCATTTGCAACCATTCCCTGGCATCATTAAAGAAATGAAATTTGCTGCGGGGAAATTTTTTATACCATAAAAAATAGAGCCCTGCACTTAAGGCGGTTGTTATAACAGCTTCGGTTATCACCACTTTTTTCAGCCTGTCTGGCCGGTAGGTATCAGAAGGTGGAAGAAAATGCTGGCTGTTGGCTATTGAGCAAAGGCAACACAATACTCCTGCTAAAATTGGTTTATAAGAAATCCGAAGCATGACAAAGTGCAGATCAATTTATTAGACTATTAACGAAGTAACGAAAACTTTATGAGCCAAAAAACCAGGGATTTCGTTTTTAAGTTGAATAATTTATAGTTTTCCTTAGAAGTTGTTTAAAAACGATTGCAAGGATTTTTTGATATAATGATTGCGTACACCTTTAGCTACGAATCACACTAATTATCACGAATAATTGCAGTGTAACAGTCTGGTTATTTCACAGAGGTACGCGAAGCATACACAAAGAGCCATAAAGAATAATAAAACGCTCTGTGTAACTTTGTGTATGCTTTGTGGCTCTTTGTGTAGCAAATCCTGTCCCGCCATTGCAAACACTGGAATTCGTGGCAGGAAATATATCAATCCCTGGCTAAAAATCCATACAATGAGATCAACGTTTTCAGCCTAATTTAGCCAAAGCTGCTTCAACAATATTTAATGCTTCGTTTAATTGTTTGCGGGTAATTATTAACGGGGGAGAAAGTTGTAAAACATTACCCTGGGAAATTTTATAGCTCAAACCATTTTTCAAACATTCATACAATACAAATTCCGCTGCTTCTATTGCTTTTTCTTTTGTATTCCTGTCTTTTACCAGTTCTATTCCCCATAAAAGCCCAATACCGCGAATATCACCTATAACCGGGTATTTGCTTTTAAGTTGCTCAAGTGCCGTTTTCATAAAGGCAGCATCATCATTTACTTTTTGCAATATATTATGCTGCTCAATAAAATCCAGCATGGCTTTTGCCGCTACACTTCCCAGCGGGCTCTTTTCATGCGTATAATGCCCTAAAGAAACATCAGCAGCTACATTAAAAACATCACGGGCAACCATAGCCGCTATAGGCATAATGCCGGCACCCAATCCTTTGCCGAGACAAACAATATCAGGCTGTATATCGTAATGCTCAAACGCGAACATTTTACCCGTGCGCCCAAACGCTATTGGTATTTCATCCAGTATCATCAGCACATTGTGCTTTCTGCATATCTCCTCCACTTTTTTCCAGTATGCTTTTGATGGTATCTGCACATCCGTGTTGCGTATGGTTTCTGCAATAAACGCGCCTATATCACCTTCTTTTTCTATAACATATTCAAGGTACTCTGCGTATTTGATATCATTGCCATCATCTCCAAAAATGCCCCTGTAAGTGGTTGGTGGCGGAATACGCTCAACGCCCGGTAACAAAGGTCCCATACCTTTTCTGAAAACCTGTTCACCTCCTGCTGCTATTGCATCTATAGAGGCACCGTGAAAAGAATCCCATAAAGAAATGACTTTATGTTTGCCTGTAACAATGCGTGCTAATTTCAGCGCCATACCTACAGCAGAAGTACCGCCCGGAGCAAACAATACCCTGTTAAGATCTCCGGGAAATAAAGACGCCAGTTTTTGAGCCAGCTCAATAGCAGGTATATTGGTATAACGGCGCGGGCTGAACGGCAAAACATCCATTTGTGCCTTAACTTTTTCCATCACATAGGCATTCCTGTATCCCACCTGGTGCACATTATTGCCATGAAAATCCATGTATTTTTTGCCTGACAGATCCGTGATGTATATATCCTCGCATGATGCCAAAACATCAAGGCAGGGAGTGGACATGGATTGGTGCAGAAAATATTTTGCATCCTCATCAAGATATTGTGTGGTTTGACCGTCTGCAATAGTTGCATACCATTCCTTTCTTGCATCCGAAAGATTGATATCACCTTCAGTTCTGTGAAATGAATTATTCATACCCTAAAAATAATAGTTTACAAATTCTAAACAATTTTAAATTTATATAAACAATGATTTCCTGTAATATTCTGCTGCGTTGCAACATATTTTTTAGGAAATTCGCTGCTCTTATATGTCATTTAAAAATTACTATGCCGTTCTGGGAGTTGCGCCAAATGCTACGCAGGACGATATTAAAAAAAATTTCAGAAAACTAGCGCTGCTCTATCATCCGGATAAAAATGCGGAAAACGAATTTGCTGCAATCCGTTTCAGGGAAATACAGGAGGCATATGAAATACTGGGCGACGCGGAAAAAAGAATGATATACAACCGCGTCTGGCGGGATCATTATCCCAAAGCGAATATAGCTGTTGCAGAAGAAACCAGCCCGGAAAGCATTTTACTGAAATGCAGAAAACTACAGCAGGATATACGGGAGATGGATGCATTCAGGATCAACCTGCGGTATGTGCAGGCGGAGCTGAATAAAATACTATCTGATAATACTATTGCGCTGTTGGTATTTCACAATGATAATAACATCAACAAAAATATCATTGATCATATACTTGAAATATGTGCTGTGCTTCCTAACAAAAACCTTCCTGCTATACAAAAGTCATTGAATAAGCTTGCAGGGAACAGCCAGGAGGAAATACTTATTATTCAACAAAAAATAAAACAGTTAACCTATAAAAATCTTTGGCAGCAATATTATCCCCTGCTTGCCTTCATTATAGCGGCAGTAGTATGCGCGGCAATTTATTTTTTGAGCAGTAAACACTGATGCTGTTACTTATTCAGTAAAGATTCAATAATGTGCACATATTCTTCCTTCTGTTTATTGTAATCTGCCTCACCTGTACCAGGCCCGCTAAAACCTATGTGAATTTTTTGTATCTCTCCTTTCCGGTCAACAAAAATTGCAGTTGGGAAAGCAGGTATTTTCTCAAGCTGGGGTAATGTTTTTTCCACTCTCTGCGGATCGCCAACCGCTACAGGGGTAATTAAAACCGGATACGCTACATTAAGTCTTTTGATAAAGTTTTTTGCCGCAGCCTGCGAACGTGAAAAATCTGCTGTCCTTTCGTATAGCAGCGCAATAATTTCAACCCCTTTAGATTTATACTTTTCGTAAACGTCGTTTAAAAATCTTGTCTCATCCATACAATTGGGGCACCAGGTGCCGGATACCTGGAGAATAACAACTTTATTCTTAAATTTTTTATTACTAAAAGAAACAGGCTTTCCCTCTACATCTTTAAATGTGAAACTGACTTTGGGAGCAACGCCGGGTTTAAGCAGTGATGCTGTTTCAGGCAAAGCTGCATTATTATTTTTTTCAGCGCTCCATGCCTGCCAGCCCGGCCCGGCGCCGGAATAAAACCTTCCGCCGCTTATGGTTTTATTATCATTTATTTTTGCCGTGAACAAAAGCGCATAGCCTCCGTCAAATCCGGATAATTTAAGCGAATCACCATCTACAACTCCCTCAAGGTACCGGTAGTCGCCACTCACGGTTAAAAATGAGCCAGTAAGCTTATTTCCGTTTTGTTCAAATACGCCTACATTGGAAGATGATCTTGTGCCGGCACTATCAGAAAATGTAGCAGCCCAGCGGCCGGTAATATTAGCGGCAGTATTAGCTGAGGTAATTTTAAACCTGTAATTTTCATTATACGTTGCAGTAAAAGGAATAACCGTATTCCTGTCTGCCAGCCGTTTTATCCATTCGCCTGTTAATTTATCACTCCCGTTAAAAACAAGGTTAAACCGCGAATCGAAGAAAGGAAGTATCACAATAACGGAATCACCTTTAATAGTTATATCGTCAACCACCAAACGCTCAGAGGCATTGGTGATAAACATTGTTTTTTTCTGAAGGCTATCCTTCACTTCAAAGTTTATAACGATTTCTTTGCCATCAACTCTTGATAAAATACCCCTCCATTTTCCATCTTTTAAACCGTTATACTGCTGGGCGTTTCCTATACTATATATCAAAAACAGTACTGCTGTTAAAAACCGCTTCTTCATAGATAGATTAAAATTATTCCTGCAAACTTAGCCAATTTATTTAGTCTATTGAAATTGTAGATTATTCAGCATATCCTCCGTCATCCTGCTTAAATCATATTCATGTTGCCAGCCCCAATCTTTTCTTGCCACGCTGTCATCAATACTTTGCGGCCAACTATCGGCAATCTGCTGCCTGTAATCAGGCTTGTAGTCAATAGTGAAATCCGGAATATGTTTTTTTATCTCCGCGGCAATTTCTTTTGGAGAAAAACTGATAGCCCCAAGATTATACGAAGTGCGCACGGAAATTTTGGCGGCATCTGCTTCCATTAATTCAATAGTAGCTTTGATGGCATCCGGCATATACATCATAGGCAAATAGGTGTTTTCATCAAGAAAAGAAGTATATTTTTTTTCTTCCAGCGCTTCATGAAAAATCTCCACCGCATAATCAGTCGTTCCTCCGCCGGGGGCAGACTTATAACTGATCAATCCCGGGTAACGTAAGCTTCTGACGTCTACGCCAAAACGCTGGTTATAATATTTGCACCAAAACTCCCCGGCATACTTACTTATGCCGTATACTGTTGTTGGTTCAATAATGGTTTGCTGGGGGCAAAGTTGCTTGGGTGATGTAGGACCAAATACAGCTATGCTACTTGGCCAGTATACTTTATGCAGGTTTTCTTCTCTTGCAATATCCAGTACATTCAGCAGGCTTTGCGTATTCAGATGCCATGCAAGCCCAGGATTTTTTTCGCCTGTTGCTGAAAGTATGGCTGCCAATAAATATATCTGTGTAACGTTTTGCCTGATCACCTGCACATGCAACATTTCTTTATTCATTACATCAAGCGAAACATAAGGCCCTGTTCCCTTTAATAAGCTGTTTTCTTCCCGAAGGTCGGATGCAACAACTTGTGCGTCGCCATATATTTTTCTTAAAGCTAAGGTTAGCTCAACGCCAATTTGCCCGGATGCCCCGATAACGAGTATTTTTTCTTTTGCCATTTTTGTGTTTTAAATGATTGCAAAAAAATAAAATTGGTATGTAATCAGGAAATTTATATTTTAACATGCAAATTCCACTTCTATGTTTCAATTGCACAAAAGGAAACTTTATGCAGGCATCGGTCTGCTTGCTATTCTTATTATTGGTGTCTCCGCTACTACGCAGGATAAACCAAAGCCCAATCTTAAAGTACTTCCAAAGAATATTGACCACGAAGCGTTGTCAAAAATCATGAAGGAGTTTAATGTGTCTTTGGGTGTGAAATGTAATTTCTGTCACGCTCAATCAAAAACAGATCCTAAAAAACTTGATTTTGGAAGTGACGAGAAGGATGAAAAGAACATAGCAAGGAGTATGATGAAAATGACTTCTAAAATCAATAAAAAGTATTTCAATTTTAATAAGGAAGGAGAGGGTAATGCTCCTGCTGTTACCTGTATTACCTGCCACAATGGTAAGGCTCATCCGGAAAGTAAGGTAACGCTTCCGCCACCACCTCCTGAAAGATAAAATATTATCAAATCATGTTCAGGCTGCCTTTAGTGCAGCCTTTTTTATTGTGGCAAGAATTAGGAATAAAGTGCAAGGAAACTACATGACCATTTTTACAATCATTTCTTTCAGCAAAGAAGCATCTTCCGTTCCGGCATCGTTTACCCCGATGCTCCTCAGATTATAGTGATGCAGTAATAAAAGCACATTTTCAACTCCGCTGAATCCATATGTAGCCGCAGCAAGCTTATAGTCTTTCATAAAAAATGAGGGTATTCCTGTTGCTGCGGCAACGGCTTTATCATCGCCTTTTACAGACAGCAGCATATATACCTTGCTGAAGAAATTATACAATGAGGGTAATACCAATTGTATCGGGGCAGCCTTCGGATTTGACTCAAAGTATTGAATGATATGCATTGCTTTTACAATATCTTTTCTTTGTAAAGCCTCCTGCAGTTCAAATACATTGTATTCTTTACTGACGCCCACATACTCTTCAATATCTTCTTCAGTAATATTTTTCCTGCTCACTAGGTTAATAAGCAATTTGTCAATCTCATTGTTTATCCTGCTGATGTCGTTGCCAATATGATCTACCAGCAATGCCAGCGCCTTTTTAGAGATGGTATAGCCTTTTGACTGAACCAACTCATTGGTCCATTCAGGTAACTGGCTATCATACATTTTTTTGGTAACAACATGCACTGCATTTTGCTTGAGATATTTGGCAAGCTTGCTTCTGCCATCAACCTTTTTTTCCTTATGCGCCACTACCAGGATGGTGGAGGCAAGCGGAGATGAAATATATGCTTCCAGCTTTTCCACATCACGCATTTGCTGGGCTTCTTTAAGAATAACAACCTGCCGTTCTCCAAACATTGGATAGCGCCTGCAGGCGTTTACAATATCAGCCCAGTTTGCATCTTTGCCATAAAAAACAGTAAGATTAAACGACGCTTCTGACTCAGATAATATCTCATGCTCTGCATATTCTACCACCCGGTCAATATAAAAGCTTTCTTCACCTTCAAGCCAGTATACAGGATGATAGGCTTTCTTTTTCCAGTCTGCTATTATTTTTTCTGTGCTCATACCTGATTGAGCCGCAAATTAAAGATATAATCTGCTTTAATGGGCCAATCCAGGTTATTTGTGACAAAAACGTAGTATTAAAATGCATAAATCATCTTAATTACCAGAGAAAAAATCTTTGTACATTAACTTTTATATTTTGAACTTCATTTGCGGAAAAAGCATATTCCTGCTTATATCTCTGCATTAAAAAAAAGAAAAATTATTATGCCTAAATTAGCAGCCTTTCCCAAAGCATTTATGGATGCCTTATGTAAAGATGGAACAATGAAAGTGTCGGAATGGATTGAGTTAGCATCAAAACTGGATATTGAAGGACTTGAATGGTATGCTGGATTTATTGAGATGGAAGATGAGGCAAACTGGCCGATATTCAGGAAACAGGTTGAGGATAAAGGAATGGTTATTCCAATGATGTGCTGCTCACCTGATTTTACACATCCTGACGAGGCCTTTCGTAATAAAGAAATAGAAAAACAGAAAAGATGGATTGATATGACCTATGCCCTGGGAGGATCTTACTGCCGTGTGCTTTCAGGGCAAAAACGCCCGGAGCTGTCTGTAGAGCAGGGCGTTCAATTGGCTGCAGACTGTATACAGGCCTGTTTACCTTATGCCGCTGAAAGAAATATCACCCTTATTATAGAAAATCATTACAAGGATAATTTTTGGGAGTATCCGGAATTTGCTCAAAAAATGGATGTTTTCTGCAAGCTGGTTGACAAAATCCATCACCCCAATTTTGGTGTTAATTATGACCCCAGCAACACTTACCTGGCCGGTGAAGATCCTATTGAACTATTAAAAAGAGTATCAAGCCGGGTAGTTACCATGCACGCCAGCGATCGTTACCTGAAAGAGGGAACTATTGAAGATCTGCGAAAGGAAGAGGGTGGTGTAGAAGGTTATGCAAAAAGGTTAAGTCATGGGGAAATAGGTAAAGGGCTTAATGATTATGATGCTATTTTTTCCGAGCTGAAAAGGACAGGCTTTGATAGCTGGATAAGTATTGAAGATGGTGTGGATGGTATGGATCAGCTTGACAGGAGCGTGAAATTTTTACGTAAAAAAATGGCGCAGTATTGGCCTTCGTAAATAATCCTTGTTATCAGGCAATTAAAATCTGCTCCTTTTCAAGAAGGGGCAGGTTTTTAAACCGCATTAAAATGTTTGCAACAGTAACCACATCTTTCTGGCAATAGGTTACTATACGTGGTAAATCATTTTCTTTATAATAAACATCTTTAACCATACTGCCGTCAATATCATCTTTAGGTGTTTCAATGCCAAGTACTGTAGCAAGCAAATGCAGCGAGGTATAGTTTTTATAGTCGCCAAACTTCCATAGCTCCATTGTGTCAACCAGGTTTGTTTCCCATGGTTTTTTACTGCTTAGCTGTAAATGGTCTGATAATACAACCTGGTTAATCATCATTCTCCGGCAAATAAATGGTATATCAAACTCTTTTATGTTATGGCCGGTCATGATTAAGTTGCTTCGTTTTTCTTTAAAAGAATGGAGTAATTCGTTAAATGATTTTAACAGGGATGCTTCATTATTTCCATACAAAGACTTCAGTTTAAAAACCAGTTTTCCATCGCTTTCCTGGTAAAAAAGCCCGGTTGAAATACAAATTATTCTACCAAATTCGCTTTGAATACCAGCACGTTGCGAATACCAGTCTTCAGGTAAAAAATTTTCTGGCATGGTTTTAGACATTTTGTGCAACCAGAGTTCCTTCCATTGTTGAGACAGGTGTGAAAAATCAGGAAATTGAGGAACTGTTTCAATATCCAGCACAAGTAAATGATTAAGATTAGCGTTATAAATCATAATTATACTTTGTAAATTAAATTTGTCAAAACTTTAAAAAATAAACAAATGAGTGCATCAAATTATCCTTCAGCATCAGGATCATCCCAACCACCTAAAAAAGATAATCGCGGCATTATTTATGGCGTATTAATCGCTGCTTTACTGGGTACATGGGGTTATATCATTTACGATAAAAGTAAAACCAAAGAAGTTATTCAGCAAAAAGATGTTCAATATGCTTCTCTGGATTCAATAAGAAATCAGCTGGCTACCGATTACCAGGCTGCTGAAATCAGGCTTGATAAAATGACATCTGAAAATACCAAGCTCGACAGCCTTGTTAAAACACGCGATAAAGATGTTGCAACAATGCGTGCAAGAATTAAAACGCTTATCGGCAAGCAGAATGCAAGCGCTTCTGACCTGGCTGAAGCCCGTAAGCTGATCAACTCTTTAAACAGTAAAATTGAAGAGTATGTAGCTGAAATTGAAAGGCTGCAGGGAGAAAATAAGCAGCTTACTGCAGATAAAGAGCAATTAACTACTGAAAAAGCTCAGTTAACAGATACACTTAATCAAAAGGTTACTGAAAATAAAGATCTTACCGGTAAGGTTGATGTTGGTTCTACATTGAACGCTTCTAATTTCCATATATCTGCCATCAACGAAAAGAAAAATGGTAAAGAGTCTGAAACTTCTAAAGCAAAAAGAGCTGATAAATTCCGTGTTTCTTTTGATGTAGAAAACAGGCTTTCAGTTACCGGAACTAAAGAATTGTATGTAGTTGTTACAAATCCGGAAGGACTGGTAGTTAAAGAAGAAGGATTGGGATCAGGAACAGTAACTACAAGAGAAGATGGAGATAAAGAATTTACCAACAAAGTATCTATTGATTATGAACAAGGCAAACGCAAAAATGTAAGCTTTGATCTTAAACAAACCGATAAATACAAACCAGGAACATACAAAGTAGAAGTATACCAGAATGGTTTTAAAATTGGTGAAGGCGGTGTTACCCTGAAAAAAGGTGGAATATTCGGATAGTTGAAATAAATGATAATAATATATGCGAAAAGGCTTCCTGTAAAACGGGAAGCCTTTTCGCTTTAAAGCTTATACATAGCCGCCAGGTACAATTATGCATTTCCGGTCACAGCTTCAGCCATTTATTTTTATCAAGGCTACCATCGCTTTTATCTTATAGCAGCCCGAATTTGGTTATACCAGGTTTGCACAAATGAATAAATACACTTAATTTATGGCAGAATATCATAAGCACACTCAGGTATACCACATCATCTTTTTACTATGAGATATGCATTACTCATTTTAACTGCATTGTTCTTGAGCTTTTCATTCAATTATGCTTACAGCCAATCCAAAACTTTATGGACAGCAGCCGACCGCCGCTTCCTGGTTGAAAATCTTGAAAGAACAAAGCAGGAAATTATTAAGCAAACACAGCATCTTACGCCGGTACAATGGTCGTTTAAAGAAGATTCATCAAAATGGTCAATTGCCCAGGTGCTTGAACATTTGGGGTTATATGAAAGGATTTTTGCGCAGGAAGCTGATATTATGCTCAGTTCAAAGCCTGAACCGGAACTGGATAGCGTTGCGCTGCCTGATACCACCTATATAAACTGGATGAACGATCCCAGCCCGCACAAAGCAGAATGGAATGCAGAACCTTTGGGATTGATGAAAGGTAAAGATAACCTCACCTTCTTTTTATTTGGAAGAGATCATATTATAAGGTTTATAAAAAATACAACATACGATCTGAAATCACACTACACCTACAGGTGGGGTGATGAAAAAAGACGAAGCATACATGCATTGATGGTTGTGCATTTTGGTCATACTGACAGGCATTTGAAACAGGTATTGAGCATTAAACAGGCAAAAGGTTTTCCGAAGAGTTAATAATATTATGCCACCCAACAGAACCCTGCGTGTCAGGTACATTTCAAGTTTCCGCGCCGGAAGTGGTTGATGAGATACCGTCCCGGCAACATTTCACCGACCATCGAAGACTTGGTGTACACCCTGGGTGCTGAAAGCCACTAATCACAGCGTACTAACTATTATTATTTTCCTATTTCGATACTACAATTCCGTTCGGCGTAATTCATCTGCCTGTATTGTTTTTATTTTTGCTCCAAAAACGCAATAAATTACGCAGCATGATATTGAGAATAAGTATTGCTATTTTGTTTTTGCAAATAATATTCAGCGCCACGGCTCAACAGCCGTTTACTATTGGAGCAAAATACAGCATACCATCGCAGGCATTGAAAGAAACAAGAGAATACTATGTATATCTTCCACCTGAGTATAACAGCAATGAATATGCGCCGGCAAAGTATCCTGTAATTTACCTGCTTGATGGCGAAAGCAGCTTCCATTATTTTACCGGACTACAACAGTCGCTCAGCAAAGGACCTTATGCATATATGCCCAATGCCATTGTAGTTGGTATTGTAAACACACAACGTACCCGCGACCTTACACCAACCGATGCAGGCAGAACAGCGTTTTACGATAAATCGCAAACCATGTTTAAAGGTGGAGGCGGTAATCATCATTTCATACAATTCTTAACCGCTGAGCTGCGTATGCATATTGATTCCGTGTACCGGACATCGGGTTATAGTATTATAGTAGGGCATTCTTTTGGCGGACTTACCGCTGCAAATCTCCTGCTGAATTACACAACATTATTCAATGCATATATTATGATTGATCCCAGTCTATGGTGGGATGACGGGATTATGCTGCGCCAGGCAGATAGTATGTTAGCCAAAAAGGATTTCGGGCAGGCTAATATTTATGTTGCAATGGCGCACAAAGAAATCATTCCGCAGGATACTACTACAGATATGGAGCGGTCTATCCTTGGTTTTGAAACACTGCTGAAAAAATATTCCCCAAAAAATCTGCGATGGAGCTTCCAATATTATCCTGGAGAAGATCATGGTACGATAGCTGTACCTGCCGCTTACAACGGGCTGCGATTTATTTTTGATGGTCATCTTGTACAGGTAAAGCAGGCTGTATTTAATCCACAGCTTGTAACTACCCACTTTAAAAAGCTTTCCGCACAAACAGGATTCAGCTTTCAGCCCTCAGAACCTTACCTCGACTGGATGGGGAACTTTTGCCAAAAATCGGGTATGCTTAAAGAAGCGGCAGCCTTTTATGAGATGGCAACAAAACTATATCCTCAGAGCAGGCACGCAGGGGAAGTATGGAGGAAGATTAAAGCGAAATGATTATATATAGCTGCAATTGCGTACACTACTGTGTTTCTTTTCGAAATTACCGTAAAGGCTGCATTACTATCCCTCTGTCATAATGCCCTTTGCACTTACATATCTTCGCCATTTTTCAATAACCTGTTGTATATCCTCTGGCAACTCACTATTAAAAAACATTTCTTTTTTTGTAGTGGGATGAATAAAACCTAAGGTCTTTGCATGCAGTGCATGACGCGGGCAGATAGCAAAGCAATTATCAACAAACTGCTTGTATTTGGTGAATACTGTTCCTTTTACAATCCTGTCGCCACCATAAGTATCATCATTAAACAAAGGGTGACCTATATGCTTCATGTGTACACGTATCTGGTGTGTACGACCGGTTTCAAGCCGGCACTCAACCAAACTCACATAACCAAATTTTTCCAGTACGGTATAATGCGTTACTGCATCTTTGCCATGATCTCCTTCGGGGTATACATCCATTATTTTCCGGAAACGCTGATGACGCCCTACATGACCGGAGATGGTTCCTTCGCTGTCTTCAAAATCGCCCCAAACCAATGCTATATACCTGCGGTGAGCCGTATGCGCGGCAAACTGCGCGGCAAGACCAATAGAAGCTTTTTCATTTTTAGCAAGCACAAGTAACCCACTGGTATTTTTATCAATGCGGTGCACCAGTCCGAAACGGGGAAGCGCTACTTCTGTTAACTCAGGCGATTGCTGTTGCAAATGCCATGCAATACCATTTACCACCGTACCATTATAATTGCCCGAACCAGGATGCACTACCATACCCGCAGGCTTATTGATCACTATAATATCATCATCTTCGTATACAAAATTCAGCTCCATTTTTTCAGGAACTATCTCAGTAGACTCAGGTGAGGTTTCAGAATATACCAGCACTTCATCGCCCGGCTTTATCTTATGGTTTGACTTAATCGCTTTGCCATTCACCAGCACATGCCCTTTTTCAATTGCCTGCTGCAATTTGTTTCTTGTGCCGCCTTCAATGCGGTTGATCAGGAATTTATCAATACGCAATGGCTCCTGCCCTTTATCAACGGTAAAAGACATACGTTCATATAATTCTTCCGCTCCTTCTGAATTTTCCAGTTCATCTTCAAAATCCGCTCCGGGCTTTTGCATATCAATATTTTTTGTAAAGATAATTGATCAGTTATTTTTTTTGCATCGCTTCCGCTACACTGATCAACGAAGGATATATGGCATCAGTATACGCATCAGGAAGCTCAGGGGCAGGGCGGTTGCTTGGAATAAAAATAGTTGAAGCCCCTATATTTTTACCAAATTTCATGTCCCCCATTGTATTCCCTATCATAATGCTTTTACTAAAATCAATTTCAGGAAAATCAGCCTTAGCCATATATCCCATACCAGGGTTTGGTTTACGGTTAGGGCTGTCATCATTCTTATCGAGACAATAATATATCCTATGGATATTGCCATTATTTTCTTGAACTACCTTCAGCATATTCGCATGAATATCTTTCAGATCATCCTCCGTCATTAAACCTTTGGTTACACCGCGCTGATTGGTAATAATGATAATGCGCCCAAATTTCCGGGTAAAGATATGCAGGGCATCCAGCACGCCTTCGTAAAAAATAAAATCCTCCCATCTGGTTATATATAACCCCACCGTTTCGTGATTAATTACACCATCACGATCCAAAAACAATGTCCAGGATTTATCTATCTTTTTAAAATCAATCATTGCCTTGCTTTAGCTCGTTTTGCGCTCTTTCATAATCTTCAGGAATTCCAATATCAATAAAATAAGCATCCCGGGCTATTCCATATATATTTCCTGCGGTATAATACTTTTCCAGGTAGTCTTTTTCAAAAGAAAATTTCTCAGGGAAAGGTTTTTGTTGAAATGCTTTTAGGTTCAGCAGGTATATACCGCCATTAATCAATCCTTCAGGAAAATATTGTTTCTCCTTAAAATTTTTTACCCGGCCTTCCGCATCAAGTTCAACCGCGCCATACCTGTCGAAATTTTCCATAGGCTTTAAAGAGAGTGTGCATTCGGCAGATTTACTTTTATGAAAAGCAGCTACCTGCTGTATATCTGCCTTAAATAAGGTATCGCCGTTGGTAACCAATACATTTTCGTTAGAGGTAACGCTGGCGGCTAACCGAACAGCACCACCTGTGCCCAAAGGCTCATCTTCAAGAGAAACAGTATATTCATTTTCTGGCAACACAGCGTTCAAAAAATCATCAAAAGCTTCGCTTTTGTATCCCAATGCAAATACGAATTTTTGAATACCTTGTTTACGAAGACTATTAATTACATATTCAACAAAAGGTCTTCCATTAACCGGCGCCATGCATTTAGGGAGATCAGGTACTGCGCTGCGCAACCTTGTGCCAAGCCCGCCGGCAAGTATAATCGCTTCGGTTATTTTATTTGCCATTAAAATACTTTTCTTCAACCAACTGGCAAATAATATGACCCAATAAAATATGCGATTCCTGTATACGCGGAGTATCTATGGAAGGAACATTCAGCAGGTAATCGCTCACGTCTTTCATTTTACCTCCTGTTGCGCCTGTAAAACCTACGGTGATCATACCCTTTCTTTTTGCTTCTTCAAAAGCAAGTACCACATTTTTGGAATTGCCGGAGGTGGATAATCCAACCAGCACATCTCCTTTTTGCCCTAAGCCTTTTATAAGGCGTGCATAGATAACATCATAGCTGTAATCATTACCCACAGCGGTGAGATAAGATGTGTTTACGTGCAGTGCTTCTGCAGGCAAAGCATCGCGGTCTATATAAAACCTTCCGCTGAATTCTGCTGCCAGGTGCTGTGCATCTGCCGCGCTTCCGCCATTACCGCAAAACAATACCTTATTACCGTTTTTAAATGCATCAGTAATTACATCAACCAATGTATTTACGGTGCTCAATATTTTTTCGTCTGCAAGCAGCTGTTGTTTTACTGATACTGACGCGTTGATAATATCTTTAATTGTGTTGATCATGTATTGAAATTGAATATTAAACAGACCAGGTTGTTAAACCATACTTTGTGAAACTATATTGTTTTACTTCACCACCAAAAGGATGCAACGCTTCAATAACATTATACCTTGTATTGCCAGGGCAATAAAAACTCATAAAGCCGCCGCCGCCGGCGCCAGATATTTTTCCACCGGAAGCACCTGCCTTTTTTGCGGCATCGTATATCTCTTCAATTTTTGAGTTGGAAATATTTGCTGCCATTTTTCTTTTTTGCTGAAAACCGTAATCCAGTATTTCTCCCACTTCGCCCAGTTGTCCTTTCAGCAATGCTTCTTTCATCATACGGCTCTGTTCTTTCAATTGGTGCATTGCTTCAATTGAACTATCATTTTTTTGCTGCACATTTTTTTGCTGCTCTTTAATAATAGTGGCAGACTCCCTGCTGGTAGAAGTATAAAAAAGCAGCAGGTTGTTTTCCAGTTCGTTCAGGTATTTGGATTTTATACGGAGAGGGTTTACAATCACTTTATCGTTTTCATAAAACTCCATATAGTTCACGCCGCCAAAAGTAGCCGCGTATTGATCCTGGCGGCCACCGGCAAGCTTCAGATCCTGGCGCTCTATTTCATAAGCATAGTGTGCTATATCATATTCACCCAGGGGTAAGCTCAGCATTTCAGCAAAAGCACCAACAATAGCCACCACCAAAGTTGATGATGTTCCCAAACCCGAACCTGCCGGTGCATCAACAAACGTATGCAACCTGAAACCTGTTTCAGGAAATCCATAGTCCTTTACAATACGGTTGTATACACCTTTCAGCAAATCAAGCTTGCTATCGAGTGGAAGCGCTTTAGCAAACTCGTATTCCAGGTATTCATTCCTGTCGGCGGCCGTTAGATAAATCTTTTTTTCGGTAACAGGCTCAATATTAGCATAAGCATATAGTGAAATGGCAGCATTAAGAATAGCTCCGCCGTATAAATCACAATAAGGGCTAACATCTGTACCACCGCCGGCTAAACCAATTCGTAAAGGAGCTTTGCTTCTGTATATCATATAGAGGCTGGAAAGGTTAAATTGCCCGCAAAGTTAATGGAAATGTTGGTTCAAGGCGTTTATATTCAACGTTTAAACCAAACCATTATAAAGCTGTAGAATTCAAAAACTGTATAAGTAAACACGCAAACTGCCAACACAGCAAATGACCGGTTATAGCTTTAGAAAAATGATGTATACCCGGAAATCATAGCATTGACCTGCAACCATCTGTAATTACAATAACATTATTTCTTTAGGTACAATTTATGAAAGCAGTAATGCATCATTCTTAAAATGGCAAATCAATTGACCCGGCTGTTTTCGAAAACCATTTGGGCCCGCTTTCTGTCATATATACGCAATCTTCCAGCCTCACCCCAAATTCGCCCGGTATGGCAATGGTTGGTTCAATGCTGAAACACATGCCTGGCTCAAGCAACTGTTTATTTCCTTTTACTATATTGCCCCATTCATGTCCATCCATGCCAATGCCATGCCCTGTGCGGTGCGGTAAGCCGGGTAATTTATATCCTGGCCCAAAACCTGCATCCACAATTACTTTACGCGATGCCGCGTCAACACTTTCACAGGTGGCGCCTGACTTGGCAGCGGCAAAGCCGGCAGCCTGCGATTGCTTTTCAAGATTCCATATATCCTGTTGACGCTTTGTAGGTTCAGCACCAAAAACAATTGTTCTTGTAATATCTGCGCTGTACCCTCCTACCCTGCATCCGCAATCCATCAATACAATATCTCCTTTTTTAAGCACCTGCGGCTTACTGCTGCCATGCGGTAACGCAGAGGCTGCGCCAAAAAGCACCAAAGCAAAATCATGCATTGCTCCAAGTGCCCTGTGTTGTTTGGCAACAATAGCGCCTACATCCATCGGGCTCATACCTTCCTGCATTTCTTTAATTGCTGCTGTTATTGCTGATGCAGTAGCATCATTAGCGGCCTGCATTAATGCAATTTCAGCAGGCGATTTAATAAGGCGGCAGGCAGCGCTTACAGTATCACCGCTCCTGAAATTAAATTTACCAGATACTTTTTTCATACCATCCACTATAAAAAAACGCACCCGCTCCTCAACGGCAATATCACCACTACGTATACCCGCATCCGTTAGTGCCCCTATCATTTTTTTATATGGATTTTCATCTTCTTCCCATATATATACTTTGTTGCCGGTTTTAATATTTTCCCGCAACCTGTCTTCTTCAAAAGCAGGACATACATATACTATCTCGCCCTTCACAGGAATGATCACTACCATCGGCCGCTCGCTTTGCCACCAGCGCATGCCTGTAAAATATTCCATAGATGTACCTGCATCCAGCAGGAGCGCGCCCATTTTTTGCTCTCCCAGCAGCCTCTGTGCTTTCTCAATACGCCGCATATGCTCCTCAACAGTGATCAATGGTATATCCGGCAACCTGGCGCTGCTCATAGTATCTTTTTTTTTGTGTGAGGATGATGTAAACCCTGTTACTGCAGTAGAGCCTGCCATTATTGAAACACCTGTGATAAAACGCCTTCTTTTCATTATATGCTGATGCTTTTTTTATTGAAGATACTGTGTAATTGCGTATCTAAAAGTATATACTACTCTTTCCGCTGGTTGGTAAAGATACGCAACCGGGGTCTTCGGTTTTAACCACAAAATACACAAAGGGCTTACACAAAGAAACACAAAGGAAGGATTCGGACTGGTAAGCTGATAGCTGCATTTGAAAAGCATGATAGCGCATGACAGTATTTCACTATTCATATTATACATTTACTACAAACATTGCCATCATGAAAAAACTGCTATTGCTCCCCGCAGCATTGTTGTTGTGCGTTGTTTTGACTGCACAACAAATAACACAACCAACCCCTGATGCACTGTATAAAAATTTTTTAACGCCTCCTGCAACTGCCCAACCGCGTGTATGGTGGCACTGGATGAACGGGAATATTACCAAAGAAGGTATTGCCGAAGACCTGAAATGGATGAAACGATCGGGCATTGGAGGTTTTCAGAATTTTGATGCCGCGTTAATGACACCGCAAATAGTTGAAAAGCGCCTCACCTATATGACGCCTGAATGGAAAAACGTATTTGCATTTACCGCAAAACTTGCCGATTCATTACAACTCGAAATGGCAATAGCAGGATCTCCGGGATGGAGTGAAAGCGGAGGACCCTGGGTAAAGCCTGAAGATGGTATGAAGAAAATTGTATGGAGTGAGAAAAGGGTTGCAGGAGGAAAACCATTGGTAGAAAGATTATCACAACCGCCTTCTGTAACAGGTACTTTTCAAAATATTCCTTTACAGGCACAGCTGAGTTTAAGCACACCGGTTGAAACTCCTCCTGCATATTACAGGGATATTGCTGTGATTGCCTACAAAATGCCTGATGCCGATATTCCGCTGAGCGATTTGAAACCTGTAATTACTTCAAGTGGCGGCAACTTTAATGTGACACAGCTTACGGATGGCGATCTTGCCACAACCAGCCTGCTGCCTTCTGATACGGTTAAAGGATATGCCTGGATACAATTTGCCTTTGAGCAACCACAAACTTTTAAAGCCATTACGATTGTAGGAGGCGGAGACAAAGGCCCGTTTGGATTATATGGCGAGTTTAAAGATACCCGCACTTTAGAAGCAAGTGATGATGGACAAAATTTTAAACGAATTTGTTATATACCCGCGGGTAATGTGCTGCAGCAAACTATTTCAATACCCGTTACAACTGCAAAATATTTCAGGGTTACTATCAAAAATCCGCCGCCAATGTTCACGTTTGCCGGCTTAAATGGCGGCAGTGAACCTCCTAAAGCTCCGCCCGGTACAGGCATTGCCGAGTTGGTATTACATACCGCGTCAAGAATACATATGTTCGAAGAGAAAGCGGCATTCTCAACAGGTGGAAATTTTTATACGCTTGCAACCCCGGCATCAGATGATATTATTAACGAAAATGACATTATTGATATCAGCAATAAATTTGGGCCTGATGCTATATTAAGATGGGATGCCCCCGCAGGTAACTGGAATATTGTACGCTACGGGTTTTCTTTAACCGGTAAACAAAACCATCCTGCATCTCCTGAAGCTACCGGCCTTGAGGTGGACAAATTAGATGCTGCTGCAGTAAAAGCATATTTTACCAACTATCTTGATCAGTATAAAAGCGCCACCAATGGATTGATGGGCAATAAAGGATTGCAGTATATGGTAACAGACAGCTGGGAAGCAGGCACACAAAACTGGACAAATGATCTGGCCGCTGAATTTAAAAAAAGAAGAGGATATGATCTTATTCAATGGATGCCTGCGCTCAACGGACATATCATTAAAAACACAGAAGCAAGCGAACGCTTTCTGTGGGATTTTCGTAAAACCCTTGCCGAGCTTGTGGTTGAAAACCATTACGACCAGCTAACTGCTTTGTTGAAAGAACGTGGCATGAAGCGATACTCTGAATCGCATGAAAGCGGCAGAGCATTAATTGCCGATGGCATGGAAGTAAAACGTACTGCCGCCGTACCTATGTCTGCTATGTGGACGCCCGGTCCTATTGGAGGAGATGGCACAGGTTATAAAGCAGACATTCGTGAATCTGCATCTGTTGCCCATATATACGGGCAAAATATTACCGCAGCGGAGTCCCTCACCGCTATTGGCACTTTGGGCAATGCATGGTCTTATTCACCTGAAAAGCTTAAGCCAACCGCAGATCTTGAAATGGCAAACGGGTTGAACAGGTTTGTTATTCATACCTCCGTGCATCAACCAGTGGATGATAAAATTCCGGGACTGGGATTAGGACCATTTGGGCAATGGTTTAACCGACACGAAACGTGGGCAGAACAGGCAAAAGCATGGACCGATTATCTTGCCCGTAGTTGTTATTTGCTGCAGCAGGGAAAATTTGTTGCGGATATTGTATACTATTATGGAGAAGACAATAATATCACTTCTTTATTCGGTAAAAAATTACCGGCAATACCTGAAGGATATAACTATGATTTTATAAACAGTGATGCATTGCTGCATTTACTTACGGTAAACAATAACAAATTGGTTACACATAGCGGCATGCAATATACCGTGCTGGTGCTCGATTCCAACAGTATGTATCTTCCATTGAAAGTATTGCAAAAAATAGAAACATTGGTTAAGGCAGGCGCTATTGTGGCAGGGCCTAAACCTGTTGCCAGCACAGGCTTGCAGGAAGATAACCATGCATTTATCGCTCTCGCCAATGAATTGTGGGGTGATGATAATAAGCCTAAAGTAACAGGCAGCGGAAAAGTATATGCCACATCAGACATTCAACAGGTGCTGGATGCTTTGCAGGTAAAAGCAGACTTTGAATATTCAAAGCCCGATGTAAAAACACAACTGCTGTTTGTGCACAGGAAACTTGCTGCACAGGATATTTATTGGATTAACAGCAGAACTGATAAAAACGAAACCGTTGATGCAAGTTTCAGGATTGCCGGTAAATCAGTTGAAATATGGCATCCTGAAACAGGAAAGAAAGAACCCGTTTCATATACTGTTGAGGAAGGCCGTACCAAAATTTCATTGCGGCTCACCCCAAACGATGCAATATTTGTAGTATTCGGTAAGAATAGTAATTCATCTGCCGTAAATATTCCCGCCGTAAAAGAAACACCTGTAGCAATGCTGGATGAAGCATGGAAAATAGATTTTCAGAAAGACCGTGGCGCACCGGCATCTGCCAGTATAGATAAGCTTGCTTCATGGACAGAAAACAATGACAATGGTATAAAATATTTCTCGGGAACCGCTACCTATACCAAAACCATTAATGCAGCGGCAAGCTGGTTTAAACAGGGCGCTAAGCTATGGATTGACCTGGGTGATGTAAAAAATATTGCCGAGGTATTGGTGAACGGAAAACCTGCCGGTATAGTTTGGAAAAAACCGTTTAAAGTTGATGTGAGTGGCTTATTAAAACCAGGTAAAAACATATTGACAATTAAAGTAACCAACCTTTGGGTAAACAGGTTGATTGGCGATCAGCAACCTGGTGTGGACAAGAAAATCACTTATACTACTATGCCTTTTTATAAAGCAGGTTCACCCCTGCTGCCATCCGGATTGCTTGGCCCCGTGCAGCTGATTTCCGCCGGAAAATAAAATAAGACTCCGGATTATATTCATGCTTAGTATATCACAAGTATATTTGTTGGTATACTATGCATGAATTATTTGCTGCTCATTCATTATTAGACTGGATACTGATATCACTCGCCGCTTTTTTCATAGGGCTGTCAAAAGCCGGACTTAAAGGCGTTGACATGTTGAATATTACCCTTATGGCAGTGGTGCTCGGCAGCAAAGCTTCTACAGGAATTGTGTTGCCGCTATTATGCTTTGCTGACCTGATGGCTGTAAAATATTACCACCGGCATGTGCAATGGAATCATTTCTGGAAACTTATTCCCTGGATGGCGATAGGTGTGCTGACAGGTGTATTTATAGGGCAGGATATGGATGAAACTGTTTTCAGGAAAGTAATGGCAGTCTTTATTATACTCACGGTAATCATCATGCTCTTTCTTGAAATACGTAAAACGGTGGTTATACCTTCCAACAAATTATTTGTTTCGTCAATGGGGCTTGTGTCAGGACTGACAACCATGCTTGGAAATCTTGCCGGTGCCTTTTCCAATATTTACTTCCTGGCTATGCGCTTACCCAAAAATGATTTTATAGGAACAGCAGCCTGGGTATTTCTTGCGATAAACTATTTCAAGCTTCCTTTCCAAATATTTTTCTGGAAAAACATTACTGTTTCCACGCTTAAAACAGATATACTACTTTTACCTTCTCTGCTTATTGGTTTTTTGCTTGGAATAAAAATTGTAGCCGCTATAAAGGATGACAATTACAGGAAAATAATTATAGTGTTAACGTTTATCGGGGCGTTGTTCATTTTTTTGAAAAGATGATAGAGAAGGCAATAGTGAATACAGGCACGACAGTTGTATTATTATTCAAAATCGTTAATTCAAAAATCAATATAATGGAAGAGATTGTAAAAATAATATCTGTTGAGCCGGTAACACATGATGTAAAACATTACCGTGTAGAAAAGCCCAAAGGTTATAAGTTTCAACCCGGGCAGGCAACGGAAGTAGCCATCAACCAGGAAAAATGGAAGGACGAAAAGCGCCCATTTACCTTTACAAGCTTAAATGAATGGCCGCACCTGGAATTTACTATAAAATCTTACCGCGATCATAATGGTGTAACAAATGACTTAGATCATTTGCAACCTGGAGATGAATTGATCATTCATGATGTATGGGGCGCTATCGCATACAACGGTCCCGGGTATTTCATTGCAGGCGGCGCAGGCATTACACCCTTTATTGCCATTTTCCGGCAGTTGTATAAGGATAATATGATTGATGATAATGAATTGTTTTTTTCAAACAAAACATCAGCCGATATTATCATGAAAGATGAATTTGAAAAAATACTAGGCGATAAAGCGCACTTTATATTAACACAGGAAGGGAATAAAAAAGAATATATAGATAAAGCCTTTCTTCAAAAGCATATAAAAGATTTTTCAAAGCCTTTTTACATTTGCGGACCTGATAAAATGGTTGAAGTCATCAGCAATATCCTGCAGGAATCAGGAGCAAAACCTGAGGCGCTGGTGTTTGAGAAGTAGGCTGAGATCAAAGTTTTGATATGTCCAGCTTATTTTATCGCAACGCTTTCAACAGCATATTTGTAATTACTTTATATCCTTTATCAGAAGGATGAAGCCCATCGTAGGTCATATTAATTGCATCAACAGGATAAGGGTATTCATCTGTATCAGGGTTAAAAGGGATATCGATAAAATCGGGGTAGCCGTAATCTTTATAAACACCTGTTAACGGATCTTTCAGTCTTTTGTATTTAATAATATTCTGTTGCGTAATTCCGCTCTTATTATATAGATCAACCACTGAAAATTTTTCAAACTTCCCTATAGCATTAATTGCCTCTGCAAATTGTGCCAGCGTTTGATTGTTCTTTGGTTTATATGATCCGTAAGCGTTATTATGTGCATTATTTATATATACAAAATCTGCACGCTGCAAAGGCGTAATAAGAATGATTTTTGCTTTGGGATTCAGCTTTCGCAGTTCATTAATAATAATACGGAAAGAACCATATACAGTATTATTTCCACTATTGTTTTTATAATCATCCAGGGTGCCGACAGGTCTTCCCTGCCACCAGTCGTTGGTACCAAGAAATATACTGTAGATATCTGCTTTGGGTATATCAAGTTCCGAAAACTTATCAGCTATACCACCGGAAGTCCAGCCATTAAACCCTTTATTGAGCGCCTTGATGTTGGGCATTTTTTCCCGGACCATGGTTAAATAGCCTTTTGTTATTCTGTTGCCAGCTTCATCAGGATGATCATTGAGATAAGTAATGGAATCGCCAATGGCTACCCAGGCAGTTTCTTTTTGAGTGAATGAAAACAGGAAACAGCCGGCTATAATAAAGAGAAAAAACTTTTTCATTGTTATATTTGATTGATACCTAATGGTAATTCTGTAAAAATATGGCATTGAATTAAATTTTTGGCAACATTTGGAAGGAGGTAAGGTAGAAAGGTCAAAATCGTATTGTTCTAACAACAACATAAAATTCATAAGGTTAAGATATTGGTTGTCAATACTTGTAAATTGGAGGTGATAATATAAATTTACAAGTTGTGTGCCATTTATGAAGACCCTGCCAATCATATCAGTATTTATTTATTCGACACTTCTTGGTTGTTCGACTGGACAACCAAATTCAGACAACAAGACCGATTCGACAAAACACATTGAGAAAATTGATACTACTGATTTTGTCCAACAATCTATTGACGAATTACGAAATGAATTTCTATCTCAATATTCAAAGCCGATCTTAATTGACACTTCCTTTATTGACAGCGATATAAAATACCAGGTCTTATTTAGACATGAATCATCCAACGACAGTGGTATTGTCGTTCCAGCCAGGTATGACTTCGACACGCATAAAGATTTCGTCACATATAACCTCATCTCAGAACTTACACTCCTTTCCGACAATGACACACTTTTTCATACGACTATTACTAAATCCTTATTTGACAGATTACTTAGTACTGAACTCAGACAACATGCGACCCTACTCTATCCGAATTTTTATATAGCAAACGACACAATAAAATTACACTATAGCATTTCTATTCCAACGACAGACGTTGGGATTGGCGCAACGATTAAATTTGCAAAGAATGGAAGTTATATAATCGAAGACTAAACGGCATATAACAAGGGTTTTGCAAAATACGGGCGATAGAATATCGCCTTAAATACAGTTGGAATTCTAATCGGCTTTTGTAACTTGGCCGTACTAAATAAAAAGTTACAGCCAAGCGAGCAGACGGAATTCTAATGCCCGTACTTCGCAAAGCCCAGGAACGTTGTACGCTAGCAGTGGACATACTCTATATTGTAACTAAGAATTACTAATTAATGGGAGACATTTATTTAGAAAATTATATTAGCCCAGATACTTTTTTCCAATTCAAGATAGGATCTCCACTTGACCTAACTTCTTTTAAGGTAGAAATTGACTATAATCCAATTGGAGATAATACGAATGCTTATTATTTCTTTGATAGGGAGGTAGATGTTGAGGTCTCAACTAATGGAGGAATTATTAACTCTTTTGATATTTTAATGCAAAATCAGGAAAACCACCTTTTTTTGGGTGACAGTAATAAAAGGCGATTTAACCTTAATAATTGTAATGCCGAAAACCTGAAATCATACTTAAAAATTAATAAATTAAAATTTGAAATAAACGAGGAAGAACAAGTAATTTGGATTAGGTATTTCCAAGTTCTAACAATAACATTTTATTTTGACAAATATTCAAACAGCACTACAAAGTTATCACTGATAGGAATTACAAAGTAAGAATATACCCTTGATATTAAAAGTAGAGAGCCAGCGTACAACACGGGGCGTTATAGCCAATGGTAGGACGACACTCCGAACATAGAAAGGACGACCAAAACATAAACAGAAAGTAAACCATTTTGACAAATGACCAACATACAGACCATATTACAAACGGACAGCACTGAGCCGGCACTCATTGCCTACCCTTGTGTATTTTTTATTTTCCCCACCGCACATTTTTTTTAATTCAATTTTATGCCGACTCGCAAACGGCACATTGGATTTTGCCCCATCCGCACAAAGCCAACCCTGTGACAAAATCCAAAGAGCTGTTTCTGCCAACGCACCGACAGAGCATTCGGACAACAAAACAGATTTTTTGCGTATTTTGACCAACTATAAATTTTAGAATATATAAAGTGAAGAACGAAAAACTGACAAGGAAAGAAATCATTGACAACCGCTTAAAACAAGCGGGTTGGAATGTGACTGACCTAACTCAGGTAATTGAAGAATTTGACATTCACTTGACAGTTGTTGAAGAACCGACAACTCCATACGCTGGACACCAATACAGCGACTATGTTTTATTGGGCAAGGACGGTAAACCACTTGCCGTTGTAGAAGCCAAAAAAACTTCGGTGGACGCTGCACTCGGACGGGAGCAAGCCAAACAATATTGCTACAACATTCAATCAACACAAGGCGTTGACCTGCCTTTCTGCTTTTATACCAATGGACACGACATTTACTTTTGGGACTTAGAAAACTATCCCCCAAAGAAAGTTTATGGTTTCCCGACACGGGACGACCTTGAACGCTATGCCTACATACGCAAAGCGAGAAAGCCATTAGCAGGAGAACTTATCAATACCAACATTGCAGGAAGGAACTATCAAATTGCTTCTATTCGTGCCGTAATGGAAGCCGTTGAAAAACGGAAACGCAAATTCTTGTTGGTAATGGCTACCGGCACGGGCAAGACAAGAACCTGCATTGCCCTGGTGGACGCTTTAATGAGAGCAGGTTGGGTAGAAAGAGTTTTATTCCTTGTTGACAGAATCGCATTGCGTGACCAAACACTGGAAGCATTCAAAGAGCATTTGCCAAACGAACCTCGCTGGCTAAAGCAAGGCGAAAAGGAAATTGCCACCGACAGACGGATTTATGTTTCAACTTATCCGACTATGTTGAATGTAATTCGCAATGAAGAAAAATCATTAAGTCCGCATTTCTTTGACTTGATTGTGGTGGATGAAAGCCACCGCAGCATTTACAACACCTATCAGGAAATTCTTGATTACTTCAATACCATTACACTTGGCTTGACCGCCACGCCAACGGACGTAATTGACCACAACACGTTTCAATTGTTTGAATGCGAGGATGGCGTTCCGACTTTTGCTTATTCTTATGATGAAGCAGTAAATCACATTCCTCCATTCCTGAGCAATTTTCAGGTAATGAAAATTAAAACCAAGTTTCAGGACGAAGGCATAAGCAAGCGGACAATTTCTTTAGAAGACCAACAAAAATTGATGTTGGAAGGAAAGGAAATTGAAGAAATCAACTACGAAGGAACAGAGATTGAAAAGAAGGTAATCAACCGTGGCACCAACGCTTTAATTGTCCGTGAATTCATGGAAGAAAGCATCAAAGATGCCAACGGAGTTTTGCCAGGGAAAACGATTTTCTTTTGCATCAGCAAAGCACATGCAAGACGAGTTGAAGAAATTTTTGATTCGCTTTATCCAGAATACAAAGGAGAATTAGCCAAAGTATTGGTAAGTGAAGACCCAAGAGTTTACGGAAAAGGCGGTTTGCTCGACCAGTTTGTGAGCAACGACATGCCACGCATTGCCATCAGTGTGGACATGCTCGACACGGGTATTGATGTTCGGGAATTGGTGAATTTGGTTTTTGCAAAACCTGTTTACAGCTATACCAAATTTTGGCAAATGATAGGCAGAGGAACCCGTTTACTCGAACCTGAAAAAATAAAACCCTGGTGCACACAGAAAGACAATTTCCTGATTCTTGATTGCTGGGACAACTTTGAATATTTCAAACTCAATCCGAGAGGCAAAGAACTGAAAGGACAAATTCCTTTGCCTGTTCGCTTGTTTGGTATTCGACTGGAAAAAATTGAAGAAGCCCAAACACAAAGCAATTCCGAAATTGTAAATAAAGAAGTTCAGAAAATCAGAAAGCAGGTTGAGTCGCTTCCGAAGAATTCAGTTGTAATCATGGAAGCCAAACACGAACTGCAACGCTTAGAAGATGATAACTTCTGGAACAATCTGACTTCCGACAAAATGGAGTTTTTGGAAGCCGTTGTAAAACCACTGCTTCGCACGGTTTCAGATGTTGATTTCAAAGCCATGCGATTTGAAAAAGACATTGTGGAAGTTTCTTTGGCTCATTTGGCAGGTGAAACGGAAAAGTTTGAAACACTGAAAGAAAGCATCATTGAAGAAATTGGCGAACTGCCTTTGAGTATCAACATTGTAGCAAGAGAGCAGGAATTGATTCGACAGGCACAAAGCAATCATTATTGGGCAACCATCAATGAAGACAAGTTTGAAGAACTGATTCAGAAGTTATCACCATTGATGAAATTCCGTGAAGCGGTTATTCCGCTGGCTCCTGCAAAATTCAACCTGAAAGACATTGTTGCCGAAAAGGAGTTTGTAGAGTTTGGTCCGCAACACGAAGCGTTGAGTGTAGCCAAATACCGTGAACTGGTTGAAAAGAAAATCAACGAACTGGTTTCAAGCAATCCGATTTTACAGAAATTAAAACAGGGACAGGAAATCTCAACAGATGAAGCGGAACAATTGGCAGAAGAACTGCACAACGAGCATCCGCATATTACTATTGATTTGCTTCGCAAGGTTTACAACCATCGCAAAGCGGCATTGGTGCAATTCATAAAACATATTTTGGGTATAGAGCAATTAGAAACCTTTGCCGAAACCGTTACCAAAGCATTTGATGATTTTATTGCCAAACACAGTTACCTCACCAGCCGACAACTTCAATTTTTGGATTTGCTCAAAAACTTTGTGTTGGAAAAAGGTGATGTGAGCAAATGCAACCTGATTGAATCGCCTTTTACCATGCTTCATCCCGAAGGCATCAGGGGAATTTTCAATCAAAAAGAGATTGACGAAATTTTAAGTTTAACCGAACAAGTATTAGCAGCATAAATGGTCTGAATCAGAATTTACAAAATGAAAAAAATAACAGAATAAAAATAGGATATGGAAAAGGACGAGTTGACGTATAAGATAATTGGTTGTGCAATGAAGGTTCACAATACGATGGGTCCCGGCTTTCAGGAAGTGATTTACCAAAGATGCCTTGCGATAGAATTAGAGAGAGTAGGATTAGGTTTCAAAAGAGAGCAAGAGCAAACTGTGTTTTATGAAAACATTGAAGTAGGAACAAGAAGGGCGGATTTCATTGTGGAAGGCAAAGTAGTAGTTGAACTTAAAGCGTTGGTGAATCTTGAAGATGTTCATATCGCACAAGCAAAAAACTATACGGTGGCTTATGATTTCCCCCTTGGACTATTGATAAATTTTGGAAGCCAAAGTTTGCAGCATAAACTTTTATTTAATCCTAAGTATTATCCAAAACACAATTCAGCAAATTCAAAAATTCAGTAAATTCTGATTCAGACAATGAAAAAGCAAAATGAAATAAAAATATTTGAGGACAAAAAGGTTAGAACGCTTTGGGATGCTGAAAACGAAAAATGGTATTTATCGATTGTTGATGTTATTGCAGTTTTAACCGATAGCCCTAATCCTCAGGTGTATTGGCGGGTATTAAAAAAGAGATTAAAAGACGAGGGAAATGAAACCGTTACAAATTGTAACGCTTTGAAAATGCCAGCCCCAGACGGCAAAATGAGATTGACCGATGTGGCTGATACCGAACAGCTTTTTCGCCTGATACAATCCATACCATCGCCCAAAGCAGAACCCTTTAAACAATGGCTGGCACAGGTAGCCGCAGAACGATTAGATGAAATGCAAGACCCTGAACTGAGTATTGACCGGGCATTGGAACAATACATGAAACTCGGTTATTCAGAAAACTGGATAAACCAACGATTGAAAAGTATTGAAATTAGAAAGGAACTAACAGACGAATGGAAAAAAAGAGGCTTGAAAGAGGGCGTTCAGTTTGCAACGCTTACCGATATTATTACCAAAGCATGGAGTGATAAAACCACGAAAGAATATAAAATCCTGAAAGGGCTAAAAAAACAAAACTTGAGGGATAACATGACCAACACGGAACTTATTTTAAACATGCTTGCCGAAGCATCCACAAAGGACATATCAGCTGCAACCAGTCCGAAAGATTTTGAAGAAAGCAAGAAAGTAGCCAAACAAGGCGGCAATGTAGCAAGAGTAGCCCGCAAAGAACTGGAAGCTAAAACAGGAAAAAACGTAGTAACCTCTCTAAATGCCAAAAGCGCATTGCAATTGAATGAGGGTGAAAAGAAAAAACCGAAAAACAAAAAGAAGTAGATGTTACAAAACAACGCACAACTCAAATCGCTTATAGACAAGCTCTGGCAAAACTTTTGGGAAGGCGGCATTGCCAACCCCTTAACCGCCATTGAGCAAATTACCTACCTCATTTTTATGAAACGTTTGGACGATTTGGAAGCCAAACGGGAAAGGGATGCCGAGTTTACAGGCGAAAAATACAGCAGCCGTTTTAAAGGCAAGTTTCAAATACCGGGCAGCAACGAAAGCATTGACAAAAACGAATTGCGTTGGAGTGTTTTTAAACACAAGCCCGCAGACGAAATGCTGATGCATGTGCAAATGAAAGTATTTCCTTTCCT
Organism: Terrimonas sp.; assembly: GCF_003075435.1. GTDB lineage: Bacteria > Bacteroidota > Bacteroidia > Chitinophagales > Chitinophagaceae > Agriterribacter. Next base: position 168,931 of record NZ_QCZJ01000010.1, on the reverse strand, counting down.
TAAAGAATTCAGCAAATCCTCTAATCCTGAAAATTCTGATTCAGACAATTTTACCCGCCACATGGCAAATGCTGTGTTCATCATGCCCAAAGCCAGTTTGCTGGTTTCTGCCATCAACATTGTAGAGGAAATTTTCAGGGAAATTGAAAAAGATGCCACCGAAGGCGGACATGCTTTTCAGGACATACAGGGCGATGTGTATGAAATGCTGTTGAGTGAAATTGCCACGGCAGGAAAAAACGGACAGTTCCGCACTCCCCGGCACATTATAAAACTGATGGCTGAACTGGTGGCTCCGCAGTTGGGACAACGCATTGCCGACCCGGCTTGCGGAACAGGTGGTTTCCTGTTGGGGGCGTATCAATACATTCTTACCGATTTGGTAAGAAAAAAAGACCCTGCCAAACTAAGCAAAGACGAAGACGGTTTTGAACGTGCCGCCATTAGTGCCATGTTGACGCAAAAAGTAAAAACCATTTTAGACCAGAGTTTTGTAGGTTATGATATTGACACCACCATGGTGCGCCTGGGTTTGATGAACATGATGATGCACGGCATTGACGAACCCAAAATAGACTACAAAGACACCCTGAGCAAAAGCTACAACGAAGACAGCCAGTTCGACATCATTATGGCGAACCCGCCCTTTACAGGAAACATAGACAAAGGCGATATTAACGAAGGGCTGAAACTGCCCACCACCAAAACCGAACTGCTGTTTGTTGAACGCATTTTTAACATGCTGAAAATGGGCGGAACGGCTGCCGTAATTGTACCAAGTGGTGTAATACAAAACAGCGGAAAGGCATTTGAAGCCCTGCGAAAACTGATTATTGAAAAAGCCGAACTGAAAGCCGTGATTGCCGTGCCAAGCGGAGTGTTTAAGCCCTATGCAGGCGTAAGCACCGCCATTTTAATTTTTACTAAAGGCGGTGAAACCAATCATGTGTGGTTTTACGATATGCAGGCAGACGGCTACACTTTAGACGATAAACGCAACAAAATTGCCGAAAGTGATTTGCCCGACATTGTGCAACGCTACAAAAACCGTCTGAATCAGGATTTTCAGGATGATGGGATGAACAAGATAAATGCAAATAAAAAATCCGGCAAATCCTCAAATTCTGAAAATCCTGATTCAGACAGGAGACAGAAATACTTTATGGTGCCGAAAAAGGAAATTGTCGAAAACAACTACGATCTGAACCTAAGCACCTACAAGGAAGAAGTGTATGAAGAAGTGGCATATGAAAAGCCCGATGTGATATTCAGGAGATTAGAAAGCATTGAAGCCGATATTCAAAAAGGGTTGGCGGAATTAAAAGAGTTTGTGTGATGAAATATTTAAAAATCAAAGAAATAGGTGATGTCATTTCTGGTTCTACTCCTAAGACTGAGAAAAAAGAATATTGGGACGGTGAAATAAATTGGGTAACTCCAAAAGAACTTGGTCAATTACACGAAAAATATTTAACCGATACTGAAAGGAAAATTACAGAAGAAGGCTTTAAATCATGCTCAACACGGTTGATTCCACCAGGGAATATTCTTTTTACATCAAGAGCTCCTATTGGACATTTAGCTATCAACAATATTGAAGTATGCACTAATCAAGGATTCAAAAGCATTATTTTAAAAAAAGACTACGCCTCTGAATATGTTTACTATGCTTTAAAAAGAAGCGTAAAGAAACTACAAGATTTAGGAACGGGTTCAACATTCAAAGAATTGTCAAAGAGTAAATTTGAAGAATTCACAATTCCCGTTCCCTCCCTTCCCGACCAACTCCACATCGCCAACCTATTAAGCAAAGCCGAAAACCTGATAGCCCAACGCAAAGAAAGCATCCGCCTGCTGGATGAATTTTTGAAAAGCACTTTTTTGGAGATGTTTGGAGACTTCACCAAAAATGAAAAGAAATGGGATAAGGTTGAATTGAAATATTTTGGTGAAATAGTTACAGGAAATACACCACCGAGAAATAATGCAGAAAACTACTCATCTGATTTTATTGAATGGATAAAAACAGATAACATTCCAGTTGATGATACATACATTACAAAGGCAGTCGAATTTCTTTCTGAATCAGGATTGAGATATGCACGAACTGTTGAAGCTGGTGCTTTACTTGTTGCTTGCATTGCAGGAAGTATTCAATCAGTTGGTAGAGCAGCATTGACTAATAGAAAAGTATCTTTTAATCAACAAATAAATGCAATACAACCGAACGAAGAAATTGAACCTTTGTATTTGTATTGGCTATTCAAGATTTCAAGAAAATATATCCAAGATGCTGCTTCTAATGGAATGAAGAAAATATTGACTAAAGGAGGTTTTGAAAAAATAAAAATGATAAAACCACCCCTCTCACTCCAAACCCAATTTGCCCAAATCGTAGAAAAAACAGAAGCCCTCAAAACCCAATACCAGCAAAGCTTGCAGGAGTTGGAAAATTTATATGGCAGTTTAAGCCAAAAGGCGTTTAGTGGGGAGTTGACCACAAAAGCCCAAGAACAAAAAGTTGTTATTCCGATCAAACAGGAAGCAAAAATTATTCAGACTGAACTGACCAAACAACAGGCATTTTTAAGAAAACTGATGCTGGCCTCCCATATTGCATATGAACTATGTGAAGAACCAACATTTGGGCATACCAAGTTAATGAAGTTACTGTATTTATGTGAACAGGCTGGCGGAATGGCTTTACAAACGAACTATAAGAAATTTGCCGCAGGCCCTTTTGACGGCAAAACACTTACACTCATTGACAAAGAATTTGAAAAAAATAAATGGTTTACGATTGAGAAAAAAACTTTTTTAGTAAACGATCAGCAAAGAGAAGCGACAGTTTATAAAAAGACCGATAAATCATTGTTATACAAAAAGTACTTCAACAATTATTTTGAATCAGAGGCTAAAACCATAAACAGAATAATCGAGCTTTTCAGAAAAGAAAAAACGCAGACAGCAGAAATTGTAGCTACTTTGTATTTCGCCTGGAAAGAACTGAAGGCAGAAAAGACAATCATTTCGGACAACGCTTTGATTGAGGGATTCTATAAATTTCATCCTGAAAAGAAGAAGTTCACACCGGAACAAATTATGACTGGCTATAAATACATGCAGACAAATGAACTATATCCTCAATCTGTCTAAGATTGGCCAATGCACAGGTGTAAGCACATTTGCAAGCCGCACAAGCCCAAGCACAGGCCAAAGCTTGCAAAAGAGCTTCCACTTTTCCTACGCAGACAAAATTGAAACCGTTTACGGTTCACGAACACCTTTTAAAAAACAATTATAAAGTGAGTAATTAAAAAAAATCTCCTCCCCTTCTGAAATGCGAAGCATTCACGAACACAATTAAAATGATAATAAACCAGTGAGTAAAATAAAAAATACGCACCCGCACAACCCGATACGTCTTTGAAACGCAGTATGAACAATGGTTTACAAAGACTGAGGACAAACACCACTGGCTATAACACGGTATTGGCAAAAACGTTAGCTGGTATTTTAATTAACATTCCCAATGCTTCGAAATTTTTTAAACAGACTGTTCAATAATCCAAAACAGAAAAGGCAGCACAAACCTAAAAGTGAACGCAAATGAACAGTAAAATATATTCTCAACTTTTGTATCTTACACCAGCAGCATTTCCGGGCTGAACGTTTTTCAAATGCCCTGCCGAACGCAAAGCTGTTGAACGTTATCTGTAATTTTAATAAGCATTAAGTTATTAATTGACATTACATGTGGAGATATTTTTTATGCTGGTTTCCTATGCTTATTCTTGCCATTATTAATGGCAGTGCAAGAGATTTGTGGTATAAAAAATATGTTGGTGAAATTAGAGCGCATCAAATTTCTACGTTTTCACTTGTGCTTCTTTTTGGTATTTACATTTGGATAGTTATGAAAAAAACTCCTGTTGAATCAGAGATGAATGCCATTTTACTGGGATTATTTTGGTTAATCCTGACTTTGATTTTTGAATTTGGATTTGGGTTGATGCGAGGAAGTACAATATCTCAGCTACTGGGAGAGTATAATATTATGAAAGGCCGTGTTTGGGTATTAATTCCTATTTGGGTTTCGTTTGCCCCGTATCTTTTTTTTAAAATTCAAAGTCGCTAATACATCGATAAGTTAAAAACTACAACTAACATTGGCGCAATCGTAGGAGACGGAAAAATTTTCAACATTTATTCACTATTCAACTTCAGTTGTGGACTTGACAGACAGAGCCAGCTAAAAGACACGCTTCCATTTGCAAATAAGTGGGATTATTCCCTGGAAATCTTTAAGAACAGCACACGCAAGTTTACAAAATATAATATAAGAATACACAATGAGCATATCCTTTATCAACGCTTTCAAAACATATTATTAGTGCGGAAGCTTTTCCCTGAAATAGCCATAAGTCCATGTTCCGGCAATGGCGCTGAAGAGTACAACGAGCACTACAAATGCCCCGGTTCCTATTTGCGCGAACAAGGGACCCGGGCATGCGCCGGTCATTGCCCATCCTAAGCCAAATAATAAACCTCCGTATACCTGCCCCTTATTAAATTTTTTAGGATGAAAAGCGATCTCCTCTCCATATATGGTTTTAACATTGAACTTTTTTATAAGCCATACTGAAATCATTCCTACTACTACCGCGCTGCCTATTACTCCATACATGTGAAAACTTTGTAACCGGAACATTTCCTGCATCCTGAACCAGGAAATAATTTCTGCCTTTACAAATACAATTCCAAATACCGCACCCACAATAATATATTTAAAATTATGCCACCAGGGATGAATTTTGCTGGATTCATTCACACATATGGTATCAAGGGATCTTACTTCAAAATCTGTATTGTCCGTTGCCAGGTCTGCTTCTGCAACGGGTTGTTGAACGGGTAAAATATGTGGGGTTTGCATTGATATTTTTTTATAGTGATGATAATTACAGCTTCATAATAAAAGGCAAAATAAGATTTGCCATTAAAAATCCTCCGGCCATAAACATTATTGTTGCAACAAGTGAAGGCCATTGAAGATTGCTCAACCCCATAATGGAATGACCGGAAGTACATCCCCCAGCGTACCTTGAACCAAAGCCTACCAGGAAGCCTCCACCTACCAATAGTATTAGTCCTTTTAGTGTAAACAAACTTTCTAAACTGAATATTTGTTTCGGTATCATGTTACTATAATCATTAATGCCATAACTGCCTACTTCAGCAACAAGCCCGGGGTTAACTTTAACAGGTTCAGGATTGGCTAATAATTGCGACGCAATAATTGCCCCCAGAAATATTCCTCCTGCAAAAAAGAAATTCCAGGCTTCTTTTTTCCAGTCGTACTTAAAAAAATTAATATTAGCGGGAAAACATGCGGCGCATGCATGCCGCAAATTCGCTGAAACCCCAAAATGCTTATTACCCAGTATCAGCAGCGCCGGAACAATCAATCCGATAATTGGACCAGCCACATACCAGGGCCAGGGCTGCTTTAAAAACGCTATCATTTTCTTTTATATTTTGATTGCACAAAAGTGTTATTGTGTTAATAATTCCAGGTATGCTGCCGTATCATAATCATCTCCTCCTGCTATATGCTTAATGAGCTTACCATTTTCATTAAAGATAAATGTGGAAGGTATAGCTTCAACATTTAACAATTCAGGTAACTGAGCGTCGGGGTAAAATACAGGCATCGATAATCCGGCTGATTTCATAAATGAAATGGATTTACTGAAGTTATCATCAAGGGCTATCATGGCAAACTGCACATTCTTATCTTTTGTTTTTTCATACAGCTTTTGAACAGAAGGCATCTCCGCACGGCATGGCGGACACCAGCTTGCCCACATATTTACAAATACTTTCTTTCCTTTAAAATCTGCAAGGTTTATGGTGTTACCGTTAACATCTTTTAAACTGAGGGAAGGAAGTTGCTTTCCTGCCTCAGAAGATACAGCCCCGGTATCTTTTGGGGCAGCCGTTATATTATTAACACTGTTACCGCAACCATATACAAAAATGACAAGAAGAAGAAAGAAATAAATATGCTTCATTGTTTTATTGCTTTTTTTCTAACCCTGCAAAACATAAAATTCTGTATGGCACCGACCGGCGCTTTATGATCACCAGTTATACACTTTATTTTTTTGAAAAACTTTTTTAACGGGTTGATCATTGTTGTTTCAGCATATTATTTTATCTCAATTCCGCTGATTTTAGGTGCCTTGTTCAGAAAAGATACCAATAACCAATATACCTGATAACTGTATATGCCCTGCTGTTATACTGTAATTTAAGATATCCTGTTCATTTTTAGGAAATCAGAATGCCGCTTTGTTGTACTAAAACCATATTACCCTGTTAGCCAGGCAGATACTAACTTGCTTCGTTCAACTGTTTTTTTGATAAATATTCTTCCACTATTATGTATGTGCTAAGCCCTCCGTTATTTTATAAGGATACTATGTAGCAGATTATTGTCTGTTATCAATCATAAGATACTACACCACTTCCTCAAATGCTATTTCTTCTCCGGTGTTTTTTGTGGTACTTTTTTTAGCAGGACGCGCATTTACACTACACCCGTTAACGCCGCAGCATCCTGTATTCATTACTCCCATTATTAATAAAAGCCCGCCGGCCATACCAAGCATAACATCATGATCTTTAATTGCAAATATCAAGGCCGCGATCCCCATTCCTGTTCTGAGGATACGCATGAAACTCCAGCCTGTAGTTAATAATGCTTTCATCATCTATACTATTTTATGATTCAATGTATCCCATGCACCGCCATTATAACATTCCACTCCTGCTGATACAAGCAGGCTCTTTGCAACACCACTCCTGTTGCCGCTGCGGCAGCAGGTAATAACCGGCTTATTTTTTTTCTTCAACTCTGCCGTCCTGCTTTTTACTTCATCAAGCGGAATATTTATAGCACCCTTAATATGCCCGCCCCTGAACTCACCGACTGTTCTTACATCTACAATTACAGCACCCTGGCTCAGCAGCAACTTATAGTCAACAGTACTGCCACCACCCAATAATTTTTTTATTATTCCTAACATCGTTACCAGTTATTAAATCATTTACAATAAGGTTGACGGACAAACATAGTCAGTGACTTTAAAACGATTAGTTTCTTTAATTGCTTTAAAACCACCTTTCACGTCAACCAGGTTATCAAATCCTCTTGCCCTCATTATTGAGTTAAATATCATGGAACGATATCCTCCGGCACAATGCACATAGTAAGTTTTATCTTTGTCTACTACGCCCATAGAATCGTTGATAAAATCAAGCGGTGTGTTTTCCGCATTAACAATATGCTCGCTCAGGTATTCACTGTTTTTACGTACATCAAGTATGGGTAACGAAGAATTTTTCGCCTGAAGTTCAGCCAGCTCATCAGCACTAATGCTTTTAATTTCGTCAATTTCCTTACCGGCTTTTTTCCATGATGCAAATCCTCCTTCCAGGTAACCAATTACATAATCATATCCAACCCTGCTTAAACGTGTCACCACTTCTTCTTCTGTGCCCGGCTCACAAATGAGCAATATTTCCTGTTTGATATCAGGTATCATTGCGCCCACCCATGGAGCGAATGATCCTTCAAGGCCTATATTGATTGAGTTAGGGATAAACCCTTTTGCAAATTCCTGCGCTTCTCTTACATCAAGCATTAAAGCACCGGTATCATTAGCAGCGGTTTCAAAAGCATCAGGCGACATTGCGTGCAAACCTCTTTCCAATACCTTATCAATACTTTCATATCCCTGTATATTCATCATTACATTCAGCGGAAAATAAGCAGGTGGCTCAACAAGTCCTGTTGTTACTTCCTTAATAAACGCTTCTTTCGTCATATCGGCACGTAATGCATAATTGGTTTTCTTCTGGTGCCCAAGCGTATCCGTAGTTTCTTTACTCATATTTTTACCACAGGCGCTCCCTGCTCCATGTGCAGGGTATACAACAATATCATCTGCCAGCGGCATAATTTTGTTTCTTAATGAATCAAATAAATAGCCGGCAAGTTTATCCTGTGTTAAATCAGATTTTATTTTTTGCGCAAGATCAGGACGGCCAACATCACCAATAAATAATGTATCGCCACTAAACAAACCAATTGCTTTGCCCTTTTCGTCTTTTAATAAATAACAGGTACTTTCCATGGTATGCCCCGGAGTATGCAAAACCTTAATGGTTGCTTTACCAACCTTCAATTCCTCTCCGTCTTTTGCTGCATAGAAATCAAATGCAGGCTTTGCATTAGGTCCGTATACAACAGGCGCACCCGTTTTTTTAGAAAGATCCAGGTGACCAGATACAAAATCCGCATGAAAATGTGTTTCCAAAACATATTTAATTTTTGCTTTGCTGCGCTCAGCCCTGTCAATATAAGGCTGTACTTCACGTAATGGATCGATGATCACAGCCTCACCATCACTTTCAATATAATAAGCACCTTGTGCTAAACACCCTGTGTATATCTGTTCTATTTTCATAGTTATTAATTTTTATAATGATGCAAATATCCGACAGTTTTATTCATCCATAAATGACATTAGTCACATACCATGATTCTGAAGTTAAATAAATTCTTTTTGCTAATGTCCTCCGCCTGTACCTGGAAAGAATAGTTCTTTTACTATAATGTAAATACCCATTACCAGCACAAACCAGCCAAATCCTTTTTTAAGCCTACCTGCTGATACTTTGCCGCTTAATTTGTTTCCTATAAATATACCAACAATGGCAAGTCCTGTTACGGTGAAAAGCAGCGACCAATTCATAGCTTCTTTACCAGGATTGCCGGTAAAGCCAATTAATGAATTTACCGCTATAATAAGCAACGATGTGCCTACAGCCTGCTGCATGGGCAATTTACTAAGTAATACCAGCGCGGGAATAATTAAGAAGCCGCCACCCGCGCCAACCAATCCCGTTAACGTACCTACAACCAAACCTTCAAGCAATATGAAAGGGTAATTAAATTTTTGTTCTCCTTCTTCCTCCGCAGGTCCTTTCTTATCTCTTATCATAGATACAGATGCAAATACCATAAGCACTGCAAAAAGTATCATCATTAACAATGATTTTGTTACTACCAGGTTCCCAACTGTAAATATATTTTCAGGTATTGCCGGAACAATGAAAGCTCTTGTTGCATATACCGCTGCAATAGAAGGAATACCAAAAATGAGCGCTGTTTTCAGGTTGATTTGCCCCAGCTTGTATTTGGGATAACTACCGACAAGGCTTGTTGAGCCGACGATAAAAAGTGAATATGCTGTTGCAATAACCGGCTGAATCCTGAATAAATAAACCAATACCGGTACAGTAAGAATAGATCCTCCCCCTCCTATTAATCCTAATGAGATGCCTATAACCAGTGATGCTATATAACCTGCTATTTCCATGCTGTACTATAATTTACACAGCAAAGATGGCAGATGTAAATTGTATTATCTGTGATTATGGTTACTTACAAACATTTAGTTGAATCTTTTATTGAAGAAAAATGAACACTGTTTAATCTTTAATCCACTCAAAAGAGTTCCTGTTGATGATGATCCAGCCATTTCTCTCCATTTTTTTCATCAGCCTGCTTATCACCTCCCTCGATGAATTAAGATCCGTTGCTATTTCCTGATGGGTGAGCTTTACATGTTTTCCAAATTGCTTTACCTGCTTTTTAAGATAAAACTCCAGGCGTTCATCCATATTCTTAAAAGCAATTTCATTGATGGTTTTCAGCAGCTCTTCGTAGCGGGAACGGTAGGTTTTAATTACAAAATAATGCCAGCTCTTATATTTACTTAACCATTTATCCATGTATTCCAGGGGAATGGTAAGCAAAACCACATCTGTCACTGCCTTAGCCGTTACCTGGCTTTTTTCCTGCTGGTAGGTGCAAATCATAGATACCGCACAGGCCTGTCCCTGCTGCAGGTTATACATAAAAAACTCATTGCCTTCATCATCTTCCTGGTATAGTTTTACAATGCCATCCAGTACCAGCATTGTTGACCGTATGGTTTGTCCTGCTTTAAGTAAAGCCGTTCCTGCAGGAATTTCTTTTACGTCTCCATACTTCATTAACTCCTCGTATAATCCCTCTTCAAGATTTGGAAAGAGCTCATAAAATTGTTTTTGATCATTCATGTTCAGATATAAGGTTTTATTATTCGGTATAGAAACAAATATTACTTCAATACTATTACAGTTTTTGCCCGCTTAATCTTTGCATAGGAGCTTGGCCATAATGAAATTTCCCTACTTCAGGAAAAACGTTCTCCTGTTCGTAATTCATATATGTAAAAACTGAAAATCATTACACAACAATGGGGCATCATACAATATCGTTCCATCTTTTGGCCCTCCTGATGGTAAAGTTAACTGCTCTTTTTCAAATGCTTCTAATATCAAAAAACCAGTAGTGTTTAATGATTTCATTATCAGCCTATCAATGATCGCAGAATTGCTTTACATTATAAATGGCTAATGCTGAAACAGGCAAAATAAACTGTGCGCATATCTACCTGAGTGATAATAGTCACACCGATGGGATAAAATAAAAATTTAACAATCTTGGTTCAGAGAGTGTATATCGCATTTCAGCAAGAGTATCAGCCTTTACAAAGATTTTTTACCAACAAGACAACGATTCTGCCATCATGTAGCATTATACCGCTGCGCGGTATGTTTTATTTCATATAAGCTATTTATCGCAGAGCGGGCGCTCCGTGACACTCTTACAATGATGCAAACAAACTGGTTGCACCAAGACAGCAGCTACATTTTAATATATACAGCTATTTGCTCAGCTACCCATGCGGCATTTTCCGCATAAGATCCTGAAATGATCTTTCTGCTTTCATCAACCAGTTGAACCCCGTATTCTTTTTCGTTCGCGGTGACAGGTAGTATTACTGTTGCACCTCTTTCTTTCAAACCTTTCTCCCAATCAACAGGCAGCCATTTTGCAGAAATAGATTTTGGGAAACAGGTGATCTTTTTTCCTTTCACCAGGTAACTGCTATCGTTAAGCCTGATGTTTAGCAATGATACCGCGCCATGCCCTGCCGTTCCTATTATGCCCCCGTTTGCATATATGGTAGCAGCAATGCCCGCAATACTATCGTTATTAACTACATCATAAAACTGCCCGCCGCCACCGGGATAAAAAATACCCGCATAACCGCCGGGAATAACCTGACAGGGCGCAAGAGAATGTGTTATCTTCTGCCTAAAATATTCACTACTTTCTATAGCTGCAAGGCTGCTATCCACCTTTCCCCGGTGATATATGGCTGCTTTCCCTCCCTGGGGCATCAGTATATCAGCATCAACTCCCATCCGTTCAAATACAGCAAAAGGATAAGCAATTTCCATCAGGAATGTTCCGTTGGCTCGCCTTGCAGGCTATCAATATTAGTAGATACAATTAATACCTTCCTGTGTTGCGAATACTCATTACCGGCAAATAAAAGCGTTAATATAAATATTGTAAAAAAATGATGAATTCTCATGGCTCTCTATTTTTACTATAAACAAAAAGCCGGCTGCATTACCAGCCGGGCATATCCAATCCTAATGTACGTATACTATAATGCCTTGATTTCCCAGCTATGAATATAATGTGCCTGCGAAGAGCTGCTGGTTGATGCAGTAAGCCCCAGGTAGCAACCGCCTTCAAGTGCCAAAACTGCTTTGAGGTCAATTTGCTTTTCTATCACCAATGCGGCATCCAGCCATACTTTTATGTTTTTATTTTTATACTGCACCTTAACCGTATGAAATAACCCGTCTTCCAGCAGTGGAATATTTTTATTGAATGCTATCCTGTATGGCTTGCCTGTTCCGTTGGTGTCTTTGCCATTGGTATGAATGGCTATATGGTTGGTGCTTTCATCTTCATCATTAAAGTCGAGATTTGAATCAAACTCGATGGCAAGGCTGGCCGGCACTCCATTGTAGCCGAGTTTTCCGCTTCTGCCCGGATAGGCGTTTTCAATCGCAGCAGGTATTTGTTTTGCAATTACCAGGGCAAGCCCGTCTGCTCCGCCATTAGCAGATAGCCCGAAACGGAAGGTAAAAGACGTTTCAAAGTTTTCCGAAACCGGGTTTTTATGATATGCCTGTCCGGCGAGATAACTAAGATTGCGGGTAAGCCTGATACTGTTGTCAACAAAAGCAGCATCGCTCTGCAATGTAATATCGCTCATATTTAACGGCGGGAAATTAATATTATCTACTGATTGCAGCGCATGTACGGCACTTTGTGCTACCGCAGGATCGTTGGAAGTATATACATCCACAATGCAACCACTTAAAAATGGTTCTTCCTGAACGCCGGCAGATTTGCATACCTGCTCTGCCCAGGTGTATTTTTCCATATCAAATGCCACTGTTTTTTGTGGAAGATCTTTACGTGTATAGCTTTCAGTGTTTTTTCCAGGCTCGTAATAAAACAGGGATTTTGATTGTTCTATACGCCAGCTGTCTGCAAATTTGGGATACAGGGATTCATGCTTCTTTTCAACCTTTTCACCGTTAGGTAAAAAAAGATCATTATTCGGATCACCATCATAGTTGCCCATCAATCCCTGTATTTTTTGTTTCCTGAGGTCGGTGAGACGTAAATGATAATCAAGATACGGCAGCCCTGAAACGATCAATATTACCTGGTCTCCGCTTGTATGTTGTATAATAATACGATCAAAAGCTGAAGTGGTTTCCTTTTTAATAAAAGCATTGCCGTTAAGCGGTATATACGTAAACTGAAGCGATTGTTCACTGTTATTGATGCGCAGTTTCTTTCCTTCTGCAACATAAGAAACCACATCCTGCCCGGTATGCACTGCAATGCCCATATTATATGTTGTTTGTGGATTACTTACATAAGGATTACCCAGTCTTATCTGTACTTCAAAATTGTCAGTCAGGGATTTTACCGCGATAAATTCTCCCACGCCATGAAAGTCGTAAGTAAAACCATCCGGGGTAATGAGGTGTGGATCACCCCAGCTTACACCAGCATCGCGGGGTGGCAATTCAGGAAGCGGCGGAGGCCCATCGCCATTGTCGCAGTCACCCTGTCCTGCAGATTGCAATGCATAACCAACAAGCGTTGGCAAGCTACCCTTTGCCATACCACCCAGGCTACCCCCGAACTTGTACGCTTCGCCAAAGCTGGATAGTGCATTTGCATGATCTTCTGCCGACATACATCCGAAAGCCGGATTACCATCCATCATATTGCTCAGTGCCCCAACAGCGCCTTTGCAACTCTGGTAGGTATTATAAGCGCCCCATAGTGCGGCTACAGGTCCTCCCATGCCGATACCCGCGGCTCCTATAAAACAGCCTGCCATATTACTTCCCAGGTACAGCAGGTCTGCCTTGGTGGGATGTTTCCTGTATTTACCATCTTTTCTGTATTCTTCTATTTTGTCTGCGAGATCATAAAAATTATCGGGTAAGGGCAATCCTGATTTTTCCCACAGTACCTTACCATTAGCAGTTTCTTTCACGCGGATGGTGCCTGTTCCGGAACCGGCATCTATATCCCGGTACTCAATAGTATGCCCGGTGGAAGTAGTTGTTTCTTTTGGAATAAAATTTTCATCAAGCTCATGTGACAGCCAGCCTTCGTTTTCCGTATAGTTTTCCATAATAAATTTTATGGAATCCATTTGCCCTTCTTCATTTTTAGACCCGAAAGCAGCATATTGCTTTTTGTCTAAAGGATCGTTTACTATAAAGCCAATATATTTATTTGCACCCACAATATCAGTAATAAAAAACATGCCAGGCTGTGTATTTACCGAAGGTGGTTTTGATTTTTCTTCTGGCTTTTTACACCCGGGAAGCAGCAGGCAAAATGCAAAGGCAATAACTATACAGTGCAGAAAAGACCCATACTTAAAAAACATGATGCTGATTGTTTTATTTATGTACTTAAAGAGAAAGCTTCAATGTTATTTAGTTAAACCATAATAACATTGAAGCATAAGATGCACTACTAATCAGTAAGCTTTATAAATGTGCAGTCACCTTCTTTAATGGTATCATCTCTTTCATCCCATTCGTCAATCTCCTGCCCGTTTTTAATTTGTTTGGCAGACCAACTGTGTTTACCTGCGGGCAATTGTACATTTACCACGTTAATGCTGGTGGGTGTGCCACAATCAGGCCGCTCAATATGCGAAAGTGTGATAGTACCAGATTCTTTGCCGTCAACATATATTTTTATCGCGTCGTAAGCATCACTATCTAAAAAAGTATAAAACATAAAACTACCGGTTGGCGCTTTGTCTTTTTTACAGCTATACGTTACCGTTACTATGCCGGCGAGTAAAACAATTGCCATTATACGACGGCTTAATCCTGGTAATGTCGAAAACCTTTTCATTGTAATTTTTTTAAATTGTTTGTTTTAATTGATGAGGCAAAATTATTCCGGCGGTTTCCGCGTGTCAATTATTATTGGTTTAACCGTAGTAAAAATCTCCGGAAAGGGGGTATAGCTCCTCTTAACCGTTTTTACCATTTTTTAAAAGAACAGGGGCAAAACGGTTCAATGGCATTTAACCACGGTTCAGTAAAATAAAATTTGATGGCTGATGCTTTTTTTTAGTTTTACAGTGTTCCTTTATTATGAAGTTGTTTTCATTACATACCTTAAATCGCCTCATTTTTCTGCTGTGTATTACGGCAGGAGCAAAAGCACAGTCTGACGAGCTCAGGGTATCCGCTTATACTGAAGCGGATGGGCTGAGCAGTAATATAGTGCGTTGCGTTCTGCAGGACAGCAGAGGCGTACTGTGGGCAGGAACACCGGATGGGTTGAACTATTATGACGGTTACACATTCAATACCTTCAGAAAAAGCAGCACTGATAGCAGCACTATAAGATCAAATTTTATTACCAAACTGGCAGAAGACCAGGTGGGTGATATCTGGATAGGTTATTTATCTGGAGGTGTGAGCTGCTATAATATTACTACCGGCAAGTTCAGGCACTATCCGTTAAAAACATATACAAAAAGCGATCACATAAAGTCCGGCGAAGTAACCATGCTTTTTATTAACCGGAAAAATGAAGTATGGATAGGGGTAGCCCGGCAGGGAATGTTTAAGCTGGATAAGCACACCGGTGAATATACACGGTACAACCTGGCAGATGAAAAAGGCATAGCTTT
This sequence comes from Terrimonas sp., assembly GCF_003075435.1. Taxonomy (GTDB): domain Bacteria; phylum Bacteroidota; class Bacteroidia; order Chitinophagales; family Chitinophagaceae; genus Agriterribacter. Next base: position 153,698 of record NZ_QCZJ01000010.1, on the reverse strand, counting down.
TACCGCAGATGCCGTTAAAGCATACAACACAGTGTTTGGCGCTTATGAAGATCCATCAGGAGCTTTGTGGCTGGCAACTGCTGCCGGACTGTATTATTTTCAGCCGGCAACAAACAGCATGAAACAACTGCGGGAAACACCTTTAAGAGAAAGTGCAGAAAACCGCGACTTGTTTTTATGTATAGCAAGACAGGGAGATAAACTCTGGCTTGGTGCCTGGGCTGGAGGAATGGCCTGTTATGATATGGTCAAAAATGAGTGGAAGCATTTTCCATACGACTATTATTCTCCCACAACAAATATTATAATTGATATCCGGCTATTACCAGGAGATTCCATCCTTTTTATATCTAACGATAAGGGACTGGGTTATTTCAATAAAAATACCGGCAGCTTTTCTTTTGCAGGTAATGACGACCTAATAAAAACAGGCGATTATAAATCCGTTTACCAGGACAAGGCAGATAATATCTGGATCGCCAGTGACAGGGGATTGATCAAAATATGGCGGACTTCAAAAAAATTCTCCTTTCATGCTCTAAACACCAATGTAAGCATGAATGGAGGTTATCACCGGGTAAATGTTGCTTTTGAAAATGATCACTTTCTTATGCTGGGTACTTCTTACAGCGACGGATTACACATCAAAAACAAGCATAACGGTAAACAGTATACACTTGCTTTTGAAACATTACCGGGAGAAGAAAATTTTTTGCTTGTAACTGACATTATACAGGACAGTGAAGGAATAATATGGGTGTTGACCAGGGATTATATATACCAGCTTGATACCACTGCCATGAAGCTAAGAAAAATAAGTTCACCATCTTCTGTGGAGAAAAAGGGAAATTATTTTATCCGTATACAGGAAGACATATCAGGCGTGTTATGGATTGCCAGCCTCAGAAACGGGTTATTTGCTTATAATAAAAAAGACAACAGGTTTACGCATCATTATACGTCCGATAAGCAGGGAATGGAGTATATCCCTACCCGTTATATCAGTGCGTTGCACAGTAGTAAAGATGGTACATTATGGATAGGCGGTGGAAATGGCTTTTTAGGAAAGTTAAACATTACATCCGGGATCGTACAAACATACGCCACCTATTTCCCCAAAGAAGATATAAATGCAAATACTGTATTTGATATTGTTACAGATGATAGCCTCTCACTATGGGTAGGCACTGATGCAGGTTTATTACAATACCAGGTACGTGAGGGTAACGCGGTATTTAAACAGGTATTCACATCTGAAAACGGTATTAGCTCAGATTTTGTAAAAGGGGTTGCAAAAGCAGAAGACGGGAATATATGGTGCGTTACGCAACTATCGCTTTGCAGGCTTAATCCGTGTACAGGTGTAATTGCTAATTACGGGTATAGTGATGGTTTGGAAAATCCTGAAATAAGCTCCAAAATACAAACACTGTATGATGGTCAGATGGCAGTAGGCACTATTAAGGGGTATTATACCTTCAGCCCTGCCTACCTTTCTCAACTCAGGGAAACAGCGCCGATACTGGTCACTTCTTTTAATGTAAATGGCCGTCAGCGTTACTATGGCAATGAACTTGCCAGGAATGGAAAAGTGGTGCTGGATCCGTCTGAAAAAATGTTTGCATTCGAGTTTGCCAGCATAGATTTCAACCGTACATCAAAGCAGCAATATGCCTATATGCTTGAAGGAATTGATACCGGATGGACAACAACCTATAACCGTTATGCAGGCTACAGTAATCTTAAAGCGGGCAATTATATTTTTAAAGTTCGCGCAGTAGGCAACACGCACAAGCTCGACAGCGAAGCGATAGCGGTACCGATTTATATATCCGGGTATTTTTATACCATGTGGTGGTTCTGGTTAATGGTAGCTGTTGCTGCATTTGCTGTAATGTATTTTATTTACAAGCTAAGGCTTCGCAATCAGCGGAGGGTATATGAGTTAAATAGCCGGGCAGGCAAGCTTGAAAAAGAAAAGGCAATGATCATGTACGAAAGCCTCAAGCAGCAGCTTAATCCTCATTTCCTGTTTAATTCACTTACATCGCTTGGCAGCCTCATACGGTCTGACCAGGAGCTTGCAGAGGAATTTTTGGATGGACTAAGCAGGATATACCGGTATATACTTAATAACCGGAATAAAGAACTGGTATCTCTTTTAAATGAAATCCGTTTTTCAGAAACCTATATCAAACTACAGAAAACCAGGTTTGGTGATGCGCTGCAGGTTAATATTAAAGTAGAAGAAGCATTTCATTACAATAAGATAGCACCTGTAACATTACAGAACCTACTGGAAAACGCTATCAAGCATAATATTGTTACCGGCGAAGAACCCCTGGTAATAGATATTTACGTAAATGAAACCAATCAACTGGTAGTTAAAAATAATCTTAATAAAAAAACTTTTGTTGAAACAAGCAACGGGCAGGGGCTTGCCAATCTTTCATCACTCTATAATTATCTTTCCGAAAAAGAGATTGTGGTGAAAGAAACAGCTGAGCACTTTTGGGTCAGTATCCCGTTATTATAAAACAATACATATGAATGCCGTTATTATTGAAGATGAATTGCTGGTGGCAAAAGAACTGGAACGTAAAATTTCTTCCATCGCTCCTGATATAAAAGTGGAAACCGTGTTGCCAAGTTTGAAAACAGCCAGGAGATGGTTTATGGAAAACGCTGAACCCGACCTGCTTTTTATGGATATTCAGTTAGGAGACGGCATCAGCTTCAGCCTGTTTGATGATTTTACATTAAAATGCCCGGTTATTTTTACCACCGCCTACAATGAATATGCCATCAATGCCTTTAAGGTAAATGGCATTGATTATTTACTGAAGCCTATTGATGTAGCTGAGCTTAAAAGAGCAATAGATAAAAGCAGGCAGATGCAGGATAAGCCTGCGCCTGCTGCAGCTGACCTGCTTCGCCTGATGAAGTCCTTTGCTTCCGGCAATGTAAAATCTTTGTACAAAGAAAAATTTATTGTGCATGTACGGCAACAATGGATACCGGTGAACACCACAGATATTGCCTGCTTTTCAAAAGAGGCATTGCATTATCTTCATACGTTTTCAGGTGATCAGTATATTCTTGAATTCACCTCGCTGGAAGAAATTGAGGAATTGCTGGATCCTAACAGGTTTTACCGCGCCAACCGGCAGTATATTGTAAACATAAATGCCATTGCCAGCGTAAAGCTGCATGAAAACCAGAAGCTGACGCTGAAACTCAGGGCCCCGCTGCAAGCCGAAATTGATATCAGCAGGGATAAAGCGCCTGCCTTTAAAAAATGGTTTAACCGCTGATGCGTACAGCACTTTATTTAATCCGCACAAATCTTTCCAGTTGCAGCGCTGCGCTGCGTCGCTCACATTTATCTTCAATCACTTTAAAGTGAAGCGTATCCTTAATGATGCTGAAGTTATATTTACCGGTATCTGCAATATTGCATACCGGTAAAGGATAGTTTATAGAATCTTTAATAAAAAAGGTGTTACCTTCTGTATCGTACCAGCCGATATTGGTATGCGTTTGGCCGGTCCGGTTTAGTGTTACCTTAAATTGTTTACCATCGTCAAGCTCCAATTGCAGCGTCATATCCTTTTGCCATAGCGATTGCCATGTGCCGTGCAGGGTTGTTTCTTTTTTACCTGTGTGCGAACAGGCAGCCCATGAACCTATAAGGAATAATAAAAAAAATGCCGTGATTATACGCATACAATAAACCAGTCTTTAAAATTAAAATAAACATCCATTAAGACGGGGATCTCACAGAGCAACAAGGTTGCTAAAATAATTATTTTTTCAGAGAGACAATATTTCCGGATAGATACTGCGACTGCTGATAATTTGATTACCGGCATTACTGCCTGTAATGAAGCATATTTATTGCTGCAGCACACTGAAACTTAACAAAAAATCGTTTCAAAATAAATCACTAGCCCGTATTTAACTTTTTGAAGAATACAAAGTCCAAGATTTTAATTGAATGTGTTATGAGAAAAATAATCCTGCCGGTATTATTGCTTATATCGATAACCGGTTGTAATAAAGATACTGTCACTCCTCCTGATGACCAGGAAACAGCAATGTATTTTCCTGCAAACTCAGGCACCGGGTGGGAAAAAACGCCTGTTACTGCACTGGGCTGGAACCAGGACGCAATTGAACCCTTAAAAAAATTTCTTACTGACAAACACACAAAATCATTTATGATACTTGTGAACGGCAGGATTGCTATGGAGGAATATTTCAATGGGCATTCATCTGCTGCTGACTGGGAATGGAACAGTGCCGGAAAAACCCTGGTATCTGCAACTGCAGGAATAGCACAACAGGAAAACCTGCTTACAATCAGTGATAAAGCATCTGACTATCTTGGCGCGGGATGGACAAATATGCCTTCTGATAAGGAAAGCCTGATCACACTCCGGCATTTACTAACCATGACTTCCGGCATAGACGACAGCAAACAATGGGTAATAAAATCTAATTTAACTTATGTAGCAGATGCAGGTACCCGATGGGCTTATGGTAATGTTTTTCAAAAATTAATTGATGTTGTGGCAGCAGCCGGCAACCAGGAATTTGATACCTATTTCAATGAAAAGATCAGGAATAAAACAGGTATGGACGGTTACTGGAACCATGGAACCATATTTACCATCTACCATAGTACAACAAGGAGTATGGCAAGGTTTGGGCTGCTTGCACTCAATAAAGGCAAATGGAACAATGAACAGATAGTCAATGAAGCCTACTTTACAGAGAGTGTCAACACTTCACAAAACATCAATCCATCTTATGGATATTTCTGGTGGCTTAACGGCAGGGAAAAATTTATGGTACCGGGAGCACAAACTGTTTTTCCGGGATATTTAGTGCCCAATGCACCTGCCGACATGTATGCAGCCATGGGAGCTAATGACCAGCGCATTTATGTTATTCCCGGTAAAAAAATGGTTGTTATACGTATGGGGGATGCTTCAAATCCTGACAATCCTGATTTCGCTGTTTCAGGATTCGATAATCAACTTTGGGAAAAAATAAATGCCGTTATTGAGTAAATCAATGATTAGTACTTTAACGGTGAGCTTTGGGCATCTCATATCTTCACTGATTGATAAAGACACAATAGTCATCGGCTTCGTACGCCGTGAGCGCCCCCTCCACCACAGGCGATGTCCCACCGCCCACTTTCAGCGCGAAAACCTGAATTGCACTCTGAACAATCTTTCCGGAATTGTTAACTTTAATAATGATTAAATACATCTTCTTATTCTTTTCGCTCTGTTTTGTACGTGCAGCGCTATCTCAAACTGAAAGTATAGCAGGAAAAACAATCATAACATCTCTGCATAAAAAAACCGGAATACATAGTAATGAAAACGGAGCATTGCAGGTGAATGTATCGCCAAAAGATGTTCAAAAATTTAAAGCTGCAGGCCTGGTGCGCTACAGTGACTTTGGCGCAAAGGGAGATGGCAAAAATGATGACATGGATGCCATTGCCGCCGCTCATGCATTCGCCAATCAATACGGGCTTTTGGTAAAAGCAGATAAAAAAGCCACTTACTACATCAGTGGGAAGAAACGTACAGCCATTGTACAAACCGACACAGATTTTGACACAGCAAATTTTATTATTGATGACAGCGAAGTGCAGGACCGTAATGCGCCTGTTTTTCAGGTAAGCTCTAAACTGCTGCCATTTAAGCCAGGAGGAATATTATCGCTTAAAAGCAATCAAAGCAAGATAGATATCTCCCTGCCCTACCCCTGCCTGGTCACAGTAACCAACGCCGGGGTAAAGCAATATATCCGCTTTGGCCCGAACCAGGATAATGGATCTCCGCAAACAGATATTTTTATTACCGATAAAAACGGCAACGTGGATATGAACGCACCTATTATCTGGAACTTTGACAGTATCACGGATATTACCGCGCTTCCTGTTGATGAAAAGACACTGAATATCACCGGCGGGCATTTTACTACCATTGCCAATAAAGCTCAATCAAAGTATACCTATTATGCCCGAAACATTGCCATTCAGCGATCAAATGTTGTAATAGATGGACTTGAGCACCACATTACCGGGGAGGAAGATCATGGAGCGCCTTATGGTGGTTTCATCAACATCAGCAACTGTGCTTACGTAACGGTTAAAAACACCATGCTAACCGGGCATAAAACATACCGCACCATTGGCTCCGCAGGGGAGCCTGTTTCTATGGGCACTTATGATATTTCAGTAACCCGTGCGCTAAATATATCTTTCCTGAATTGCAGCCAGACAAATGATATCAAGGACAACAGGTATTGGGGTATTATGGGCTCTAATTACTGCAAGAATATTTTGTATGATGGCTGCACTTTCTCAAGGTTCGATGCGCACAAAGGCGTTGCCAATGCTACTATCCGCAACTCGGTACTCGGGCATATGGGCATCAACGCTATAGGTAGCGGCACTTTAACTGTTGAGAACTGCACTATTTATGGAAGAAGTATTGTTAATCTCCGCAACGATTATGGCAGCACCTGGCAGGGAGAGTTTATTATACGCAATTGCATTTTTATACCCGAAGCCGGAAAACCGGTCAGCGCATCACTTATTACCGGATCGTACTCCGGTTTGCATAATTTTGGATACACCTGTTATATGCCGGAACGCATCACTATTGAAAATATAAAAATAGACGACAGCAATCATCCCACCAATTATGATGGACCTGCTATCTTCTCTGATTTCAACCCAAAGATGAACGACAACACCTACAAAGAACAATTTCCTTATGTTGTAACCAAGGAAGTGATCTTAAAAAATGTGACCACGTCCAGTGGCAAACCGCTGCGGCTCAGCAACAATACATTCATGTTCAGGTCAACCAAAATAACCGGTTTATAATACACGAAGCAACGGAGATCTGCTCAATCATGTCTATTAACACTGCTGCTCCCGCGCAGTAATGTTTTCAGCAACAAAGTATAAAACAATAAATGAACAATATCAATTTTAAAATTGTAAAATCTTACGACCCGGATATCTTTATGTTGATTGCAGACTGGTATTTTTCCGAATGGAATATCCCGGTGAACACAACAATAGAAAGACTTAAAGCCATAACCGCAGACAAGGATCAGTTCCAGGTATTGATGACGCTTGACGGAAAACCCATTGCCACCGGCGGCGTTTATAATCATGTTGGATTACTTGATAAAGTACCTGAACTTGCTATCCACAAAAAGTGGCTGGCATTGGTTTATACTGTACCTGAAAAAAGACGTATGGGATATGGCGCTGTCATTTGTAACCATATACTCCATCATGCAAAAATTTCCGGTATAGAAAAAATGAATTTGTTTACAGATACAGCAGAGCCGCTTTATCAACGCCTGGGGTGGACAGTGACTGACAGGCTAACAATAAACAAGAGGAATATTACCGTAATGGAATATGCGCTTGCCGATTAACAAAGTATTACAGCAACAGGTATAAGCGGGATGTAATAATGCATACTAAAAATCTGCAAACTATTTTTTTTACACTTACTATTAATTAATAGCATCCACCTGTCTACAGTTTCGGCTGTCTGTATATATCATTTCACTTACGTCGATCATTTTTTCAACAGCTCCTTTACTACAATAATTTAGGGCATGAAAAAAACAATCATTAACCCGGTTATTAAAGACCAGGTAACTTTTACGCAAACTGCGGAGGAAACTGGTGGGCGCATTACCTCACTCCTTGTAAAGCTTATGCCAGGCGGAGGAACGCCGATGCATTATCACAAAAACTTTTCAGAAACTTTTGCTGTGATGGAAGGTACGCTTACACTTACTACAAAAAAAAGCAGGTTTACGCTTTCATCCGGTCAAAAATTTACCGTTGAAAAAGAAGTCACCCATCGCTTTTCCAACGAGTCAAACGCACCTGTTATTTTTACTACAGTTATTTTACCCGGATCAACCGGGTTTGAAAACGCATTGCGGATATTGTACGGACTGGCAGAAGACGGGGCAACCAATAAAAAGGGCGTGCCCAAAAGCCTGCAAACATTAGCAGTTATTTCAACAATGAGCGACATGCATGCAGCCGGCGCCGGCGCATTATTTACACCACTCTTTGGATTACTCAACAGCATAGCCAGGATGAACGGATTGGAGAAGAAATTATTAAGCAGGTATTGTATATAACTTTTAGCATGAGACATCGGTATACATAAAGCGCTGAATTATATTATCGCTGTTTCGCTTTTGTGTTGCTTTGTGCAACCCTTTGTGCAACTTTGAGGTAAAGCTATTCAACCTCTTCAACAATTTTAAATGTAATCCCAAAAAATAAGCTGCCTCAGGAGTATGAGCCAGCTTATTTTATTGAGAATACCTGATGGAAACCCATGGTTCTACACCCCGGGCTTGCTGCAACTGATCTTCACCTTAATGTCTATACCAGGCAGTATATACAACCCTTCCTGCGGGTCATTATACTTGCTCATACCCCATTTTGTTCTGTTTAATATAAAAGAGCCTTCAGCAGAAATGGCATGTTGCTCATTTTTTAAAATTGCCGGAAAACGGATAGGATGGGTTTGCCCCTTCATCGTAAACTCACCTGTGATCATAATATTTGCGGCAGACTCATCTTTATAATCTTCCACTTTTGTAATATGAAAAGCGGCTTCCGGGTATAACACCAGATCAAAGAAATCCGAGCTTTTCAAATGCTTCAGCAATTCAACCTGCTCCTCTCCCTGCAGGTCAAAATTGCTGATACTGGCAATAGGAATTGAAAAATCTCCACCAGATATCTTTCCTTTTTTATCAGCAATCAATGTGCCCGACACTTTAAATGCACCGGTATGAAAATGCGTGGGAGCGCTTCCTTTCCATTCAATAACTGAAGCGCTTTCATCAACCTTATACCGCACAGGTTCGGATGAGTCTTTTTGGGTGCATGCAATAAACGATACCAGTACGATGAGCTTAGAATAATTAATGATCTTCATTTTCTGTATATTATTTTGTTTCGAAAAAATTGATATGATATATTGATTTGATGGTTTGCAGCATTAGCGATACAGCTTCTTTATCAGGCATAACCTGTTCTTCCGGAATATGCGGCTGACCTGTAACAGGCGCACTGAATTCGTTAAAGAAATTCCAGAGTGTGCCTGGCGTAATAAGGTTTAACATTTTTACTTTACCTGAAAGAATCGTAAAGGCATGCGGTATGTTTCTCGGGGCAAAAATTGCCTCACCGGGTTTTAATGTAGTTACCGCATCTCCTATTCTAACCTTTAGCTCACCTTCCAGGATATAAAAACTTTCATCCTCATCCTGGTGAATATGCAATGGCGGTTCAGCTCCTTTTGGTAATGTAAATTCTATTAATGCCATAGCATTATTGGTTTGTTCAGGGGAGAGCAGCGTTCTGAAATATCCTCCGTTATAATACCTGTAATCATCAGCCTTAGATAGTTCCATGTTGAAATAATTAATTGTTTAAAAAGGAGCGCAAGATTCAGGTAAATTCAACAGGTGTACAAAACAGATCGACACACGCATTTTTTAATCGGCAGGCGCATGATGCTGACGACTATCGTGTTTTGAAGAAGCAACGCTTATGAAGAAGATTAATAAGAAAGTCTTAATAGTTAACCTCGCAGTCAAAAAAAATTAAAGTAGGCCAGGCTGGTCTTGCATATCATCATGAAACTTTTCCATACAGGCCAATTTATAATTTCGACCGATAGGAATTTTAGTACCGGCTACCGTAAAATAACCGGGATGATAACTTTCTACTTTATTAAGCGGGATAATAAAAGAGCGATGTATGCGCATAAAATGCCCTGTAGGAAGTAATTTTTCAGCTACGCTTATTTTCTGCTTGGTAACATATACTTTATCCTTTGTTATTACCTTGATATAATCCCTGATACTCTCAATCCAGCGTATATCTTCCGTATCAATTTTTACGGTTTGCCGCTCAATGCGCAGGTATAAAAAATGTTTACCCGGGGTTACGGCTACAGGCTCAGCCTTTTCCATACCATCATTATTATTCCCGTTGATATAATGCATCACCTTGTCAACTGCGCGAAGAAAACGGTTTAAGGGTATGGGCTTTACGAGGTAATCAATAGCATTCAGGTCAAATCCCTCAACTGCGTACTCCTGGTAGGCAGTAGTAAAAACCACCATCGGCGGTTTTTTCAGGCTCCTGATCAGGTCAGTGCCTGAAAGCCCGGGCATCTTTATATCTGCAAACAGCAAATCAATTTTATTATGCTGAAGTACCTGGAATGCGTGCACAGCATTACTGCTTGTTGTCACAATTTCAATATCCGGTACATTGGCAGCATACCTGCAAATAATGTCTATGGCATGAGGTTCATCATCAACTATCAAAGTTCGAATGGGCATAATTATATACTATTATTGGCAGATAACTGTACTTTCATTTCAAGTATAAAGCAGTCCTGTTCATCAAACCATTTCAGCGAATGCGCATCAGGATATAAAAGCTTCAGTCTGTGCTGAACATTAGACAACCCAACACTCCCGTTTTGTTTTCCGTTACTATAAACAACCTGTTCCGGTTTGCTGTTGCTTACCTTAAATAACATTTCCCCGTTACGCATACGGAGCTCAATATTTATCCAGGGATTATCTATCGTTTCACCGGCGCCATGCTTAAAAGCATTTTCCACCAGTGGCAGCATAAGCAGTGGTGCAATATTCCATAACTTAATATTATCATCAATATTCAAATTAAGATCAAGGCGTTCTTCGTAGCGCAATTTTTCAAGCGCTATATAATCTTTTAATATTTCCACATCTCTTTCAAGTGATACACGATCAGCCGCGCATTCATAAATTACATACCGGAGTATATTGGAAAGCCCGAGGATAATGCCGGGCGCCTGGGGTGCGTTATTTAAGGATAACGCGTAAAGATTGTTGAGCGAATTAAACAAAAAATGAGGGTGCAGCTGACCTTTGAGCGCATTTAATTCAGCCTGCAATACTGCGTTTTTTCTTTCATGCCACAACGCAAATAATTTTAGTGTAATGCCTATCCATACTACCACATTACTTCTCTCTATGGCGTTCACAAAATCTCCTTTGTCCTGCAACTGAAACCACCAGCTTTTGGATATTTTATTCCAGGTAAAACCACTATCTCTTTGCCTGTAGTAATTGTAGATATATGGATTGGCAATAAAAACTTCAACCAGCCTGTACAGTACCGCCATAGCGATCATAATACCTATTGCCGTAAAAATAGCCTTACCATAATTACCATTGAAGAAAGGAGGCAGCACACGGTATGTAATAAGATAATAATAGCAAATGTGCACCGGCAATAATATCAGGATCACTACAACGCCAAGCTGATAACTTTCATATGCTGTGGAATAAATATAGGTAAGTAATACAAAGGCGAACAACCAGAATAGCAAATGTACCAGCACTCTGCTATTGTTTTTATAAAGCCTGCCCATGTTCATTTTGCAAACTTAATGGCTGAGCGCTGTTGCCATATCATTTATTACGGCACAGGTTTATTTCGTAGACAGAAAACCGGATTTATCGATGAACGGAGCAAGGTATCCTTGCAAACAGGTATTGAACAAAATCATCTTTTATCAGTATTCACTGCTTTTGCAACTTCTATGGGCAAATCTGATTCAAGAATATCAACACCCTCGGAAAAAATTTCGCGATAGCTTTTTGCCCGCTCAGCGGTACCAGGAAGCTTGTCAAATGTAGGCGCCGCAGACACCATGCACATCACTCCTTTTTCATGCAACAATTTCATCAACACCCTGTTTTCACCTGTGAGCTTTGGACCTATATATGCTATCATATTCTTCCAGGGAATATCAGCTGCCTCATATTTATCGTAAGCCTCCTTTGTAAGTATATGCACGGAAAACATACTGTTGGGATCATTATCCAGATAAAACCGCGCCTGCTCCGGACTGTGAATTGTAAGCATGACTATCGGATTTTTACTCTGCTTTATTATAGCCGCTATCATTTCAAAAGGGACACCTTTATGATCGAGATTAAGCACCGTTTTCCCCTTACTCCACTGTAAAGCTTCAAGCAGTGTGGGAATTTTATAAGAAGTTACTTTCCCATCAACATCTTTTAAGAAAAATTGTTGTAATTGTTTATAGGTATAGTCACTAACCTTTCCTTTGCCTGTTGTTGTACGGTCAAGTGTTGCGTCATGCATCAGTACAACCACACTGTCTTTGGTAAGCCGTGGGTCTATCTCATAAAATGCGGAAGTATATTTTAGTGTATTCACAAATGTTTCTATCGAGTTCTCAGGAAAATCACTCATCACTCCTCCCCTGTGCCCGCTGATAACAGGCGCATGAGCTTTACCGTAATAATGAAAATAATCCAGCAAAGCTTTTTGATTATTCAGCTTGATAAAATACTTTTTCTGCGAAAAAACCTGTAAAGACAGGAAAGAAAATATGATAATAGTGCCCGTTGAAAAAAAAGTTTTCATAGCGCAATTTACTTACAAAATGCTAAGCAGGAGTCGATACCAAGCTTTAAAAAGTTCAGTCATTCACCTGCCCAGGCGGAACCTGAATTTCAAAGTATTAAAACTGAAGTAATACTATTTATGGAGATTGGTCAGGTTAACTTTGACGCTGTAATCAATAATCTCAATTTCAAGTCTTGCATAACTGCATATAAAGCGGGAATTCTGTTTTCCGACTGTCCATAAATCAGCTATTTGCTGTAGCGCTTTGATTATATTTCCTTCGCTCGCAATATTTCCGGATACCTTTTTAACATCGCAAACTTTAGCATTTTTTGCTACAACAAATTGAAAAGTTGCTTTTCCGTTTTGAAACTGTGTATTATTTTCTTTCAAATAATTTGTTATGCTGTCTTTTACGGCCAATTGACCGTTTTTAAACCCGACAGGTATTTCGCATTTTTCAAAAATTTTATCATCGCATATAACCCTTATAATTTGTTCTGTTGAGTCATTGTCAGGCGTTTGAGAAAATGACACTGCAGGTATAAATATAAATATCAGGTAAAAAATATTTCTCATATAATTTCAATGTATAAATAGTAAAGAAACAAAATCCGCCATAAATAATAAAATGTGTGTTGCAAGAAAAGATATATAACAAGCCGGGTATTATGCAGGTTGGGTATTATGCCTTTTGTACACAACCGCTGCCAATTGAAAAGAGCTGATGACTACAAAGTCAAGCCCAACTTGCATAGAACTGCTTGTTGAATGCCAGTCCTTCTTATCTCCATTTGTTTATGTGTTCTATTTTGTCGTCGAATTGTGCCGTTAATGATTTTACTCTCGATTTCAAAAGTAATTTTCGCCCGTCAATTGTCCTCGTAAAAATCAAGTCACAAGCCCCAACTAATCGTTCCCATTGGTACTTGAAATATTCCGCCAGGTTTTTGTTTCGCCCAAGTATCTCGGGAACGGAATGATAATCTTTTTGTTTAATAAAAAGCATGAACCTGCTTTTTCTGATAATTACATACCGCGGGTTATCAATAGGGACAATAATCTCCTGCAAAGCATTAATAAAAGTTGATTTATCAAAAGTTGTTCCGCCTTCTAAGTGGCAATAAACAGCACCAAAACTGTCAACTGTTGCCATAACTTTTAATTTTGAATAGTCCGTGAGAATTACATTTGCTTTAATTAGTGAGTTCAGTAATGCTTCTCCAATTTGCCTGATGTCTTTTGAAATATCCCGATACTTAAGATAGAGTCGCAAAGCTTTGTAGGTTTGCCTGCCAAAAAAAAGAACTCCCATACCTGCAAATAAAATCAGGATAAGATAAAAATCCTGAAGCGTTTTAATATTTCGGATAGAACGCCACAAGCCTTGTAGTAATCCGTCAAAATAAGTAAGCAAGCTAAACCCAAGTGTAGCAATTAAGTTGGCAATGGTCCTGGTCAGATACATTGATTTGATAGTCTTGTATGCTTTTTCTTCAGGGAATGGTATTTTGATTTCTTCCACAAGATTTACACCTGTCGCTAATGCTTCTTCCCAACGCTGTTTCAGACTTTCTCTATTGCCTGCCAATGAAAGCATTTCATCATTTTTCTTTTCTGCTCCTTCTTTGTGGTAGATATTTTCAGGCAAATTCAATCTACCGATCCCGTTTTCGATAGAAGGTTCTTTTTTAAAAGAAACACCTACAAAACTTCTGAAACGCCTTTTTAATAACTCAAAATCATCTCCACCTACGGCAGAAGTGGGGTCAATACAGACCAAATGCCAAATGTTTGCCGTTTTATTTTGATTGCCGTTTTGTGTTCTAATAGCTCTGCCACGCATTTGATTGGAAAGAACAAACGAACCCACAAAGCTTGCTAATATCAAGGAGTTGATTGCAGGAGCATCCCAACCTTCACCAAGTAATGATTTAGTCCCGATTAAAATCTCAATCTCTCCTTGCTGAAAAATTTGTGTAACAATATGGACAATATTGTGTTTAAGTTGCTCAGTTTGATGAATTAAAATATAATTGTTGTCAAACGGAACAGGGCTCGCATTGATTTGTGCCATTCCAAACTTGCTTGCTTTTGCTTCAAATGCTTCATATGCCGTTTTCGGAATGATAATCATCGAACCTGTCAACACACCAATTTTCTTGTTGTCGGTATTTTCTCGTCTTAATTTCTCAAAAATGGGAATAATCCCAATTTTATTAAGTTCGACATTATTTTCCTTTGTATTGAGAAAAAACTCCTTTCTTATAAAATCAGAAAGAATTACCAACCGCAAATCTTTGCCTAATTGTGCATATTCAAAATCAACTATTCTTTTAATTCCATTTAGCTTACTGATACTTGAAGTTAGAAAACCTGTTACACGTTTATTATGAGCAAACTTGATCTGCCGCCTTTCAATCGCCCCATATCTTCTTAATTTGTTTTCGAGTAAAATTTGATGTTCTTCAAATGCTTTAAAATACTCCTTTTCTTTGTAAAGATAAAAGTCCAAAAGTGTTTCCATCCACCCGTAATCCAATTTGGGGATCTCAAATTTTACATCTCCGATAATCTCAAGATGGAACTCTGAAATTTCTTTTCCTTTATCGTGAAGAAAAATTAAACAAGCCGAATAACAGGAAAGATTATTGTAAATCCAGTCTACATGTTCATTTGGCCTTTGCCAGATAGGATGTTGTTCAATGGCTTTAATAATTGTTTCATCTTTCCTTATTTCCTGAAAAAGTTTTTCAATTTTTTTCCTGAAATCGACAATGCTTTGATTTTCTTTTTCAGTTGGCGAAGTAAAATAAACGTAATCCTGATGCGGACATAAATCTCCTTCAATAACCAATTCGGGAACTGAAATTTCCGTATCAACAATTCCGTTCAGGTCAATATACCGTTGCCATTCTGTTGCTGTTACATCATAAGGTGGCGTTGCTGTCAGCCCCACAACAACCGGGTCTAATTTTTCTTTAACTTTTGTTAGGGTTAGCCACCATTCGTTTTTCAGGTGGTGTGCTTCGTCCACAACAATGGTTTTTATGTTTTGCGATTTTAATCCGCTTACAATATTGTCAAGGTTAGCATTTGTTGTTTTGCTGTTTCCATTTTCTTCCCATTCTTCTTCTTCCTTATCATCTTCTTCAATTCTAAAATTATTACAAGCTGCGTGAAGTCCTTGATAGGTTACAACAGTCATAAATTTGGGGTTGCGAATATCCCTCGAAATCCAATCGGGTATTTGCGTCGCTTGCAAAAACAGTTCACAAAATCTTTGTATCCACTGGTTACGAATTGCAATAGTTGGAGCAAGTATTAAGGTTGGTTTTTTTAGCCGGATAGCCACTTCAAGTCCCAAAATCGTTTTGCCCGAACCCGGTGGTGCAATAACGTGTAAATGTCCATCCATAAGGTGTTCTTGCAAGTCGTCAAGCACCCGCTGTTGGTATTTTCGCCAGTTATATTTGAATTTTATGTCTTTAGGATATCCTGCCAATGTAATGGTGCTTTTTTAAACTTAGGCCCAACAAACAGGGCTTTATGCAGACTGGAAATTAGCATTTCTTAGCCATATTTAGCTTGTGATTAAATTTTAATAATCGTCAGTATACAATGTAAGGCACCAAAACCAGGAACATTTTTTGTAGCTCATTAGTATTCGGTCAACCGGGTATGTAGCTGACAGTAACACTAAGATATTGATTTGTTCATCGCCACTGCTACCGGGGGAAGCTGCTTTTACATACCTTTTTGTCCTGTCAACATTAGCAGACTTAGAATTTTACCCTGGACCTTTCTTCAGCATTCTTCAATAGAGTTGCCATCAATGTTTTAAGCCCTGTCAATGTTCCTTCAAAATATTTCCCTTCTTTGAAACCTGGTATAAAAGCTGTGTCAATAATCTCTTTTGTTTCGCTGTTTGTCAAGATTCTTTCTATTCCGTAACCATTTTGAATTCGCATTTTCCTGTATCCGCTACTAATGCCGACTACTATACCATTGTTTTTATCTTTTTGCCCAACTCCCCAAGCATTTAAAATTCTTAACGTCAATGCTTCAAGGCTATCTTTCGTTGTCATTGTTGTATCAAAAGTGATTAATACAATTTGGATAGCAGTACTTTTCTGAAAATCACTCATTAAACTATCCAGGGCTTTTTCTTCGGTATCCGTATAAAGATTTTCGTAGTCATTAACGTATCCTGTTGGCTCAGGTAAACTATCCCAAAATATTTGTTGAAATGAGCGAAGTCCTTTTACTGTTGTATAGACTTCCTGATTGCTTTTATTTGAATTTTTCGCCTGGCATGAAGCAGTTGTCGCCAGCGTTAAAATAAAAAATGTCAATATATTTAACTGCTTAAGAAGCGCCATAATAAAACAGAAGGTGTCATTTGTATCAGGCTAATATACACCACCAACTTCATGATAACAATAGGTACAATCAGCTAAAAAATACATGATTAAAAAAAATACACAAACATGTTTTATAGCATCAATACAACTTCAGGTGCAGGTTACCGGTATTCGGCCTAACACTTCTTATTTCAACAGCTGATCTTCTACCCGCGTGATGGTTTTGCTGTGTTGCTCTAATAATGCGATCAGTTGCTGCACTGTTCGGGGGTGCTTATCCGAGATGTCATATCTTTCGGAGATATCTTCATTCAAATTATACAAGACAGGCTTATCTAACTTTTTTAATGCATCCGGGTAACCCACTTCGCTATTGCCATACAACAACAACTTGTACACTCCTTTACGAACAGCCACCAATGTATCTGCATGGTAATAATACATTTCATCGCGAGGACTTTTATTGCTGCTGCCTGATAGAACACTGCTTAAATCATAACCATCATACACCCTGTCTGCCGGGAGATCAACGCCAGCCAGTTTCGCGAACGTAGGAAGAATATCCAGGCTGCTGCCAATTTCCGTAACCTGCCCGGCAAAAACATTTTTTTTACTCCATATAATGGCAGGAACACGCACTCCGCCTTCGTAACTATTGCCCTTTGCGCCATATAACGGGCCGGTTGAACCACCCAGTTCCCTGAATAATTTCCACGGACCATTATCGCTTATAAAAACAATATAAGTATTATCGTCAATGGCATTTTGCTTTAATGCTTTTAATATCTCACCCACACTCCAGTCAATCTCTTCAATAATATCACCGTAAATTCCTCTTGCGCTTTTACCGGCAAACCTGGGATTAGGAAACAAAGGCACATGCGGCATGGAATGAGCGAAATAAATAAAGAAAGGCTCTTTTTTATGATCAGTTATATATCTCACAGCCTCCGCTGTATACCTTTGCGTTAAGGTATTCTGATTCGCCGGTTTTTCTATAATATCCTTATTTCTGTAAAGCGGTACCTGGAAATATTCATTCCTCGGTTCGGTTATAGCTTTAAGGTAAGGAACAGAATCAACTTTGTCCATATCGTTGCTGTAAGGAAGACCATAATAATAATCAAAGCCATTGTTGAGCGGCAGGTACTGCGGAAGGCTGCCCAAATGCCATTTGCCGATCATTGCAGTATGATATCCTTTTTGCTTTAATAACTCAGCAATGGTTACTTCACTTTCCGGCAATCCTCCTTTTGATTTGGGAAACAATACCCTTGCCTGCTTTGTTCCCTGCATACCACTGCGTATAGGTAAGCGGCCGGTTATCAATCCGGCTCTTGAGGGCGTACATACATTGGCTGCTACATAAAAATTTGTCCACTTCTGCCCTTCCAGTGCAAGCCGGTCTATATTTGGTGTTTTAATAGTTGGATTACCATTAATACTCAAATCCCCATAGCCCTGATCGTCGGTAAGTATTAAAATAAAATTCGGGCGTTTACCCGAAGATTTGCCCTGGGCAGCAATAACATTTATTCCTGACACAAAAAACAGTATGACAAAACCAATTGATATAATTCTTTTATTATCCATTTCAGTATTATTAATCGTTTTGGATTTATGGTAGCTGCTGATTAAAAATCTCCAGCGCGTCTTTATCATCATATTGAAGTATCAGTTTTTTAAGCCTGCTTTTAAGATCAGCTACAATCTTTTGATATTTCACATCGGCATAAACATTATTCAATTCATCAGGATCTTTTTTCAGATCAAACAATTCCCAGCTTTCTACACCCTTATAAAAACGAACCAGCAAATAATCTTTGGTCCTGATGCCAAAATGAGGTGATACATGATGCGGCTGCGGGTATTCGTAATAGTGATAATAAAAATCTTTTCTCCAGTCTTTTGGGGTTTGTTGTTTCAGTGCAGGCAAAAAAGACTGCCCTTGTATTTCTGCAGGGCTCTTTACACCGGCAATATCTAAAACAGTTGGCGCCCAGTCAATATTTGAAACAAAATCATTAACGCGTATACCGGATTTTATTACGCCGGGATATTTAATAAGAAAAGATGTTTTTAAAGATTGCTCATAAATAAATCTTTTATCAAACCATCCGTGCTCACCAAGATAAAAACCCTGGTCTGATGCATAAATCACTACCGTGTTTTTGCTGAGACCGGTGCTGTCGAGATAATGCAGTATTTTTTCTATATTACGGTCCATTGATTTAGCTGTGGCATAATAATCTTTCAAATACCGCTGGTATTTCCATTTCACCAGTTCTTTGCCGGTTAGCTTTTTTTCTTCAAACTCTTTTGTAATTTTTCCGTAATATGCCCTATAGGCCTTTGTTTGCGCACTATCAAGACTTCCTTTTCTAAACTGCGCTTTATTTACTTTATAGTTTGGATTTTGTTTCTGCAGATTCCTGATCTGCTGGTCTATATCTTCATCAGTGATATCAGTACCAAATTTTTCTCCCACTTTCAGGTCCTCTTTCAACCGCATGGTTTTGTCAATAGTCATATCCTGGTCTTTAGCTGCCAGCCGTGTATCATAGTTATCAAAAAAATCATCCGGTAATGGAAAATCAATATCATCATATGCCCCTAGATCAGGAATATCAGGCAGCCATGTTCTGTGCGTTGCTTTTTCTCCAACTAAGGCAAAAAAAGGTTTACTTGTATCCCTGTTGCTTAACCAGTCAAAGAAAAAATCTGTGATCAGGTTTGTTACATACCCCTTATACGAAGCAGTATCATTATCCTGGTTAACAAAATCAGGATTAAAATAAGTACCCTGCCCCCCGGCGCCGGCTAATACATTTAAATAATCAAAGCCCCTGGGTAATGCATGTAAATGCATTTTACCAATCCAGGCAGTTTGGTAACCATTTTTTTGTAGTAATTCAGGAAAAACCAGTTGAGCGGTATCAAACTTTTTTCCAGTGTTATCGTAAAATCCATTTTTGTGACTATACTTACCTGTTAACAATGTTGCCCGGCTTGGTCCGCAAATGGAATTCGTCACAAAATTATTTTCCAGCAAAGCACCGTCTTTTGCTATGCGGTCAATTCCAGGCGTTTGAATCAATTTATTACCGTAAGCGCTTGTTGCCTGGTAAGCATGGTCATCTGAAAAAATAAAAACGATATTGGGCCTCTTATTCTGTGCAAAAGCAACGCCGATGCACAACAACAACATCATGAACAAGCTTATTTTTTTCATTGTCATCTTTTTATTACTTATTTACGCCATCACCAGGGTATGGCAACGGCTTATTTGTTTTTTTATCAATAGGCATTGGCGCCTTGTAATCTTTTAATCGCTTCCCTAAAAGATTTATCAATTCCCTGGTTTTGTCCGGGTAAGCAGCTGACAAATCTTTCTCTTCTTCCAGGTCTTTAGACAAATCATACAGCTCCGCGGTATTATTACGCTGACTGTATACTAATTTCCAATTTCCTTTTCTTAATGCACTGAAATAATTGGTGCCGGGTATTGCCTGGTTTTTCCAGTTATTGGGATAGTGCCACAGCAATACCCTCGCAGTATCTGTTATGGATGGATTTTTCAATACCGGAACGAATGATCTTCCATCAACTTCCTGAATAGTTTTATAATTACGGACACCGGCTAATTCAAGTATGCCAGGAAAAATATCTTCTGCTATAACAGGATTTTCCGTAGTGCCTCCTGCCTTAATCAATGGCGGATATTGAATAATAAAAGGCACACGGATGCCGCCTTCATATACCGAACCTTTACCGGCCTTTAACGGAGCATTGTGCGTTAGATGCGTTCCACCCCTCGGAGGCGTAAGGGCAAGCCCGCCATTATCTGTAAGAAAAAGTATAACGGTATTATTTTTAATGCCCTTCTTCTCTACAAAATCCAGCACATCACCCAAACTTTTATCCATGCCTTCTATCAGCGAAGCATATTTAGCTTCAGCAGAATCCAGTCCGCGGTCAATATATTTTTGATAATATCTTTTATCTGCCATCAAAGGCACATGCACCGCGTAATGCCCGAAATTTAAAAAGAAAGGTTGCTTTCTGGAAACAGGATATTCCAAACTTCGTATAGCCTCCTGCGTTAGTGCTTCGGTTAAAAATGTACCTGACTGGTAATATTGCTCCAGGTCGGGCACGGATTGAGGTGCATTTTTACCCGGCAGGTTGCCATAATTGTCTTCAGAAAGATAACTCTGCGGATGGCCCGCGGCATGACCGGAAATATTAACAATAAAGCCAACATTATAAGGGCTTGCGCCTGGTGTTCCCTGCGGTCCCCAGTGTGCTTTACCAACATGAATTGTAAAATACCCTGCTTCTTTCAGCAATTGCGGTAATGCAGTTGCATGTACCGCTTTATCTATACCTGCAACCGGCGTAAAACCATTCACATTCCAATTGGCAGGATCATACAGACTGTCTTTCGCATCTGAATAAGTATCCTTAAATGGTGATGTCCAGTTGGTAACGCCATGATGCGCTACATTCATACCGGTAATAATGCTTACCCGTGTGGGTGTACATACGGGTGCCGCATAGGCATTGGTAAATTTTAATCCGCCTCTAGCCAGCCGCTCCATATTAGGCGTATGATATTTTTTGTTATTGGCAGTTACCGTTCCTGAAAATGGAACAGATGTATCTTCCCATCCCATATCATCAACCAAAAAGATAATAATGTTAGGATGGGAAGCTTGCTGTGCATACCCATTGCCATACGATACCAGCATCATCAAAACAAATGCGATGCCTTGTAAAAAACGGGATGCGCTTTGGTTAGTATCCATCATTTTGTGTAAGGTTACTGTTTTTATCAATCTCACTTTGAGGAATAGGAAACAACACCTGGAAATCCTGTGCTGCCAATCCCCTGTCTTTCGCCTTTTGTATAAAGATACCCTGTCTTATTAAATCCTGCCTTTGTAATTCTTCTGCCGGAAACTCCCACAACCGCTCCTGGAAAATAGCAGTCCTCAAAATATCTTTACCTTCAAAATCAGCAAGGCTCAGATCCGCAATCCCTGCTTTTTCCCTAACCTGGTTCACCAGTGAAATACTTTCCACGTTAGGTCCGTTAAGCTCATTCAACGCTTCTGCACGCGACAATAAAATATCGGCATAGCGTATAACAGGAAAATCATTGCCACTGTTTGCACCTGTTGCAGTGAAGTCTTCCTTAAATTTAAAATTTCTTATATCATCTTTACCTAATTGTACCAGATTGCCACTGGTATTATAGTACTCCGTAATAAAAGCATTTTTTCTTGTATCATTATCTGCAAATGAATCGTAATAGCTGCTGTATGTTTTAAATTGCGTTGCATAATTCTCTTTGTTGCCTCCTTTCCACCTGTAACTCGGCGGAGCAGCATGCGATATATAATTATCCCCCAACCCTGCAACTGCCAAACGCGGGCGTATATATATAAACTCGCTGTTATCTTCATTAAGCGGGTTAAATAATTCCGACCTGTCTGCCGATCCGTCAAACAAATGATATACATTCAGATCAATTACCTGTTTCGCATAGTCTGCAGCGTTAGCCCAGTCCTTATTATTAAGATAATATTTTGCCAGTTGCGAAAGCGCTGCACCTTTGGTAGCTCTCCCTCTGTCGGCAGTAACGGGTAAAACTTCAGCGGCTGCCTTAAAGTCATCGGTCACAAACTTATCAAATGCTTCTTTTGTAGGTCGTGACGGTCTGTCGTCGGCACTTGTATTACTGGTTGTGATAATAGGTACAGGCCCAAAAAGATCTTTAAGAATTACATACGCAGACGCCCTGAGAAAAGTAGCCTCAGCCAGTATTTGCTTTTTCCTGTTTTCATCAAAATCAATTTCCGGTACTTTATCGAGCACAAGATTTGCACGATATATGGTGGTATAATGTCTTGCCCAGATGCCTGAAAAAAATGAGTGGGTAGCGCCCCAGCTAAAGGTTTCAAAAGATTTAGCCAGTGCTTCCAGCCCGCCTGCGCGATCATAAAGCGTTCCGCTGGTTACATCAGACATTATAAAATAATCGCGGAATGGTCTTCTTTGCTCAGAAGCATACGTGGCATTTAAAATTGCTTCCGCGTCATCGGCATTTTTAAAATAATTACTTACGCCCAGCGAAGAATACACATCTTCTTCCAAAACATCTTTACCACAACCGCCAAGTGTAAGCGATAACAACAATAATATATAATAGGGTTTCATTTTCATATTTTTAATATTATTAAGCTTCATTGTGTTCTTTTTAAAATTTCACATTTAATCCAAGTGTATAAATTTTTGACAACGGATACGCGTTATAATCAACCCTCACATTAGATGTTCCAAAAGCGGTAACCTCAGGGTCAAAGCCAAAATAGTTGGAAAATGTAACCAGGTTTTGCGCAACAAAATATACCTGGGCAGACTGGAACACACGGTTTGCGGGTATATCATAACTGAGTGAAATATTTTTCAGCCTGAGGAAAGAGGCACTTTGTACCGCCCGGCTGTTAATGGTGCCGCTGGCATCAACATACGCAAATGCCGGTGATAAACCGGATGGGTTCTCATTGGTGGGATTTGTTTCTGTCCACCTGTCGGTATATGAGCGGCTCAAACGGTTACGCCTGAACGAAATCGGGTTTTCAGACTCTGAAATATTCAGGTTAAGAATTTTACCACCTTTAACACCCTGCCAGAAAAACGACAGGTTAAATCTGCCATAGCCCAGGCTGTTATTAATACCATACGTAAAATCCGGGAATGAAGAGCCCAGAATTTTCCTGTCGGAAGCAGAGATTGTCTTATCATCGTTTGCATCAAGAAATTTCAAATCTCCCGGGGCAGATAAAGGCTGCGGAGTGTATTGCTCATCTTTCTGCAGCACACCAACCACTTCATAGCCATAAAAAGAATTCAATGGTTGCCCAACCTTGAGAATGCTAAAGCTATTAAAGAAGCCTGCAGAGCCCTGGAGTATATCAGGCAGCCCGCCAATACCTGTTACCTTATTCCGGACTACAGAAAGGTTTGCCGAAGTAGTCCAGTTAAATTTGCCACGCAGGTTTACGGTATTAACTGTAAATTCAAAGCCGCTGTTATTCATGCTGCCTATATTGGTAAGCGTTGTAGCAAAACCTGTTGTAGCAGGCACAGGCAGTTCAAGCAGCAGGTCTTTAGTATTTTTGTTAAAATAATCAATGCTACCGGTAATCCTGTCATCAAGCAAACCAAAATCCACACCTGCATCAAATTGGCTGGTCGTTTCCCATTTTAAATTGGGGTTTGCCAGTTGCGTGGTTGAAATACCCACTTCCGCTGCATTGCCAAAAACAGCCTGTCCTTGTGTACCCAGCAATACAAGGGAACGGTAGTTACCTATCTCCTGGTTACCGGTCCTGCCATAACTTGCTCTTAGTTTAAGCGTTGAAATGGTACGCACATTTCTAAAAAAATTTTCCCTGTTAACATGCCACCCCAAAGCAAGCGAAGGGAAATACCCGTATTTATTATCAGCGCCAAATCTCGAAGAACCATCCGCCCTGAAGTTGGCGGTTAAAAGATATTTATCATTAAAGGTATAATTGATCCTGCCTAAAAGTGATTGTAGCTGGTTACGGCTTTTATATGTATTGATGGTAAATGTACTGCTTGATCCTGCCGCCATATTATCTGTGCCAAAAGCATCTGTTGTAAAATTCTGCGCGCCGGAGTTCAATGTATTCCAGCCAAAGTTCTGCCAGGTATACCCGCCCAGTACTTCCAGGGAATGATTACTGAATGTTTTTGCATATCTCGCCGTAAGCTCCAGTAAAGCATTATTGCTGTTTGTTGTTTGCACACTGGCAATACCATTGGCATTGTTTCCTTTTCTTGTATTGCGTCCCAGGTATGTATCACGTCGCGAACTTTGAATATCTGTGCCACCATTTATTTTTACCGAAAATTCAGGAATAATGAAGTATTCGAGAAAAGCATTGCCAAATGTTCTGCTGGTGACCGCGTAATCAGATACGCCGTAAGCAAGCCCGAGCGGATTTTCAAGATTTACCAGGTTGGTCTGCGCGTATTTTCCGGTATTCTTATCATAAATACCCAATGTAGGATCCTGGAAGATAGCAGCGTTTACTATTCCGGCGCCTTCGTTAATGCTTACACCATTCGGTACATAATCATCATTAATTTTCGCAGTGTTCAGATTGATGCCGAATTTAAACTTTGCATCTGTATAATTCAGGTTTACGCGGCCGGTGTAACGTTTAATACCGGAGCTGATAACAATTCCTGTCTGATCAAGATAATTTAACGAAGCGTAATAAGTAAATTTATCCTGTCCCCCGGAAAAACTCAGTTGATGATTTTGTGTATATCCTTTTCTGAATATTTCATCCTGCCAGTTTACACCTTTACCAATAGCAGCTATATCCTCATCGGTGAATTCAGGTGCAAGCCCCTGTGCGGCCTTCAGATCATTAAGCAAACTGATATACTGTGATGTAGACAATACCGGTATTTTTTTTGCCACTTCCTGCACTGCGCCTGATACATTATACTCCACTGACAATCTTCCCCTTTTGCCACGCTTTGTTGTAATAAGAATAACGCCATTTGCTCCACGTGAACCATAAATAGCAGTAGCGGAAGCATCTTTCAAAATTTCAACAGAGGCAATATCAGATGGGTTTAGGGAATTAAGGGGGTTTCTCGGAGCAGATTCCGTAACCACGGCTGACGTTGGAGTACGGTTTGAATTGTCAATGGGAAAACCATCTATTACATATAATGGTTCATTGCTGGCATTAATAGAATTAGCGCCGCGTATGCGTATAGACACGCCGGCGCCCGGCTCGGATGATGATTGGGTTACCTGCACACCCGCGGCACGCCCGGCAATAAGATTATCAACCGATACATTGCTGCCTTTATTAAAATCCTTGGCAGAGATTGACGACACAGAGCCGGTAAGGTCTTTACGTTTTTGTGTACCATAGCCTACCACAACAATATCGGATAATGACTGCACATCCTGCTCCAGCTCAATTTTTACAGGTGAGCTATCTACTTTTATTTCAGTTGATTTATAACCTACAATGGTAACCAGCAATGTATAAGGAAGCTTCTGACCTGTTCTTAAAATAAACTGACCTTTACTGTTGGTAAGGGTTTGGTTGGTTGTTCCTTTAATAACGATGCTTACACCTTCCAGCGGTGCGTTATTACTTTTATCTGTTACCTGTCCCTCCAGTATAGAGTTGATTATCGTACCCTGCTGAGCCTGTGCTATAAATAAGCTGCTGCCCAGTAATGAGAAAAGAAGCCAAAATTTAATTTTCATGTTTGTTAGTATAACCTTCGTTAAAATAATTGTGTAAAAAAGAATTAAAACATAGATACTGTATGATGCTATGCACAACACTCATAGTACAACATAGCGTCCAGGTATTTTTCCAATCCTGCCAGATGGCGTTTATATAAAATGATTCCGGTAAACATCAGTTATTGATTGGTCTATTGATTCAGTATAGTATTTTAGAAAAATTTTATCCCTGGGGAACTACTTTTATTTGTGCCACAGCTTCAGTATTGTTTGATGGTTCCAAATCAGCAACCATTGGTCCGTCAGCCGACAGCTCGCTGCCTTCTTTTTTTGATTTGAAGATGGGCCACAAAAACTGGGCATACCACTCTTCTTCCTTATAATGCCTGATGCCGTAGCTCGTAGGATATTGACGCGTAATTTTAGCAGTGCCAAAAATAATATCCCATATAAAAAACATATTCCCGAAATTCCCTTTGTAATAGCCAATACCATCATCCATAGAATCCGCGTGATGCGCATGATGTGTAGCAGGAGTTGATATGGTACGTTCCAGTATCCATGCAAGAGGATGCAACAATTTGTATTTGTAAAACGGCCTGTCCCAGGGAATGCTTGAATGTGCGGATAATGTTATAACAGACTTTACACCTCCCACAAACAATGCTGCATATCCCAGTCCAAGATAGGTAAGCGCCGATGTGAGGTATATTTGAGAAAAGAAAATGGTATAGATAAAATTCTGCCTTCCTGCCATTGCCATTCCCATATAATCAGCAGAATGATGTGTGCGGTGAAACCGCCACAACCACGGCACCTGGTGATGCAACCTGTGATACCAGTATTGTGTAAGATCATCAGCAACCGCAATAATTAAGCAAGCCCACCAGAAAGGCACCCAACTGAATGCATTTTGCTGACCCGGTAATACATAAGGGAATACCAGCAGCGTTATATACACCAGCAATGGACGGAAAACCAGTTTTGGAGCAGCAAAGCAAACTATATCAAGCATAGCTTCATTCTTATTCCACTTATTCTTGTATAGTCCCGCTGAAAATTCTATAATGCCCCAAATGAGTGTTAATAATGGCAGTCCCCATGTTCTAAGATTTTTGAAAACATTTTCTACAGGCGCAGGAGCTTTAAATGGCAATGTTTCTCCTGCTGCTCTGTTCCAGGGTTGCTGACCTGTAATTTTAAAATACACAAACATCAGCGCTACCGGCAACGCGTATATAAAAATGCTGGTTACCGCATCTCTCGTGATATTAACTGTTGCATTTTTTGCAGAGCTCATAGCTGAATATTAGTTTTTAGAAATGATTAATAGTCCAAAATAAAAAACCAGGAAAGGGATCAAAAAAATCAGTATGCCTATGGCTATTTTTTTGATCAGCAAAAAATAATCCTGCTTCTGCATAGAAAAAACGTTTTATATATTGGCTGAACAGAAAGGCTGTCCCAGTCCTTCTCCCGCAATCAACCACCGATTACAGGTGATGACGTGGAGACAACCTTACCATTCATAATTTTTATGAATGCAATAATTTATAGCAAGCTGAATAAATGAAAAAGCGCTTAACTGCGCATAGTATTACAACAACAGGATGTGCAACAAGAAAATTTGTGAGCAGGTATATAATATTCCACCGTACTTACAATCAAATCATTAACAATGCCACTGGCATTGCAGCAGTTTACATGTTCCATTTTTGATTTTACTTATTAAATACTCTGCCGGTGGTTGACAAAATATTAGTCTACTAATTTAGTAGACAAAAATAATGTCTTTTTTTTTCAAAAAAAATTTTTGTAGAAAAATTTGTAAAAAATGTATACTTCATAAATAACCTCATGGGACAAACCTCTTCATGAAAAAAATACAGGGTGGCTGGCCGTCAGCAATTTGTCGGGGGAAAGCACACAAACATCCTCCTCTATATATTAACAGCGATAACGTTGAAGCTATACATTCTTCACACAAATATGAATAGCATGCGGAATACGCGGATGGTGCTGAATAATTCAGATACATTCCGTGAGTCTCCGTCATATCCGTTTTATCTGGTTTCCTTCTTCACTTGCAAAAAATATTTTTAAAATATTAGTCTATAAATTTGGTAGACTAGTATTTTATACTATTTTTGCTCTGTGAAATTTATAAAATCACATATCATGTATTGTTGTTGCCGCCAGGCAACATATTGATCCAGGGGTAACAACCATCTATCCCGCTGTAAGTAAACTTTAATTTTCCCATTCCATTATTTCTTAATCATCAAATCAAAAATGATATGAGCAACATCACTAATTTCATTTTCCAATTCGGGCAATCACTCACTGAGGAACAAAAAAATATTTTTAATAAATATGGTGTAATACAGTTTAAAAACTTTGTAGATAAAGAAACGGTAAAAGATTTTATCACCGAAATTCAAAATGTAGAAGAACAGTTGATCTCTTCCGGTACTCAAAAAGTAAATGGCATACCATTAAAATTTGGTGTAAATACTGATGGCAGAAAATTTATCCAGCGCATCGCCTTCACTTCACAATACAGTAAAACACTGAGCAATTTTCTTAAAGACAAAAGACTTGCGCAATTAGCGGAACTATTATACCCTTATGAAGGGCGAATTGGTGAGAACGAAAAAGATGGTCTTGTTTTAAATCATTATGTAAATACGCCTGACAGCGAGTATAAACAACTAGGATGGCATACAGACAGTCCGCGGGATATATTCCTGGGTTCCAGGATCATGCCCATGCTTAATGTAGGTCTGCACCTTGATGATTACCCTTTTGAAAAAGGCGGGTTAAGAGTATTGGCAGGTACACACAACCAGGGACTCTTCAAACTGTTGTTCAGAAAAAAATATTTTGTTGACAACGACCCTGATCCAAAAGAAATAGGATTCGATATTGAAGCAGGCGACCTTACTGTGCATGACGGACGTTTATGGCACCGTGTACAACGCTCATCATTTTTTGGCGATGAAAGCAGGCGTCGCGTAATGTATATACCTATTATTACAGGAGCATACAAACCCAGGCACGCCAACAGCCCAACACCTTTTTATCATAAGCTTGCCTTACCAAAGCTGGAGCAATACAGGGAAACTTTCCGCTGGTCTAACCTGAAGAAAGGATTAAACCTGTCCCGCATTGCCGCTGATAACGATGTTCGTAATACTGTAAATCAATAAACATTATGGCTTATGCTCTTGTTACCGGCGCTGCAAAAGGTATTGGCAGATCCATAGCGCTGGAGTTAGCCTTAAGAAATTATAACCTGCTGTTGGTTGATATTGATGGTAAAGGCCTCGCATTAACCAAACTTGACCTGGAAAGAATAACCGGTGTACGGGTTGTATATCTTGTAGCGGATCTTTCCATAGCAGAAACTCCTGATGCCGTTTTTAAATGGAGCTCAACCTGGCATAATGAGCTGGAGGTACTGGTGAATAATGCAGCTTTCGGATTGAACGGCGCATTTGCAACATTACCCTTACAGGAACAATTAAACATTATTGATGTTAACATTAAATCTGTAGTTGCGCTAAGCCACCAGTTTATACCAGTATTTAAAAAAAGAAGTAAAGGTTATATATTAAACATAGGCAGCAATGCAGGTTATCAGCCTGTGCCCTACCTGAATATTTATGCGGCTTCAAAAGCATTTATTATTTCATTCACCCGCAGCCTGCGGCACGAATTAAAGTCATCTGGAATAACCGTGAGCTGTGTAAGCCCCGGTAGTACAGATACCAGCTTCGTTGATCGTGCAGGCATGGGCAAGCAGATAAGAAAAACAGCGGAACGATACAATATGACGCCCCAGGCTGTTGCCAAAATAGCCATTAATACTTTATTTAAAGGCAATGCGGAGCGGATTACCGGGCTTCAAACCAAGCTTGGTGTATTCCTGTCATGGCTGGCGCCAAAATCCTGGGCCGAAAAATTTGGCGCAAATATTTTCGGGAGGGAAATACAAATATCAAAATGATCATTTTGTTGATACAAACCATATTAAGTCCGGGTATTGCATTTTTTCGCAGTTGGTTTCACTTATTCAGGCAGTTCACCCGGCACAAACTAACCCATTTGTTCATTCATCTAAAGCCTCTGCTCAGGAGGTTTTAGATGATAACAGATCATTACTATATCATTTAATTTTTTTACATCATGATAGCCATTATTTACTGGTCGCTGATCAGCTTCTTCCCTGCCCTCTTATCAGCAGGAAAGCATGAACCGGATTATAACCATCATGCTTACTATGATATTATCAGGAATGACAAAATAATCGGCTACATGAAATGCAGCAAGCTGGGCAATACTGAAATAACAGAATATATTAACGAATCTTCTGCAAAATTTTCAGCTATTATTGATATAGCTGTTTACAGCAAACTGCAAAGCTCGTTCCGTAACGGTATACTGGAGGATGGCAAACTTATCAGGCTGGTGAATGGTAAAACAAAGGCTGACAAACATATTATACGAAGCAAAGATCAATACCTTATTAATAATGATGGCAAATCTGCTTCCATCAAATCATCCATACATTTCAGCACGGCATGCCTGATGTACGCCGAGCCTTCAGGTATGAAATATATTTTTTCAGAAAATTTTGGAAAATATATAGCAGTGAGCCAAACAGCGCCACACATTTATACGCTCAGGCTTCCCGATGGTGACAATATATATACCTATCAAAATGGAAAATGCATACAGGTAGAAGTTCAAACAACACTTGCTACTATTTACATCAGGCCCCGTCAATAATTTTATCAATACATAAAAATACATCCAATGAAAAAAACACATCATGAGAAAAAGCAATCTGCCTTAAAAAGTATCTCCTGCTATTGCTCCAGCTATTATTGTTGTTAATAGCAATCTATAAAAAACAAGCTTTACAAAACCGGCATCCGCCATTAAAATCTTATTTATGCCATCATACAGAACAAATATAGAGCTGCATCATGCAGCAACAGATGATTATCTTTTATTGGATAAAGAACTACGCTCCCATCAATTTTCTCCGGAAAGCAAACAGCAAATTGCCGATACCGCTAAAAGTGAAAAAAAATATTTACGCATACGGTATATAAAAGAAGGTAATATCGCTTTGCAGGAAGTAGTAGATAATGTAAAACGCGCCGCGGCAAAAACCGGCAAAAAATTCTCATTTACGGTACTTAAAAACAAGAATTAGCACATTTAAATAACTGATGCTAAACCAGTGACTTTCATTACACTTATTTAGCCGTTAATCCTCAAAAAAACAATGAAAAAATAAAAGTCTACTAAAAAAGTAGACTTTTTTATGCAAAATTGATTGTAGTTAAAATTTATGACATACATTTGTCCACCAATTTTATAGACTATTAATTTTAAGGGTGTCTTTCTTTAACAAACCAAAAAAATTGTTTAATGCAAAAGCTGTTTTTAATTACCATTTTCTCCCTGTTATTCTTCAACTTAGTTACCGCTCAAACACAAATAAAAGGAGTAGTGAAAAATGGTTCAGGTGCGCGGATTCCGGGCGCTACTATCAATATAAAAGGAACAACTGCCTATACAGCGGCAGATAGTTTAGGCGAATTCAGTATTCAGGCCCCGGGCACTGTGCCCTTTACATTGCATGTTACCGCAGCCGGGTTTCACGGGCTTAGTACCAAATACGACAAAATTCCTGAAGAACCTGTTGCGATCATACTTGTAGCAAATGAGTTACTGGATTATATTGTGGTAACATCACGCAGAAGAAGCGAGGTTGTACAGAATATTCCCATCCCTATTTCTGTTGTTGGCGGCAGCCGTATAGCTGATGCCGGTGCATTTAATGTTGGGCGTATAAAAGAATTGATCCCTTCTGTGCAATTATATTCATCCAATGCACGTAATACCACTTTAAATATAAGAGGGCTGGGCTCAACCTACGGTTTAACCAACGATGGTATTGACCCGGGCGTCGGCTTTTATCTTGATGGTGTATACTTGGCCCGTCCTGCAGCTACCGTGCTTGATTTTATTGATGTTGAACGTATTGAAGTACTGCGCGGACCGCAGGGAACATTATTTGGCAAGAACACAACCGCAGGCGCTTTTAATATTACTTCACGTGCCGCTGAATTTAAGCCAGGCGCTGTTTTTGAAGCCAGCTATGGCAACTATGGATATATACAGGCAAAAGCATCCATAACAGGCCCGCTCATTGCAAATAAGTTAGCTGCACGTGTTTCCTTCTCAGGAACACAGCGCGATGGAATGTTGTACAATGTAAACTCGGATCGTAAAATAAATGATCTTAATAATTTAGGTGGCAGAGCCCAATTGCTGTTCACCCCCTCTGATAATGTAAAAATATCATTAGCCGGAGATGTTACATCACAAAAGCCTGACGGCTATGGCTGGGCAGTAGCAGGTGTTATAAAAACACAACGTTCAGATTACAGGCAGTTCAATAATATTATTGCCGACCTTGGATATACCATTCCATATAAAAGCGCTTTTGAAAGAAAGGTTGATTTAGATACAAGATCAAAAGCAGACAATGAATTAGGTGGCGTTTCACTGAATGCCGATATCAAAATAGGCAATGGAACCTTAACCTCAACCTCTGCCTGGCGTTACTGGAAATGGGTTCCTTTAAACGACAGGGATTATCTTGGCATACCGGCATTTACTGTTTCTGCCGGAAATTCCTTACATGATCAATGGTCGCAGGAATTCAGGTATTCAGGAAAGGCAGGCAATAAAATTACAGGGGTGATAGGCGTATACGGATTATGGCAGGATCTGAAAACTGATCCGGTTCATACAGAAGAAGCCGGCTCAGCATTATGGCGTTTTTACCAGTCTAATGCAGATGCAACAGCCTGGGAAACACCCGGACTTCTTGATAATTTCGGTATCAAAACAACTTATGGCATAAAGAGTACCAGCCTTGCTGCCTTTGGGCAAATTGACTGGTCTGTTACCTCCAAACTGCATGTGCTGCCAGGTTTGAGGTATAATTACGATAAGAAAGTGGCAAACTATGACCGTGTAACTTATGGTGGACTACAAACCGAAGATCCCGCATTATTAGCTTTGAAAAAACAGGTTTACAGCAACCAGGCGTTTAATGTAAATGCAGATGCAGGTAATTTATCCGGGCAGGTATCTCTGCAATATATTTTCAATAATAACTATAATGCTTTTGCCACCTATTCCAGGAGTTATAAACCAATTGGCATAAACGTTGGCGGTTTGCCCACAGCAGATGGGAAAGTATTAACAGAACTGGCAACCGTAAAACCGGAATCCGTTCAGCATGTGGAGTTTGGTGTAAAAACATCACCCTTCCCCAATACTATTTTGAACCTTACAGTGTATCAAAATAATATTAAAGATTACCAGACACTGGTGCAAACGCCGGAACCTGGCGTAAACCGCGGATACCTTGCTAATGCTGAAAAAGTAAGAACACAGGGTTTTGAATTTGACGGTAGTTACAGACCTTCTGATTTTATCAGCATAAACGCTGCACTGGCATACACTGATGGTAAATATGTAAAATTTGCCAACGCCCCGGTACCGCTTGAAGAAGTTGGCGGCACACAGGCGTTTAAAGATATTTCAGGCGGGGTGCTTCCGGGTATATCAAAATGGTCGTGGACTTTGGGTACAGAGTTAAACACCCAGGGTAAATTTATTGGCTGGCAGGGTAATTATTTTCTCGGCGCGGACCTGTATTATCGCTCTAAGTTCTCTTCAAATTCTTCTCCTTCACTATACCTGAATATAGATGCTTATTATTTACTGAATGCCCGTTTAGGATTCAGGGCAAATAATGGATTTACACTATTTGTATGGAGCCGCAACCTTGGCAATAAAAATTATTACGAGCAATTGCTGGCAGCGCCGGGTAACTATGGTCAGTATGCCGGCGTGGTGGGAGATGCGCGTACCTACGGACTTACATTACGGTACACTGTAAAATTTCAGCAATAGTATTCCGGCAATAAACTACACTATGATATGACACGCAAAAAATTAAAACAAAAGATTTACGAAGAAGAAGACTATACATGGTCGAAAAAAGAGTTGATGCACAAAAGATTAGGTAAGGAAAGGAAGACTATTGCAGGATTATTGCTTTTGGTAGCAGAAAGTTTTATTCCTGAGCATATCCAGAAACATATAAAGGCTTTTTCAAAAAATTAAAACAGGTGCATGTCGGATATCCTTGACCAGGTGGGCAACACGCCAATGGTAAAGCTAAAAGCGATCAACACCAATAGCAACATAAGTATTTATTGCAAGCTTGAAGGAAATAACCCCGGCGGCAGTGTAAAAGACCGTGCTGCTTACGGAATGATCAAAGGTGCTATAGACAGGGGAGAATTACAAAAAGGAATGAAGCTGGTGGAAGCCACAAGCGGCAACACCGGCATAGCGCTGGCTTTAATGGCAGGTTTATTTGGTGTGGAGATAGCGTTGATAATGCCCGAAGACGCAACGCGGGAAAGAGTGCTGGCGATGCAGGCCTTTGGCGCAAAAGTGATACTGACACCTAAACGCAGGGCCATGGAAGGCGCTATAGATCATGCAAACGAGCTGGTAAAAAAAGGAGGATACCTTATGCTGAACCAATTTACCAACCCGGATAATCCACGCATACATTACGAAACCACAGGCTCTGAAATATGGCGTGACACTAAAGGAACTGTAACACATTTTGTATCATCCATGGGCACTACCGGCACCATTATGGGCGTGTCGCAATATCTCAAAGAACAAAACCCGGAAGTGGTGATTGTAGGTTGCCAGCCAACAGATAATTCGCAGATACCCGGCATACGAAAATGGCCGGAAGCATATATCCCGAAGATATTTGATAAAACAAAAGTGAATGCTGTTATTGAAGTAAGCGAAAGGCAGTCAAAGGAAATGACAAAACGTTTGGCAAAAGAAGAAGGCATATTTTGTGGCATGAGCAGCGGCGGTGCGGTATATGCTGCGCTTGAACTTGCTGCAACAATTGATAAAGGTGTGATCGTATGTATTATATGTGACAGAGGAGACCGGTATCTGTCGTCGGATCTGTTTGATTAAGAAAACAATACAACACATAGGAACATAGGTTCATAGATAAGCATAGTAAGTATTATGTCTATATGTTCCTATGTTTCTATTGCTCCTATGTGGTAAAACAAAAACTGCAATCAATTATTTATGAGCACTACTATTAAAAAATTATTGTTGCACGAAAGGCTGAAGCAGATACATGAAAAATACAGGAGTGATCTGCAACCCATTCCTTTCAGAAGTAGTGCACAGGCATGGATCAGCAATCTTATTGCACTGCTGTTTCCTGTAAATACAGACAAATCTTTTACTGCGCTCGATATAAGCGAACTGGAACTGCAACTGCGGCATTTGCTTTCTCCTGTAGAAAATGTAATAAATCCTGTTGATGAAATTATAGATACTTTCTTCAGCCGCATACCGGATATTTTTGAAGAACTGCAAAAAGACGCGCAGGGCATCTTAGCTTTTGATCCTGCTGCGCATTCCATTGAAGAAGTATTTGGCGCCTATCCAGGGTTTAATGCAGTAGCGGTATATCGCTTTTCGCATGAACTGTACAAATTAAAAATTCCCGTGCTGCCAAGATTGATCTCTGAATATGCACATAGTATAACAGGTATTGATATTAATCCAGGTGCGGAAATAGGCTCAGGCTTTTTTATTGATCATGGCACCGGGGTAGTGATTGGCGAAACATGCGTAATAGGCAACAATGTAAAAATATACCAGGGCGTAACACTTGGCGCATTGAATGTTTCAAAAACACAGGCCTTTGTAAAACGGCACCCGACAATACAGGATAACGTGGTAATTTATTCCGGCACAACCATACTCGGCGGAAAAACAGTTATCGGTCACGATTCTATTATTGGTGGTAACGTATGGCTTACAGAAAGCGTACCGCCGTATTCTTTAGTTTATCACAAGAGCCAGGTTCGTGTGCGATCCAATAATGATTTTGATGAAGGGATCAATTTCTCCATTTAGTTATGATATAACATTCCTGAGAACATTCCTTCAAAGGAACCTGGCATTGGATTTAAAAGCAGCACTATAAAAATGGTTGCAGCCTGGTCAATATTTCCAGATACGCAGCCTGGTCAATCAATGCTTTTTCCTTTTGCGTTCCAATCAATCCATTTTTGTCTTTTTGCGTTTCCCATACTTTATCGGCATAGGTTTTAAAGACGGCAATGTATTCTTTGTTATTGTCAAATTTGGCCAATTCTATGTACCCCCTCAGCAAAACGGCATTGAACCAATAGTGATTGGGAAACATACCATTCTTATAAAAAAAAGCAAGGCTGGAAGAAGCCATTTTTTGGGCTGCTTCCAGGTAACTTTTATTTTTTGTGATGTCGTACAGCAGCACGGCAGACTGCAACATTGTACCTGTGTTGTAAGTATATTTCCGTTTGTCAATATCAAGAGACGGCAGCTTTATATTATCATAATACAAACCATCAGGAGCCAGCAGGTTTTTATTTACCCAGTTATACAATAGCAAAGCGGTATCCAAATATTTTTTCTCTGCGGTGGCTTTGTATAACTGCAGTGCCAGTAATACCCCCGGCCCGTTTGAGCAGGTATTCTTGGTGGTATTGTCAAATTCTTTCCAGTATAAGCCTCCGCCTGCAACAGTATCATATCCTGTCATCATAAAACCATATATTTCTTTTGACAGGTTTAAGTATGCAATATCTTTAGTCCGGTTGTATGCATCCATATACGCGATGCCGATCCACTGGTTATCATCATAAAAACGGTCGCCACCGCCGGCTTCTACGGGATAGCTGTCATAACCGGGATGCGGCGGCTTTTTATCATAATATTTATCTATTGTCCGCACTACCTGTTTCATGTACTGTTTTCCAGGCTCCGGCAATTCCAGCTCATTTACTGTTTGTATCAGTGCACATAGTGGCCACAGGTAAGAGAATTCTTTATCATCCTTTTTGGGTGTATTGTGCTCCGCAAACAGCCCTTTGCCTTCTTTATAAAAATATTGGTAGATGTTTTTATACATTATTGCCATTCTTTCTGAATAGTCTTCCTGCTTTTGTGCAATAGCTTTTATTGACAGCAACATGCACAGCCCTGTCAAAATAACAAGCGGTTTTTTCCAAAAAATACATTTCATGCTTACAAATTTAATCTGTTAAACTGATCCTTTTCAATTCAGCCATTGCTTCAAATAACATAATGTCACTTAACTGAACGGTAAAATCTGTGCTATTACCCGGCAGGGTGTTCCATGCGCTGCCCAAAAGCACCGGTGATTTATTGGCGGCAGGCATATTGGATGGCGTATTCCTGGATAAATTGTCTTTTCTCCACCATACCCCCCCAATCCGTGCTTTAACAGCATCAGAAGATTTACGCAAATACAGGCCTACCAGAACATCCGGCGCTTGGGCGCTTGACCAGTAAAATGTCCAGTCATTGCTTGTATTGGAATCCGTATAATATTTTGCACCGGCATTGTAAAAACCGTTAAGGCTGAACCAGGCGGGATCTGCAATAATTTTTTTTGAACAGGGCCGCAAGAATCAAATCACCATCTTAAAAATATCTTTCAACACCTGCTTTGCTGCATGATGCCCGCACATACCATGTACTCCCCCACCCGGTGGCGTAGATGCGGAGCATATATACAACCCTTTTGCTGAAGTTCTGTAAGGAGAAAAACGCAGCGCCGGACGTGTAAACAACTGGCCGATATCAATAATGCCACCATTGATATCCCCGCCTATATAATTGGCGTTGTACAATTCCATAGCCGCGGTATCCATAACATGCCGGCCGATTATTCTTTCACGGAAACCAGGTGCATAACGTTCAATCTGGGCTTCAATAATTTCCGTCATATTTTTTGAAGCGCCATTGGGTACATGGCAATAGGCCCATAGCGTATGTTTACCTTCAGGAGCCCGCGATTTGTCAAACACACTTTGCTGTGCAGCCAGCACAAAGGGTTTTTCAGCATAGCCACCTTTTGCTGTACATGCTTCTGCAGCCGCTATCTCTTCAATAGTACCGCCAAGGTGCACGGTGCCGGCTTGCCGGCAAACCTCAGCCGTAAAAGGTACGGCGTCGTCTAATGCCCAATCAACTTTAAATACACCCATGCCATACCGGTAACGGTTAAGCTGCCATTTATATAAAGATGAAAATCTATGCCCCGCTATCTGCAGCAATTGCTTTGGCGTAATATCGAACAAAACTGCTTTGGCAGCAGGCAGTTGTTGAAGTGAAGCAATATATGTATCTGTTTGTATAGTTCCGCCCAGTGATTGAAAATAAGCAGCCAATGCATTTGCCAAAGCCTGGGTACCGCCTTTTGGCAAAGGCCAACCTTTAATATGTGCTGCAGACATCAGCACCAAACCAATGGCCGATGTAGTAAGATTAGTGAGTGGCTGAATAGCATGCGCAGCCATGCCGGCCCATAGCGCTTTTGCTTTAACGGTGGAAAACCGCTTTGATAACTGCAATGCTGATGACATTGCTTTCAAACCAAATGCCGCCATCTTAAATGGATGAGCAGGAAGATATAAAGGAGCAAGCACATCTTTATCAATAGACGGCCAATCATTCACTACAGGTACTATCAGCCGGAGATACACGTCTTTATCAACACCCAGTGCTTCTGCTGTTTCTTCCAGCGAAGGGTAAAGGGCAGCGGCAGTTCCATCATCAAGGGGGTGTGCGGCACATACCCCAGGGTAAATATATTCAAGCCCGAAATGCTCTAATGGCAGTGTTTTGAAAAAAGGAGAATTGGCCGCCATCGGATGAATAGCAGAACATACATCATGCTTAAAACCAGGCAAAGTCAGTTCCTCGGTTCGCATGCCGCCACCGATCGTTCTTTTTGCCTCTACCAGTAAAACGGATAATCCTTTTTGCTGTAATGTTATTGCCGCGGCCAGTCCATTGGGACCCGAGCCTACCACTACAGCGTCATAATCGTATTGCGCCATAAAACGGTAATGTACAACCGTTTTTCAAATTATTACAACGTAAACAAAAACCGGTCATTTAATATCCTGAAATGCCGGGATTATATACAGCCGGGGCTTACATACATATAACGCCGCAATACGGAATATCAAGCCGGGTTAAAACAGCCCTTTTGCGTGGTTGAATGCTCAAATCCTGATGCAAATCACAGTTGATGCTGCATTTTTTATACTCCGGCTGCAACACTGCCTGTTAAGGCATTCAGTTTTTTTAACAGTTAACGAATTGTGCACTATTTATTTTCTGCCGGATATAGCTTATAATTATCTTTATAGAAACAAAAACAAGCGTTCAAAATTTTTTATGGATAAATTTAATAGTCTATAATATTTGTGGACTATTAAATTGTTTTCACTATATATTTGTGACTTTCAAATAAATTGCTCAATAAACTAAATTTCATACTATGGCTGAAACAAAAACGCAACAAACCGCCCTTGGCGACGTAGCGGCCCGGCAGCTTGCTATTGCTACCCGAACAGTGCCTCAGATGGTTACGATTACACCAAGATGGCTGACCAGGTTATTAAACTGGATACCTGTTGAATCCGGTGTATATCGTTTGAACAAAGTAAAAGATGCCACAAGAATTGAAGTAGATTGTTCTTCACGCGATGAAAAAGTACTGCCGCAGACTTTTGTGGACTATATTGAAAATCCAAGAGAATACAACCTGGCGGCTGTACAAACCATTGTTGATGTGCATACCCGTGTTTCAGACCTGTACAGCAAACCATATAACCAGATATCTGAACAGCTAAGGCTGGCAATTGAAACCATTAAAGAAAGACAGGAAAGTGAGCTGATCAACAATGCAGGTTATGGTTTACTGCATAGCGTTGCAGACAGTCAGCGCATCAAAACACGCACCGGCGCTCCTACCCCGGATGACCTTGATGATCTTATAGCCAAAGTGTGGAAAGAGCCTGGATTCTTTTTGTTGCATCCTTTAGCTATTGCGGCATTCGGCAGAGAGTGTACGCGCCGCGGCGTGCCCCCCCCTACCATTTCTTTATTTGGTTCTCAATTTTTAACATGGAGAGGTATTCCTTTAATTCCTTCTGATAAATTACCAATAACAAAAGGCAAATCAAAAATCATCCTGCTGCGCACAGGAGAAGCAAAGCAGGGCGTTGTAGGATTGTTTCAACCTGGCTTGCAGGGCGAACAAACGCCCGGGCTTTCTGTTCGTTTTATGGGCATCAATGAAAAAGCAATCGCGTCTTACCTGGTATCATTATACTGCTCTTTAGCTGTTTTGGTTGATGATGCTATTGCTGTATTGGATGACGTTGAAATTGGTAATTATCATGAGTACAAATACAAATAATCTTCCTTCGGTTGAAGCTTTGCAGGAATTGGCTAACCAGTTTTTTAAAGCTTTACCGGAAGATGCGCCAAAGGAGTTTTCATTTGATCCATACGATCACCCGCGTGCAACAGCTTTTGCAAAATCAATTACTGGTGAAGGAATTGTTCCGGCAGCAAATGTTCCGGTGGATGATGCATTGGTTCAGGCCGGAGCTCCGGCGCCGTTTGCATTATCTGATCCTTTTGGCGTAATCACTGCGCCGCCTTCCGTTTCAGGATTGGGAGCATCATCTTCAATAACAAACTACAACAACGTTGGTGATATTCCCGGTACAATTGAAGGAGACAATCATCTGCCCTCAGAGAACACTCCATTCTCTACCGGCAATGTACCGGTTTCCGTGGCAGGAAGTGGTATATCTCCTTCCTCTCCTGATTATTCAACAAAAGGTGCCGGCACAGGCTTAACTCCCGGTTACGAACAAACGAAGTCTGACAAATCTACACTGAGTGGCGGTGTGCCTTCTTCTGTTGCAGGCAGTGGCGCGTCTCCTTCGTATGTACACCAGCAGGAAGATTTCAGCATAAAAGAACCGGTAACCAGCTTTCCGGATGCTAATATAGATAAACAAACTCCCGGCAAACAGCATGATTCATTTGCGTTACCTTTTACAGATGAACAACCATACTGGTCGGATATTGAATCAATCCTGAAGTTTATTCATATCAGCGATCCTGCTGTTAATACACATGCACAAACTTTTCCAGCTATTCCGGATGCAAATACGCCATCCTTTTATTTTTTACAGCGCGAACAATTGCCTGTAAGCAATAATACATTGGGCGGTTTTACGCATGGCTTTGACGCATATAAAATAAAAAAAGATTTTCCCATTCTCAATGAGAAGGTGAATGGCAAACCCCTGGTTTGGCTGGATAACGCGGCTACTACACAAAAACCACAGGTTGTAATTGACAGACTGAGTTATTTTTACCGGCACGAAAACTCTAACATACATCGTGCCGCTCATGAATTGGCAGCAAGAGCTACCGATGCATATGAAGAAGCAAGAAAGAAAGTACAACAATTCCTGGGAGCAAAATCTCCCAATGAAATCATTTTCGTTCGTGGTGCTACAGAAGCAATTAATCTTGTAGCCC
The DNA here is from genome assembly GCF_003075435.1 of Terrimonas sp. Classification (GTDB taxonomy): domain Bacteria; phylum Bacteroidota; class Bacteroidia; order Chitinophagales; family Chitinophagaceae; genus Agriterribacter. Next base: position 111,910 of record NZ_QCZJ01000010.1, on the reverse strand, counting down.
AAAGCTGGGGCGATCAGTACCTGAAGAGCGGTGATGAAATTATTGTAAGTCACCTGGAGCATCACGCCAATATAGTGCCGTGGAAAAGACTTGCAGATAAAAAGGGACTCATATTAAAAGTGATTCCGGTGGATGATGACGGGCAGATTTTATTAGATGAATATGCAAAACTGCTAAGCTCCGGAACAAAGTTAGTGGCATTCACACAGGTATCTAATGCATTAGGCACAGTAACGCCGGCAGAGCAGATGGTTGCCATGGCACATGCCGCTGGCGCTAAAGTTTTGGTAGATGGCGCTCAATCTGTTTCGCACATGCCGGTGAATGTGCAGGCGCTTGACGCGGACTGGTTTGTTTTTTCAGGGCATAAAGTATTTGGCCCAACCGGTATTGGTGTGGTATATGGCAAAGAAGACCTGCTGAACAGCACCGAGCCCTGGCAGGGAGGAGGTAATATGATACAGGATGTAACTTTCGAAAAAATACAATATCATAAAGCCCCTAACCGCTTTGAAGCAGGCACAGGAAATATTGCAGATGCTGTTGGACTTGGCGCCGCGATAGATTATGTAACAAAACTCGGCATGGCTAATATCAACGCTTACGAACATGCCCTGCTTGAATACGCCACACATCATTTAAAGCAGGTACCTGGCGTAAGGCTTATCGGCACTGCAGCACATAAGGCCAGTGTGTTATCTTTTACCTTAAAAGGTTATTCAAACGACGATGTAGGTAAAGCATTAAACCGTGAAGGTATCGCCGTTCGTACTGGCCACCATTGTGCGCAACCAATTTTGCGCAGGATGGGTGTAGAAACTACTGTTCGCCCGTCACTGGCATTTTATAATACCTGCGAAGATGTTGACAGGCTGATTGCGGTTTTGCGATCTCACACGAAGTAGTAATAATATTTAATACCAAACCGCTATCAAGATAATTGATATATCCAAGAGAAATTACAGAGAGACTTAATAATGTCATTTTCATTGGCGATTTGTTTTAAGGCAAGCTCAAGTTGATCTTCAACATGCTTTAGGGAATTAAACGTGTGATTATTGAATCCCTTTTGCTCGCGGATATAATCCCATAGATGTTCTACCGGATTTAATTCAGGACTATACGGAGGGAGCCTTAACAGCGCAATATTGGCAGGGATTTTTAATGACTTGCTGGTGTGCCATCCTGCTCCATCCAATATAATGATCAGGTTATGGATCGAATATTTTTGAGAAAGCTGATCCAGGAAAATATTCATCGCGTCGGTATTATTGACAGGTGATATGATGGAGAAACATTGTCCATTGGCAGGGCAAACTGCGGTATACGCATAAGTATATTCCCGTATCAGCTGTTGTGTGACAACAGCTCGTTGACCAGTACTGACCCAGCATCGCGACAGGTTATTGATCCTTCCAAACCGGGCTTCATCTTCAAACCAAAGCAATAACGGCCGGGAACTCTTGAATGTCTTTATGCCGGACTCCAGTAGTTCGGGGAGTTTTTTTTAAATGCCTGTTGTTCTGTGTTATTCCTTTTAGGGTGGCTGGGGCGGGGCGCCTTCTTTTTCCAGCCATGGCGTTTAAATAAATCCCACAAATAATCATCCGAAACAGGACATCCGGTTTGCTTCTCCACTGTTAAGCGGATATCGTTCATGGTAATGATCTGCCCCTTTAGTGCTTTTTGCTTTAAACCCTCCATTAATAACTGCTCCTGATCAAGTGACAACAAACTCCGGGCATCACGTCGCCCACCCCAAACAAGTTTATCTGCAAACACGCCCCCCTCTTTATTATACAGCTGGACTATTCTATAAATCTTTGCAACATCAGTTCCTAAAAACGATGCATATTCATCTGCCTGCTTGCCTGGATTTAGCTGTATGCTATATAGTATCTGCCAATACTTGAACAAACGAAGGTCGGTTTGAGACTGCATTCGCAATAGTAATTCCTTATTACTTAAATGTGGAGATAAACGTATTAAGCGCATTGTCTTTTTGGAAGACAAAGATAATGTTTTATTTTATATATCTTGATAGCGGGTTGGTATAACCTGGTCAAAAAAATATTCAGAACTGCAGGTTCATTTTGCACATGCATATAATCGCAGGGATGGACATTCAACAATACTGTGGTTCCAGATTTTACATCCTTGTCACACTAACTGCCACATCCAGTTTATGCTTGCCACTGCTGAGTATAACACCTTTCAGCGGAGTAACATCAGTATAATCTCTGCCCCATGCAATAGTAATGTGCTGAAAAGAAGGTATCTGATTATTGGTAGGATCAAAATCCACCCACCCTGTACCGGGAATAAATATTGAAAACCATGCATGGCTTGCATCCGCACCGGTAAGTTTTGGCGCTCCGCCTTCAGGTACTGTTTCAATATAGCCGCTTACATATCTTGCAGGCAGCCCTAATGATCTTATGCAGGCAATAGCAAGGTGAGCAAAATCCTGGCAAACCCCCCTGCGTCTCTTCATAACATCGGCAACAGGAGTTGCTATCGTGGTAAACCCGGGTGTGTACCGGAAGTCAGCGTATATGCGTTGCATGAGATCGTTGGCGCTGTCAAATAAAGCCCTGCCGGGCGTGAATGATGCCAATGCGTATGCTTTAATATCCTCATTATAAGTAGTCATCGGTGTTTCAGTTATGTACTGCCGTATCTCCGCGTTTTCAGGCATGGGATCAGCAATATGTTTTTTAGCTTCTTCCCACGCAGCACTTTCAAAAAAATTAAACAGGCTGGCCCTGGTATTCGTATTTTCTATAAATGAAGTTACAGTTACCACGAGCTTTTTATGCTCCTGCTGTATAGCAAAATAAGTAGCCTTATTGCCAAAAAAATCTTCGTACTCATTAATGATATCCGGCAGCGGTGTAATATCCAGTTGCGTTTTATGACATATCTGGGTTGCAGTTGATCTTGGTTTTAACAGTGCAAGATTATGGCAAAGGCTCACGGGTTCGTTGTATTGATAAACAGTAGAATGTGTAACCTTATAGTGCATTGAATAAAATTAAAATGATTCTGCTGAAAATAATTGCTTTTGCTTTTGCGCATGCTTGAAGTAAAGCTTGGATACCGCGCCGGTAATATTAAATAACAGGTCGTATAGTTTTTCTAAAAATTCATCCAGCAATTTAAACTGCGCTCCGGTTTCATCAGGAGTTGATAGCTGTTCCCTGTTGGCTAACTTTAAGAGGCTGTATGCTTCAAATATCAATTTTTCATGCGGTTGTAAAGAAAAACCATCCTGTAGTTTAGGCAAATTACTCAAATATGCTTTCAATCTGTCGAGCTGGTAAATAATAGAACGCGGATTATTCGGATCAAGCAACATCAGCTCAAGCACTAATGTATGCTGAATATGTACGCGGTATTTGTACCGGTAATTCACCAATGTTTCATTACTTTTTAAAACAGCCTCCTGCAGGTTATAATCCACCTGTTCATCATGCTTATTTACCAGTGTTGACCGCAACATACTTGTAAGCAGCATACATTGCTCAATCTTTCGTCCCATATCAAGCATTATCCATCCCTGCTCTCGGGAAATGCTTTCCCTGTTCAAGCCAATAAATGCCACCATTGAGGTAATGATGCTATCCAGCACATTCAGCGCTCTTATATGCGTCGTATCTGAAGCATAAGTACCCTTCAATACATTTTCCATACTCCATATCACCCGCCATGTATCGGTTGACCAGTGATCGCGTTCTGCATATACCACTCTGCAGAAAAGTCTGAAATTATATACCAGGCTTCCGCTTCTTTGCTCATCAAACAAAATGCTGTTCAATTCACTCCAGGGATTAGCAAATTTCTTTTCCGCGTCTTCCAAAAACCCCGGATAGGTGACCGTATAATGCGTAAGTGCTTCCAGCAGATGCTGCTCTGTTTCAATGTCATTGCTCTGGCTGTGCCTGTTGCCTTCGGTAATAAACCGCATTACAGTCCGCAAAAATCTTGCTGTGCCCAATACACGTTCGGCATATCTGCCCACCCAAAAAAGATTTTCAGCCGTTCTGCTTGTAATATCTCCTTTTTTTGATGCAACAACCTCTATCTGGTCTTTTGGCATAATGGTTCTATACTCATCTTCCGGTGCTATTACCCATGTATCTTTACTTATGCTCCCCAGTTGGTTTGAGATCAGGAAATTATTATTAGGCGCTGTTCTTGTTAACCCGCCAGACAAAGCAGTATAGCTGTATGTGTTACTGGTTAAATATGTTCTGAACAAAGCCGTGCGGGGCTCAATTTTCCCGTTAATAAATGAAGGAGTGGAAGTAATGGAAATTTTTTCCTGTCCTACATATAAATACGGGTGCGCCTTAATTGACTGTTTAAGATCTTCAATTTGTTTTTCGGTGAGCGATGCGCCATCAACTGATGTGCTTGCACGGGACACTTTGTGTATTTTTTTTATTACAAGCGATTGTATATTATCGAGTACATATTGCATTTCCTTAGGTTGCCCGCACCACCAGGATGCTATGCTTGGCAAAACCAGGTCCTGGTTTAAAAAATACCGCGACATGCTTTGCATAAAAGGCATCAGTCCCGGGTTTTCCAATATACCGCTGCCCAGGGGATTGGCGATACTTACATTCCCACTACGCACAGCCTGCATCAGGCCAGGCACCCCAAGCTTTGAATCGTCTTTAAGCTCAAGCGGATCACAAAAGCTGTCGTCTACCCTGCGCAGTATGACATCAACTTTCTCCAGGCCGCCCAGTGTTTTTAACCAAACATGATTATCTATCACCATCAGGTCATCCCCCTGCACAAGTGTAAAACCCATATAGGTAGAAAGATAGGAATGCTCAAAATAGGTTTCGTTAGACGGGCCCGGTGTAAGAATTACAATACGTGTATCCTGTTTTTTTACAGGTGCAATTTCGTGTAGCGACTGACGTAGGGTTTCAAAGTAAGCAGATAAATGCCTTACCTGTAAATCATTAAACAGCTCAGGTAAAACCCTTGCCATAGTAATGCGGTTTTCCAAAGCATAGCCTGAGCCGGATGGCGCCTGTGTTCTGTCGTTCAATACCCAAACACTGCCATTGGTGCTGCGTGCAAGATCAGCAGAATATAAAATAAGGCTGCGCTGATGCAATTGCTTTACTCCCACGCATTGCCGTAAAAAACCGATATGGTTGTATATGAGCTCTGCCGGAAGAATGCCATTCCTGACCAATCTTCTTTCACCATAAATATCTTTAAGAATCAGGTTCAGCAATTCTGCTCTCTGTACCAGTCCTGATTCTATGGTAGCCCATTCTGTTTTATCAATCAGGTATGGAATAATATCAAGGTTCCAGGGGCGGTTAAGCCCGGAAGGATCGCCATAAATATTATAGGTAACGCCATTCTCCCGCAGCATTCTGAAAATATCCTGCCTTCTGGCTTCTATATCTGATGGGCTAAAGCCTGATAATGAATTAAAAAATGTATTCCAGTGAGGTTGAAGGTTAGCATCTTTTCCAACAAATTCAGCATAACTATAGTTTGGGTTAAGAAAATGCTCAATAAAAGATGCCTCAGGGGTGTTTGCAGTCATGAAATTGGCTTATGAATTAATATAATAACCAGGATAAAAATACTTAATTAGGGGCAATAGTCTTTAAGATATCATCCACATACTTAAAAATAGTATAATTGCACCCTGTTTATAAATTATAACGACGATATACATGAAATATTCTCAATGGACAGGTGTAGCTACAGCGGTGCTGGTGATGATAGCATGTTACCTGCCGTGGATGGAAATCCCCACTTTGCAAAAGATAGTTACAGGTATGGATAATGCAGGAACAAATCTTGGTAAACCGGCCAAGCTGCATCTTATATTCTGTGTTATTGCCATAGCGTTTTACCTTATTCCCAAAGTATGGGCAAAGAGGGCGAACCTTATATTTTGCGCATTGGGTGTGGCATGGGCAGCAAGAAATTTTTTATTATATGCCCGTTGCGAAATGGGAACCTGCCCCGAGAGAAAATATGGATTGTATATGGTTTTATTCGGGTCTGTAATTATGCTGTTAGCCGCGCTGTTTCCTGATTTGAAAGTAGTGGAAAAAAAAGAGGAGTCATTATAAATTAAAGAAGTGAGAAGGACAATAATTTTATATTCATTACCGGGAAATAGTAATGCAATAATTGCTGCCACGCTTAGTAACACGGCTTTTGCCTGCTTCATAGTTCAGTTGTTTTGCGGTAAATAATTTTCAGAAAACTAACAAGAGAACTACGAAACCAACGCCATAGTGTGAGAGGTGCTTCCTACGGAAGCAAAACGAAAGCTTGGTTATTGTATGCTTGCTTTTCTTCGCTTTTAAAGCATAATCTTGTCAATTACACGTCTGTAGTAATTGCTTTCATTTATAATCCAGGTTACTTCATATTGTTCTGCACCTTCGCCATTCAACATATAAATGTATACCCGACGTTTGTCTTTGGACTGGTAAGCTTTACAATTCGTACTTGTTGCCTCGCCAATTTTATTGTTCTTTTTTGGGTTGATGCAAAACTTAGGGTTGTAAAGCCCGGAAATTGCACTGTCAGCTAATAAAAGTTGATACTTGTAGATGCACATGTTAGCGGTGGTTTTTAGTCCTGTAAAACTTTGCTCCTTCAGGTAACTTTTCAGAACCTGCACAATACAAAGTGTCACCATGAAATTGCCGTTAGCGCGTAAATATACGAGCCTCCTCATTCCTCTCAAAAAAACACCTTATCCTATATTTCTTCCTTTCTTAAATAGTTATTCTTTAATAATACCTGCATCTTAACACATGTTGTGACGCAAATACGCTTTAAACGGATTGTAATCATTTATGGATATAGTGTCGCCCTTCAGGGTTATTCGCCAATGCATTAGCTGACAACGTATATAAACTCCGCAGTGCCATAACCATGGAATTTATATATCGTTCGTCAGGGCCTCACAGGAGGGCAATCATTTCTGTCTTTATATCCCAATGCCAGCACCACCCCAAGTGAGAAGCTGTAATAATTATCTTTTTTTGCAGGATTGGCTGAACGGCTGAAACCATCCAGGTAATCGGTAGACATTATCCTGTAATTTGTTTCTGCCTGAACAGCCAATTTTGGTGAAATATAATATTTCAGTCCTGCTCCCACGGGTATTACGGGTAGTGATACGGGGGTACGGTGTGCAATATCTGCTGCAAGTCCTGCTCCTGTTGTTTCTGCATCAAAATATTCGGCATTATACCGGCTGTAATCTCTTTGTATGTTAAGCAGTGAAATGCCTGCTCCTGTAAAAATATACGGCGCAAATCCACGCCTTTGCTCAACAGCATTTTTCCTGAAAATATCCCAAACCAGCAAACCTGTAAACTCTGTAACCGGTGTGGTAAATTTAAAATTGCGTTGTTGCCGGTATGCTGGTGTGCTGTATTTTGAATCATCACCCCTCAGCGAACCAAAAGAAAAATTAGCCCGTACAGAAAAAGACCTGTTTAAAAGATAAGCTGCATGAAAGCCGAACTGGGGTCGCATGGTAACATATGAACCTAAATCGCTACGTGAAAGATCACCGGTATAAATAAATGCACCGCCATTTATACCTGCTTCAAAACGATGGGTATATATCTGCGCACAAATAAAAAAATATTGAAAAGACAGTAATGGCGTAATTACCATTATTTTTTTTGATATAGCATTCATCTGCAGTTTCCTGTTTAGTAAGAAATAAGGAACATGTAGAATTCTACTATACCATTAAAGTTTTTAGTTAAACAAAGCTTCTCAAAAGCAGGGAGAGATATATGGTTATTGGTAAATTGAAGGTGGTATATTCAGAAATTATTACCACCACAATAATACTATGAAAATAGTGCCACAGGTTGGGTAGGGCTGTTAAATATTTCACTATTTTTTTGAGAACGGATAGTGAACTACAAATACTCTTGTCTGTCATTTCGAGTACCAAACCTGATTCAGGAAAAATATAAGGATGACATTTACTTTCTTTTACAAACAGTTGGCCGCTATGCGGCAGGATGCCGGTTGCATTATTCACTGGTTATTTCACAGAGGTACACGAAGGCTACACAAAGAACCACAAAGAATAATAAAACGCTCTGTGTAACTTTGTGTATCCTTCGTGGCTCTTTGTGTAACAAACCCATTCCCGCCGGGCAGACACCGAAATTCGTGGCAGGAAATATATCAGGGGTTATTTAAAAATAACTTCGGGCATGCCCAATACGCAGAATGGAGCACGGATAAAACGGATATAGCGGATATTCACGGGATGTATCGGTGTTTACAGTATCATCAGTATATTCCGTGTGCTATTCTATAAAAAGTATTTGTTGTAATGCTAAATCATTATACACACGGCACAACGCAGGAAACCTGATTTTCAATTCATCCGTAATGATGTCATTATAATCCCGCCATCATGAAGATTGAATTAAAGCATCTTGCGGCGGGTGAAGCAATCTATCAAAAAAACCGGACTTGGCATTGCTTTGCCGCGTAACACGCTGATATTGCAGGTTTGATTATGCGGCGCGCAATGAAAGCGAGGTTGAAACACCTCCCTGTTACGTCTAAATACGCCCGTTTAAAAAATTCCTTTTATATTGCGGCAATTTTTAAGGAAAATTTCCATCATGACGTCATTTACGAATTATAAGGTGCCTTATACACCTGATGAAAGGTACACCAAAAGAGTAGCCTATTTTTCAATGGAGTTCGCTATCCACCAACCGCTTAAAATTTATAGTGGCGGACTTGGATTTTTAGCCGGATCTCATATGCGCAGCGCTTACGAGCTAAAACAAAACCTGGTAGGCATTGGTATTTTATGGAAATACGGGTATTACGACCAGGCACGCAACCAGGATCAGACGCTTCAGGTACAGTGGAATGAGAAAATTTATAATTTTCTCGAAGATCATAATATAAAATTCCAGATCAATATTCACGATCACCCGGTTTGGGTAAAAGCTTATTACCTTAATCCTGATACTTTCAAAAGCGCTCCTATATTCTTATTAAGCACCGATCTCCCTGAAAACGATTATATCTCCCAAACAATAACCCATCGTTTATACGATGCCAATGTTGCCACCAAAGTAGCGCAGTTTATTTTGCTGGGTGTTGGCGGAGCAAAGCTCATGGATGAATTAGGGTTTGATCCGCAGGTATATCATTTAAATGAAGCGCATGGTTTTTCCGCTGCCTTCTATCTGTATAAAAAATTCGGCAATAAAGAAGATGTAAGAAAAAGACTTGTGTTTACTACGCATACACCTGAAGAGGCAGGCAATGAAAAGCATGATATATATTTATGCCAGAAGATGAGTTATTTCTGCGGAATACCGCTTGATGAAGTGCGTAAGCTGACAGGCATATACGATGACCAGTTCAACCATTCGCTGGCGGCACTGCGTTTTGCTCGTTTAGCCAATGGCGTTAGTGAGCTGCATGGTCATGTAAGCCGTGCTATGTGGGGCAAATATGAAGGCATCTGTTCTATTATTCATATTACCAATTCACAAAACTTCAGGTATTGGGCAGATAAGCAATTATACTATGCCGCCGAAGAAAATAATGAAGACAATTTTATAGACAGGAAATGGTTTTTGAAAAAACGCTCTTTTGACGCTGTTGCAGATCAAACAGGAAAATTGTTTGATCCTAATGTGCTCACCATTGTATGGGCCAGAAGATTCGCGGGTTATAAAAGAGCTGATTTAATTACAAGAGATAAACAACGGTTTGAAGCGTTACTGTCAAACCAGAAATATCCTGTTCAGATCATTTGGGCAGGCAAGCCATACCCTGTTGACTATCCTGCCATCAGCGATTTTAACTACCTGGTAAACCTTAGTAAAAACTACAGGAATGTAGCGGTTTGTATCGGCTACGAATTATCGTTGAGCAAACGCCTTAAACAGGCTGCGGATATCTGGCTGAACAATCCCCGTGTGCCACGCGAAGCTTCCGGAACAAGTGGTATGACGGCAGCAATGAATGGCGCCGTGAATTTTTCTACAGACGACGGATGGATACCTGAATTTATTCATAATGGTCATAATGGTTTTGTAATTCCTAAAGCAGATTATGCTAACATGAGTGTGCACGACCAGGATGAATATGACCTGAGGAAACTATATGAAATACTGGAAGGTGATATTCTTCCCCTGTATTATGAGCGCCCGGATTTATGGAGACAGATCATGAAAAACGGCATGAAGGATGTTCGGTTCCGCTTTGAATCGGGAAGGATGGCTGATGAATATTACCGCCTGTTGTATAATGCAATATAATGGATGTATATAAAAAATCTCCAGAAGTACGTTGGGCCGATCTTGATCCCAACTTCCACATGCTGCACTCCAGGTATTACGACCTGGGTGCTTATGTAAGAATGTGTTTTTTAACAGAGCATGGACTGAACCTGCAGGTGATGGCTGAACATCAAATGGGTCCCATTCTCTTTAGGGAGGAATGTGTTTTTAAACGCGAAATAAAATTTGGCGACAAATTAGATATCACGCTTCACATGCTGAAAGCACGTAAAGACGGCTCACGCTGGACAATGCAGCATCATATTTATATAAATGATGAAACACTTGCCGCGGTGATTACAGTAGATGGTGCATGGATACATACAGAACGCCGGCGGCTTGCAACTCCTCCCCCACATTTTGCTGAAGTATTCTACAGAATACCCAGGGGCGAAGGCTTTGAATGGCAGTAAGTATGATTGAACTTATTAAAGGAGATATTACCAAACTCGCAACAGATGCTGTTGTAAACGCTGCCAATACTTCCCTGCTTGGCGGTGGCGGAGTTGACGGCGCCATTCACAGAGCCGGTGGTAAAACCATTCTGGAAGAATGTATTGCTATACGAAACAGGCAGGGTGGTTGCAAAACAGGTGAAGCAGTTATAACAACCGCAGGTAATCTTCCTTCAAAATTTGTTATACATACTGTTGGACCGGTTTGGCATGGGGGCAATAATAATGAAGCATTATTGTTAGCTGCCGCATATACAAACAGCCTTTTGCTTGCAGTTGAATATAATATTACAACGATTGCGTTCCCAAACATAAGTACGGGAATTTATAATTTTCCCAAACAAAAAGCCGCAGCAATCGCGATAGATACTACCAGGAATTTTATGTTAATGCCCGGCACAATTAATAAGATTATTTTTGTTTGCTTTGATGATGAGAATCATAACATATACAAAACTATGCTGGGTATATAAACAGGGCTTATAAAAACCATTGATAACACACAACAGTATACAAAGCTCCTGCACCGCCTTATGCCATATACAATTTTAATCACAAAGAGGCACACAAAGATACCAGGGTAAATCACGGCATTTTTTTGATTTCAAATGTTTAATAGAAACTACCAGGAATTTAACCAACTAAGGATAAACTTAATTACCTTAACTTCTTAATGTTTTACAGTACCACTAATACTTAAACAATCCATACATGAAAAAAAACACATTTCTCTTATTATGCTTATGCATCAGTTCCATTGTTTTTTCGCAGGAAGGAAAAATAGCATTCCGTATAGATAGTGTTATGAAGCAGTATGAAATGGTTGGCGTATCTGTGGCGGTAGTAAAAAAAGGAGATTTAATATATACCCGTTCTTACGGGTTAAAGGATATTGAAGCCCAAACACCACTGAAAGAAACGGATATTTTCAGGATAGCATCCATATCAAAATCATTTTCCGCCACATCTATTATGCAGTTGGTTGAAGCAAAAAAATTATCGCTGGATGATGATGTAAGCAATCTTATAGGATTTAAAGTGCGCAATCCAAAATTCCCTGATAAAGTGATTACCCTGAAAATGCTTTTATCCCATACATCCAGCCTTAATGATTCAGAAGGGTATTTTACGCTTGATGTTATCAATCCCGAGAAAAATACAAATTGGGCAAAATGCTACAGTGATTATGCTCCCGGAACAGATTACAGATATTGCAACCTTAATTTTAACATGGTTGGTACAATCATAGAACGAAGAAGCGGTCAGCGTTTTGATAAATATGTGAAAGAGCACATACTTGATCCATTAGGTTTGTATGGAGGTTACCAGGTTGGCGCCCTGGATGCTTCAAAGTTTGTTACACTGTACGAGTATGATTCTGCTACACAAAAATTTACCGCTGCTCCAATGGCATACAACCCGCGCACATCAGAGATTGAACAATATGTTATAGGATACAGCACGCCAATTTTTTCTCCTACGGGCGGCATGAAAATTTCCGCTGCTGATCTTGCAAAATATATGACGATGCACATGTATTTCGGGAATTATAAGGGTGTACGCATTATAAAAAAGAAAAGTTCACGTATAATGCAAACGCCCGTATCCAGCGGGGAAGAAGGCTATGGACTGGCATTGCACAAAACCAAAAAGATTATACCCGGAAAAACATTAACCGGGCACACCGGGTCAGCATACGGATTATATAGTATGATGTTTTTTGAACCAAAAGAAAAATTTGGAATAGTTGCCATTACCAATGGATGCAACCCGGTATATGTAAATGATTTTAACCAGCCGCTGAGAGCAGTAGTAAATGTATTGTATGAGGAATTGATAAAATAAGTTTCTACACCAGCATGAACCTCGGCTACAAAAAATGAACGGCGGAAAATTGATTTCCGTCGTTCATTTTTTAGTAAAAGATATTTTATCTTACTATAATCATCTTTGATACCGGAGCTGATTTTTCCGGTAATACCTGTACGATATATTGCCCTTTAACCAGCTTAGAAATTCCTTCCACCAGTAAAATAGTATTGCCTTCAGCAAACTGCTGTTGTTTAACCACAACCCCGGCCATATTAATAATTCTCACCTGCGTTTTTCCTGCAATCTGATCAGGAATTTCAATACGCAGCAGGTTTACATCGCGGGTAACAGGATTGGGATACACTTTTAATCGTGATGAAGCTCCAAATGAAATAGCTTCTATTCTTGTAAATAATCTCCCTCCGTTTGCTTCTGAATAAGCAATGCGGTAATAATTTATACCATTTACCGGGCTTTGATCAACAAATGAATAATGGTTTACAATACCATTGCTTCCTGTTAATTCATGTTTTGAGCCAATGGTAGAGAAACTAATACCATCATTACTACGCTGTATTTCAAATTTACTTTCTTTATCTAATGCCGCGTCCCAACTGATCACAGCGCTGTTTTCTTTTTTTGAAACAGAAAAGCTGACCAGGTTAATGGGTAATATGCTGTTAACTCCCATTACCTGAAATTCATACAATGAATAGCCATAGCCGGTATTTCGTGTTATACCATACATCCGCACATATTGCGCAGTAGTGCCTATAGGTACCGGGATATGATTAATATATTGGTTAGCACTATTATTGATAATTCCGGCTACAGATGTCCAGTTTACATTATCATCAGAAACTTCAATATTGAAGTTCATACCATTAGCAACCTCCCAGAAAAGCCTTATTTCCCTGATCTCATATACTCCGCCCAAATCAACAGATATCCATTGAGGATCTGAATATTCACTTGCCCATCTTCCATACTCAACGCTGCTGCCATCATAAGCCTTTCCGCCGGCTCCAACATTTGTTCCCAGTCCGTCAAAAGCATAAGCTGATAGCATTGTTGCATTTTCAAGAGAAGAAACACTGGATGATTTATTAAGGGCAAGGTTAACGATGGGTGTATCGTCTACAGGCACTCCATATACTTCAAATTCAAAAAGTGAAAACCCATATTGCGTGGCTCTTACCAATCCATTCATTCTTACATATCGTGCAGCATAACCACTAACATCAATTACATTATTAAAGTCTGAATTTCCCCTGATGCTCTGTACGGTAATCCAGGTAATAGCATCATTTGAAATATCAATATCAAAATCAAGTCCCCTGGCTGTTTCCCAGGTTAGTCTTACTTCTGTAAGGTTATAAGCTTCTCCCAGATCAATATATATCCATTGATTATTATTAAATGTGCTGGACCAGCGTGTGCTGCCATTTCCATCTATGGCACCGGAAGCAGGATATGCACTACTCTCTATAGATGATGCTATTGCGGTTTGATTAAGTGCAACATTTGTTTGAGCAAGCAGGTTGTTAGTAAAACAAATAAAAGTTAAGAGGGCAGCAAGAACAAATTGTAGATGTTTTTTCATCATGACAAGTTTTGGGTTTATTAATTAAGAACTAATATTTTTTCCTGGAGCATACATTCCTGGAAAGACTTTAGATAAGGTTTGTGAAAGTTGGGGGGTACCAGGAATCAGATATTCGAAAATAGTGATTTAAACAAATACAATAGTGTTTATACTTATATTTATTAAGTATATTTATTTAAATAACTATATGTTTTCATACAACATACTAAGTAATTTCAATTAAATTTTACAGGATATAGGTATCGGATGATTACAGAAGAATGGTATCTCCGCACATGCAAAAAGTATTTAATTTCAATGGAGGAAGCGCTTATTTATAAACTGGCTTTATTGCACGAAACAATAAGCGTTAAACTCAAAAAGATATACAGGATATTGCTTTGTATATAACAGGTGTTTTCATAATTACCCGGTTTTAATTTAAAGAAATGAAATGAAGCAGCTTGTGCCGGGTGCATTACAAATTTTCGCTGCAATTTTAATTGCTCTCCCCTTTTTATTCCCTCTCCGCGCAGCAGAGAGAAAAAAGCAGTGCGACAATTTTGAATGCCCCTGTACCGTGTATCAATTTTCAGGCTAAATTGTGATTAAATCCCAACTGGGACAATCCTTAGTAACCAGTATTTTGGTTTACCGGAAAAACCAGTAGAAATATGACACAAACGATTGTCCAGCAACGCTGGGTAAGGTTAATTCCCATTGCATTTATTACCTATAGTCTTGCATATCTTGACAGGGCAAACTTTGGATTTGCCGCTGCCGGGGGAATGGCCAAGGATCTTCAGATCACACCTGTAATGTCTTCTTTACTGAGCTCCCTGTTCTTTCTCGGTTATTTTTTCTTCCAGATACCCGGTGCGCTATATGCCGCCAATAAAAGCGCGAAGAAACTGATCTTTTGGTCGTTGATATTATGGGGAGGTCTGGCAGCAGCAACAGGAATGATAAGTAATGTGAATTTTTTAATTGTTATTCGTTTTGCACTTGGCGTTGTGGAAAGCGCGGTTATGCCAGCCATGATCATTTTTCTCAGCCGCTGGTTTACAAAATCGGAGCGGTCACGAGCCAATACTTTTTTAATACTCGGGAACCCGGTTACTATTTTATGGATGTCTATTGTATCGGGCTATCTTATCAAATCTGTTGGCTGGCGCTGGATGTTTATTATAGAAGGCGTGCCTGCCATTGTATGGGCTTTCTTCTGGTGGAAGCTTGTTGCAGATAAACCCCGCGACGCGAAATGGTTAAGCAATCACGAAAAAGACGCACTGGAAGAAAAGCTGCAACAGGAACAACAGGGTATTAAGCCTGTTAAGAATTACGCGGAAGCCTTTAAATCAAAAACAGTAATATTGCTTTGCCTTCAATATGCATTCTGGAGCATTGGCGTATATGGCTTTGTAATGTGGTTACCATCTATTATCAATGCAGCGCCCAACAGCGATATTGTTACTACTGGCTGGTTATCTTCTGTTCCTTTTCTTTTAGCTGCTGTTTCAATGCTGGTTGTTTCCTGGTTTTCTGATAAAATGCTTACCCGTAAAATTTTCGTGTGGCCGTTTCTGTTAGCAGGCGCTATTGCTTTTTATGCTTCATATCTTGCCGGAGAAAATAATTTCTGGCTGTCGTTTGCACTGCTGGTAATAGCCGGTGGCGCTATGTATGCGCCTTACGGTCCATTCTTTGCTGCCATAACAGAAGTGTTGCCCAGGAATGTATCAGCAGGAGCTATTGCGCTTATTAACAGCTTTGGTGCCCTGGGGTCGTTTGCAGGCTCATACCTTGTAGGCTATCTTAACGGAACAACCGGCAGTTTCAGCGCTTCGTATATTTTTATGGCAGGTTCATTATTGCTGTCTTCAGTTATCACCATTATAGCGCTCAAAAAAGAAAAGCCTGCTCAATAGAATGTATTTCCATTTTCGCAACATATTCGCTTCCCGGCAGATGAAATGCTGCCATGTATAAGAAAGAGCAAGTATCGCTGTATCCTTTGGTCGGCATACAAGTAACGATACTAATGTTCAGCGATTATACCATACTGAACATTGTGCCACAGTTTGTCAACTTAAGGAAGTATCCATATTTCTAATGACTGAAAAATTTCTATATGTAAAACTGATCCATCCGCTTAAGAAGGTGCGGAAAATATTTATTGAACAACCTGGAAAATACAGGCATTATTCCTGCTGTTTTTTCACAAAATCCTGCTGCAGTTTATCCAGGGCTTTTATATACCCGCCATTATCAAAAAATGCAGATGGATTATACCCATTACCGGGTTTATACTTTGTATGTAAATTAAACTGGCTTGCATGAGATGCCAGCCATATATCAAATTTTAATTTTCTCATAGCGCTTAAAGTATAGGCATAATCTTTTTCAATAGCAGGATATGCCGTTGCTTCCGGAAATTTTTTGTTGATAATGATGGAAGGCATATTCGCGATCAATACTACATAAGATCTTTCCTGATCTTTTGTGGTAAGCATATAACTGCACGAGCCTTTTGTGTGCCCGGGGTGATGCAGCAGGGTAATTTCTGTATTCCCCAGTTTAATAACAGCATTATCTTCCAGCAAACGGTCAGGAATTACCGGTTCAAAACTTATGCCCAGTCTACCCAGTTCATAATCTGTTACACCCCCGGATCTCAACACATCTGCGTCAGCTTTATCAGCCCAGAATTTTGCTCCAGTTTCTTTTTTTACGGCAGCCATCGCGCCAACATGATCAAAATGCGCCTGGGTGGTAAGCAGTATTTTTATATCGCTGAACCTGAAACCAAGCTCAGCGATATTTTTTTTGATCAGGGGCAAAGAACCCGCAAGCCCTGTATTAATAAGAATATTTCCCTTACCGGTAACTATAAGATAAGAGGCAAGATCATAAGTTCCTACATAATACACATCGCCGGCAATTCTGAAAGGTTTAAATGGTTCAGACCATTCTTCAGGGTTATGCTTTGGTTCATTAGCAGTTTGTGCATGTAGTTGACTGTTCAATAAAAGAAAAAAAACAATTATGAAAACAAGCATTCTGTTCATCATAAACTTCCATTAATATAATGTAAGCTACCTAAAATTCGAAAAGGATAATTTAAAGTTGGCAAATTGCTGAGTATATCCCTGCATCTGCTGCAACGCAGCTTTATTAACTTGGAATGTGCCCGCAATTCTTGTTGCCGATTAGGGTTGCCAGATCGTAGCTCTCAGGTGGTGTGGGTTTTCTTTTGTAGAATAATAGTACATAGCTACCATTTTTCCATCACTGCGACAAACAACGCGGGGATATCCCAAATCATTCAATTGCATATCTTCTGACCAAAAGCCATCCATAAGTATTTGCGGCTGACTCCACGTTTTCCCATTATCCGCACTGTATACAGTACGAATGGTGCCCTGGTTACGCTCTCCGTATACAACACACAAACGATCATCCCTGGTAAGTGCCAACGCAGGTGGATTACCGTTCTCACCTCCTGTATCAGCAATTTCAGATAAGAAGTTCCATGTTTTTCCACCATCGGTGGAAGTATAAGCATCAATCCAGTGCTTATCGTCGCCGCCTTTCACAATAAATTTCCTTCGGATTACAGATACAAGCGTGCCATCATGGAGTTTTTGGGATTGCGACATTACAGCACGGCATTCATCAGCATCCGGATTTTTACCAGCATCTTCAAATAAATTAACTTTTACAGATTTTCCTGCTGTATCAATGCCAGCAGGGCCTACAACCCAGCCTGAAAAATGGAAGGTTTTTCCACCATCATTGGTTTCAATACAGAAAAGTCTGTCAGAAGCAAACTCATCTTTTTTTCTCGCAGAAAAAAACAAAAGGCAGTTACTGCTGTCATTCACTATATAATCTGTTCTTGGAGTAAGCTCGTTTAATCCGGCACTGGTTAATTCAGACCAGTTCAGCACATCACCAAAACCATAAGGGCCCTTCCATGTTTTTCCCACATCATAGCTATAAAAAAAATGTGCTCTGCCATCGTTTGCGCCATGGTAACCTGCACCAACCACCCGCATTGCAAAACCCGGCTGGCTGTAATTAATGGATGTGTCAACAGATCTCAGCTCAGGTTTATCACCAAAGTCGCCGGCATAGTTTTCCGGGTCAGCAGCAGTCCATGTTTTACCACCATCAATGCTGCGTGCAAGCCAGTTCAGGTAAGGTTTCTCAGCATTATGTCCATCAGTTTTTTTATAGGGAGCTTCAATAAATCCTGTAACAATCTCATCATTATTAAAAATAAAGGCGGCACAGTTAGCCGGCCATCCTGCAAATCTCCCCTGCTGAGAATAAATGATAGTATGCTGTGTATCTTTTGCGTATTCCGGTTTGTCATTAATATGCTCATTACAGGAGGTAAAAAATAGCAAGGCAGTGGTTGTATAGTAGAAAAAATACTTCATAAAACTTCATCTGTTCATTTAATTTGAACGCAGATATGCCATTCAAAAAATCATCTGCATTTCAATTGTTGAAAAATTAAGTTGTGAAAATAGAGACCGTATTTAAGGATCTATACTCAATGCGCTGCCAGAGCGCTATGTTGAGGCAAAGGGGTAAACAAATATTTTACAGGAAAGCAGCTTATCGCCCGGACTTTTGTTCATGAAACTTAAAAGCGGTCATCACAATTGTTTTAGTCGATACGATAATTGAAATACAAACCACTGCAGAAAACCTGGCTGTATAAATTATAAAGTTGATAATTGTACCTACTCAAAAGCAATATACAAAACAGAAATACAGAGAATATTGCATAATTAATCTCAGGTTGAAGAAAAATATTAATGCGGGAGCGTGCACTCATTATCATTGTTCTTCAAAAGAGCCCAGCCACTTAACATTCTCAAATTTTACGCCGTCAACTTCTGCATAAGGATCAGCAAAAATATTGATTGGCGCTCCTTTCTGAGCAGGCGATAGAATCACATCACGCCCATGCGACAAGGTAAGATATAAATTACTCAAAGAACCAAACAGGTAATCGCGGAGTTCAGGGTGCTTATCAGCCTCTGAGGCATCAATGGTTATCCAACCCGGCTTGCCTGCATAAAAGCGTGCCCAGCAGTGCCAGTCTTTTACAATTCCTTTTCCTACACCTTTTTTAAGGGGTAGCCCAAAAACATGATCAGCAGGAATGCCTGCGTATCTGCATACACCAATAAAAACAGAATGATAGTCAGAGCAATCACCGGTTTTGCTATCACATGCCCATAGCACATCACCAATGCCTGCCCCTGGCGCTTTATAATCATACACCATATTATCGATCAGGTAATCATATGTTTTTCTTGCTGCTGCAATAGGATCTTCCGGTAATTTCAATTGTTGATACAACTTCTCAATAGGCCCCTTTAATGGAATAAGCCGGTTGTCAGTAAGGTAAACCTGCATATTGCTATTAACCGGGTTTGCACCGGTGGGCTGTATATGTTTGGCTTCAGGCACATTCTTTTCATTCAATACCAACCTGTAATTTAGTACTACTTTCAGCGTGTCGTTTGGATTGGCTTTTGCTAAACTGATCTTTTTGTATAATATTTGGTTGTTGTATTTCGCATCCCTTGTAATGTACCCTGTAGACTGGTCTCCGGGTAAAAGTTCTACAGTCTGCCGTTCATCAGAAACAGCAACAGGTATCCACCATCTTAGTTCCTTTGCACCTGCAGGCAGATTAGTAATATAGGTTGTATACGTCAGTTTAACATACCTGGTAGTATCAGCAAAAGCATTGCCTGCATAGGAAAAAAACACCATCATCAATAACAGCTTCATAATACAAGTTAACCTGGAAACAGAATGACACACAATCTAATAAAAAATAATCATTGATCCTTATAAAGGATGTATTGAAAATATCCTTGCATATTTTCCCCCAGGTGCAGGTCTGTAGCGCTGGAGCTGTGTGATAGCTGACCTGCTGCCTAAGCACAAGGCAATGCTACTAAACCTGTGCCTGAGCGCCACCAGGGTGCGGTTCGAAAAGTATGCAGATTCATTTTCGTACCTGTGTTAAATATCCACGAATTGTATTTATCTTCCTGATTAATTTCAGATAACCCGAAAACCATAAGCGTATTTTTAAATTTTGATAAGTGAAAGCACGATTAAGCAGGAAACTACCTGTTTGAATGGAATATATTTCTCATAGTCTGCGAATCCTATATCTTCTGCATCCTATTAAAAGCAAATAACCAGAACAACGCCCCTATATAATTATATTTAAAGAACGGTGTAAGCGTGATTTTCCGGAAAACCTTGACTCACTATTTTAGCTTCTCTCTACAATTTATAAAAACATGCAACACTTCTCACATCCTGTACTAAAGTACCTGGTTATTATTGGGGTTCTTATTTGTATTCTTAATGGATGCACTTCAAAAGAAATCAAACTAACAAAAGGATTGAAAGTACCCGAAGGATTCAGCATAGAAAATGCGGCTGACAGCGGGCTTGTATCTTATCCTATATTCGCTGGTTTTGATAATAATGGAAGACTCTTTACCTATGAATCGAATGGCACAACCACCTCCACAGAAGATGTATTGAAAAACCCCATTTTTCAAATACGGATTTTAGAAGATGAAAACGGTGATGGCATTTTTGACAAGAGTACGGTATTTGCAGACAACATTCCTTATGCAATGGGAGGCGCATTTTACAATGGCAGTCTTTATGTGGCGGCTCCGCCAGACCTGATTAGATTTAAAGATACCAATAACGATGGTGTTGCAGACGAACGGGAAGTAATTTTGAGTGGATGGACATTAAACCACAATGCCGCAACATTAAGCGGTCCCTATATGGGGCCCGACGGATGGCTATATTTAACAGACGCCAGGCGGGGATTTGATATTGTTACAAAAGAAGGGGATACGCTTAAGGGAAAAGGGGCACGCATCTGGAGATGCCTGCCTGACGGATCAAAACTTGAATCAATAGCAGGTGGCGGTTTCGATAATTCAATTGAATTAGCGTTTATGCCTTCAGGTGAAACCATCGGAACCATGACTTATTTTACCGACCCGCAGGGAGGCTTCAGAGATGCATTAATGCATTGGGTGGAAGGAGGAGTATATCCCAAACCTAACCAGGTTATTGAAGACGATAAGCTCATATTAACCGGCGATTTAATGCCCGTAATGACTAAAATGGCAAGGATCGCACCATCCGGTTTGATGCGCTATAGAGATAATGCTATGGGTGAAACATACCGTGATAATCTTTTCAGCGCCCAGTTTAATACTGGTAAAATCATGCGTCATATTGTTTTGGCTAATGGCGCCACCTATACTACGCAGGACGCTTCTTTTATGGAATCTGATAACAATGATGTACACCCGACGGATGTGCTGCAGGATGCTGACGGCAGTTTACTGGTGATAAATACCGGGGGATGGTTTATTGCAGGATGCCCGTTATCTGTAGTTGCGAAAACAGATGTTAAAGGAGCGATATACAGGATCAGGAAAGATAAAGCCCCAAAAACTAATGACCCCTGGGGGCGTAATATTGAATATGCTAAACTGGATAATACGGATTTAATACATTACATCTCAGATCAAAGATTTCCCGTAAGAGATAAGGCAGTTGAAGAAATCATTCAAAGAAAAGACGGCATTGTAAAAGACCTGGCAAAAGCGGTTCCGAAAATAAAAGATAACGAATACAGAGCTGCTGCTATTTTTGCAGCTTATCGCATAGGCACATCACAAGCGCTGCAAATAGTGAGGAATGCCCTGGAAGACAGCAGCAGTGCTATAAGGGTAGCCGCAGCAAGAGCGCTGGGGATGGCAAAAGATAAATCGTCAGTTAACAAACTCTCCCGACTGGTTGTAAATGATAAAGCACCGGTACAAAGGCAATCTGCAATTGCATTGGAACAAATAGGAGATACTGTTGCGGTTCCTGCATTAATCAATGCGGCTGCCAATGCCAATGATAGGTTTGTGGAGCACGCAGTGATTCATGCGCTTATTACTCTGAAAAATAGTAAACAACTGGAGGCGGCTTTGCAGCATCCCTCTCCTGCTGTTCGCAGGGCTTCGCTCATTGCACTTGACCAAATGCAGGGTAATCCGCTCCAAAAATCACAGGTATACCCATTTTTATTTGGAAAAGACAGCGTTCTTAAAGAAACAGGTATATGGGTTACAATGCATCATCCTCAGTGGGGAGATTTGGTGGCAGCATTTCTAAAAACAGCATTAACCCAAACTGATTTCTCTAAACAGGAACATAAAAGTATTAATAACCTGATGAGTAAGTTCAGTGATGACTCCCGTGTACAGGATTTAATTACATCAGCACTATTGCAGCGTGAATCAATTCATAAAAAAATATTTCTGCTGGATGTTATTGAAAGCAGTCCTGTAAAAAACATGCCGGACGCCTGGCTTCAGTTACTCAAAAAAATGTTACTGGATGATAGCAATATTGAATTACAATCACGCATTCTGAATCTTGTACAATTACGGGATATAAAGTCATTTGACAAAATTCTGGAAGGCATTGCCAACAATACTAAAATGGACCAATCCTTCCGGCTAAAAGCACTCGGGGTTATTATCAACAAGAAAAAAATACTGTCAGACAATCAATTTAAGATACTGGTGCAAAGTATAGATGCTTCAAACAAATCCATTGTAAGGCAACAGGCCGCCCGTATACTGTCAAACGCAAACCTCAGTAATGCACAATTAAATGTACTTGCAAAAGATATACTGCCTGTGGCTGACGCCTACCTGGTGCCGGAACTTGTAATGTCATTCAAAAGCGATTCATCCGAAAATACCGGCTTAGCAATGGTCGCATCACTTAAGAAGATACAAACCAAATTGGATAATCTACCGATGAAAGACTTTGAAAAATTTATTGCCAATTACCCTGTAAATGTTCAAACGCAGGCACAGGCATTGATTGCATTTTTGAAAGAGCAACAAAAAGAGCGGATTCAGCAACTTGAGCGATTAGAATCGTCTCTTCAAAAAGGAGATGTAGATGAAGGAAGAAGATTGTTTTTCGGAAAAGCAACCTGCTTTACCTGCCATGCTGTTGAAAATGAGGGGGGAGATTTCGGACCCGACCTCACTAATATTGGCGAAATAAGAGCCCGCCATGATATACTGGAAGCCATAGTTTATCCGGGTGTAAGCTTTGCAAGGGAATATGAAACGGTTAAAATAACAACGAGCGGCAATGTATTTACAGGAATTATTACAGCGCAAACCACTGACGCAATAACCATATCAACAGGACCTGGCGCTAAAACCCAAATACAGCGTTCAGATATTGTAGCTATGGAACAGGAAAATACATCAATGATGCCTTCAGGGCTAAATAAAATTTTGACGACAGAAGAGCTCTCCAACCTGGTTGCTTATCTTGAATCATTGCCTGACGGATTGGGCGCCATTAAAAAACATTAAAACATACATTGATTATGATAAAAATTCCAACATCTTTATTTCTTTTCTGCATAATGGCGTTGCAGCATATAACGGTTGTTGCTTTACCTGCTACTAAAAGAAACACCGATACAACGGTAATAAAATTATTTAATGGTATAGATCTGAATGGCTGGTATACTTTTATTAAAGACCGGGGAAAAAATACTGATCCCCAAAAAGTATTTACCGTAAAAAAAGGATTACTCCATATTTCAGGAGAAGAATGGGGATGTATTACTACAAATGATATTTACGAGAATTATACATTGTCTGTAGAATATAAATGGGGAGGGAAAACACATATACCCCGAAAAGAAAATGCAAGAGACGGAGGCATACTCGTACATTCAAATGGCGAAGACGGAGGATACTCAGGCACCTGGATGCATGGCATTGAATGCCAGATTATAGAAGGCGGTTCAGGAGACATGTTGGTGGTGGGCGATGGCAGTAAAAACTTTTCACTTACATGCACAGTAGCAAAGGATAAGCAAAAGAGCAGCTATGTTTTTCAAAAAAACGGAGAGGATACAGTCACTATCAACGGCGGTAGAATTAACTGGTGGGGACGTGATGCCGCATGGGAGGATGTTATTAATTTCAGAGGAAAACAGGATATAGAAAACGCTGTAGGAGAATGGAATAAAATAGAATGTGTTGTACGAGGCAGGGAAATTTCTGTTTACCTCAACGGTATTCTGGTAAACAGGGCGCTTGATGTTTATCCGGGAAGCGGCCGCATACAGATTCAATCAGAAGGAGCAGAAATGATCATCAAAAACATATTGCTGATTCCGCTTACGCCTGCCAGGTAAATAATTAACAGGCTGTATGCGCTGGCGCATGCAAGAAGTGATGGTGTTGTGTGTTGGCTGATCTGCTGCCTGAGCATTACTTGTTTCGCTATAATAATAGCCATGCTATTTATACTATACCTGTTTAAAAAATCAAGATAAGTAACAGTAAGCCAGCAGATCTGGCCTGGCGCAAGGCAATGCTGCCAAACCTGGGACAGAGTGTGATATATCCTGTGTTCGATTTTTCCTGGAAAACTGATTTTTGACGGTTTTAAATATCGAACTCCTCTGCTTAATAAGATCGTTCGGCTGACATATAGCCTGAATGTGGGTTTCAGCAAAATAAAAAACCGGAAAGAAGATAAAAATCTACTTTCCGGTTTGGTAGCCCCAAAGGTCGAAGACTCGAACCAAATTTTAGACGACTTGAAGTATTTAGCAACTTCTGGTGACATTTCCTGATTTATTTGGAATATTTTGGTTCGAGATATTCCTGATTGGTTCTGAAGAGGCAGATTAAAAGAAATTATTACCTAAGGAAAGAGCAGGATGCGTTTCATTGAATTATTGAGCCACACGTCTATCTTCAATCTTCAAATATCTCCATCTCACCATCCTGATTAAACCTACCCATTTGTACAGCTTTGCATTTTTCGGGTATATTAATCACTACATCCACATCATGTTGACAAGTGTTCGCTCCTCTAAATTTTCCATCTTTGGTGGTTTGAAATGTGTTGAAGTGCAATACAGAGGAAAAAGAAACCGGAACTTCCGAGATGATTCTCAAAACTTCCGGTGAGGTAGCCCTAACGGGAAAATTATCTGACCAAATCGTAGAGAATTTTTTGCAGTTCAGTGAATTGCCTGACTGTCATTCTGGCGGTGGGGAAAGAGAAAAATGAGTGCGTCCTCCACTTTTACTATCAAACCTTTTATTTCAAGTTCTTATTTTTCAAACAATCTCAAATATTCCTCAAATACAAATATCCTGTTACGTTTATATCCTGTTTGTTCTTTTAATATTCCCAAGTCACTAAAATCTTTAATGAGAACGTTAGCTGTTTGCTTAGTTATATCTAAACTATGCATAACATCTGCTACTGTAACTACCGGCTTACTATACAAATATGTAAGCAAAGATTTGGCATTGGGTAACCTCTTCCCTAATGATACAATGACTTCTTTCTCCAATTTATCCCGAAGGGCAATGATCCTGGCAAATGTTTCTATGGCAGTTCTTGCAGTTTCAATTATCCCCACTATAAAGAACTTCAACCATTGCTCTATTTTACTTTCTAATGAAACAGCCATTAAATTATTGTAATAATGTTGCCTGTTTTTTTCAATAAAGTCCGAAAAATATAATGTCGGTTTGTTCAATATTTTCTGATTGATCAGGTATAAGGTAATCAAAAGCCTTCCGATCCTTCCGTTACCATCCAAGAAAGGATGTATGGCTTCAAATTGATAATGCGCTATTGCAATCCTGACCAAATGTGGTACCTGAATGTTGTCATTATTCAGGAATTTCTCCAAATCACTTATACAATCCGGCACAAGGGAATGGTGTGGTGGCACAAAGACTGCATCATTAATAGTTGCCCCTCCAATCCAATTTTGACTGCTGCGAAATTCACCTGGCAACTTGTGCTTTCCCCTTACTCCTTTCAATAAAATTTTATGCGCTTCCCTTATTAATCTGGAAGATAGCGGTAGCGTCTTCATTTTTTTAATGGCGTAATGCATTGCTTCAATGTAATTCTGCACTTCCTGCCAGTCATCTTTTAGTTCAGGACTGATGTCTTTTGCTTCCAGAACAGCTTCGTCCATTTTTGTTCTTGTACCTTCTATCCGGCTTGATTGAGTGGCTTCTTTTACAATATGCATCCTGATAAAAACATCAACATCCGGAACAAAAGAAGAAAAAGCATTAAGCTCTCCGAGTTTTAAATTGGCTTCTTCTAAAAGAGTAATTATTTCGGGGGATGTTATTATCCATTCTTTATTGATAGGATTAGGGTTGAAACTCTTATATCCATGTTGTTTGCTAAACACGCCTGCTCTGTAATCTTTTAGGTACATTTCCGAATTTACTAAAAATTTTTATAGTCAAAGAAATTAAATTTTGTTTGACTATAATAATCTATAGTCAAACAAAAACGGCAATCCATCTAAGGAATTGCCGTTTAATTTTCTGCTAGATTTTCCTATCTGGGAAAAACCCCTTGTAGCCCGTACGAGAATCGAACTCGTGATTCATCCGTGAAAGGGATGCGTCTTAACCCCTTGACCAACGGGCCGTTTTGTTTTTGGGAGTGCAAAGATATATGTACCAGCATATCCATCCAAAAAATTTTCTAAAATATCTGTATTTCTGATGCAGAGAGACCCTTTTTCTTTCACTTTTGTTAAACATTAAGTCGTAAATTTGCATCTCAATTTTTAAAAAGATTAAAACAATTGACAATGAGCACAGTAAAAGTTGCTATTAACGGATTCGGAAGAATAGGCCGGTTAGTATACCGCCAGATACATAACATGGAGGGTATAGATATTGTGGCGATCAATGATCTTACCAGCCCGAAAGTGTTGGCTCATTTATTAAAATATGATACCGCACAGGGTCGCTTTAACGAAGAGGTAAAAGCTACCGAAAATTCAATCATAGTAAATGGTGATGAAATAAAAATATACGCGCAAAAAGATCCTGCACAAATTCCCTGGGGAGAGCATGATGTGGATGTGGTACTGGAATGTACAGGCTTTTTTACTGATAAAGATAAAGCAGCCGCTCACCTTAAAGCCGGCGCTAAAAAAGTAGTTATTTCTGCACCCGCAACCGGCGATTTAAAAACAATCGTTTTTAATGTAAACCATAATATTCTTGACGGATCAGAAACCATTATCAGCTGCGCATCATGCACTACCAACTGCCTTGCGCCAATGGCAGATGTGCTCGATAAAAAATTCGGTATCGTTTCCGGTATCATGACTACCATTCACGCCTACACGAACGATCAGAACACACAGGATGCGCCACATCCCAAAGGCGATCTTCGCCGTGCAAGAGCAGCAGCGCAGAACATTGTGCCTAACAGCACCGGCGCCGCTAAAGCTATCGGGCTGGTATTGCCTGGCTTAAAAGGTAAATTAGATGGTAGCGCCCAGCGCGTACCAACCCTTACCGGTTCTCTTACAGAATTAGTAAGCATACTTTCCAAAAAAGTTACAGTTGAAGAAATAAATGCCGCTATGAAAGCCGCTTCTAACGAATCATTCGGCTATACCGAAGACGAAATTGTAAGCAGCGACATTATCGGAACAACCTATGGTTCTTTGTTCGATGCCACACAAACAAAAGTATTGACCGTAGGCGATGCACAACTTGTAAAAACAGTTAGCTGGTACGATAATGAAATGAGCTATGTAAGCCAGCTCGTACGCAGTGTGCATTATTTTGCACAGTTAATCAGCAAATAATTGTTAGAAAGCCGGCTGTAGTGCATATGGCATCTTCGTTGCGTCGCACTCTTGTACGTTTATAACCATATTCAGCAGCGCTCATGCTGCCTAAACAGCAAAGAGATTGTTACAGATTCTTCACCATAGTTTGTGAGTATAGTATATCTTAGCACTCTCTTTGCTTTTATTATTGTCTAAATCCTCTGCAATATGTCAAAATTCTCCTCGTATAATTTTAAAAGTCAAAAAGCATTAGTGCGTGTTGACTTTAACGTACCCCTGAACGATAAACTTGAAATTACTGATGATACGCGCATGCGTGCAGCTGTGCCCACTATTAAAAAAATATTAGACGATGGCGGCAAAGTGATCCTGATGAGCCATTTCGGTCGTCCTAAAAAAGGACCCGAAGACAAATACTCCTTAAAACACCTGGTAAAGCACCTGAGTGATTTGTTAAGCGGCACAACTGTTTTATTCGCGAATGATTGCATTGGAGAGCAGGCTTTTCTTACTGCCGACATGATGAAGCCCGGTGAAGTATTATTATTGGAAAATCTTCGCTTTTATAAAGAAGAAGAAGCCGGAGACGAAGCATTTGCCAAAAAGCTCGCATCGCTTGGTGACGTATACGTAAACGATGCTTTCGGTACCGCGCACAGGGCACATGCCTCTACTTCTATCATCGCTAAATTCTTTCCTGTTGAAAAAAGAATGTTTGGACTGTTGATGGAAGGTGAAGTAAAGAGCGCTGAAAAAGTATTGCATCAATCCGAAAAGCCATTTACCGCTATCATTGGCGGTGCAAAAGTTTCTGATAAAATTCTCATTATAGAAAACCTGCTGAAAAAGGCTACCGATATTATTATTGGCGGCGGTATGGCTTATACTTTCATGAAAGCCCAGGGTGGTAAAATAGGCAATTCACTTTGTGAAGAAGACAGGCTGGATGTAGCAAGAATGTTATTAAAGAAAGCCGAAGAAGCCGGAGTTAATATTCATTTACCTTCTGATTCAATTGTTGCAGACAAATTTGACGCGAATGCGAACACTTCTTCTGCCCCCAGCAATGAGATACCTGACGGCTGGATGGGACTGGATATTGGCGAAAATGCCCGTGAGCAGTTTACCAATGTAATAAAGAGATCAAAAACCATTTTATGGAATGGACCTATGGGCGTTTTTGAAATGGCAAAATTCCAGGGTGGCACAAAAGCCATTGCAGAAGCTGTAGCAGCAGCTACGCAGAACGGTGCATTCTCACTTGTTGGTGGTGGTGATTCTGTAGCTGCTGTTAACCAGTTTGGTTATGCAGATAAAGTAAGCTATGTATCAACCGGCGGCGGCGCTATGCTTGAATATTTTGAGGGAAAAATATTACCGGGCATAGCCGCAGTATCAGCGCTGTAAACAGGTAAACCATTTATTATACATATTTTCGAAGAATAGCATACGGAATACCCGGATAATACTGATCCCTGCGGATAGCTTCAGGATCATCCATCATATCCGCGTATTCTGTGTTGCATTTTCCATTTTATTTTCATGATTTCATTGATAATTTTCCCGCAACATGCAATCATGCTTTTATAAAACCTGTTTAAGGCCGAAAACTTACGATATCTATAACAACATGTATTTACTACCTCTATCCCAGTATCTCATTCAAAATTTTTGCTAATCTTAACCCGCCTTTCAGTAACTGATCATTCAAATCCTGTACAAACATATAGTTGTATTCGTAACGCAGTTTCGAACCCGGCGCTGTATTGTCGTATATCTTATCAGATATAATATGCGATTCGTAAAACCATTCTTCAAGGGAGGTGTTTTGCCATTGTGCCACCTGCGTTTTATCTGCTACATTTAGCACAGTAGCATATTCCGTATAGCTCCATTGCTGAAAATCAACCAGCGTTTCATCCCATATTACATGCAGGTTGGTCGGCTTGCCAAACCAGGTAAGCTGTATTTTATTACCGCCCTGGTCTTCATCGCGGCCCACATGCAGCGGCTGGTGCAAATCGCCGACAAGATGAATAAGAAATTTTAAAGCTGTTTGTTTCTTATCCAGTGGCAGGTTTGCATCTTTGATCTGCGCCTGCAACGATAAAATTTGCGTATATAAATTTTCACCGGGCAATGCTTTAAGGTCACGGATAAAATCAGCTTTGTCCATATGCGCGGGCAGATCAACATAATGCCACTTACCCGCAAAGCGCCATGATGTATCAGACTTTATAAAGTCAGCCCAATTTGCCCAAAATGCGAGCGGAACATCTCCTATCAGCTTTTTAAGTTCTTTTTTGGCTTTTGAATTTAAGTGACGCTGCGCTATTTCAGCCACAACCCTGTGACCTGTAACGCCCCACGCAAAAACAGTTTGAACAGCGCATACAAAAATGATACTGAAAAAAAGATGTTTGAATCTCATGTGTCTTCTTATGATGATGTTATTCAAAAATAAGAAGCTAAGTTTAATATAGTTTGAAATTTTTGGCTCTGAAGAGTGAGCTATCAGCCGTCAGCTACCAGGTGAACACATGACACTGGTAGCTGACAGCTCTACTCCACCGTCACACTCTTGGCAAGGTTCCGGGGTTTGTCTACATCATACTCCTTTGCTATGCCAATATAATACGACAGCAGCTGCAATGGAATTACACTTAATATCGGGGCGATCAATTCATCTGCTTCAGGAATCGGCATTATATCGTCAGCCATTCCCTTAATTGTTTCATCGCCTTCTGTAATAACAGCTATTACTTTCCCTTTACGCGCTTTTATCTCCTGTATATTGCTCACAATTTTTTCGTGATAGGTATCTTTTGTGGCAACAAATATTACCGGCAGGTTTTCATCAACAAGGGCAATAGGCCCGTGTTTCATTTCCGCAGCAGGATAACCTTCGGCATGTATATAAGAAATCTCTTTTAATTTGAGCGCTCCCTCCAATGCAACCGGGAAATTATATCCCCGTCCAAGGTATAATGCGTTCGGTACATCTTTATATTTTGCAGCTATATCTTTTATATAATCAGCTCCATCCAGTATCTGCTTTACCTTTTCCGGCACTTCATTCAATTCGTTGATAAGATGCAGGTAACGTTCATTAGTAATCGTTTCTCTTTCTTTTGCAATTTTTAATGCCACCATCGCAAGTACCGTTAACTGCGCGGTAAACGCTTTTGTGCTGGCTACACCAATTTCGGGACCGGCATGTGTATATGCGCCTGCATGAGATATTCTCGCGATGGATGAGCCAACAACATTTACAATACCCAGTATTACCGCTCCCTGCTCTTTTGCCCTCTCAATAGCCACAAGGGTATCTGCGGTTTCGCCACTTTGGGAAATAGCAATGATCATATCTCCTTTGTGAACAACCGGATTCCGATAACGGAATTCCGATGCATACTCCACCTCAACAGGTATACGGCATAGCTCCTCAATTACATATTCAGCAATCAAACCCGCATGCCACGATGTGCCGCAGGCGATAATTAAAATCCTGTTGGCATTTTTTATCAGGTCAATATTATTCTGAATGCCGGACATGGTTATTGTTCCCTCTGAAACATCCAGCCTTCCGCGTAAGCAATCATAAATAGTATGTGGCTGTTCATAAATTTCTTTAAGCATGAAATGATCGTAACCGCCTTTTTCAATAGCGGCTAATTCAAGATCGAGCTTTTGTATAAAAGGGGTTTGTCTTTCATTACCCAGATTTTTCAGTATCAGTTCATCTGCTTTGATGATAGCTATCTGGTAATCGTTTACATACACTACTTCCTTGGTATATTCAATAATCGGCGAAGCATCGCTCGCTAAAAAATGTTCACCCTTGCCTATACCAATTACCAGCGGGCTACCCTTTCTTGCAGCTATAAGGGTGTCAGGATCATCTTTATCTATCAGTACAATCACATACGCACCAACAATGCGTTTTAATGCAATACGCAATGCTTCTTCCAGTGTACTTTCATTGTTCTTCTGAATGTCTTCAATAAAATTCAGCAATACTTCAGTATCAGTATCACTGTGAAAAACATAACCTTTTTTAATCAGCTCATGCCTGAGTGCGGCATAATTTTCAATAATGCCGTTATGTATCATCGCCAGCTTTCCGTTGGCAGACAAATGAGGATGTGCATTTCTATCACTCGGTTCTCCATGTGTTGCCCAACGCGTATGACCGATACCGATACTACCATCCAGGTCTTTACCTATAGTAATTTCTTCAAGTGCAGCTACCTTTCCTTTTTTTTTGTATAATTTAATTCCATGATTCAGCAATGCTACTCCCGCGCTGTCATAACCTCTGTATTCTAATCTTTTTAACCCTTTTATAATTACAGGATAAGCCTGGCGATACCCGATATAAGCAACAATTCCACACATAAAATAAAAAAGTTTTTGATTTGATAAAGCATACAGAGCAAACGATTGCGCAATATTATAAAAAAAATCCTGCAACTATTACGCTATTGACAATATTTGACACTTAATGCTTAGGGCTTGCTGTTTAACACCCGGCATTTATTTTTTTTAAGTTTTTACCAGTAGCCGGGTTAGCCGCCTCTTTTTGTCTGGTTTCGCCGAAGGCGAAATTGAAAAAATGCGAAGCATATTTTTTCAAAAGACAAAAAGCAGCGGCGTTCCGGTTACGCAGCCCGCCGGCTGTGGAGGCAAAAAAGATTCGTAAAATTTAATTATGCCGAAATAACTGCATGGTTTTTGAAAAATTTGATTCAAAACCCTTGCAGCAATTTAATAACCAAAGCATGAATATGCAATGATATTTATCAGAATATCACCAAAATGGAGTTAAACAGCAAGCCCTAATTAATTCTGTTGCCGGGTGTATGGTAGTCGCCCGAGGCAACAATATAGTGGTGCGTGGCGAAGACGCCACGCACAGTATGGTTAATCTGTAAAAAATCAAAGCATATCATTTCTTTCCGCGAAAGCACTTTCTTCAAGTATTTGTGCTGGTTTCTTTTTGTAAAAAATCATGCCAATCGTCATAATAACACTGGTTGTAAGAATAATGAAAAAAAGAATACCCTCATTAAAAGAAGTGAGTTTCATCTTTTCAGGAATTTTATAAAAGAGAACAATGGTAACCAAGCCGCGTGGTATAAAAAAGGCTTCAGGAAAAACATTGGTATGTACAAAAAAGCGTAGATACAAAAGCCGAACAACAAACAGAGCTGCAACAATCATTCCTCCAACACGCCACACATCGGGCTGGTTAATAAAGTTGAGTTGTATGGAATAACCAAAAAGTATAAAAAAGAAAGTACGAAGCAGAAAAGATGATTCCGCTGTAATAGAGTGCAGTAATTCACGTATAGGCTCTACCTGTTTAATAGGGAATGATCGTTGTATCCATTTTACTTTAATATATTCCCAGTTATTGATGAGCATGCCGAAAATTATTATAATAATAAGAGACGGCAGATGCAGAATTTTTCCCGAAGTATATATTAGAATGAGCAAGGAAAATATTAAGAAAAACTTGATGTTAAGTTTTGTTTTAGCCATAATGATAAAAAGTACAAAAGATAAAACAAGCGATAATATAACAGATATAATGATGCTGCCACCAAAAAAAAGTAGGGATTTTCCTGTCATAACCTCTTCAGCGGTAAAATAATTAAATGCAAGGATGCCTATGATATCTGAAAAAGAAGCCTCATACACCGAGAACTCTTTTTTTTGCGGAGTAAGCGAATGCAGACTGGGAATTACTATCGAACTGCTTATAATGGATAAGGGTATGGCGTATACTAAACAATGCGTAATATTTTCGCCCAGCCAGTACTTAAGAATAGCGGTAATAAGTCCGGCTGATATTACAAAAATCACAAGAGCGGAAAAAAAAGAATCTCTTATAAGTTTGAATTTATCTCGCGAAAGCTTCAGGTCAAGCCCTGCTTCAAGCACTATCATGATCAAACCTGTTACACCAAGCAACTCTACCATTTTCGGAGGAATATTATAATACACATTGTTCAGGTCGGAGAACCATCTGAAGAATACTCCGCCAAATAACAACAGTAAAACAGAAGGCACTCTGATATACCTGCTGATTATAGAGAAGAAGTAAGAAAGAATAACGATGCTGCAAATAATAATCAAAAGGTTTTCTGCGGTAAGTTTTTCCATGTGGTGATTTTACAAATATCAAGTCCATGTTGATCAGTCAGGCTTCGGCTATCTCTTCTTTCTTTTTAATTTTATTATACAGGTAGTATCCCGCTGCTGCCGTGCCAAGCGCCACCGCTCCAAGCAATGTATACTTAACTTTCTGTCCAAGTATTGATTTTTTATTTACAGAGGAGTGTGCTATGTCTAATATTGACTCTAAAGAGTTTGCAGGTATTATTTTGTCGGCCCATATGCTTGTTTCAGGTAATGCATTGCTGGTAACCACACCCATTCCCGCATTTTTCAGCATCGGGATATCTTCAGGACTGTTGCCAACAAATACCGTGTTCTTCCCGTGAATACCAAACTTTTTTGTAGCGTATTCCAGGACAAATGACTTATCATATACTTTTTTATTATCACCGGGAGTAAAACATTCGGCGATAGTTAATGCTCCTGTGGCAACGCTTTTGTCAAGCTCCAGAAAATTACTGAAGCAATAATCAAAACCGAGTTTATTTTTGATGTGATTTGCTACAACATCAAAACCTTCAGATACCAGTACGCAGACGTATCCTTTATTTTTCAGCTCTTTAATTATCTCCGCAGCATTTTTTGCCAGAGGAATTGTATCTGCAATAAACTGAAGCTCAGGCAAAGATTTTCCTTTAAGCAGCATAGCTGTTTTTTTTAACCGTTCCGCAGGGTCGCCATATGTTTTTAACAACCAGTTATAATGTTCGCTTTGTCCAAAATATGCGACGGCAATTTCATTGAAATCATATTCCATGAGTATGTTGATATCAATGAGTATCATCTTCTTCATATCCAGCAAAGTTTCTTTAATTGAAATCTCCATTTCATCGCTGATAGTATAAATTCCGGAAAGTGTCTCAAGGTTATTGTTTGAAAGAGAACCCGCTTTTTGTAAAATGGTTCTGGATACCTGGCGCGACATTTTACCGAGTGATTCAAGGCTTTGCATATCATTTTTGATATAACCAATGTTCACCTCTTTAATACGAATATTTTTGTTATAGGCATCAATCAGCAATGCAATATCAACACCATAATCATTTTCGAATTCAATTTGTTGTAAAAAATCCTTTCGTGCAGCTATCATACCACTAAGCGGCTGCATAAATTTTTCAAGCTCCGGAAAAAATATGCTGAGTAATGGTTTTGCTACCAATTGAGTTACCCTGCCTGCCTGCCTGTCAAAATACGATTTTACAAAATCGGCTTCCTCCTTCAAAATCGGTTCAGCAAGTATTGATACAATATTTTTAGGATAGGTTAAAATATCAGCATCCAGGTATACAATAATATTATGTGAAGCAGCCATCATTCCTTCGCGCATAGAGATACCTTTACCCTTCCGTGAGCTGGTTATAACTCTTACCTTTTCTTTCAGTGCTTCAGTAACAGTGTTGTCATATGAGTTATCGTCTACTACAATTATTTCAATAGCTTTTTCGGATTGGCGTATGCGCTGGATCACTCTTCTGATCGTTGTTTCTTCATTTAGTGCAGGAATAATAACGCTTATCATGATTGTTACTTTAGAAGTATCCGAAGATAATAAATAGTATGTGGCAGGAGAAGATATAACTTCTATTCCCGATAATTTAACATGGTTTGTTTCAGGTATGACACAGGGGATATACCTCACGATCATCTTTCACCCGAAAAATATATTCCTGAAATATTTCAGCTCTTAAACAGCCTGTTGAATATGGTTACTGATTATGTGTCTGCCCTCCTTTTATAATGGCAGCCATCTCTTTCAGCAATAACGGGAATGCAGGCTCAGCCATACCTCCGTGATCAAAACCTTCCAATTCATAGAGCTTCGTTTTTTTATGCCTGGCAAGTTTCATCATTCTTGCGAAATATGCATTTTCTTCATAACGCCCGAACAATTCCATTTCCCTGTCGCCGGTTATCAATAGCAAAGGAGGTGCATCATTACGTACATGATACAGCGGCGCATATTCATCAATGATGGGTTGCGTTTCTTTGATACCTTTTTCTTTACGAACAGTAAAATGTGTAATAACCTGTCCGCTGAATGGAATTAAACCAGCAATTTGGTTTGCATCAATACCGTATTTGCTTAAATATTTTTTATCAAGCCCCGCCATCATTGTAAGATAGCCGCCTGCGGAGTGACCGGATACAAAAATCAGTTTTGTGCTGCCTCCGTATTTGCCAATATTATTGAAAACCCAGGCAATAGCAGCGGCAGCATCTTCAATATATGCAGGAGCTTTCACTTTAGGAGAAAGCCTGTAGCCTACCCCAACTACGGCATAGCCTTTTTCCATCAGCGCCCTGGGCAGTTCTTTACTTCCTGCCGTTATTCCACCGCCATGAAACCACACAATAGTGGCAAAGTCCTTTTTGTTTTTGGGATAATAAATGTCAAGCCTGCATTGTGAAGCGATATAAGCATCATTTTTATTGATAGCTTCTTCATAATAATTAATATCCCTTTCTGTAGTATACTGCTGGGAATGGCCAGCAATACTTACAAATAAAAACAGTACAAACAATTTAAATTTCATATTGCAACATTTATTTTTACTGATAGATACAGCCATGAATTTTATCGCCCTGCTCTTCATGATAATATAGCTTTACGACAATCCTCTTTGAAGAATAGTACACGAAAACGCGGGTGATACCGAATAGCACGGATAGCATCCGTGAATATCCGTCACATCCGTTTTATCCATGTTCCATTACCCGGATTGAATATGCATTCGCGGCATTTCACTACTTTTTTAATACTTCTTCAAACAACTTAAATATTCTTTTGTATTCATCTGCCCAGCTTGATGGTTCAACAAAGCCGTGATCTTCCACGGGATACATCGCTACCTGCCAGTCGTTTTTTCCAAGTTCAATTAATCTTTGATTTAATCTTACCACATCCTGAAAATGCACATTCACATCTACCACTCCATGACAGATAAGCAAATTATCCTGCAATCCTTCTGCAAAATAAATGGGTGAGCTCTTCCTGTAAGCAATGCTGTCTTCTGCAGGTGTATTAAGAATATTGGAGGTATAACCATGATTGTAATGTGCCCAATCCGTAACAGGCCTTAATGCAGCGCCTGCGGCAAAAGTGCCCGGCGAAGTAAACAAAGCCATTAATGTTATAAAACCACCGTATGAGCCTCCATATATACCAATGTGTTTTGGATCAACACCAAATTTTTCTGTCAGCCATTTTGCGCCGTCAATATTATCGGTGAGATCTTTTCCTCCCATAAAACGATAGATTCCTGTTCGCCAGTCGCGGCCGTAACCTGCACTTGCACGGTAATCCATATCAAGCACATAATAACCATTATCTGCAAGCAGGTTGTGAAACATATATTCCCTGAAATAACTGCTCCACCACTTATGTGCGTTCTGCAGGTAGCCTGCCCCGTGCACAAATATTACGGCTGGTTTTGAAGGAGCAGGGTTGGCAGGTTTATATAACCGCGCATATACTTCCGCGCCATCTCTTGCTTTAAAGGTAATAAGCTCAGGATCGCGCCAGTTGTAAGTTTTAAACTCCTCACTCTGCGCTTTAAAGGTGATTTGCGTGAGTTTACCACCTGGCTTGTTCTCCTGCAGAAATAATTCGGTTGGCCTGTTGGAGTAAGAATATAATATGGCAATTGTTTTTTCATCAGGAGAAACGGCAGCAAGATTAGCGCCAGTCATGGTTGTAATGCGTTCTGCCTTACCACCAGTCACGGGTAACCGGTAAAATTGCTTTTCACCAGGGTGTATTTCATTGGTGGTAATGTAAAAATATTTTTTATCGTTAGAAAGCTCACAATTCTGTACTTCATAATTACCGGAGGTGAGCGAAACGCGCTTTCCGGAAATAAGATCAATGGTATAGAGATGGGAATAACCTGTTACTTCTGATTGAAACCAGAAAATATGCTCTGCAACCCAACCGGTATTGTTTCCCCATACTCCGGGGCCTCCTATCCAGGCATCATCATGCTGGCGGTCAAGTAATACTAATCTGCCGGTTGCAGGCTCAAGCTTCATCAGCCAGCGATCTTTGTTATCCTGTGCACGTATATCAACAACAGCAAAACTTCCCTTTGGCGACCAGCTGATACTGGCAAAGGTTACTTCACGCAATGCAGCTTTCTTTTGTTTTTCTTCCAGCAGCTTTGGGTAATCATTAATAAAACCAGGTATATCTTTTATACCGGGTATAGCATCTGTTTTTACAGCAATTATAGTGTCGTTGTACCTGTCGTACACAAAAAATTCGCTGCTGCCCAGAGGCGCTCCAACTTTTGTACGTCCATTTATATCTTCTGTAAAACCGCTTTCGGTAACATAGTTGGGAATAATGGTATTTTTTGCACCATTAGCAGAACGGTTAAGCCGGTAGGTAATAAATCTTCCATCAGGACTCACCTGTAATGAGGATGCGCTTTTGTCTCCTGTGTATATTGTTCTTAACTTATCAGGTTCAG
This sequence comes from Terrimonas sp., assembly GCF_003075435.1. Taxonomy (GTDB): domain Bacteria; phylum Bacteroidota; class Bacteroidia; order Chitinophagales; family Chitinophagaceae; genus Agriterribacter. The sequence continues at coordinate 73,301 of NZ_QCZJ01000010.1, read as the reverse complement.
GCAGGCTTTTGTTGTAGGCATCAGTCATATCTTTATTCTCTTTCCTTTCTTTCAATATTTCCATCCATTGCAACTGGTCTTTCTTCAACCACTCTTCCTGCGTATTCAATTTCTGCTTAGGGTCTTTCGGCGGTTCATTTCCTTTTTGGATATTGGCGAGTTGAATGGTATTGCCTGAAAAAATATTCCACGCATACAGGTTCTGGCTACGAACATATACTATACAGCTATCATTAAAAGAAAATACGGGGTTTGCTTCGTATTCCGATGTCTGCGTAACCTGGATGGTTTTCTTCTTTGATATATCGGAGAAAAAAATATCGCCGCGTTTTGTATATGTATACGCGTTTCGTTTATTGTTGTAGGCAAGCCGGCGGGAATAAACAATATCACCGCTTTTTTCCGCGGTCACTTTCTGTGGCACTTTATTGGTAATAGTTATTGAGTAGATAGAATCTCCTTTATTCTTATCAGGATTCCATTTAAAGTACAAAGTATTTGTATCATCCCATTCAACATCTGCCGGGGAAGTGCCAATCCATACAGGATCTCTCATTATTTTTTCAACAGTAAGGGGGGAAAGTTGTGCCTGTACCTCAGCAAAGAATATCCCACCCAGTAATATGGAAAGTATAATTAATTTTCGCATAAGCAATTTTATTTATAAAGCAGTTTAATAAATTAAGAAGGCAATATTTACAACAAGATGCCGCGCAAAAAAACATATGCAAACGAAAAATAAATGATCAACCCGGTTACATCAACCAATGTAGCAACAAAAGGAGCAGATGAAGTTGCCGGGTCAGCGCCTAATTTTTTGAGCAGCAATGGCAGCATAGAACCGCTCAGTGTTCCCCATAACACCACGCCAATCAAAGAAAAGCCTACCGTCAACGCTATAAAAAATGAATGCTGTCCATATACTTCCGGAAAGAAATGCGACCAGATTTCTATGCGGAGAAATCCAATAATACCAAGTACAGCCCCAAGCATAAGCCCTGAAAGTATTTCCCGCCGCATTACACGCCACCAGTCTTCTACATACACTTCGCCCATCGCCATTGCCTGTATAATAAGCGTTGAGGCCTGCGACCCGCTGTTGCCGCCACTCGAAATAATCAGCGGTACAAATAATGCCAGTACAACCGCTTTTGCAATTTCATCTTCAAAAAAGCTCATAGCCGTTGCAGTTAGCATTTCACCGATAAATAAGATCACCAGCCAGCCAACACGTTTTAAAACCAGTTTAAACAATGGCATTTCAAGATAAGGTTCATCCAATGCTTCGGTACCACCTATACGCTGTATATTTTCTGTAAATTCTTCATTGGCGACCCAAAGCATATCATCAATGGTTACAATACCGAGCAGTATATTATTATCGTCAACAACAGGCAGGGCGACCCTGTTATTCATCTTAAAAATATTATTTGCTTCTTCCTGGCTGTCATTTACGTGCAAAGCAATATACCGGCGGTCAATAATCTCAGAAACGATCTTATCAGGTTTTGATAATATGATTTCCCTGATACGCATATCATCTATAAATTCCCCGTTTTCATTGGTTACATATATCACATCAATCGTTTCCATGTGCTTGCCTTCTTTTCTTATTTCTTCCAGCACTTCGGCAACGGTCCAGTCTTCCTGCACAGCTATATAATCAGGTGTCATCAACCTTCCTACTGAGCCTTCAGCATACCCCAGTAAAGAAAGCGTAACTTTTCTCTCTTCAGGATTCAGCAGCTTAATCAATTCTCTCACCACACTGGTTGGCAACTCTTCCAGAAAAGCGGTTCTGTCATCTGCAGGCAGCTCGTTTAATAATTCGGCTGTTTTTATAGGAGGAAGGGATTGAATGATCCTTTTTTGCTCAGGCACGTCCAGTATTTTAAACGTGCTTACCGCCCGGTGCAGCGAAAGAATAGATATGATCTGTGTTTCGTAGTCTTCGTTATCGCTGATCAGTTGAGCCACATCGCTGATGTTCTGGTTATTCAGGAACTCCTGTATAGCCAGCTTATCGTTCGAGTTAATTACTTCCTCAAACTGATCCTGCAACGGTATTTCATCCTGGTCAAGAGACATTATATTTATTTTAATGTATCAAAATTACAAATAGCTTTGAGGTAAGATATTATGGGTGCATTTCAGATTTTCGTATGCAGGTACTACTACTGTAGATGCCTTGTGCCTCGGCATGACAAACTGCAGAGATATGTTCAGCAGTAGAACAATCGTTCCACATTTGTACTATTGTTCATCATATATTCAACCGCCTGTCATGCCGAGGCACGAGGCATCTGCACAAAATTGACAAACACGCGAAAATTTGAAATGCATCCAATATTATCGATAAAAAAGATGTTGTTAAAAATATGATATCAGACTTTTTGTATATTGATTTTACCAAAGATAAAGGACGGGGTGTTTTTACAAGAAAAAAAATAAAGCCTGAGACAGTAATAGAAGTATCGCCCGTAATTGTAATGAGCAATGATGAAAGAAAGCTGATCGACCAAACTTTACTACACGACTATATTTTTGTGTGGGGAGATAATGAAGATCAATGCTGCATGGCGCTGGGATATATTCCTGTTTACAATCATTCCTATCAATCTAACTGCGAATATTTTATGGACTATGATGACAACACCATGTTTATAAAAACAGTAAGAGCAATACGACCGGGGGAAGAGTTAACGATCAATTATAACGGCACCTGGAACAATGAAAAAAAAGTTTGGTTTGACGTAAAGGAGTAGTATTGAATGGGCAATACTGAATAGTGAAAATATAAGACGTTTATAGCCGACACCCAAAGCTGACCGCTAATAGCTGATTGCTGACAACTTATAGCTTACCTGTACTGCTTTATTATCTCAACCACTCTTTCATAATAACTTCCTCCAAACAGTGTAAGATGAACCAGCAGCGGGTATAGCTGGCATAGGCCGACTCTTTCCTGCCAGCCTGGTTGTAGCGGGTAATGAGCATTATAAGCGTCATAAAACGCATCATCAAATCCACCGAATAATAAAGACATCGCAATATCCATTTCGCGGTTGCCATAATAAACCGCGGGATCGAAAATTACCGGATTCCCTTTTTCATCTGCCATAAAATTGCCGCTCCATAAATCACCATGCAGCAATGCCGGCTTCTCATCCGGGAAAATGGATGATAATTTGTTCCCGATTTTCTCAACCTGTTCAATATATTCATTTGTCAGCACACCTCTTTTATTTGCCTTATGCGCAAGCGGCATTAATCTTTCCTTAGCATAAAAATCAGCCCAGGTTTCATGTGTATTATTGGGCTGGGTAAGACTGCCAATAAAATTATTATATGCTAAACCAAAATATGCATTACTGTTAGTATGGAGATTTGCAATACCCTCACCAAATAATTCCCAAAAATCATTCACCTGCGGTCCCTGTTCAATATATTCCATCACAAAAAATAATTCCTGGTGATATTTTCCGTCAAACAGCGGCATTGGTACCCTCAGGCTTTTGGTATCGGCTAATTGCAGCAATCCTTTCGCTTCCTTTTCAAACATATCCAACCCATACATTGCCGCGTTAATTTTTATAAGAAATCGTCCCTGGCTGGTTTCAAGCAAAAATGCCTGGTTAATATCTCCGCCCGTAACAGGAGTGTGTTTATAAATAATAGTATCCGATGAAAAGAAACCGGTAAACTTTTCCTGCAGATAAGTAACGAAAGAAGAATGAAACATGAAATAGATGGTGTTAGATTTCTGTATAGATCAGGTAAAGTTACTGAATGAAGTGATGGGATATAAAACTTATTTCATTCCGAGTACCAAGCCTGATTCAGGAAAAATATGAAGATGACATTTGCTTTCTTTCTACAAACAGGTAACCGCTACGCGGCAGGATGCCCGGTTACAGCTTATAAGTTCCCGGCTTACCGGTTGCATTATTCACTGGTTACTTCACGGAGGTACACGAAGGCTACACAAAGAACCACAAAGAATAATAAAACGCTCTGTGTAACTTTATGTATCCTTCGTGGCTCTTTGTGTAACAAACCCATTCCCGCCGGGCAGACACCGAAATTCGTGGCAGGAAATATATCAGGGGTTATTTAAAAATAACTTCGGGCATGCCCAATACGCAGAATGGAACACAGATAAAACGGATATGGCGGATATTTACGGAATGTATCGGTGTTTATCAGTATCATCAGTTATTCCGTGTGCTATTCTATAAAAAAGTATTTGTTGTAATGTTAAATCATTATACACACGGCGCAACGCAGGAAACCTTATTTTCTCAATTCAAACGTAATGATGTCTTTATAAGACACCAGGCATACTCTTTGGAACGGCAGGTATTTGTTATGAATTAAACAATTTACATTATATTTCTATTTTCAAATTTTCAAACCCATTGTGCCCTGTTTATAATTATGTCTTGATGGCATTATAATTGTTCCTTTATGAAAACAACATTTAACAAACCAAAAAATTATGACAAGCTTCATTACCCTTAATGATGGTAACAGCATACCTTCTATTGGTTTTGGCACTTATAAAGCCACGGAAGAGGAAGCCATTGATGCCATTAAATTCGCTGTTGAAAAAGGCTACCGGCTATTTGATACTGCTGCCAAATATGAGAATGAAGCTGTAGTTGGAGCAGGCATCCGCAAAAGCGGTATTCCGCGTACAGCATTATTTATTACTACAAAATTATGGCGGGAGGAACTGGGTTATAATGAAGCGAAGAAAGCTTTTGAAAGATCACTGCAGCTATTGCAACTTGATTATATAGATTTGTATCTTATACATTGGCCTGCCAATGCACGTAATTATGATAACTGGCAAAAAGCCAATGCAGATTCCTGGAAAGCAATGGAAGAACTGCAGCAGGAAGGAAAGATAAAATCCATTGGCGTAAGTAATTTCTTTCCTGTTCAACTTGGTGCATTAATGCAAACCGCTAAAGTAAGACCGGCATTGAATCAAATTGAATTTCATCCCGGCTATTGGCAACCGGAAGTTACAGGTTACTGCAAGCAGCATAATATTGCCATTGAAGCCTGGTCGCCACTGGCCCGCGGAAGGGTTTTTAAGAATCCATTACTTCAATCACTGGCGAAAAAACATAATAAATCTGTTTCACAAATTTGCCTTCGATGGATTATAGAGCACGGCGCCATCCCTATTCCCAAATCTACTACCAAAGAAAGAATAGCAGAGAATATGGATGTTTTTGATTTTAATCTTGCAGATGAAGAAATTGAACAGATAAACAATTTACCGCAAATGGGCTTCAGTGGGGAGTTGCCTGACTTGTGGCCGGAACGCTTACCTCTCGTTGATTAAATAAGCAAAAATAAAAAGCCATCGTTTTACCGATGGCTCCTGACAATTGTCAGCAGATTATTTTTATGGATAACCCGGTTACGCGATAATAACCGAAGATTTCCATGATTTATCTGTAGATTTCATGAATACCTCCTTTTTATTTGGTGAATTGCAACTACTAATATACGAATTAATTGTAGCAAATTACGCCCGCATTCCTTCCGCAACAATATCATCCATATTTATTCCGGTATGGCTTTCATTATAAATACATTCACCATCTTTGATCAGCAGTACCTGCGGAGATTCGTGTATCACCCGCATATCTTCCGCTATCTTATTTGAAACTGACCTGAAGCTGATAAGGTCAAGAAAATAAAAATCTATGCCTGCCGGCACGTTTGCCCTTTCCAGCCTGCTTTTCACCACACTGCTTATTGAACAGCGTGTAGAATGCTTATACACAAGCTGAAGCCGCTGTTTTGAGTTTTCCAATATCTGCTGCCATTGTGTTTCCGTTTCTAACTTATTCCATTTCATATTGCCGAAATTTTGCTATTGTTCCGGATAAGAATATTCATATAAACAAGCTTACCTGGGTTGATTTATTTTTTTGCAATTCATCTTTTTCAAATAACATTATTTTACCGTATATACCATCATAGCCCGCTACCCTGTTTACTTTACCCAATCTCATACGGGATATCGCTTCGCCAAGCACCGGGTCATATTTCCTTATACCATCAGGCGGCGCCTCTTTTAATAAAGCAAATTCGTTTCCAAAAAATGAAATAGCATTGGTATATGCCTTTTCCACTTTTATGCTGTTCACTCCTGTTCCATTTATTTCGGACAATATTTCACGAAGTGGAATAATATACTCAAAAGCCGCTGCATTTGCAGGCCTGACAGCTACGCTGCGATCCGACAACTTGCTCACCCTGCTCATAACGCCAATGGTTAGCTGCTTTTTGCAAACAGGGCAAATATTATTTACTTTATTGCTCAATTCAGGCGACATAGATATGCCGCATTTTCTATGTCCGTCAAAAGAATATTTACCTTCTTCAGGAAAAAATTCATAAGTGCCTGAAAAGCCATTTTTGTTTTTCACCGCATTAAACATTGCATCATATGTAAAATCCGTATCAAACAAATTAACCTCCCTGCCAAGATTATGAAGTGAATGTGCATCAGAACTTGACATCATAGCCAAATGATCAAGTTTGCTCCATTGCCAGTTCATTGCCGGATCAGAAGATAAACCGGTTTCAATGGCAAATATGTCTGGTGTTAAATCCCTGAAACATTCTTCTATGCTATCATATCCGCCTTTGGAACCCAAAGTCGAAAACCATGGCGTCCATGCATGGGCAGGCACCAGGTGTGCATGATCAGAGATTTCCAGCACCATTTCAAGCAAATCGCGGGAAGACAGCGTTACAGTTGGTCTGCCATCTGAAGAAAGATCGCCATACTTACTCAACTTTTTATTGAATCTTTCCACAGCATCAATATCAGGCATGTATACCAGGTTATGATTCTTTCGTACTTTATTGCCATATACATACACAGAAGATATCTCAGTGGATAAGCAAAACCCTGTATCGCCGGCGTTTTTTAAATAAAAAAATCCGTTACCTGCCGCTTTCAGTTTTTCTTTTATCTCTTTCAGCCATGCAGGATGTGTAAAATCGCCTGTACCCAGCAATTGTATTCCTTTTATTGCTGCCCATTTTGCCAGTAATTCCAGTGTTAATTGCGGACTTGTTGCTTTTGCATAATGAGAATGAATATGGAGATCTGCTTTGTAAAACATGGAATGTATGCTAATATTATTGTAAGTGAATTTTTGTTGTTTCCAGAACAGTTTTCATACTAACAAATTTAGTAAAAATATCCCTGTAATGTATATTCAATATTTTTTGCTTGATTCGCGCCCCCCGAACTTAATCTATACATAACACGAAATAAAATCCGATACCGTAAATTGCATAATAATAAGTAATACATGGTCGCGGCAAAACTTAAAGAAAAGACAAAGCAGGCTCATCTTTCGCTTGAAAAGAAAATGGTGGGTTATATTAAGAAAGTAGCATCAGGAAAGGATTATGAAAAGCTGCTTCGTCTCTTTTATGGGTATTATGCACCCCTTGAGCCGCTGCTCAATAAATATATCAACAACAACATTATACCTGCTTATAGCCAGAGAAGAAAAAGCGACACCATTCTTAAGGATATCAATACCATTTCTTCAGGGGCAATTAATTTCAGAAAGTGCGGAAATCTGCCGCAGGTAAATGATGTAATAGAGGCTTTAGGTGTTTTATACGTAATGGAGGGCTCAACTATGGGAGGAACTATTATTGCTAAAATGCTGAATAAGCAGGCAGCTATTCCACCTGAATCGCTCACTTTTTTTAATGGGTATGGTAAAGATAATTTACCGATGTGGCAATCTTTTATAGCAGCAGTAAATGAGCGGGCGGCAAACAATGAAGAAAAAATTGTAAAATCAGCAAACGATACATTCAGTAAAATGGAAGAGTGGTGCGATAAATTTTACGAAGAATACGTTACTACCGCTTAAAAATTGCAGGAAAGTTTCAGCAGCTCCTTTATTTGTACCAGAAGAGCCAGTATTTAAAACACAATCAAGAATTGGTTGTAATTTGTTATCTCTGTTTTCTACCGTAACTTGTACAAATCCCTTTATATGCCGATTCAAAACATTGCTGAAGTAATTACCCGTCTTGATGCTATTGTTCAGCAAACCAAAACTGAAAAAAGCTGCTTTGGGTATTTTGCCGCTTTATATAAAAGAATGACCATAGCTGTTGATGAAGGTATAAAGCATAATCTTTTTGAAGATGGCAGCAGGATGGACAGGTTAGATGTTGTTTTCGCGCAGCGCTATATTGATGCATATGAAGCATACAAGGCCGGCGGGCAGTGTACATCATCGTGGAAGTTTGTTTTTGACAATTGCAGTAATAATGATCTTACCGTTGTGCAGCATATTTTACTTGGCGTAAATACACATATTAATCTCGATCTTGCTATTGCCACGGCCGAAATGGCTGACAAAAACGGGATAGATGCGTTACAAAATGATTTTAATAAGATAAACGACGTAATCGCCACATTAATTGATGATGTGCAGGAATGCCTTTCACAGGTTTGGCTGCCAATGCGGCTGCTGGATAAAATAGTATCCGGCAGGCATGTGCCTGTATTAAATTTCAGTATAGATAAAGCCAGAACGGCTTCCTGGAGCAGCGCACTTATACTGGCAGGACTGAATACAGAACAAAAGCAGTTTTACATCAACCAGATGGATACCGTTGTACTTCGCGTTTGCCAGGGCATAGCATCTCCAGGTTTATTAACAGGTATGATGTTGAAAGCTATACGCACAACAGAATATGATGATGCAGCCAGAACCATCAATCTTATTGATACAACAATTGTAGACTAAAACATTTAAAGTTCTTATGTTACCTGCAGTCCCGTAATGCTTATCAACTGCAGGGCGTCGCCTGCCAACCACACGTGGCCACTCATTAATATATAACTTTATTCAGCAAATCTTAAAGTTCTCAAAACCATTTAAAATATAAGCGTTCTTTCTTTCCTTCACGCATCCAGTAATTTGGGCACTTCGTTTGTAATACAAAATCATAAATATATTATCATGAAGCTCATCATCTGCTGCTTATTCAGCATCGCTGTATTGCCAGCTACAGCGCAACATAAAAAGGAACATAAGAAATGGGATAAAGAAAAAATGGCAGAATATATGCCATCACTAAGCCGCACCTTAGGCGGAAGTTTTCAAAAATTCAGCGGGCTTAACAACAGGCTGGTCAATCTCCCCCAATATGAACCATTAAAAAACTACACAGCCACCATCGGTCTTGGCTGGTTTAAAGAAAGAAACCGCATTATCTCTGATGCGGGCATAACATTGGGCAGCAGCATGAGCGCAAGGCGTGATGAAAAAAGCAGCACAATAAGGTATATAGGTTTTAATGCCAACATTGGCTATGACGTTCTGAAGAACGAACATATCACCTTATTTCCATTAGTCGGTTTAGGTTACCAGGGATACCAGTCAGTATTTTATAAGGATAATTCCCAGGTGGATTTTGATGATGTACTTGAATCTCCCATCGTGCAGCAAAACATTACGCCTGTAAAGTTTACCAATGGCTTTTTTGTGTATCGTGCAGGAGCCGGAGTATTATTCAAATCTCCAAAACATCCTGCTTCTATAGGTCTACAGGCAGGTTATACAGGTAGTTTTCAAAAACGTGCATGGAGAACCAATGATAGACAATCATTGGCCAATGCCCCGGAAGACCGGATAAGCCAGTTTTACTTTAATGTTGTGCTGATCAGTAATCCGTGGATGAGGATGAGAAAATAGGCTCATCTCCTATACTGCTAATTAGGGCTTGCTGTTTAACTCCATTTTGGTGATATGCTGATAAAGATCATTGTATATTCATGCATTGGTTATTAAATTGCTGCAAGGGTTTTGAATCAAATTTTTCAAAAACCATGCAGCTGTTTCGACATAATTAAATTTTACGAACCTTTTTTGCCTCCACAGCCGGCGGGCTGCGTAACCGGAACGCCGCTGCTTTTTGTCTTTTGAAAAAATATACTTCGCATTTTTTCAATTTCGCCTTCGGCGAAACCAGACAAAAAGCGGCGGCTAACCCGGTTACTGGTAAAAACTTAAAAAAATAAATGCCGGGAGTTAAACAGCAAGTCCTAATTATATAGTATGCCAGGCACAGGTTTTTCATTTATATATTCCGGCAACGGTAATGTAATGAGCAGCATATTTTTCCCTTGTTCTAAAGGAATATTCACACTGCCATTATAGGAATAAATTTTATCGCATAAAATATGCTGAAGCATTTCGTTTTTAAGACTTTCATCAATAGCGATGCCGTTATGTTTAATCTCTATCAGCAATTGTGATTTTATTTTAACCGTAATCTGCACCTCGGTTATATCCTTTCTGTAATTCAGCATTTTCAGCCATAATTCAATCGTCCGTATCAGAATTAATAATCTTTCACGGTCAGCTCTGATATTGCTTATATCAGGCAGGTTCAAAATGATTTTAAATGAGCAGGTAGCTGCTACACTTTTTACATATTCCGATACCATTTCGCCGGTATCCAATAACTGGTTGGCAAGCGGCGAAATTTTATAAGAAAGGTTACGGATATTATGCAATGTGTTATTCAATTGTTCTTTAGCAGACAGTATATAGCTCAATTGCTTTTCCGTTTTTTCCTTTTCTGCCATTTTCAGGTACATCAGGCTTGAAGCTATTTCCTGTGCAAATTGCTCATGCAGATCCCTGGCTATGACTTTTTTTTCATGCTCAATATCGCCAATATAGCGATTAATGGCATCACTCTTAAGTTTTATAATCTCGGCAGCCCTTTCCCGTATAACTATATTCCTCTTCCTTATTTCCAGCAATTTTGTAACCTGGCTTGATAACAGCACAAGATACCTGTGCTCGTCAGCAGACAGCGACCTGGGATTTCTGTCTGCTATACAAAGCGTTCCCAGTTTATGACCGGCAGGCGAAATAATAGGTGCCCCGGCATAAAACCTGATACGCAGCTCACCTGCCACACACGGATTATCAGAAAATCTTTCATCTTTCTCAGCATCTTCCACCACCATCACATCATTCTGTAAAATAGTATGTGCACAAAAAGAAAGCTCGCGTTTTGTAGAAGAAAAATCAATACCTCTTTTTGCCTTAAACCACTGGCGGTCTTTATCAATTAAAGTAACCAAAGAAATCGGGCATCCCAAAATGTGACTTGCGAGTTCAACCAGCTCATCAAAATCCGTTTCTGCATGTGTATCCAGTATATCATATGCATATAGATCCTGTAATCGCTGAAGTTCATTAAAAGGTAATGGTGCCGGCAGCATAAAGGTTGTTGTTTGCAGCAAAAACGTATGCTACAAACATAAAGTATCTTAGTTCATCTGCATATGCAGTTCTTTAGTCGAAATGTACATTTGATATTTACCCCGGTAAGAGTATATGCTTATGCTAAATAATCAATAACAGGTATTGTTACGGCAAAAATGATTTCCTGAATGAAGGCTGTTGCCTGTTACGGGTGGACTGTTCGTATGCGTATGCTATAGTGAGTAAGACAGGTTCGCTGTATGCTGTTCCAAAAAAAGAAATACCAACGGGGAGGGCATATACCAATCCGGCAGGAACGGTTATATGAGGATAACCGGTAACTGCTGCCGGTGCTGTCAGAAAAACATCTCCCCAGCGGTCGCCATATACCACATCAATACCACATGCCGGTCCCATCGTTAAGCCGCAAATAGCATCGAGCTTATTTTTCTGAATTACTTCATCAATTATTTTTTTTGATGCTATATGGCTTTGCTGATAGGCGTCTTTATATGCCTTACTCTCCAGGGATGCTTTCTGTTCCGAAGCTTCCAGTGTTTCCTGCTTAAAATATGGCATTGCCTTATCCTCATTAGCTCTATTAAAAGCAATTACCTCTGTAAGCGATTTTACTTTCGCGTTTGCCGAAGCCAGGTATTTATTCACCCCGTCTTTAAACTCATACTTCAATACATCTGATTCATATTTCCCCAATTTATCAATCGCATCGGCATATGCTATTTCGATAATTTCGGCGCCTTGTTTTTTTAAAACATCCAATGCCTTTTTAATGAGGGTATGCATGTACTGGTTATTACCCTGCGGGTTTCTATCAATGCCAATACGTTTGCCTTTTAAACCATTAGTATCTAAAAACTTTGTATAGTCCGTTAAAGCTTTCCCTTCACTTTGTTTTGTGGCAGCATCTGCTTCGTCTGTGCCTGTCATCGCACCCAATAAAATCGCTACATCCTTCACCGTTCTTGCCATTGGCCCGGAAGTATCCTGTGTAGCAGAAATAGGAATGATGCCGGAGCGGCTGATCAGCCCAACCGTAGGTTTTAAGCCTACGATCCCGTTTACAGCAGCCGGGCATGTAATAGAACCATCCGTTTCAGTGCCAACTGCAACAGTGCATAAATTAGCAGCAGCAGCCACACCGGAACCGGAGCTTGATCCACAGGGATTACGATCAAGTATATAAGGAGATTTTGTTTGTCCTCCACGGCTGCTCCAGCCTGAGCAGGAACTGGAAGACCGGAAATTTGCCCATTCGCTCAGGTTTGTTTTACCAATAATAACCGCCCCGGACTCTCTTAGCTTTTTTACCACAAATGCATCCTGCGAAGCAATATTTCCTTCCATTGCAAGTGAACCTGCTGTAGTTTGCATCTTATCTGCTGTATCAATATTATCTTTGATCAATACAGGAATGCCGTGCATTGCGCTTCTTATCTTACCGGTATTTCTTTCATCGTCCATTGCTTTTGCAATAGAAACGGCATCAGGATTTATTTCTATCACCGAATTAAGCTTCGGTCCGTTCTTATCAATAGCTTCTATACGCTGCAGGTATAATTTTGTTATTTGCTCCGAACTGTATTTCCCGGCTGCTATTTTTTCCTGTAGAGAACTTATTGTTTCTTCATCTAACTCAAACGAAGCAACTTCTTCACTTTCAGTCTTTGCCGGGATACCTGCCTTTTCTTTTGAACCATTACAGGCAGTAAGCAATGAGCTCAAGCCGGCAGTAGCAATAGTACTGTTGGTGATAAAATTTCTTCGTTTCATATATTGTTTACATTATTTCTTTATCAATGTATCAGCCAGTTGCATTATTTCATGCTGCCTGTTTGAAAATCCTTCTAACGGTTCTGCACCAGGCAGGTTATCCTGTTGGTATTTTTCTATTAATGGCAATGTGTATGCTATCTTCAATACTTTATGTAAATCTTTCAGGGTTGCTTCATTTTGCATTATATTTTTCACCAGGCTGTCGTGCCTGCTGGTTATGGAATCGTATTTTTTTATACTTGAAGATATCAGGATGCTGATATTTATTCTTAAGACACTATCAGTAATTTGTTTTGCATGAGCTGCTGCCGATTTATAATAGTTACCATTTTGATTATCAAAAGTGCTTATAGCAGCAAGAGAATCATCTTTACTTTTATATAACTCCTGTAAGCCAGATTCAAAATGATTTAATATTTCACTTGTATCGGCAATCTCTTTATATAACCCTTCTAAAATATCTTCTTCGCCGCGTTTCACAGCTTTTTCAATAGATATTTTTTTATTATCCAGCACTTTCGGCACTTGTTTTTTTCTGTTGGTATTACACGAGATACAAATCAGCACAATCAAACCTGCAAATATTTTTATTGGCATAATAATTAATTTTCAATGTCCTTCCTGGTACTAAATTAAGGAAGATTGATAAGCCTGAAAATGTAATAAATTATTTCAATCTAACCGTTGCCTGGGCCAGGCAATTACTTTTACCCCATCAGAAAAATGAGCAAGGTCTGGCTTCCTGCTCAAATTAATATCCCCTATTGTATATTCCGTCTCTAATTTTATTATCTCAACATCAAAAAGCTTCCAGGGTTTATGATGAATTTCATACCTGAAAGTATGAGAAGATTTATCAAAATACAAGCAATATCTTTCGGTAAGCCAGCGATCTAATTCTGTAGGACTATCAATCTCTGCTCCGATTTTAAAAGATATATCAAACTGAAACTGCTTTTGAATATTCACAGAAGCATACATTTGACACTCATCATTGCTTCGTTTGATAACAGCCTTTGTATAAGGCAGTCCTGATAGATGTTTAGCAAAAAAAACTGATAAAAGTTTTTCTGCTTCAATACTTAAAAAGTAGACCCCGGGTTTATTGTTTTTTGTTACATAAGTTCTCACATTGATTTCATGAAAATCGGATATCGCAGCAATGGGCGGTAACAATCCCGGTTTAATTTTCTCCATTGTAAATGCTACCAGAGAAACCCAGCTGTCTCCGCCAAAAGTATCTACAGTAATATTGGAAGGCACAAGCCGCTCCAATTCGTCTTGATGTACCTGCCAGTGTAAGAATATCACATTATTCCATTCCTGGTAATAGCGCCAGGCAGTATCCGGAATTTCCCAGGGTCTGTGGGAAATATCAGCAAGAATATGGTCTGGGTCAATCATCAATAAAAATATCTGTAAAGTATTTTATAATTACTCCTTAAACTCATAAAATCTCACCCAGTCAATTTCCATTTCAACAGGTAAGTCAGCAGGGTCAACCTTTCCTACCCAATTGCCACCCAACTGCATATCCAGCAGCAGGTAATATTTGTATTTATCAAAGGGGTACTGCCCTTCTTTATCTGTTTGAATGCGTGGATAGGCAAAGGTTCTTTTGCTATTAATAAAGAACACCAGGCTATCGCGGTGCAGCTCTACCGCGTAAGTATTAAAATCAAGCGGGTTTATGGGGCCGGTTGCACCTTGTTTGGGCTCCTTGATTTTAAGCGTATAAGTATAGTGAGAATGCACGGTTTGATAAGCAATACTGTCAAAATTCAATCTTTCCATTATATCAATTTCACCACCATCCGGCCAACCCATTCCCTGCGATAATAACCAGAAAGCCGGCCACGCTCCTCTTGCACCATTCAGCTTTGCCTGTATTTCAAGTCGTCCAAAACCAAAACTAACTTTGTCTTTCGTATATATACCGCCTGTTAAATATCTTGCTGTATCATTTGGCAGGCTATTGTTTATTATGCCACGCAAAATCATTTTCCCGTCATGCATAGCATAGCAAGAATCAAAATCACTCATATATTTTTGCCAATCTGCTCTTCCTCTTGGTATTTTAGACCAGCGGGCAGTATCGAAAGCATTTGTTTGATCAAAGTTTTCCTCCCATTTCAATACAGGTTTTTGTGCTCTTCTTTGAGCATAACAGGTTGTTGACATTATCACCAGGCTGAATAAACTGTATAGAACTGCCTTTTGCATATCCTCAATTTAATATTTTCCACAAATAATCCTTTATTATTTTCCTGGCAGATGTGATTGAAACTTTCGTTTTGTACAAGTCCCACAGTAGTAAAGATATGAGCCTACGTAATTTTTCCAGGAGCTTTCTCCTTATATCCGTTAAACCACTTGTACCATTATAAGGTTTTTTATTACTATCTTTCCTGTCAATCCCATAACCAATAATGAAAAGTTTACTGTTTACTATTTTCCTTACAATTGCTTTCCTGGAGCTTGCCGCACAAAAATGTGGTTCATTATATTTTTCTTC
This sequence comes from Terrimonas sp., assembly GCF_003075435.1. GTDB lineage: Bacteria > Bacteroidota > Bacteroidia > Chitinophagales > Chitinophagaceae > Agriterribacter. The sequence continues at coordinate 57,698 of NZ_QCZJ01000010.1, read as the reverse complement.
CGGTAAAAAAACTATTCAGTTAGCCAGCTATACCAGACGAGGTGATGATGATGGACAGATAGTATATAAAATATCTAATATCTCTGTAAAAGGCAATACAAGCTCCTCACAAATTAATGTGCAGATATTCGACAAACTACAAAAACTGATTGGCAGCAATATTTGTAATGTAAAATGCAACGGAAATATTCTTTTGCTTGATATGAAATTTTTTCTTCCTCAACAGCAAATAGAGCAATTCAAAAATGCAGCAATTAAAGAAAAAGCAGCTTTTCTCGAATATCCCATAGCATTACAACCTGGCGACAGGCTTAAAGATGGCATTTTTGAAATGGAAGCTGATAAAAACGGTTTAGAACTTATATTAAAAATGGAGATAACCGAAAGAGCAGTAGCCGGCAAGGAGAAAGTTTCAACATCAGCGGGAGCGTGGGATTGTTTTGTTATAAAGTCAACAACAAAGCTTAGTATCAAAACTGGTCCGATATCTATTCCTATCCAGTTTGAAACTACTGAATGGTTTAATCCTTCAGCAGGTATTATTAAAACCACAAACAGCACAGGTTATACTGAGATAGTTGCCATAAATTAAAAGCCTGTTTCTGTAAATTGATTATTACAAACTTCTGCATCAATTTATCATAATATCAATTCACCATCTTTGGTTGGCTTAAGCTCCACACGTGAGGGAACGATAAATACCCCGGTTGGGTAAAGTTTTTTTACGCGGAACATTAACTTATCTGCATCTTCTCTCTTCAAGAAATTGCCAATCTGAATTTTGAAATAAGGAGAATGGTATATGAGGTATGTTTTTTCTCCGGGGAACTCGTTCAATAATTTCGTTTTAATGTCCAAAGCTTTATTGCGATCGTTTGTATTGATTACCTGTATCCGGTAGCCCTGCATATTGCGTATTGTTTTCAGGTATACTTCTTCATTAATATCCTTATTCCTTTTTACAAGTATGTCAATACGCGGGTCTTTTTGAACAGTAATATTTTTCAGTGTATCAGTATCTATCGTTTGAGCATTCAGCGTAAGACTGAAACACACTATTAAAAAAAATAAGCCTGCCTTCATATACCACGATGTTTAAAATTAAGGATAGGATGCTAATATAACCTGAATTATAATTATACCGGTAATGAACTTTGTTAAAAGAATATAAGTTACTAACCCGTCATTGATTGTTTAACAATATCAACACCCGCGCTGCAACCAAGCCGGTCTGCACCTGCTTCAATTAATTGGTTGGCAAAATCGTAGGTTTTAATACCTCCGGATGCTTTTATTTTAACATAAGCCGGCAGGGTCTTGCGCATTAATTTCACCGCCTCAACCGTTGCACCCCTTTCAGCATAACCTGTTGAAGTCTTTACAAAATCTACGCCGGCCACACCATACATTTCGCAACACCGAATAATTTCCTGGTCTGTTAAAATACCGCTTTCTATAATCACTTTCAGGCACCTGTTGCTATTCCTGATTATAGGCAGTATAGTATTGATCTCCTGTGCAATGTATCCCCAGTCGTTATTTTTAACAGCGGAAATATTCATTACCATATCCAGTTCATCTGCACCATCCACTATAGCCAATACTGTTTCAGCAACTTTAGCTTCAATGGCTGAATATCCAAAGGGAAAGCCAATAACTGTGGCAACTTTTATATGGGTGGATGCTAATAATGCTTTTGCTGTTTTAACAAATAATGGCGGTACACATACTGCGGCAAAATGATATTGTATTGCTTCTTTACAAAGCTTCTCAATATCCGCCAGGATAGTGGTTGGTCTTAAAATAGTATGATCTATGTAGGAAGATATGTTCAATGGTTGTTTTATTTAAGCTATCAGCTATTAGCAGTCAGCTATCAGCGCCCACTATGGTTACACTAAAAGCTGACACCTGTTACCTGATAGCTGATGCCTGATACCTCTACGCATCCTTCCCATGACACTGCTTATACTTCTTACCGCTGCCGCAAGGGCAAGGATCATTGCGCCCTATCTTTGGCCCCACTTTTACAGGTTCCTGCTTAACAGGCGGCGCTGAAGGATCGAAATAGTCATTTTCATTTGCCGCGTAATCATCGCCCCTTGCATCTATTTCATCCTTATTCACCTTCATCTTGCTCATGTCGGTTTTTTGCTCCCTGCCTTCGCGTATCTGGTTCACGTTTTGTTCAGCAGGTATACCCGCGTGTGTAAGGAATGAAACAATATCCCTGTTTACATCACCATCCATATTGCGGAACATTTCAAAAGCAGTGGTTTTATAAATTACCAGCGGATCCTTTTGTTCATATACTGCTGTTTGCACACTATGCTTCAGGTCATCCATGGCACGCAGATGTTCCTTCCATGCCTCATCAATTACTGCAAGTGTAATGGTTCTTTCCAGGGCGTTTGCTAATTCAAGCCCCTGGGAGTCGAGTGTTTTGCGCATATTGGATAATACCTGTATCCCTTTCTTGCCATCAGAAAACGGCACAATCACGTTTTCAATATGATTGCCCTGCATCAACTTGATATTCTGGAATACCGGCATTGCCTGCCTGGTAATAGCACCTTTACGTTCCTGGTAATGCGCAGATGCTTCATTGTATAATTTCTCCGCTACATTGTTGAGGTCATCCTTCTTAAATTCATCATGTGTAATAGTAGTATCAATACCAAAATGTATAATGGCGGCGAGTTTAAATCCTTCATAATCGTCCTGCTCACGGAAAGAATTTACCAAACCTTCACCAACACTGTAGAAAGCATTGTCAAGGTCAAGCGCGAGCCTTTCACCAAACAGCGCGTGTTCGCGTTTTGTATATACTACATTACGCTGCTTGTTCATTACATCATCATATTCCAGCAGGCGTTTACGTATACCAAAGTTGTTTTCTTCTACCTTTTTCTGGGCACGTTCAATACTCCTCGTGATCATGCTATGCTGAATAACCTCACCTTCCTTATAGCCCATCCTGTCCATCATGGAAGCGATGCGATCGCTGCCAAACATGCGCATCAGATCATCTTCAAGCGATACATAGAACTGTGAAGTACCGGGGTCACCCTGGCGACCTGCACGGCCTCTTAACTGCCTGTCTACACGGCGTGATTCATGGCGTTCCGTACCAATGATCGCCAAACCTCCCGCTTCTTTAACGCCGGCCCCGAGCTTTATATCCGTACCACGACCGGCCATGTTGGTAGCAATGGTTACAGCGCCTGCCAAACCGGCCTCCTGAACTACCTGCGCCTCTCTTGCGTGCTGTTTTGCATTTAATACATTATGGGGGATTTTTCTTGATTGCAGCATCTTGCTCAGCAATTCACTTACCTCAACCGATGTAGTACCCACGAGTGTCGGGCGTCCGCTGTTGCGCAATTTTTCTATTTCTTCAATAACGGCTTTATATTTTTCGCGCTTGGTTTTGTAAACCAGGTCCTGTTCGTCCTTACGTGTTACAGGTATATTGGTTGGAATAGAAACCACATCCAGCTTATATATGCTCCAGAACTCACCTGCTTCTGTTTCCGCCGTACCCGTCATACCTGCAAGCTTGTGGTACATACGGAAGAAGTTTTGCAGTGTGATGGTAGCATAAGTTTGCGTTGCCGCTTCTACCTTCACATTTTCCTTTGCTTCTATTGCCTGATGCAAACCATCACTATACCTGCGGCCTTCCATTATACGACCGGTTTGCTCATCTACTATTTTAACCTGTCCCTCAATTACGATATATTCTACATCTTTTTCAAATAGCGCATATGCTTTCAGCAATTGCTGTACAGTGTGAATACGATCAGCTTTCTGTCCATATTCATTCAGTACATTTTCTTTTTTCAATAATTTTTCGTCTGTGCTGTCATTGCTTTTTTCTATATCAGATAACAGTATGCTTAAATCAGGTAATATAAAAAAATTAGGATCTTCACCTGAGCGAGTAATATATTGTAGCCCTTTCTCGGTTAATTCTACCTGGTTGTTCTTTTCATCAATGTGAAAGTATAATTCATCATCAACAATATGCATTTGCTTTTGCTGATCTGCGAGATAGTAATTTTCAGACTTTTGGAGTTTTACCTTAATGCCAGGCTCACTTAAATATTTAATAAGCGCTGTATGCTTTGGTAAGCCTCTGAATGCACGCATCAACCAAAGCCCGCCTTCCTTTGCATCGTCTTTTCCTTCAGCAATCAGTTTTTTTGCTTCTATGAGTGCCTTATTTACAATTTGCTTTTGCGCCTCAATCAATTGATGCACTCTTGGCTTAAGCTGAATATACTGCTGATCATCCCCGCCTTTAGAAACAGGACCTGAAATGATAAGCGGTGTACGGGCATCATCAATCAATACACTATCCACCTCATCTACCATTGCATAATGGTGTTTGCGCTGCACCATTTCATCAGGATTATGTACCATGTTATCGCGCAGGTAATCAAAACCAAATTCATTATTGGTACCATATGTAATGCTTGCCTGGTAGGCTTTGCGGCGATCGGCGCTATTCGGATAATGCCTGTCAATACAATCAACCGTTAAACCAAGGAATTCATATATGGGACCATTCCACTCAGAGTCACGTTTTGCGAGATAATCATTCACCGTTACAATATGTACGCCCTCATCTGCAAGCGCGTTAAGGTAAGCGGGTAAAGTAGATACCAGCGTTTTACCTTCACCGGTAGCCATCTCCGAAATTTTACCCTGGTGCAATACTATACCACCCAGCAACTGCACATCGTAATGCACCATGTTCCAGGTTATTTCATTACCACCAGCCAGCCATTTATTTTTATAAACAACCTTGTCGCCGTTAATGATAATATTTGGCTTTTTAATGCTTAATTCCCTGTCAAGTTCTGTAGCCGTAGCTTCAAGTTCGCTGTTTTGAGCAAATCTCCTCGCTGTTTCTTTTACAACTGCAAAAGCTTCCGGTAAAATATTGCTCAGCGCTTCTTCAATTTTTTCATTCCTCTTTTTGGCCAGTTTGTCTACCTGCTGGTATATTTCATCCTTCTGCACTATTTCATTAAAAGGAAGCGCTTCAGCTTTACTCTTTAGTTCAGCAACTTCATTATCTATGTCAGCAATATGCTGTTTAATCCTTGTTTTAAATTCTGCAGTCTTACCTCTTAATTCATCGTTGGTTAAACTGCTGTAAGAAGCGAAATGCTGGTTTATGGTGGCAACTAAAGGTGTAATGACTTTCATATCCTTTTCCGACTTGTTCCCGCCAAAAAGCTTCGAAATAAATTGCAACATGTTGAGAATGTATTATAAATGAGTTTTTTGTATTGTTTTTTATGTCAAATATAATGCTGCTTTTAACAACAGCCATATTGACAGAAAGGGGACAAAGGTAAGAAAACTACCAAAGAAGGAAGGTAAAGAGTTTTAAGACTTTATGACTGTTTTGCGAATCTTTAACCATGCCGGATTTATATCTTCCGCAATAGTCTTGAAGGCAGCAGTAAGATGGATTTGATCAATGATAATACGCCCTCAACTGCGAAGCCCATTATACGGAATGGTATTAATATTAACCAGATAACAGGATATAGCACCAATGCGAGTATCGCCAGCGGAGCACATATAACAAAGAGTATAAGCCAAAGCAAGAAAGTGATCATAGTAAATAAGTTTCGGGTTTGTAGTTTATAGTTCATGGTTTGTAGTTTATGGTTGGAAAGTCTAAAACCATAAACTATAAACTACAAACCACAAACCTTCTCTCTCGCTAAATTACATTGCAGCATAAAAACACGGGGGGAAATTATGATAAACGGCAGGTTACTTAGACACCTGGAATTTACCTGACTCAACTATTCTTCCACCGGCATCGCGCAACTGGAAAATATATACACCGCGATTAAAATCATTCAGGTTTACGAGGTTTGTTGTCGAAGTATTTTTTATTTCATACACTTTTTTACCCATGAAATTAAATATCTGGAGTGTATAAGATGAGCCTTTGGGCAATTCGAACGTGATATTTGTAGTAGCGGGGTTAGGATAGAATTTTACGAGTCTTACTGCCGATGATTCCCTGGCGGCAACAGCAAATTTTTCCTGCGAAGAGCCGGAAAAATGTAAGATAAGCGCCAGTAAAAATGTCAGCGTAAAATTTTTCACCATATAAAAGTACACATTATCCTCAAATAGTAACGTAAATTTTGTACACGCCAGTATAGTTCCGCAATTTATAAATGGTAATTAACCAAACATTTTCAGGCTGTTAGGCTCAGAATCTTGGACAGCGGATAATGTCTTTCGTGCTGCCATTGCTGTTTAAAAAGCCGGTATAGCTTAAGGATAATTCAAAGCCACCCCTGCCCTGGCTGGCGGTGCGCAACTCAGATATATTCATATCATAACTAAATGCTATGGAAAAAGGATTGTAATCAAGCTTTACAACAGGTATAATAGCATCACCCCATCTTAAATAAGCGCCGCCATGTATAATATAGTCCGGCACAATTTCATCACCAATTTTCCTGGAAAACATTGCACCGCCAATCCATTCTTTAAAAGGACCCTGAATACTCACATCAGCGTTTAAAGTAATATAGGACAATTCACCCATTGCGGTTCTTAAGCCTGCCGAGCCAACCCATTTGGGCATATGCTGCAATGAAGCGTAAAAACTGTTTACAGGTTTATTAAAGTGATGATAAGCCATCCCTACATAAAAGTTATTATTCTTATTTTCTCCGATAGATGAATTATAGCTCATTCCCACGCCTGCATCAAAGTAAGAATAATTGGCAAGAAAGGTTTCTCCGTCAGGCAGGGAGCCGTTATACCCAAAGCCATCATACTGGTTATTGGTAGTAACTTTTGAACGATCTAACCTGCGTGATACCCAGCCTCCAATAAAGCCCAGGGAGAGGTACCTGTTCTTATCGCCGCTTAATGATTTGTGATAATTTACAACAGGCAGGAGATGCGTGGTATTTAATGCAACCGTGCCTGCCTTATCCCATAAAACCTGTAAGCCTGCCGTAACAAAATCATCACCCCTGCCAACGCCAAATTTATATTGCCCGCTCAAAGAGCCGGTTTGATAGGGTACTGTAACACTTCCCCATTGGTTGCGGTAAACCATCTGTACTTTCACATCTCCTTCAAACAACCCTGCCAATGCCGGGTTACGAACCAGCGGCGCTTCAAAAAATTGTGAAAAATGAAGATCCTGCGCTTTAACAGACATCACTATAATCATAGCGGCAATACTGAGCGTAATGCGCAAATGAAAATTATGTTTGAAATATGTGTTCAGTTTGGTAAGCATAATTTAGTGCTATCTGATTAATGTTACATTCCCTTTTAATGTTACGATCTGCGAATTATCACAAACAAATTCTACCACATATACATATACATCAGAAGGAGCCATTGCAGTGCCTGTATTTCCTCTCCATCCTGAAGAAGCATCATTGGCAGTAAAGCCTCGCTTGTCAAAAACAAGTGCACCCCAACGATTATATATTCTCATAGATTGAACCCGCGCTAACCCCCTTCCTCTTGGATAAAATACATCATTCATACCATCGCCATTTGGTGAGAATGTATTGGGCACAAAATAATTTTCAGCAGTGCAGGCTACGGTAACTATAATATCAGCACTGCTTGTGCACGTATTGCTGTCTGTTACGTTAACGGTGTAGGTAGTTGTTTTAGCAGGGCTGGCTACAGGCACAGCACAATTGGCACAACTCAAAGCAGATGGAGGAGTCCAGGTATATGTTTGTATACCGCTGCTGTAAGATACCGGCATAGCGGTTTGACCGCTAACAGGAATAGTTATATCCTGCGTTGTAATTACAGGAAGCGGCGCAACATTCAGCGAAAGTGAATCTGTGCGCTTGCAGTTAAGGCTATTCGTTGCGGTTAGTGTAACCAGGTAACTGCCCGTTTTTTCATAAGTAAGCTGGTTATCCTGTTCTGCTGAGGTTCTTCCATCGCCAAAATTCCAGTTCCATGTAATAGCAGTATCTGCCTGCACCAGCACAGCGTTAAAATTCAACTGCCTGCTCACACAGGTAATCGCATCCATATCAATAACAGGGTCAGGGGTACGCAATACGTGAACCGTATCTGTAAACGTAGAAACACAATTACTATTTGTAGTAACGGTTAATGATACCGGGTATAGCCCTGGTTGTGTAAACAGATGCGCTGCAGGTGTCATATCGCCAGAAGTACCGCCATCACTGAAATTCCATGCATAAGATGTGATTGGCGCATCATTGGTAATGGTAAAGTTTGTAAGATATATTGTTCCGGAATCACAGAATTTCTTCTGATCAATATTGAATACCGGCACTGCTCCTTTTATATTTATGCTTGAGCCACCAGCTACACTCACCTGGCAGCCTGTAGGGTCTTCTAAAAATACAGAAGGACGATAAGCATTGGGATAATTATACAAATGCTGCAAACTGGTTTGCCCGGATGAATCTGTGATGCCATCCCCATACATAAACTTAAAGTCTGTTCCCGAGGGTGTTGCTATGTTAAAATCAACCATTAATTCATTACATGCAAATGACGGAACAGTATAATTTATCTGGGTTGCAGCATTCGGATTATATACATTGATCTGGTGAGCGGCTGAGTCAACACAGCCGCCATAACCCTTTACAAACAGTTTTGCAGTATAGCTGCCATAAGTGTCATAAAAATGTTTCGGGTTTGCTAAAGTTGATTGCGTGCTGTCTCCAAAATCCCAGTAAAAGGATTCAAAGTTTTCTCCTTTTGCAAAAAACTTTGTTTCCAGCAGCCCGCAAACAGATACGGTATCCTGGATATCAAACGCAGCAACCGGCGCTTTTACGTCAATATAATCAGTGCGGATCAAAGAATCTGTACAACCTAATGTATCCGTTACTACAAGTTTCACCGTATATATTCCTTCTGTGTACACTGCAGATGGATTACGGTCTGTAGAAGTTTGACCATTTCCCAATGTCCATACATATTTTAATCCAACTCCCGCAGAAGAGTCATTAAGATGTAAAGCGGGACCGGGGCAAAACATAGGTGTATTGGTTCCGAATGAGGCTTTTGGAGCAGTTACCAATATATTCGCCGGCAAGGTATAGGCAGCAGTACATCCTGCGTCATCTTTAAGTGTAAGTTTTACGGCATATGAGCCTGCTGTTGTATACTGATGTGTAAATGGAGCGGCTGCAGATGTTTCCGTATTACCATCGCCATAGTCCCACAACCATTCGGTTATGCCTGCATCAGCAACAGAACCATCATTAAAAGTTACTGTAGTGTTTTCACACACACCAGGTGCATCTGCCGTAAATAATGCTACCGGCTGACTTACTATAATGGTTTGAGAACTGGTGTCTACACAATTATACTTATCTGTAACAACCAGTGAAATTTTTTGTTGACCGGGAGAGGCAAACAATGTATCAAAAGATTTTCCCCTGTCAAACGATGACCCGCCAACAGTCCAGTGGTATGATGCAACATTCACACTATCCTCTAAGGCAGTAAGGGTAATGGATTCGTTCAGGCAGACTTTCTCCTTTGAAACAGTAAAGTTCTTTTCTATTGGGTCGAGATATAATTTCTGAATTTTTACGCTCTCACATCCACCGCTATTTTTTATGGTAAGTTTTACAGTATACTCCCCGGGAGATGCGTAAGGATGTAGACCGGGATTTTGGTTGGTATCGCTTTGCCCATCACCAAAATCCCATTCATAGGTTACCGGGTCACCTGCTTTAATCAAAGAGATGTCGGTAAAAGTTACCTGTAAACGGTTATTGCAATCAATATCTGCTTTAAATTTTGCAACCGGTGCGGGAATGGTAATAAAATCTGTTTTGGGAACCGGTGCAGCCCAACATCCATTATTCCCTGCCATTAATGTTACTGAAATTTTTCCTGTATCCTGGAAAACATGCGCAGGATTTGCTAATGTTGATGTATCTCCATCACCAAAATTCCATAACCATTGGTTAGCGCCCGGCGCATTTGCAGTAAATTTTACTGTATCAGATGAGCATGATAAGGTTAATGGAGCAGCGGAAAAATCAACGGATGCAGGTGCATCACCAACAGTTACCGTTCTTGGTATTTGCTGTACGCAACCGCCATTTGTGGTAATGGTTAATACAACATTATAAACTCCTATGTTTGGATAATTATGAGAGGGGTTAGTGCCTGTTGAAATATTCCCATCACCCCAATCCCATGAATAAGAAGCTATACCATCTGGTGAGGTTGCCGTTACTACCGGGCTAACAGCAAGCGGTCTGCACCCGCCCCTGGGTAAATTGGATATATTGATAGTTGCAGGCGTAATTTTTACAAAGTTTGCTTTTGTAATTATCGCTTCACAACCCGTGGCCGTAGTAACCGTTAACGTAACACTATAGTTACCCGGCTTTTGGTATTCATGTGAAGGGTTCTGGTCTGTTGAGATCGTACCATCTCCAAAATCCCATTTCCAGTCAGTTGTATTGGGTGTGGTATTTTGAAAATTAACCGTGAGCGGCGCGCCACAACCAATATTACCTGTTGCTGTAAAATCTACCGCAGGCTTTACAATCTTTATCACTCTCGCTACAGAATCAGCACAATCAGCATATTTGCTGATAAGCTTTACGGTGTAATTATTAACGGCTGAATATGCTTTAACAGGCGATAAATCCCCGGATTGTGTGCCATCTCCAAAATCCCAAAGTGTTGTTACCGCACCGGGCGCTGATACATTCTGAAAAACCACCTGCTGGTTCACACAAGCGCTGTCGGGTATATTCATTGCAGTAGCAAAGGTGGTAACCGGAATAGTGCTGTCAATAGTCGACACACACCCATAGCTGCTGGTGGTAGTAAGTTTTACCTGGAAGTTGCCATTGCTGTTATAAATATTAGATGGATCCTTATCAGTGGATGTATTACCATTACCAAAATCCCATTGATACGTTAATGTGCCCGGGCCGCTGGATTCATTGGTAAATACAACATTAAAAGGCGGTTTACATTCTGCCGGCGGAGTGCTGGCAAAATTCGCCTCAATACCTGCAACCATTCTTATATACCTGTTTCGCCCGCTTCTTCCAACACAACCATTGCTGCTGGTTGCTGTTAGTGCAACATTGTAATAACCTGTTTCAGTATAGCTATGCTGTGGATTTTGTGAAGAAGATGTTCCTCCATCACCAAAATCCCAGGCATACGAGGAAATTGTACCATCCGTTGTTGTAGCATTACCGGTAAAATTTATTGCAGCGGGTATGCAGGCTGTTGTGGCATCTGCAGAAAACGATACAACAGGCGAAGGATATACAGTAATATATGCCTCTTTTGTAACGCCATTTGCGCCATTTGAATTACGAACAACCAATTTAACAGTATATGTTCCCGGCTGAGAAAATGTTACACGGGGATTTTGGGTATTGGAAAGCTGGCCATTTCCAAAATCCCAATCCCAGTATTTTGGATTGCCTGTGGATAAATCTTTAAAAGACACACCAAGCGGCGCACACCCCGAAACTACTGAAGCTGAAAAATCTGCAACAGGCGTCTGTGCAAAAACGGTTAGCCCGGTAAGAAGTACGAATATGGTATTGAAAAATCTTTTTTTCAAGCAAATATGATTTAATAAAGGGTGCGGATACCTATGCCTTGGGTTGCATGGGCGGCAAAACTATCGCATTTTTTGTTCAGAAATTTACAGGAAAGCAATTATACTTTCAGAGGAGTGGATTGATGGTTTTATAACCGGAATTATATACGTTATCCCTGAAAACAAAGTTGGATACCGCAGTTTTATATATCAGCTTTTCTTTACCAGCTTCAAAAATGCAACCCTGCTGCTGTTAAATGGTGTAGCGTTAAGGGATTTTGTGGTATTGTTACTGATCTTCCATACACCATTTAACTTTTTCAACGGATCATCAGCGCCTGAAAAATTGGCTGTAATGGTAAGGTCATTTGTATTGCCTACCCATGTGCCCTGCTGCTCACCGTTGCTTTTATAACCAAATACTTTGCCATCTGCAGTAAATTGAAACTCATAACCTTCAAACATGGCGGTAACATCATCCGTTTCATTCTCCGTAAATTTTTCCACAATCCATTTGCCATCTGTCATGACTTTAATAATATACTGTGTTCCAATTTCTTCTTTTATTTTTTTACAACTTATTGAAGCAGATATTGCAACAGATAATAGTATATAAATAAATGATGCATGGGACCATTTCATAAACACAGGTTTTAAAAGCCGTAAATACCTGCATATTTATCGGTTAAATATGCTAACAAATACGATTGTTGTAACGTTTCGCCGGTTGCCTTATTGCATAATTCACCACTGGTATACATTCTACCATATTGATATACATTTGCTTGAAGCCATTGATGTATGTCATTATAATTCCCTTTATTAATTAATGCCTTTAATCCCGGATATTTTTTCTGTATATGCTTAAAAAACTGTGCCGCATATAAGCTTCCGAGGCTGTATGTAGGAAAATATCCAAAACTACCGTGGCTCCAGTGGATATCCTGCAGGCAACCCCGTTTATCATCAGGTACATTTACGCCGAGATAAGTTTTATACTTCTCGTTCCAGAAACCGGGTATATCTTTTACCGCAAGTGTTCCGTCAATCACTTGTTTTTCCACCTCATACCTTATCATTACATGAAAATGATAAGTAAGCTCGTCTGATTCGGTACGGATCAATGACGGTTGTACTTTATTAACGGCGGCATATACCTGTTCCGCACCAACATTTCTTAATTGCGGGAAATATTGAAGCATCAGCGGGAAATTATGCTGCATAAATTCCATGCTCCTGCCTACACAGTTTTCCCAAAGCCTGCTTTGAGATTCGTGAATGCCCAGTGAACAATATTCACCTAACGGCAAACCATATTGATCTGTTGGCAAACCCTGCTCGTATAATGCATGTCCGCCTTCATGGAGGCAACTCCATGTCATAGATGTAAAATCATTTTCATCTATGCGGGTGGTTACCCTTACATCCTCAGCACTGAAATTGGTGGTAAACGGATGTTCTGATATATCCTGGCGACCGGCCTCAAAATCAAATCCCATCTGCTTCAGCATATCAATCCCAAACTTCCATTGATCGTCTTTATTAAAATGCTGGTGAAGAAAGCTGTCATCCGGAGCAGACTTACGCTGAATTTTTTCAAGTAATTTTTTCAAAGGTTCCCGCAGGTTGCCAAATAAGCCATCCAGCCATTGCACTGTTGCGCCTTTTTCAAATTCATTCAACAGCGCGTCATAAGGATGTTGCTTAAAGCCAAGCAATTGTGTTTCTTCTTTTTTTAGATCAACCAATACGCTCAAATCTTTTTCAAAAACTTTAAAGTCATTTTGCTTTCTTGCTTCTATCCACGAGTGATAACTTTTACTTGTTGCTTCTGATAGTTTACGAACGAATGCTGAACTATATTTCTGGTTTTTATTATAGTCTTCTGAAGTAAGCTCAATATTACGGCGCTGTTTTTCATTCAGTGACGGATCATTGCTTAACTGGTCAAGCAATTTACCCAGCTTTTCATCTGTAAACATTTGATGCGAAATTTCGCTGAGCGTTGCCATCTGTTGCCCTCGGAAAGCGGCGCCTTTTGGAGGAAGGTAGGTTTCCTGGTCCCATTGCAAAACTGCCAAAGCAAATTTTACATCCGCTATTTTGCGCATATGATCTGCATAATCCTGGTACATATTTTTGTCTGGCATAATCCTGGTTTTGTGTTTATAATGCTCAGCGGGCAGTAATTAGCTTTCAGCGGTCAGGTATCAGCTTTCAGCCGGTCACCTTCCACCTTCCTCCTTCACCACAAAGGTTTCCCATCCATCATATTTAGCAGAATATTTCACCGCAAGTTCCCACAGGTACAGAGTTACTTTATCAATACTGTTATAATCCACTCTATCAATACGGCTTATCTGCAAAGTATACGGACGGTCATTTACACCTATTTCTTTACCGGCGTTTTCAACCGTAAAGCCATTATCCTGCACGGTGAAAGCATATTCCTTCCTGTCTTTTTCTGTTTTAAAAAAAATAAAATGATTTATTTTTCTTGGAGCAGTCAAAACATCTCCTTTTTCTTTCAGATTATCCACCACCCGCCTGTTTTTCATTGATTCAAGCTGCTTACCACCGGGATACAGCACATTAAAATAATTGCTGTAACCGGTATCTGTTTGCGCTTTTGCCAGCCACGATATATGCATTGGATCAAGCACTTCGGCTATGGCTAACCGGTAGTTTGATGTGTCATTACTGTAAAAATAAAAATCCCGCTTGCCATCTTTTGTAAACCGGCCGGTATACATAGCCTGCAGCTTGCCGGTAAGCTGCTCCACCAACCGGTCTTCCACTATATTCAATTTTTTAAGCTGGTTTTCTGCAGGCATGCCGTTGGTTCGTATACTATCCACCCTTATGCGAATAATGATTGCATTAGGCCTTAGCCTGGCTTCTGCAGAGCCACCAAAAGCGAGGTCAACCATTACAGAGCTCAGGTGATCGCTAAATTCATTTACATAAGTATCCCAATCTTCACGATACTGCGCGTTTACCCCACACACCATCAACAAACCCCAACAAAAAGCAATAATTTTTTTCATTGTAAATGCATCCAAAATTTTTCGCAGCAAAGTAATGGCTATTTTTATATTAGTTTTTACAGATATGAAAATTAAAGACATCATTAACGTTTTGGAATCTGTTGCGCCCCCGGCATTACAGGAGTCGTATGACAATGCAGGATTGCTTACCGGCAATCGCGAAGAAAAATGTACCGGCATACTCTGCACACTCGATAGCACGGAAAGTGTAATTGAAGAAGCTATCGCACAAAAATGCAACCTGGTTATAGCACATCACCCTGTTATATTCAGGGGACTAAAACGCATTACCGGTAAAAATTACGTAGAGCGCACTATTATCAAAGCCATCAAACATGATATTGCCATTTATGCCATTCATACCAATCTCGATAATATACTTACCGGTGTAAATGGCAAGATGGCCGACCGGCTGGGATTGATAAACCGGCAAATATTACTGCCTAAAAATGCTGTTCTGAAAAAATTGTACACATTCGTGCCGCAATCTCATGCGGAAAAGCTGAGACAGGCTTTATGGGATGCCGGTGCCGGCTATATCGGCAATTATAGTGAATGCAGTTTTAATACAGAAGGAACCGGCACTTTTAAAGGGGGCGCCAATACCACCCCCTTTGTGGGAGAAAAGGATAAGCTTCATTACGAGAAGGAAATGAAGATAGAAGTAATATTTCCCGGCTGGCTGCAATCACGTATTATTCCGGCGCTTATAAGCGCCCATCCTTATGAGGAACCGGCTTTTGACATTATTGCCCTGGACAATCAGCATGCCGGCGTCGGCTCCGGTTTAACAGGTTCTCTGCCTGAACCCATGGAAGAAAAAGCCTTTTTAAATCTCATAAAGCAAAAATTTGACCTGCAGGTTATCAGGCATACACCGTTAACAGGCCGCCCAATTCAGAAGGTTTCCCTTTGCGGAGGCTCAGGTAGTTTCCTCATTCCCAATGTATTAGGCGCAAATTCAGATATATATATCACCGCTGACATAAAATATCACGAATTTTTTGATGCCGACGGAAAGATAGTTTTGGCAGACATAGGTCACTTTGAAAGTGAACAATTTACTATTGAGCTGCTATATGATATTTTGGTGGAAAAATTTCCTACCTTTGCCGTCCTTAAAACGGCGGTAAACACTAACCCGCTGGTTTATTTCGCCTAACATTAAAGCTATAAGCATATATGCCTAACGTAAAAGAATTCTCTGTAGAAGAAAAGCTTTCTTCACTTGTTTCTCTCCAAAAAGTTGATTCAAAGTTAGATGAGATCAAAATACTGAAAGGAGAGCTTCCTATGGAAGTACGTGACCTTGAAGATGAAATCCAGGGATTGCATGCAAGACAAACCCGCGTTGAAGAAGAAATAAACGGTATACAGGAGTTTATAGAGCAGAAGAAAAATGTGATCAAAGAATCACAGGCTTTGGTAAAGAAATACGAAAAGCAAAGTGAAAATGTAAAAAATAACCGTGAGTTTGAAGCCATCAACAAAGAAATGGAACTTCAGAACCTGGAAGTAAAACTTGCGGAAAAACATATTAAAGACGCCAACGAAGAAATAGCTGATAAAGCCCGCTTACTGGAAAGCGCTAAAAAAGCGGTTGCCAATAAAGATGGTGTTTTAAAGCATAAGAAAGGTGAGCTGGAAAAAATTATCGCTGATACTGAAAAAGAAGAGAACGAATTCAGCACTATTGCTGCCGAAGCAAAAGAAAAAGTAGAGTCACGTTTACTGGCTTCATACGAACGTATCCGCAAAAGCTATAGAAATGGTTTAGCCATTGTGCCGGTATTGAGAGACGCCTGCGGTGGTTGCTTCAACGCAATCCCTCCTCAAAGGCAGAGTGAAATACGCCAGCGCAAAAAAATTATTGTTTGCGAAAACTGCGGACGTATATTGATTGACGAAGACCTTTATAACAGCATAGAAGCAAAGTAGAATATTACACATAATATTATCAGAGGCATCATGAAAATGATGCCTTTTTTAGTATGTATGGTCTCCGAACCATGTGGTGCTGTGCAAAGCGCCCCTGACTGCCGTCAGGCAGGCTTGCCCTGCACAGTTTAGGGATGCGTTTGTCCTGAATATTAATTGTTCGATTTGTTTTAAATATGTACATTTTTATTACTTTCATTGCATATCCCGTTCTTGCACTATCAATTATGTTGTATGGACTTCAAAAAAGTGTCCTGGCCGGCTTTATTAATACTTATTGCGTTTATTGCCTCTGCCCAGGATAATCTGCCAGTTGATTATTTATCAAAAGAATTTCATAATAGCAGAAGAGAGGCATTTCGTAAAATGATGCCTGAAAAATCTGTTGCTGTGATTTTCGCATTTCCGGAAAGAACTTTTTCGAATGATGTAACCTATTTCTATCATCAAAACCCGGATCTGTATTATCTGACCGGGTATAAAGAGCCGGGCGCTGTGCTGCTGCTCTTCAAAGAACTTCAAAAGAATGGCGACCAATCTTATAACGAGCTGTTTTTTGTAAGGAGCAGAGATATTAACAGGGAAACGTGGACAGGCAAAAGGTTGGGAGCGGACGGAGTGAAGGAAAAACTTGGGATTGCAGCTGCCCATGATGCAAAAAACTTTAAGGACTTCCCGATAGATTTTAAAGCATTCAACACAGTTTTATATGATTATATATACAACGATGCCCCTGACGATGGAAGCGGATGCGATGTGTTTGGGCTGATTGAAAGCTTTAAAAAGAAAAGCGGTATTATTCCTTTAAGCGTGAATGATTTAAAACTGAATTCCAATATCGCAAATGTTCAACCGGAATATTTGAGCCGGGTGATTGATTATTTAAAGAGTAGCATTGCCGAAAACGATCATTTGCAGCATAATATTTATATACAACGGTTGATGGAAAAACCGGATTCAATCACTTTACGTGAAATACAAACAGCAATAAAAAGCAAAAAAAATGAGTGCGGGGATTTTAATAAGATCATGGATGCTTTAAGACAGGTTAAAACCCCGGAAGAGCTTGTTTTGCTTCGTAAAGCAATTAATATTTCATCTGCAGGTCATGCCGAAGTAATTAAAGCCGGGCATTCTGCGATGAGCGAAAATGAAGCAGATGGTATTCACCGGTATATTCACCGGTATTACGGAGCAGAAGACGAGGGTTATCCGCTTATTGTGGGAGCTGGTAAAAACGGGTGTGTTTTACATTATCAAAGCAATAATGCGCTCCGTTTAAATAATGATTTGTTATTGATGGATGTTGGCGCGGAATACCACGGATATACCGCAGACATCACCAGGACATTACCGGCAAACGGGAAATTCTCTGCTGAGCAGAAAGCCATTTATCAGCTTGTTTATAGAGCGCAGGAAGAAGTTTTTAAATTATGCAAGGAAGGTACAAGGTTTTCTGATCTCAATAAAAAAGCCTCTGAAGTGATTGCCGAAGGTTTATTGCAGTTAGGGATCATCACAAGCAAAGAAGAAGCACATACCTACTATCCGCATGGGTGCTCTCATTACCTTGGACTCGATGTGCATGACAGGGGCGACTACAATATATTACTTGAAAATGAAGTGATTACTGTAGAGCCTGGTATCTACATTCCTGAGGGCAGCAAGTGCGATAAAAAATGGTGGAATATAGGTGTTCGTATAGAAGACGATGTACTGATTAAGAAAGATAAATGCGAAATATTGTCCGGGCATCTTGCAAGAAAGCTTGAAGATGTTGAAAAGCTTGCCGCACAAAAAAGCAAGTTTAACGAAATGAAATTACCCCCATTATAGTTTTATTTATATACCTGCTTTTTTTGCTGCCTTTATACGGCAATACTAAATTGCAACATGCCTTGCAAACAGCTACTATATTGTACGCCTGGGCTATATGCGCCTGCAATAACAAATTAGTGCTGTGCGAGGCGTCATCGCCTCGCACAGGTGAACCTGCCTGACAGCAGCCACCCTGTATATATCTTATTTATTCAAACTGCACTTGTATTGTCCCTCACCCCGGCCCCTCTCCACGGAGTGGCGAGGGGTGCCCAAATTCAAATTAGGTTGACGAATTGCGTGAGGGGAAGGTTGAAAATCTAAAAGCGTGACGAATATTTAAATACTTCGCATGGTTTTGCTTTGCAGCTGATGCGGTAGTTAATAATAGTTTGGAGTTATTCTACTGCACCGTCCCTCTCCCTGTCTGCCGGCAGCTATATTTCACGCAAAGTGCGCAGCGGCGTAGCAGTACTTTTCCCATTGCGAACTTTGAAAAGTATTAACACAATACCGCTTAGCACTACAGAATCCTTTTTATTTTGTTGGACTTAAAATCCCTAACAATTAACTTGCGCCTGTAACGTATTAATATGCTCCAGAAGTTATTCATACAGAATTACGCGATCATAGAGTCTATTGAGATATTCTTCTCAAAAAAGCTGAATATTATAACCGGTGAAACCGGGGCAGGGAAAAGTATACTGGTTGGTGCATTGGGATTAATACTCGGAGAGCGTGCTGATAGTTCCATACTGTTTAATGCGCAGCAAAAATGTATTGTTGAAGGCATGTTTTTAATAGGAGGAAGAAAAGATATTCAGCAATTCCTGGCAGAAAATGATCTTGATGCGGAAAAGGAAATTATTATAAGGAGAGAAATGGCTGCAAATGGTAAATCAAGGGCTTTTATAAATGATACCCCGGTTAACCTCTCTCAATTAAAACAGCTTACTTCATTGCTGGTAGATCTGCACCAGCAGTTTGATACACTTGAACTGGGCGACAACGATTTTCAGAGGGCGGTAATAGACGCGCTGGCCGGGCATAGTGCTCAGATCAGCAAATACCAGGCTTTATACAGGGAATATAGTAATACACAAAAGGAATTAGCCGCATTAAAAGAATCCCAGGCAAACGCTACGAAGGAGTCTGACTACAATAAATTCTTATTTAAAGAATTTGAAGATATTCAGTTAAAAGAAAATGAGCTGGAGGCGCTTGACGCGGAGTTAAAAATTTTAGGCAATGCAGAAAATATAAAATCAACACTTTCAAAAGTGAGTTACCCGCTTAATGAAAGCGATGATCCGGTAGTGCAACAATTGAAAAGTCTGGCCAATCTTTTACAATCAGTACAAAATTTTCACCCTGGCATACCCGCCCTGATCAATCGTTTTCAATCTGTGCAGATTGAGTTGCGTGATATAGCCGCTGAAGTTGAAAACCTGAATGATAAGCTCAATTTTGACGCGGAAAGAATACAATGGGTAAGCGACCGGCTTGCACAAGGGTATAAATTACTGAAAAAACATGGCGTTCAAACAACGGCGGAATTATTGGTGATACGGGATACCATTCAGCAGCAATTAGATAAAGTTTTACATCTTGATACAGACATAGCAGCACTTGAAAAGCAGGCAGCCGGACAACTGAAAGAAGTAACCCAACTGGCAAAAACGCTTACAGCCAACCGCGAGAAACAGGTGGCGCCGTTTGAAAAACAAACCAATAAACTATTAGCGCAGGTAGGTATGCCCAATGCAGGCATTAAAGTACAGATAACAGCAGCCCCTTTACATATATTTGGTGCAGATGCTATAGCGTTTTTGTTTGACGCCAACAAAAGCAATCGCTTTGAACCTTTGAAAAAAGTTGCCAGTGGCGGTGAGCTAAGCCGGTTGATGTTATGCATAAAATCACTGGTTGCAGCATCCGTACAATTACCAACACTGATATTTGATGAAATTGATTCTGGTATAAGTGGTGAAGCAGCCAGGCAGGTGGGTATTATCATGAAAGACCTTGGTAAAGCTCACCAGGTAATAGCGATAACACACCAGCCGCAGATAGCGGCAAAAGCAGATTTGCATCTGTTTGTATATAAAGAGGAGAAGAAAGGAAAAGTAAATACACAGATAAAAGTATTGTCTGACACGGAAAGAGTGGATGCCATTGCAAGAATGCTGAGTGGAGAGAAACCAACAATCACAGCATTGGAAAATGCCAAGGAAATGATGACATCATAATGGCTGTTAGCTTTACCTGTTTGGTTCTTCCCTTTGAATGCCTATTTTTACGCTCAATTTTAAAATCATCTATATGTCTTATAATCTTTTGAAAGGAAAGAAAGGAATAATATTCGGTGCGCTCGATGAAAAATCCATTGCCTGGAGAACCGCGATAAAATGCCACGAAGAAGGTGCACAACTTGTATTGACCAATGCGCCTGTTGCATTACGCATGGGCGAGATCAATAAACTGGCTGAAGCGGTAAATGCTCCTGTTATTGGCGCTGATGTAACCAATATGGATGATTTAAAAAAATTGTTTGAAGAATCTATAGCACATTTCGGAGGTAAAATAGATTTCATTCTTCACTCCATTGGTATGAGCCTTAATGTAAGAAAGGGGAAATCTTACACTGAACTTGATTATGGTTTCAACCAGAAAACGCTTGATATATCCGCAATGTCGCTTCACCGTGTATTGCGCACTGCCTGGGATATGGATGCCATTAATGAATGGGGTAGTGTAGTTGCCCTTACCTATATCGCGGCACAGCGTGTATTTCCCCATTACAGCGAAATGGCAGATGCTAAATCGCTATTGGAAAGTGTAACCCGCAGCTTTGGTTACCATTACGGTGTAAAAAAGAAAGTAAGAATAAACACGGTATCGCAATCTCCTACCAGAACAACAGCCGGCAGTGGTGTAAAAGGCTTTGATGGCTTTATTACCTATGCCGAAAAAATGAGCCCGCTGGGCAACGCTACCAGTGATGATTGCGCCAATTATTGCGTATCGCTGTTCAGCGATCTTTCAAGAATGGTAACCATGCAGAACCTTTTCCATGATGGCGGTTTTTCATTTACCGGCGTTACGGAAGAAGTATTGCTGGCAATGGAGAAATAGGGGAAAGTTTGTAGTTTGTAGTTTATTGTTGAACCATAAACCATAAACCTAAAATCATATTATGCAATGGATTGATTACGTCGGCTTGTTCGGCGCCGTGCTTTCATCTGTTACATTTGTACCACAGGTAATCAAAGCCTGGCAAACCAAATCTGTTGGTGATCTTTCTATATGGATGGTTTTTATTTTAATAGCCAATGTATCTACATGGCTGTTTTATGGAATAGTAAAACACGATATTGCGATTATTGTTGCCAACTCAATCATTCTGTTTCTTTCGTTATTAATGCTTTATTTTAAAATCTCTTTTAAAAAATAATATGGCTGATACATCAAATAAGCTCAGGGTACTGGTAGCAGGATGCGGAAACATGGGCGCATCCCATGCAACAGCATACCACAACATGGATGAATTTGAAATATGCGGATTGGTTTCGGGGGGAGATACCAAAAAAGTATTGAACGAAAAGTTAGGCGGTAAGTATGCATTGTTTGATGATTATTATGCAGCCCTGGAAGCAACAAAACCTGATGCGGTCAGCATATCAACTTACCCCGATACACATGAAGCTTTTGCCATAAAAGCCTTCGAAAACGGTTGCCATGTATTTGTAGAAAAACCTTTGGCAGATACAGTGGAAGGTTCTGAACGGGTAGTTGCCGCTGCCGTTAAAGCAAATAAAAAGCTGGTGATCGGGTACATTCTTCGTCATCACCCTTCATGGGAAAAATTTATTGAGCTTTCACAACAAATGGGCAAGCCTTTGGTGATGCGTATGAACCTGAATCAGCAAAGCAGCGGAAAAATGTGGACGCTTCACCGCAATCTTATGAAGAGTCTTAGCCCGATAGTAGACTGCGGCGTTCATTATATTGATGTAATGTGCCAGATGGTAAGATCAAAACCGGTGGCGGTACACGCTATTGGTGCAAGACTTACAGAGGAAATTCCTGCAGGTAATTATAATTATGGCCAATTACAGATACGTTTTGAGGACGGTTCTGTTGGCTGGTATGAAGCCGGATGGGGTCCAATGATCAGCGAAACAGCCTTTTTTATTAAGGATGTTTTTGGTCCAAAAGGATCAGTATCTATTGTCGCAAAAAGCGCCGGGGGAAAAGGCAAGTCTGATTCCATAGAAGCGCACACCAAAACAGAATCCTTATTGGTGCATCATGCCGCATTAGACAGTAATGAGCAATTTAAAAAATCGGATGAATGGATTGACCTTACAGATGAGCCTGATCACCAGGAATTGTGCAACCGCGAACAACGATATTTTCTGAAGGCCATTAATGAAAATATTGATCTTACTGATCATATGCAGGATGCTGTGAATAGTTTACGTATTGCGTTTGCCTGCGACAAGTCTGTTTTAAGCGGGCAAGTTGTAACTTTAGCATAACTAAAGTTATTGGTTATGAAAAAATCAATTTTCATTACCCTTGCAACTGCGCCGTTTTTAACGTTCTCCTTTGCTGCATTTTCAAATCCACTTGTGGAGCATCCAACACTTGCCATTGGTGCATCCGCGCCTGATTTTACTTTGCCCGCGGTTGATGGAAAAACATATTCGCTTTCTTCTTTTAAAAACAAAGATGTACTGGTTATAATATTCACCTGCAACCATTGCCCCACAGCACAGGCTTATGAAGACCGCATTATTAAACTCACCAAAGAGTACTCAGATAAGAGTGTAGCCGTTGTAGCTATTATGCCCAACGACCCGGCATCTATTACATTAAGTGAGCTGGATTATACCGATCTCAGTGATTCTTTTGAAGAAATGAAAATACGGGCAAAAGAAAAGGGATTCAATTTCCCTTACCTGTATGATGGGGATAAAGAAGAAGCTGCGAAAGCTTACGGACCGGTTACCACACCGCATGTGTTTATATTTGATAAAAGCCGCAAGCTTCGCTACCAGGGACGTATAGACGATGTTGAAGATCCTGCAAAAACACCCAAAAACCACGATACTAAAAACGCGGTTGAAGCATTACTTTCAAACCAGGAAATAAACCCTGCTACCACCAAAGTTTTTGGCTGCTCGGTAAAATGGATTGAAAAAAGCGACTGGATCACCAAAGCAAAAGAAGCGTGGGCTAAAGAGCCTGTTGAGCTGAATGAAATAGATGAGAAAGGCATAAAAGAACTATTGCAAAACAACAGCGACAAGCTCAGGCTTATTAATGTGTGGGCAACATGGTGCGGCCCGTGTGTAACTGAATTTCCGGAGTTCATCACCATAAACCGGATGTACCGGAAAAGAGATTTTGAATTTATAAGCATCAGCGCGGATAATCTTTCCAAAAAAGATAAAGCATTGAAGTTTCTTAAAAGCCAGCAGGCATCCAATACCAATTATATTTTTTCGGAGGACGATAAATATAAAATGATCGAGGCCATTGATCCTAAATGGCAGGGAGCTTTACCCTATACTATATTGGTAGAACCGGGAGGTAAAATTGTATATGCAAAGCAGGGAACAATTAATCCCCGCCAGATGAAAAAAGCAATTGTGGAGCATCGTTTATTAGGGAGATATTACTGATAATCTTCTTCTGCAAGAAGGCTCACCTTTTTAGGGATTGACTTTTGCATGGTGCTTTTCCTTTCTATTTTTACCAGCCGGATAATATGTAATTTGTCAAATGCAAGCATTACGGGGTAAACAGGATCAACTTCCCACCATTTGGCAGCAAAATTTGGGCGCGAACCTGCATGGTGATGGTTATTCTGGAATAATTCTCCCAGCATCAGGAAATCAAAAACCAATGTATTTTTAGAGTGATCGCTCTCGTTGAAATTCCGGTATCCATATTTATGCCCGGCCCAGTTAACGATAGCGCCATGTACAGGACCCATCAGAAAATGTATCGGTAAAAGTAAATACATCCACCATTGCGTGGCAAAAGCAATATAAAATGCGATATAACCACCCAAAAAGGCAAACCTCGTAAACCAGCTATCCGCAATTTTATCCAGTACAGGATAAGAAGGGATATTCTTTTCGAACCTTTTTTCTACAGGAATTCTGCCGGTAAGTATACCGCTGTATACCGAGCCTGTATGCTTCATCATGCTGAACACCTCTTTAAAAAAATGAGGAGAGTGCGGATCTTTTTCTGTATCACTGTAGGCATGGTGCATACGGTGCAATATTGCGTAAGCCCTCGGGTTAAGATAGGAAGATCCCTGCGTGATCCACAAAAAGCAATAGAAGAATGAATCCCAGAAACGGCTCATTGTAAACATCTTGTGCGCTGCATATCTGTGCAGGTAAAATGTTTGGGAAAACAAAGACAAATACCAATGTAAAAAAAAGAAGATCAGGATAATCATGATGCAGGCAAATATTTTTAGCTCTTTAAGTCAGCATTGCCTTATGCGTTCATCAATGATTATGATATTAACAAAAGGGGTACACGCTTAAAACCGGCGCGAAGATACCTAAATGAAGTAAGCAAACCTATAAAGTTATCTTAATAAAAAAGAGAACTAAGATTTAGTCCTCCTTTTTACGCTTTACAAATAATTTACCTATTTCAATTCTTTCAGCTGAATATTGCGGTAGCGAACCGTCATTGGCGGGCCAACATGTACCTGCACACCAATAAGTCCGGATGCTTTGCTATGTGCAGGATCATTATCTGTTACATCACTCATCAAAGCGCCGTTTACAAAATGCCGCAAATGATTGCCTTTGGCAATTATGTGTATCTGGTTCCAGTCTTCAGCCTTGATCAAGGCTTTTAACGAGTCTGA
Source organism: Terrimonas sp. (assembly GCF_003075435.1). Classification (GTDB taxonomy): domain Bacteria; phylum Bacteroidota; class Bacteroidia; order Chitinophagales; family Chitinophagaceae; genus Agriterribacter. The sequence goes on along the minus strand of NZ_QCZJ01000010.1, from coordinate 32,392 downwards.
ATTACCAACAGAACCATCCACTACCATTGCACTCCACGCATTCCTTTCAGGTTGACCCGGAGTATCTGGTATAGTAGTTTTTTGCCCACGGTATGCAAGTGTTGTTCTGCCTCTTTCTTCGTAATTCTGCCCAGTATAAGTATTTTTCCCATCAATATCTGCCTGGTAACCCTTCATGCCATGAGGTACGCCGGGAAACATTTCACTTCTGTAATTGATACCACTGTTGCCGGTAGCTGCAATTTTAAATTCCGCTTTTAATTCAAAATCTTTTGGCTCACCACCTTTCCAAACCAAAAATGTATTTGTTTTCAATAAGGTTTCAGGCGTTACTGTTCCTACTATCGCACCGTCTTCCACGCTCCAGTGTACAGAATCTCCTTCCCATCCGGCAAGCGTTTTTCCATCAAATATAGATTTGAAATCCGCGGCGTCTGCCGTTTGTACGGCTGCAGAAGCTGAATCGTTTGCAGCGGTTTCATTATTGCCCTGGCTGTTTCCTGAATTACATGCCGTAGTTATTACAACAGCGCCAATCAAAACTGAATAAGCAAATGGTAATGCATTTTTTGCAAGCATTTTATTTTTTTTAAAGTTGAAGGGATAAGCTTCATACGTTAAAAGAATGAAGCAATTAAAATATACTGTACAAAAGAATGAAATTTTTGAAAATAAAAACAAGATTTTTTTGATGAAACCCGCATCCCATCAGCCTTTAATGAAAAAAAACTACTTAACCGTCCTGCTGCTTCCTGCCTTTTATTTTCAAATCTATTCGCTATATTGAGCGCTCAATTTTTGATTTCGAAAGAGCGATGCAATAATAAAACTACCTCATATCTACTGATAACGATGCTTGATAATAAAGAAGAAAAGAATAGTTCGTCGCACGCATGGAAAAATAAGATTTCCAACCACGCACAAATTGGTGGCATTGAAACTTCGGTGCTTGACAATGGTCTGTCAAGAGGCACCCGCATTGCATGGATAAATACCGGAACCGGGCTTCGTTATAAAGTTGTCTTGGATAAGGCAATGGATATTGCTGAAGCATTTTTTAATCAGCATAACCTCGCATGGTTAAGCCATGTAGGTATTACATCTCCGCAGCCATTTTCCAACCAGGGTATTGATTGGTTAAAAACATTTGGTGGTGGCTTGCTTACAACCTGCGGCCTTTCCCATACCGGTGGGCCTGAAACAGATGAATTTGGTCAGCGTGGATTGCATGGAGAGATCAGCAATCTTCCCGCGGAAATCGAATCTATTCTGCAGCCAGATCCGGCGCTCGGAAAGCTTAATTTCAGTATTACCGGCATTGTAAAGGAATCCATGGCCTTAGGTCCCAACCTTGAATTAAGGAGAACAATTTCAGGCAAACTAGGCTCAGCAACCATTGCCATACACGATACCGTAATCAATCGCGGCAACCAGCCTGCGCCGCACATGCTGTTGTATCATTGCAACTTCGGTTGGCCGCTGGTTGATGAAGGCACAGATATATTATGGGATGGCGAATGGCAATCCCGGGAAGGAGAACCGAATAATAAAATCTTTAACGCGCATAATAATTTCAGAAAATGCCCGGCGCCCCTGGATGCCCATGCAGGCAGAGGGGAAGAAGCAGCCTTTATTGATATTACAAAGCATAAAGAAGGAGAATGTTATTGCGGATTATACAATGATCGTTTAGGCATTGCTGTTAGTTTAAAGTTTTACAAAGAAGAATTGCCCTGGCTTATTAACTGGCAGCATTGGGGTAAGGGAGAATATGTTACCGGTTTGGAACCTGCTACGCTTCCGCCAATGGGGCAGGCAAAGGCAAGAGCAGAAAACAAACTGATTTTTATTGAGCCGGGAGAAAGCAAAACATATCGCCTCGAAATAAACGTATTGAACGAAAAAGAAGCAATCAATCATTTTTTACATATTTCAACGAAAGCAAATTAAATAAACCAATGGAACAATTAAGTTTAGCGCAGAAAGCATTTGACCAGGGAAAGGGTATAGTGCGTTTAGCACCCAACTGGGTACCGCGTTCATTTTGTGTGCCGGGCAGAAGAATAAAACTGCACCCGGATGATTATTACGTTTTAGGTGGTGAACGAGGCGGTATAGATGAAAGATGGTTTTCTTCTACCACCCCTGCAAAAAACGGACCTCTTACAGGAGAAAATGAAGGACTTAGCCAGATTGTATTTGAAGATGGAGGAAAAACACAACAGGTATTATTAAGAGACGCCGTAAGCGAATTGAAGGGCCAGCTAATTGGCGATCGCTTATGGGCAGCATATGAAAGCTGGCCAATGTATTCAAAGTTTTTCGATAATATGGGGCCGTTGCCGCATCATATTCACCATAACGATGAAAAAGCTGCACTGATTGGTCAACTGGGTAAGCCGGAAGCCTATTATTTTCCTCCACAGGTAAATAACCATGGCGGAGATTTTCCATATACATTTATGGGTATAGCACCGGGTACAACCAAAGACCAGATTAAAGAGTGTTTAAAGAACTTTACCAAAGGTGATAATAAAATAACGAACTACTCACAAGCATACCGTTTGCAACCCGGTACCGGCTGGGATGTGCCTCCGGGACTGCTGCACGCGCCTGGCAGCTTGTGTACATACGAGCCGCAAAAAGCCTCTGACGTGTTTGCTATGTACCAAAGTTTGGTGAATGAAGCCATAGTCCCTGAAGTATTATTATGGAATGGCACACCTGCAGACCAGATAGGCAATTTTGATGCATTGATGGATGTAATTGATTGGCAACTGAACGTTGATCCCAATCAGTACCAAAACAGGTTTATGGCGCCAATACCGGTAACACCGTTTGAACAGACCAAACCGCAGGGTTATTATGAAACATGGATCTGCTATAAATCAGATGCCTTCAGCGCTAAAGAATTAACTGTATTACCAGGTGCAACCGTTACCATTAAAGATAGCGCTGCTTATGGGCTTATATTAATGCAGGGACATGGTAAGTTTGGCGTTTGGAATATTGATTGTCCTGCGTTAATACGTTACGGTCAGTTAACCAACGATGAGTTTTTTGTAAGCGAACAGGCGGCAAAGGAAGGGGTGGTTATTACCAACTATTCATCAACTGATCCTATTGTTATTTTAAAACATTTCGGACCATCTAATCCTGATTTGAAACTTTAATAGTAACTAAATATTCACTGAATAAATTCTAACGATATGTCACAAAACAATTTTCCCAAACTGCATAATGCAACATGGCCTGGCGTTGTAGGTAAAGGTCCGGATTCCGAACCACCATTACTGATTGAAACCATGCTGGAATACACTGCTAAAGCAGAAGTGAACGGCATAAAATTCGACGGTGTGGATGTTGGTTTGTTTGACCCATCCATTGATCTGAATGATCCTGATGGCCCAAAAATACTGGCCGATAAAGTTGCCAAACATAATCTTGCTATTGGCAGCGTGGTAGCACCTATATGGGGCGGACCAGTACTGGGCACGGCCGAAGATCGTAAAACATTTTTAGAAGAAGTACGCAAAAGCTGCGTGTTTGCCCAAAAGCTGAACGATAGCGGCATCCGCAAATACGGTGTAGTGCGTATTGATTCTGCCAGCAGCCCTGAGCAATATTCCAAAGACCCTGCAGGCAGCCAGAAATTAATAGTAGACACATTTAAAGAAGCCGCTAAAATAGCAGGCGATCATGGTGAGAAATTAGCTGCTGAAGGGGAAATATGCTGGGCAGGTATGCATAGCTGGCGCACCATGCTCGATACACTCGAAGCGGTAAACAGCCCCAACCTCGGTTTCCAGGCAGATATGTCGCATACCTTTTTGTACCTGTTAGGATACAACGAACCAGGGCATCGCATTCTTCCTGAAAATTTCCAGTGGAGTGACCGTGCAGCATTGGAAGAAGGTTTGAAAAAATTAACTGCAGCGCTTCGTCCATGGACAATAGATTTTCATGTCGCACAAAATGATGGTACCGTGCATGGCACCGGCTCTCACGACAAAACAGGCCGTCACTGTCTAGCAACTGATCCTAACGGAAGATTGGATATTGTAAAAGATGCCGGTTACTGGCTTCGTGATGAAAACGGAAATCTCACCAAAAGATTCAATCATATCTGCTGGGATGGTTGTATGTTCCCTAATTCGGTAATGCACAATCAGCAAACATGGAACGATATTCTCGCGGTGATGATCAAAGTGAGAGAAGCGCATGGGTGGAGCGCATAGTGCTGAGTGATAAGAAGGTTACAAGTTACAGGTTGCGGGTTACAAGTACTTAAACTATAAGTCACCTGCAAATCAGCAGCCGGCAGCCTGAAATCTGTAACCTGCAGCCCGTTTCAATCTCAAATTTCAAATCTCAAATTTTTAATAACTCATGTCAAATAAAAAACAACTACGCATAGGTTTGGTAGGTACCGGCTTTATGGGTCGCACACACTCCAATGGATACAACAGGGTCCCTAATTTTTTCCCCGACCTGGAATATACACCTGTATTAAAAGCAGTATGCTCGCGCAACAAAGAAAAAGTGCAGGCATTTGCCGATCAGTGGGGATATGAATCTATTGAAACAGACTGGAAAAAGCTTATTGCACGGGAAGATATAGATGCAGTGGATATCTGTACGCCCAATGATATGCATGCAGAAATTGCTATTGCAGCAGCCAATGCAGGCAAAATGATCTTATGCGAAAAACCACTGGCACGCACGCTGGCAGAAGCAAAACCAATGGTGGATGCAGTAGAAAAAGCAAAAGTAAAAAATACCGTTTGGTATAACTACCGCCGCTTACCGGCTGTTACGCTGGCAAAACAAATTATTGACAGCGGCAAGCTTGGAAAAATATTTCATTACCGCGCTAATTTTTTGCAGGACTGGACGATCAGCGCTGATGTGCCACAGGGCGGTACTGCTGCCTGGAGACTTGATGCAGAAGCCGCAGGCTCCGGTGTAACCGGCGATTTACTGGCGCATTGTATTGATACCGCCATGTGGTTAAACGGTGGTATTAAAGATGTTTCTGCTGTTACTGAAACTTTCATCAAAGAAAGATTTCACCAGCTAACCGGCAAGGTTGAAAAAGTGGGCATTGACGATGCCTGTATTTTCCATTGTCATTTTGAGAATGGATCTTTAGGCTTGTTTGAGTCAACACGTTATGCACGTGGTCACAAGGCCCTGTATACTTTTGAAATCAATGGTGAAAAAGGATCACTGCGTTGGGATCTCCACGATCTTAACCGTCTTGAATATTTTGATCATGGCGATGATGGCACTGTGCGCGGCTGGCGTTCTATATTAGTTACTGATGGCGATCAGCCTTATATGGGCAACTGGTGGGTACCGGGTTTGATCATTGGTTACGAACACAGCTTCATTCACCAGGTAGCAGATTTCCTGAAATCTTTACAGGAAGGAACGGAATGCCATCCTAATTTCCGCGATGCATACGAAACGCAAAAAGTATGCGAAGCGGTTATTGCATCTGCTAAAAGCAGAAGCTGGCAGGACACAGGTGTTGAATGGATTGAAAAATAATAGCTTGCTCAGTCTATTCGCCCGCATTCGTGTCTCACGTTTAATTATAAGAAATCACCCTGCAATTATTCCGGGGTGATTTTATTTTGTAACCAGCATTGGTTACCTGCATATAAGCAAGCAGCAATTGGCAAATATTATAAGTTCGCCCGATGGTTTAATGAAAAGCAGGGCAGTTGAATGGTAAGCGCAGGGTTATCGGATAGACACATTATAATTTTCAATCATTTTCATTGGCGCAATAAACAATACAAAATATATAATAATAAGAGATTAGTTTATAGCAGTTTATAAATTATGATTATTGCGTGTTATAACATAAATTAGTGTGTTGGTGGCAATTTTAAGACAACCCTATAAATGAACAGGATCACACTTATACTGACAATTGCTTTATATTCAAAATGTTTTGGACAAGACCACGTGAAGTTCGTAATTAAAGAATCCATTAACAATGACGGTATTCCCAAATTAGACAGAAATACATTTAAGGTCGATAACAACAAATTTTTTGAAGACAGCTTTTATCTTGTATCCAAAACTTGTAGTGGAGAATGGGGTGGAACAATTAAGTTTAAGGACAAGCACACAGGCATTGAATATTCAGCCGCATCTACTTGTCCAGTTGTAGTTAATAAACTTAATGACAAATATTACATTACAAATACTTTAGCACATTTAAGTGGATTTTCAGAAATACTTGAAGTTTCAGACCCTAAAGCATTGACTGTTTTTGAATTTCCCAAACCAAGAAAAAAGAAAGGAAAGACAATTATTCGATATGTTGGTGATGACGAAAGCAAATCAACAAAGGGAACAAAACAATTGCTTGACAGCATAGGTATTTTGACAATTGCGTCTTTTCCTTTTCAAGGACAATTGTATCATATCGTGGTAGACTATGAAAAGACATACTTGACAAAACTTACTAACGGAAAATATATAACAATTGACACTATTTCAAACCAACGTCTTTGGACATATGACCCCGAAGTTTTTACTACGACTGACAAACATTACATTATATTTTTTGACAACAGCAATACAAAAGGATATTATGATATTTACGAAAACAATATTACCATAGTGCGACAGAAATAAACAGCCACCAATCGAGTAGGCGGCCTCACCGCTTATAGGCGATGAGGTGCACTTCTCACACCACTGTACGTACGGACCTCGTACTTGCCTACCGGCAGGCAGGTACAGTGGTTCATTAAGTTGTGGGCTTTTCTCCCCGCTTCTCTTTTGCTCCTAACGCTGGCAGCTTTTAAACTGAACCTCCTTACAGTATTGGAAGCAACTTAATGTTCGACCCTTCACAGCTTCGTGAGACCTCCATCTTCTCCGCTATGGGCATGGCTCGTTTCCGCTGATACTATGGTCTGACTTCTCCCTTCGTTTAAACAAACAGGGAGACCTCCACAGGTAAGATGAATAGCCTTCTGCCTATCGCTGCTGCATCTACATAATGAATCACGTGTTCTTTCAGGACTTTGTATTGTTGTGCATACTTATCCCAATCCATTATGCCTCTTATGCAGTTCCTGTTCGTCAGTACAGGCAGTTGTAGTCCCGCTTACTTCAGATATGGCATCGCTGCCATCACCCTTGCGGCTTACTAATGATTTGGGGTGTTAGTCCCACTCATAAGAGACTTGCACTCTCTGGCTTCTTCTAAAAAAAAGCTATATTCACCATCCAGGGCACACACATGCAGTTTTGCGTCAGCGGAGGGCGACGAATAAGTTTTCATCTTAGTGCTACTATCAGCTACATATCCGGCTGACCGAACGCTAATGAGCAATAAAAAATATTTTCAACTTTTGTATCTTACACCGGCAGCAGTTCCGGGCTGGACTTTTTTTAAATGCCCTGCCGAACGCAAAGCAGCTGGACGTTGGCAGCAATGTTGAGTGACGGCCAGACACTTTTTAAATGAGAGTATTAATAAATATTTTGTTGATTATTCTTGCCCTGTTTGTTATAGCAACCGTTCTATTTGGGTTAATGATGATAGCTAGTAGTCATAATATCCCTGCTGACACGATTAATAAAATATCAATATCTCTCTTAGTCTTAGGAGCATTAATAGGAATATTAATTTACTTGAAACGTAAAGTTAGCCGCTGACTTTTCAATACTATCACAGACAGATAATCGTCTAAAATGCCGACACCCAAAGACCTCATAAAATTTGTTGAAAATTGTACTGGCTCATACAACATTACAGCCGACACAGACATTTTTAATGATGGGACTTGTGGCGATGATTTTCATGAATTAATTGACAGTTACGTAAAAACTTATTCAGTAGATATGACAAATTATCTATGGTATTTTCACACAGACGAAGAAGGAGGCTGGAATAGTATTGGCGGGTTATTCTTTAGTGCACCATATAAAAAAGTAAAAAGAATTTCTGTAACACCGACACTACTTGCAACCTTTGCGGAAAAAGGGAAATGGGAGATTGAATATCCCCAACATCACATTTCTAAAAGGAGGTATGACATTTTAATCAACCAAGTATTACTTATAGGACTTGTAGTTTCGTTGGTAATCATCGCAATAAAAAAATGCTGAAATAATTTACAAGAGCTGTTGCCTGTAAAAAGGCTTATCTGCCATACTCTTTTAATCCGGCAAGGTCCAAAAAAACAGGATCAAAAAAAAGTATAGTTAAGACTATATCTTAACTATACTTTTTTTGATAGCTATCTTAATAGCTTTTAATGCTTTGAAAATCTGAAATCAGAGAAATAATACGTAATGTTAGAACCGGCATCAAAGGTAAGACTCGGTTCGCCGCCTATATTTAAAAGAAAAACTCTGTTATGCTTTTCCAGCGCTGGTGATAAATCAATGGTAACATCTGTCCACTTCTGCAAATCGGCATCAGCAATTTTAAAATTATCTGCACTGTAGTCCCAGTACTCCTGTCCAAAATTTGAATTGCCGCTGAAGGACCACATATAATTCATGATACGGGGCCATAAACGCTGGTATGGTTCATAAGGGCTGGCAAATGTAGATTTTGCCGGAGCATATACTTTAAATTTGAGGTAATTATATTCTTTTACATTAAACCTGTATTCTTTAGGTAATGCAATAACCAGGGTTGCGTTTTTTGCAGCCAGCACTGCTTTTATTATGTTATTTAATCCGGCGGCATTTGGCGCATCAGTTGCAGGATAGGTAATATTTGTTTTCCACGCATTATCCTGCACAACACCGTTAACGGAAAATCTTACCGGGTCAATAAGCACATCATCCGGCGTATCTACCAGCTCAACAATACCGGTTGATACATAAGGAGCAAGCAATTCGTCAAGCCCCATTGAATGAGGTACGTATTTTACTTTTTCCAATAACCCAAGTTCAAGTAAATCTTTCAGCGCCTGCATATCAGACGATGTTATATCATTCACTTTTGCCAGATAGGTATCATAGCTGCCTCCGCCTACTGTGCTTTGCGCTCCGTTTCTGTCGTACGTTAAAGTAGGCAAAGTGAACATTGTGCCACCTGTAAGATCAAGTTCTTTCAGGTTAGAAAAATAAAAGATATCCTGGAGCGAATTAGCGTGCACAGGGTAAGTAAGTTTTGTAAAGCCTGATACACCTGCAGTTGTAAATTCTGTTACACCATTTGTTTCTAATATTGTTCTTTCTGCGGGAGAGAATGGTGTTGTTTCCGTTGGCATTGTGAGTGAAATAGGTATCATTAAATCCAGCGTATCAATAATAGGATTGTTATTGATTTTAGGGATCACTTTGTACGTTACATTTACAGTAACCTCCTGCGAAGGACTGAGGTTAGCAATCACAAACCTCGGGTTCTCTTCCCGTATTCCTTTTCTCACTTCGTTATCTTTATCAGTATACTCATAAGAAAGGCCCTGGTAATCGAGCAATGTAGAAGACAATCCATTTGGCCATTCAATAACAGCAGCCGTTGGAGAGGCCATTATTTTAGGAGAAGATATTGCCAGTGATTGAAAATCTGTTTCAGTATATGGTATCAGCGCTATTTCCTGCGGCACAGATTTATTATCATGTTCATCAATTGTATAAACATTAAACCTGTATAATTTAGGCTGGGTAAGCCCGGTAACATTCACCCATGATACCAGTGAATCTATAATGATTTTCTGGTCGTCGTATTCAACGATGGTTTTTTTAGCTTTCCCGAGTTTTATTTCATGCGACGGGATACGACCTGCTTTCATCAGTTCTATTTCCACGCGTTCATATCCTATATAGCCGACAATGGTATCATACTTGGCAGGATATACCTGCTCATCGGCGTATTGTTGTATGTTGTCGTACATTTTGCTGCAGGAGCTAAGCAAAAAGGCAACAAAGATCAAAAATGAAACAAATTTATTTTGCATAATGTAAGAAGTGCTTTAATGCTTATGTTATGGATTGCTTTTTTTGCCGTACAGGGTTATTTCTGATAAACAGTTCGCATCATCGAGCGTATAGTTACCAGAAAATCCTTTTACAGCTTCGTATCTGACCCAGCGTGTTTTCTTTGTGTATTTAGGTTCATCAGGATACATATAAGCCATGTCGCCGGCTTCACCATATTTTACAAACTCCAATTCACTTAATCCAACCGGCACAGGAATTTTATGTTGTGTAATTTGCTCCCATTCATTGCTGTCTTCATTTAAAATATAAATGTTATAGATACCAACATTTTCAGACTGATAGTATTGTCCTCTTGAAATATTTGCAATACCTCCTGAGTGACGCTGTACGGTTACTATCCGGCTCAGATCGTAATAATCGCCCAGGTCAATAATGAAGTTCCACGGCATATTGCCATCAGCACTTTTTCCTGTGCGTCCCCTGCTGTTGGTATGCATGAAGTTTAAATTATCGCCACGGTCAATAATATCATCAATCACATACCTGTTTCTTCCTTCTAAACCATCACCAAAGCACATAGGCACACCTGCAATAGTATCATTGGGATTTGGCAATACCCAGTTTGCTTTAGGTATTTTAGAATCTTCATACAAAGTGATCTGTCCTTTATCAATATCAGGGGTTACATTACCATAAGTATCTTCAACTCTTACTTTAACGCTTACAGGTGAGCTGGGTCCGAGATAAAGATCATTAATAAACCTCCTGTCTGTTGCCAGGTTTGAAGAGAATACCGAACTGTATGATTTTTGCTCCCCGTTTTCTGTATAGCTGAAATCAACATACACGTTAATGTTTTGTTCCAGCTCATTTGTCCAGTCAAGAATAAATGAACTAAAGCCTGGTTTAACTACAATTGATTCTGCCACTCTTGTAAAGGCAGGCTGCAATGGCTTAACGTTAACATCTGCAGGCGCAGAACGGTTACCGGCTCTGTCAACAGCAAATACCTGTATATCTGTTCCTGTTGTATCTGCCAGTCCGTACACATCAAGCGAATCAGAAAAATACGATACCGCGAAAGTAAATGGCTGTCCTTTTGAATTGGTGTATACCGCTTCAATGCTCAGCAGATCTTCATCATCAGGAGCTGTAAAGTATAATCTGGCGCCACCGTAAAGTGCTGTATATGTTATTTTAGAAACCTGGCCCGGGGGCGTTTTATCACTACTATTAGGCGAAAATCTTTCTTTTTCCTTACATGCTGCAATTAAGAGTATAACAGCAGTTAATAAGTGAAAATATTTTTTTGTATTCATATTGATTGAATGTATTAACAATGAATTATTTTTTTACCAGCCCGGGTTTTGAATTAATTTTCCATTGGTATTCATTTCATTAAGATCAATGGGCCACAGGCAATCTGTAATAGTGAAACGACGTGATTGTTTTACTTCAAGATTAAAGAAAGACTGTGCGGTGGTGCCGGTGTGTGTCCATCCCCATACCGGAGAAGAGAAAGAAGATGGCGCTCTTTTATGCCTGAGCATATCCCAGAAATGACTTCCTTCAAATGCCAGCTCCACGCCTCTTTCCTGTAATATAATATCTCTCATACCTTCTTTAGTACGGTGTTTGTTAACAGTTTTTGCTATCGATCCATCGCTCCAAACCTGTTCTACATCAGGTATGCCGGCTCTTCTGCGAACTAAATTAATGGCATCATATACTTCCGCGTCAGGAGCATCTTTATATTCATTCAGAGCCTCTGCTTTCATTAAATACAAATCTGCCATACGCATAAGCGGGTAAGGGTATTTGATAGTTCTTTGCCACGCCCCGGACTGGGATTCAGGATGTACAAATTTTTGAACACCAATGCCTGTACACAAAAAATCTGTTGAATGTTGAGATGAATTGTATCCTCCATCTTTACCGGCAAACATCATGGTATTTATACGAACGGTATGCGCTCTCCAGTAACCTGCTGTAATACCAAGGTTGGCATAAAAGCGGGGTTCACGATTCAGGTAAAGACTAACGGTTTCTGCACCCGGCTGTAAAATTCCCCTCATACTTTCATATGCAGGTTCGGCTGCTCCGGGTGTTGTAACAATATTCAATCTTCCGCTGTAATCGTAGGTTAAATCTTCGTCTATAGGTAAACCATTTTTTGAATAGTAGCGCTCTGCCATTGCGTAAGTGGCAGCCATCCATTGCCAGGAATAAGAAGCAGTGTTAACCACGCCATCACCATACCCCGACGGCAATCTTATATTTGAAGAATGCGCTAATTCGCCTTCGCTATAATAATTAAGATTAGAGTATCCCCAAACAACTTCTGTATTCCATGGGTCGCAAATTACCATGCGCAGATCATACAAGGTTTTCATATTGGCCGTGTTTGCCTGGTAGTCACTCCTGTCATACAGATAGGGTTCTTTATCAAAAGTATACAGCTTTATGCCATTTGCCGCACAAAGTGTAAGCGATTCATTAATAGCATCAATTGCCTCTTTCCATTTTTCCTTGTTATACTGCAAAGGGAAAAAAGGCTCGCCGTCAGCATCATAAAAGTCACCAAAATATTCCTGGTTACCATTGTAGAAAGGGCTGGCTCTGTAAAACAATACCCTGGCCTTGATGGCTTTAGCTGCTACCTGGTCTATTTGACCTAAATCATTTTCGCCGGCACGTTCTTTTAAATCAGGGATGGCTTCATTCATCAGGTTAAGAACATAATTGAAACAATCCTCCACTTTAGTACGGGGGAGAAACAATTCATCTTTCCCTGATTCCGGTGTAATTACATTTTCCGAAATTACAATAGGGCCGTACTGACGAATGAGTAAAAATGAATAATATGCCTTCAGGAATTTTACCTGCGCTTTCCAATCGGCTTTTTCCTGGTCAGACATATCTCTTACCTTATCAATATTTGCAAGGAAAATATCGGTTTGGCGTATACCCTGGTATAATGCTTTGCCGCCTTCGGTGCCAGACCAGAGGCCTAACTGCGGTGATGTTACGGATTGAAGCCCCCGCATAATACGCATAGCTCTAAGGTTTCCTGCATTGTCGTTCAAATCAAGCCTGCCAACCCATTCATCACCCAGTGTCCAGGTAGTTATATGTGTTTGATCATCTTGTGGAATATAGGAGTATGCTGCCGCCAATGCATTCCAGGCGTCTTTTTTCAGGTCAAAAATATTTTCCAGCTTTAGCGTATTATCCGGCACAACATCAAGATATTTTTTGCAGGAAGAAAACACCGCCGCAAGCCCGATAATAATGATGAGTATTCTTTTATGTGTCATTGTAATTTCTTTAATTTCTGCTTTATTGATTCGCTTTTGTCAGATGCTTATTACAGTGCAATCTGGATACCTATATTGTATCTTTTGTTGGGAGGGTATCCAAGCCCTACCCGGCCCATTTCCGGATCCCAGAGCTTAAATGAACTCAACACAAACAGGTTAACCGTGCTCACATAAATCCTGGTGCCCTGTTTTAAGCCCATGTTTTTTGCCCATTTGGGACTGTACCCTGCTTCCAGGCTTTTTAACCTGAGAAATGAGGCATCTCTCAGCCACCATGATGATTGCTTAATATTATTATCTAACGGATCAGTTGATAACCTTGGCCAAAAAGCATGTACGTCAGGATTGGTTTCACTCCAGTAATCATTAGCTATAATAGCAAGCGCATTTCTTCTGCCGGCAAAAGGAGCGATCCCTTCATTATTTTCATCTCCGCCGCCAACGCCTGCGTTAATGAAGAAAGATACTCTTGCATTACCCTGGAAGAAAAATGATAAATCAAAATCTTTATATCCTGCAGACAACCCGAATCCATACTGTACTTCCGGTACTGTAGGATATCCCATGGGTACAGCGTCATTCCCGTTAATTACTCCATCGCCATTAATATCTTTGTATTTGATATCTCCTGCCATATATCTTCCAAAATCCTGGTAAGGAGAATTTTCAATTTCTTTTTCATCAACAAACAATCTTTCAGCCACTAATCCCCATTGTTGATTTATATTATGCCCTATTCTTTTTAAATAAGCATCAGGATAATCCTTTTCATCAAGCTCTACATACTTGTTGGTTGCGTAGGTAAAATTTACCCTGCCGCTTAACCATAAATTTTTACTGAAAGAGTGTTGATAATCGGCAGAAGCTTCAAAACCTTTTGATTCTACCTTACCCACATTTCCGCTGATGGCAGCTTCCAAGCCAGCAGTTGCAGGAAAATTTTCGCGAACCATATAGATATTAGAACGGATATCTTTATAAAAATCAGCCTGAATTTTTAAGGCGTCATTAAAAAAGTTGATATCAGTACCAAAATTCCATTTTTCTGAAATTTCCCAGGTAATGTCAGCATTGGCATAACGGTTAATTCTATAGCCGTCATAGGCATTCATGAAGGAAGAACCCCAACGGTAAGCCCTGCCACCCAGGCTTATATCAGACAGATAAAAGAACCGGCCTGAACGGTCAGAAATCGCATCATTACCTACCAAACCCCATGTAGCCCTTAATTTTAAAGAACTGATAATATTAGGCGACATTTTCCAGTATGGTTCATTAGAGATCATCCAGCCAACGCCGAGCGATGGAAAGTAGCCATACCTTGCATTTCCGGAAAACTTCTCAGAACCATTGTAACCAAATGCGTGTTCAAAAAAGTAGCGGTTATCGTAGTCATAAGTTATCCTGCCAGATACGCCCATATTTCTTTCGGGCAGCGTTTCATAAATAGAGTTACTGTTACCGGCAGTTAATAATTTTTCCTGCATCATACCCACAGCCATTACGCCAACACTATGCCTGTCAAATCTTCTGTCCCAGTTCAGGCGGGCTTCGGTATAAAAATCTGCATTGGCATCACGTCCTGGTTCAACATTTCCCAAATATGCAGAACCGCTTGTTTGATTCAGCGGGAAAAGCTTGTACTCACCTGTGATCTGGTTATAAGATTCAAGATCGTAGTAGAAAGGACTGTATGTGCGCCTGCTGGAATATTTACTCCAGGTAGTAGCCGACACTCTTCCCTGGAATTTTAAACCCCTGGTTATAAATTTCAAATCCTGCATCAGTGTTGCCTGGGCAGTAATCGTATTCTCATTCCTGTCTTCATAACCCCTTACCATTGCCGCGTAAGGGTTTGCTTTTAGAGAACCGGCAACATACGTATTGCCAAATAAGATATTTTGTGTATAAATATTTGCAGAATCCGGCGAATATACAGCCGGGAAGTCAACAGGGTTACTGTTCATCACCATTCCAAAAATATCAGATGCGCTTTCGTATGGTCCGTTATATCTTTCAAACCTGCCCTGTATACGCGTATCGAGTGTAGTTGTTTTGGTTAGCTTTAAAATAACATTTGAACGTATAGAAAAACGGTTGATATCAATATTGTTATTAAAGTTATTGCGATTGTCAACTTTTAATAAACCGGTTTCTTTATCATACCCAACAGATACATAGTAAGTGGCTACCTGGCCGCCGCCCGAAAGATTAAGATTGGTTTTGGTATTGGTAGTGGAATTGTTGAATAGCGTTTTATACCAGTTAACGTTGGGATATATCATGGGATTTTCTCCCTTAGCGGTTTCCTGAATTTTTTGCTCACTGTAATAAGCGCCCAAAACAGGATCGCGTGAAATACGTGCACTATTATATAAACGCATATAATCCACACCATCTAAGGTTTCAATTTTCCTGGTTGGTGTTGAAACGTTTACATCAACCTGGGCGTTAACAGCTACCGGGCCTTCCCTTCCGGATTTGGTATTAACCATTATAATCCCGTTAGCGCCTCTTGCTCCATACAACACAGTGGCAGATGCATCTTTTAATATGGAAAAACTTTCAATATCATTCGGGTGTATACGGGCAAGATTATCAGTTGTTGACTCAAAGCCGTCAATCAATATTAACGGAGAAGTCTTATATCCAAAAGTGGTTACTCCTCTGATGAAGAAGGTGGCATTATCTGCACCAGGCTCACCTGTAGGAGTATAGGAAATTACCCCGGGAATCCTTCCTGCAAAAGAACTGGTTAGGTTGGTTACCGGTGTTTTTAAATCTGAAACCTTTACCGATTGAATGGCGCTGACAAGGCTCGATTTTTTTTGCTTACCAAACGCAACTACCGTTACTTCACCCAGTTGACTGTCATCGTCCACCAACATAATTTCCAGGATATTTTTTTGAGTAACTGCCTGGGTGATAATTTTTTTACCTACAAATGAAAATACAAGTGAATCTCCAATATTTGCTTCAATAGAGAATTCACCATTGGCATTTGATTGTGTTGAGGTTTCCTTTCCTTTTACATTAATTGTTGCTCCTGATAGCAAAGTTCCATTGGTGGCGTCTTTTACTACACCACTGATTCTTTTTGTTTGAGAAAAACCTTGTAAACAGCATAACAATAAAACTAAAAGAGAAATGAATGTTTGTAATCGTTTCTGCATATGTGTTGATAATAATTGTGAAAATGCTTGCAATCGTGCTTACTCATTCTGTGAATGCGCAAACCGATTTTATAAAATAAACCCGTAATAAATAATTGAGTAATGATGCTGATTAATGCCTATGAAGCTAACAGACATACGTGAAGTGCATGGAACATGCTCCGGCAGATTTAAATAAAAATATCTGTTCATACAGCGTAGTTTTGGTCAGTTAATCGTTTAAGCAGTTTGTTATAATAAAGTTAATGAAAGGGCATGCGTTAACTTGTCAATGAAAATCAAATCAAATGTTAACAGAAATTAAATGAGCAGAAGTATTATTATTATTCGACGTACTTTCAAAATTTATAGACAAATAAAAATATTGGCTGGTGTAGTTCAGCAGTTCAATAGCTTTGTTATTAAAGTAGTGCGGTTTTAATGCGATGAAATATTCAATTCTAACGTACCGGATAATTGCTGTAATAAGTTTTGCCATACTTTCTGCTGTACAGGTATTTCTTATTTTCAATACTTACCAGCTGGAAAATGAACGATATCGTTTTGCAGAAAAATCTTCCATCAATGAATACTATTCTAAAATAATTACCAATGACAAGTTGTTTCCCGGCGGGCAACGTATAATTGACACATTACTTAACCGGAATATACCCAGGCTTGAAGAATTGTATAAACACGACAGGGCTTCGTTTGAAACAGAAAAGCAAAAAGTATGTGACAGTATCTTCGCTGTACTTCGGGAGCATGAGACCCTTGAAACTATTCTTGCAGATTATAAACGTCAAAAAAAGATTGCGGATTCACTTGAGTACGCGTTAGTGATTGAATCATTAGATCTGTCGCTTGAAAACGGCAATTATATTTCCCTGTATAATAAGAAGCAAAAATATAACCTGATACATGCTGAATATCAGCACCCGGAAGGTATAAGAATTGGAGGAAATTTGAAAACCGTCAATATGCAAAACCGTACAACAGGATTATCGGTAAGCATACCAATACCGCGAACATATAAAATTGTTTTTGCTTTATATGTTGATACGCACAACCGCGTGCATGAGGTCTTTAGTAAAATGATGCCAGTACTTACATTGTCCCTTATATCATTGCTCATTATTGTTGCTATGTTTTACATAACATTCAGGAACTGGATCAGGCAAAAGCATCTTTCTGAAATGAAAACCGATTTTATTAACAGCATTACCCACGAATTTAATACACCTATCACAGCAATAACAATTGCCAACCGGAGCTTACAGAACGATAAAATTATCGGGAAGAAAGAAAATATTCATGCTTTATCGGGTATTATTCAAAGACAGGCAGGACGGTTACAAAAACTGGTGGGGCAGGTGCTTGATCTTACCACGCTTAATGATCTCACACTGCAAAAAGAACAGTATTCGCTTCACAACCTGCTCGATGAGATATTGCTGGACTACCGCTTAAACCTGGTTGACAAAGAAGTGAAGCTGAATTTGTACAAAGAGGCTCAAAACGATACTGTTATCCTGGACAGGTTTTATTTTACCACTATGCTGCTGAACATTATGGATAATGGAATAAAGTATAATAATAACCAGATAAAAGAAATCACTGTGTCTACCACCAGTACGAAGAAATATATACAAATTACTATAAGAGACAATGGTGTTGGAATGACAGAAGAAACAAAAAAGAATATTTTTAAAAAATTTTACCGGAGCAAAATTGGTGATGTAGAAGAAATATCCGGTTTAGGGTTGGGGTTATATTATGTGAAACAAAGTGCTGACGCGCATGGCTGGGATTTGTTTGTAAAGAGTAACCCCGGAGAAGGATCTGCTTTTATTATCACCATTCCTGTATAAGCAAATTATATGAAAGATCGAATACTGTTTGTTGAAGATGAGCATGATCTTGGCAATGTTGTAAAACAATATCTTGAGGTTATGGATTTCGACGTGTTGTGGGTTAAACACGGAAGGGATGCGCTTGATAATTTCAAATTAAATTCCGGTGATTACAGCATTGTTATACTAGATATCGGTTTGCCGGAAATGGATGGATTTGAACTTGCCGGCCGCATTTTAAAAATATCACCGGACATTCCTTTCCTTTTTCTTACCGCACGCAATGAAAAAGCAGATAAGCTATATGGTTTGAAAATCGGCGCTGACGATTACGTTACCAAACCTTTTGATATTGATGAACTGGTATTGCGCATTCAAAATATAATCCGGCGAAAAGGTTCCGGAATGTCAACTGTTTCGGCTAATACTATTGTGGTTGGAGATGTGTTTTATAACAAAGATGCCCTGCAACTAAAAATTGGCAGCAATGCTCCTGTATTCCTGACCCGGCGTGAAGCAGAGCTGCTGGAATATCTTTTATTGAGATCTGATAAAGTGTTAAAAAGAGAAGAAATACTAACACAGCTATGGGGTGAGAATGATTATTTTCTCGGCAGAAGCCTGGATGTTTTTATTTCAAGATTGCGAAAATTGCTTGCCGCGTCTGATGCCGTTAGTATAAACAATGTATATGGTGTAGGGTTTATAGTAAATATTAAAAAAGTATAGCGCTGTACTAAACCTGAACTGCCGGATTTGGTATTGGCATAAGAGCGCTATCAGCCTCATTTATCGGGTGCATTTCGAATTTTCGTATGTAGGCACAACAGCGCTACGGTAGATGCCTCGTGCCTTACAATGACATCATTATGGATGAATTGAAAATCAGGTTTCCTGCGTTGCGCCGTGTGTATAATGATTTAGCATTACAACAAATACTTTTTATAGAATAGTACACGGAATACACGGATGATGCTGATAAACACCGATACATTCCGTAAATATCCGCCATATCCGTTTTATCTGTGTTCCATTCTGCGTATTGTGCATGCCCGAAGTTATTTTTAAATAACCCCTGATATATTTCCTGCCACGAATTCCGGTGTCTGCCCGGCGGGAATGGGTTTGTTACACAAAGAGCCACGAAGGATACACAAAGTTACACAGAGCGTTTTATTATTCTTTGTGGTTCTTTGTGTAGCCTTCGTGTACCTCTGTGAAATAACCAGTGAATATTGCAACCGGTAAGCCGGGAACTTATAAGCTGTAACCGGCATCCTGCCGCGTAGCGGTTACCTGTTTGTAGAAAGAAAGCAAATGTCATCCTTATATTTTTCCTGAATCAGGTTTGGTACTCGGCATGACAGACGGAAGAATATATATTGAACAATAGTACCAGTATTCAACAATAACACTGACGTCCAATACAGCACTACAGTTTGTCATGCTGAGGCACTAGGCACCTGCACAAGATTGCCATATACGCGAAAATTTGAAATGCTCCCCATTTATCTTCTCCATTCAGATTCTCTTCAGAATCATTACTTTTATTTGCAAAAAGCTGAATGAAGATATTGATAGTTGAAGATGAGCCTGAATTAAGCAAAAGTATTGCAACCTACCTGGGCAGCGAAAATTACCTTTGCGAAACAGCTTCCGATTACAAATCTGCATTGGATAAAATAGAGGGTTTTGATTATGATTGTATTCTGCTTGATATAACATTACCTGATGGCAGCGGTTTGAATATCCTGAAACATTTAAAAGCCAATAAGAAAACTGAAGGCGTTATTATTATTTCTGCTAAAAACGCGATAGATGATCGTATTGCAGGTTTAAATCTTGGTGCTGATGATTATTTACCAAAACCATTTCACCTTTCAGAGCTGGGGGCCAGGGTGGCCGCCATTATCCGTCGCAGAAAATTTGATGGCAATAGCATTATACAATTAAATGAACTCAATATTGATACTGCTGCTAAAACGGTAACTGTGCATAACAAGAATGTTGATCTTACAAGAAAAGAATATGACCTGCTGCTTTATCTTGCATTCAATAAGAATAAAGTGATTTCCAAAAACGCTATTGCGGAACATCTCACAAGGGATGACGCAGATGTTTTTGACAACTTTGATTTCATATATGCGCATATCAAAAACCTGAAGAAAAAACTAACACAGGCAGGCTGTACCGATTATATAAGATCTGTTTACGGCATGGGTTATAAGTTCGATATTTAATGAAACTGCTCAATCGCTCCATACAATCCTATTTACTTTATGCTGTTGGTATTTTTATCATATCAGTACCGCTTTTTTATTTTGTGATTCAGCAAATTATTTCCAGCGATGTAGATAAGGCCCTGCGGCTGCAAAAAACGGAAATAGTGAAGCGTATCGAACGTATATCTGACAGGGACCCCTTTGCCGTACTTGATGCTTTTGGACCTGATATTATTTTCAACAGGCTGCAATCATACAGGTCGTATGATAGCTTGTATACCATACAGAAAACAGATGCAGCAGCACAACACCCGGTTTCATACAGGATTCTTGAAAGCAATATCCTGATCAGGGGACTGCCTTATAAAATTGTTGTGCAGAATTCACTTGTAAGCAGTGAGGATCTCATCAGGAGCATTGTGTTGATCATGACTGTACTGCTTGTTTTAATTATAGCCGGTTTATTACTGATAAACAGAAGGCTTTCAAAAAAGCTGTGGCTCCCGTTTAATAAAACGCTTTCGCAATTGCAGCAATTCCGGGTTGACAGCAATGAACCTATACAATTGCAGAAAACGGATATTGATGAATTTTCGGATTTGAATAAAGCCATTCGCACATTATCTGAAAACAACCGGCGGTTGTATGTACTGCAAAAAGAATTTACGGAGAATGCTTCACACGAAATGCAAACGCCTCTGGCAGTGCTGCAAACCAAGCTTGAGTTATTAATGCAAACCGATCCCATTACAGCCGAACAGGCGGAATTGATTGGTGAACTCTCCAACGCCGCGCAACGTATGAGCAGGCTGAACAAAACACTATTGCTGCTCACCCGGTTAGACAATAACCAGTTTACTGAGAGAGAAGCAATATCGCTGAAGGATATCACTGAAAAAATCATTTATCAATACAGTGAAGCTATTGCCGCTAAAAACCTCCAACTGCATACTAACCTGGCGGAGCCGGCATATTGCAAAATGAATAAAACACTGGCAGAAATACTGGTGGGTAATTTATTGAGCAATGCCATCCGGCATAATATTCCCTCCGGAAAATTATTGGTTACACTGGAACAGCAGGTACTCACGGTTAAAAATTCCGGCAGGGCAGCACCGTTAGATACGAGTAAAATTTTTACCCGTTTTCAAAAGAACAGTTCAGATAACAATAGCATTGGTCTTGGGCTTGAGATTGCTCAAAAAATTTGTGTACTGAATAATTTTACCTTGCAATATTCTTTTCAAAGCGGGTTACATTGCTTTGCCGTCAATATGAATCAGCCCGCAGCATCTTCTCTATAATCAGGGCTTGCTGTTTAACTCCCGGCATTTATTTTTTTAAGTTTTTACCAGTAACCGGGTTAGCCGCCTCTTTTTGTATGGTTTCGCCGAAGGCGAAATTGAAAAAATGCGAAGCATATTTTTTCAAAAGACAAAAGCAGCGGCGTTCCGGTTACGCAGCCTGCCGGCTGTGGAGGCAAAAAGATTCGTAAAATTTAATTATGCCGAAACAGCTGCATGGTTTTTGAAAAATTTGATTCAAAAACCATGCAGTAATTTAATAACCAAAGCATGAATATACAATGATCTTTATCAGCATATCACCAAAATGGAGTTAAACAGCAAGCCCTAATTACAGTTGCCCCTGTTAAGCATTTTGTAAAAATCGGTTTATAAAAAGTTAAAGCCTCTCC
Source organism: Terrimonas sp. (assembly GCF_003075435.1). Classification (GTDB taxonomy): domain Bacteria; phylum Bacteroidota; class Bacteroidia; order Chitinophagales; family Chitinophagaceae; genus Agriterribacter. The sequence continues at coordinate 10,219 of NZ_QCZJ01000010.1, read as the reverse complement.
TGATCTTCATTTCTTCAGAATGCATTCAGTTTTGAGCGTTCTATTTGCTTTATAATTTAACCCTTTTAAAAAATTAATATGAAGCAGAATAAATCAAAGATTGTGGCAATAGCTATCGGCACGCTGGCAGTAGTGGGCAGTATTGCCTTTGTAGGAGGCAAAGAAAAAACATACAACAGTATACTGGATGGTGGAAAAGCACCTGTGGTACAAACCAATTATGCTCCTTCGGTTTCAGGCGGCCCGGTAGATTTTCAGAAAGCCGCTGAAAATGCAGTGCCTTCGGTAGTGCATATAAGAACGGTGGTTAAGTTTAAAGAAACCGCCGGCAGGCAAAACCGCCAGGCTAATCCATTCGGCGATTTTTTTGGTAATGATGAAATGTTCAAACGCTTTTTTGGTGAAGGCGGTGGAAGCTTCCAGCAGCCTGAGCAAAAAGCATCTGGTTCAGGTGTTATCATCAGCAACGATGGGTATATCGTTACCAACAATCACGTAGTGGATGGTGCAACAGAAGTTACGGTAACCCTGAACGACAGAAAAAACTACAAAGCTAAAGTTGTGGGCACAGATCCCAATACCGATTTGGCGCTTATCAAAATTGACAGTAAAAATTTACCGGTAATGCCTATGGGTAATTCAGATGATGTAAAACTCGGGCAATGGGTATTGGCAATCGGTTATCCTCTAAACCTTGATGTAACTGTTACACAGGGTATCATTAGCGCAAAGAGCCGTAATATTGGCATTAACCGCCAGGGTAAGGCGCCTGTAGAAGCGTTCATTCAAACAGATGCTGCGGTAAATCCCGGCAGCAGCGGCGGTGCTCTTGTAAATACGAATGGTGAACTGGTTGGTATTAATGCAGCTATTGCTTCACCTACCGGTTCCTATGCAGGTTACGCCTATTCCATTCCGGCAAACCTGATGAAAAAAGTAATAGGTGATATTATGAAATATGGCTCAGTGCAAAGAGGGTATCTTGGCATAAGCATGGCGCCTGAAAACCTGGATGATGCTGCTAAAAAGGAATTGGGTATTAACGAAGATGTGAATGGTGTATGGATTGCAGATACCGACCCGCAGGGAGCTGCAGCAGAAGCAGGGCTTAAAAAAGGCGATGCTATTACCAAAATCAACGGAACTGATATTTCAACAACTTCACAGCTTTCTGAGCAGATTGCAAGATTGAAGCCCGGCGATAAGGTAGCTATTACTTATATGCGCGGTACTTCTGAAAATACAGTTTCTGTTATCCTGAAAGGAAAGATGGGAACATTTGCCAGCCAGGATGCTGCAGCGATTGAATCTCTTGGAGCAAAATTCCAGGCATTAACCAAAGAGCAGGCGGCAAAATTAAATATTGCAGGCGGTGTGCAGGTGGCAGGTATTGCTGACGGTGGCATTATCGATGCACAAACCAATATGAAAGATGGATTTGTGATCACTAAAATTGGCGGTATACCTGTAAAAACAGTGAACGAATTGAAATCTGCTTTAAGCAAACAGGGAAATAATTTTCAGATAGAAGGTGTTTATCCCGGTGGTACAGATGTTTACTACTATGGTATAAACGGGTTCAGACAATAATAAGGTTAGGGTTTTATGTAAAAGGCTGCACCATCTGGTGTGGCTTTTTGTTTAAACAGATTTTGATGGCTTATGTCGTCACCTCACTGCCCGTAATAATTGAAGCATGTTCCTGCTTCACCGGATAGCACACGGACTACACTTATGAAACAGCGCAACACAGATAGATATCCGTGATATCAGTCACCTCTGTTTTATCCGTGTTCCATTCTTTGTATTGACTTAAATGTGTTGACAAAACCCCGCTGTGGGTGGGCGAAGGCTTAAGGTACCATTTTCCTGTTACCTACGGCAATATATATCCGCACCAATTCCGGTGGCGCGGGTATTTTCTACTACTGTATAAATGGATTCAGAGATAATAAACATGTGGTGTTTCAATAGTGAATGAGCCAAAGTCCAAAGTCTGCTTGCCTTCTTTAGTTTTGTTGTCTGTACAGCTTATGATAAAAAGCAAAAAAAGTCCAGAAATTATTTTCATAATCGTGAAGTCTCTCAAAACGTTGCTGACGGTTTGGGTATTGCCGAAGGCGGGGATTTTAGCACAAAAGTTCAATCGAAGAACGGATGTTGAACCTTGCACAAATGCCCAATCGAAGTCGTTCAGCACCGCTTTTGGCAATACCTTGTTAGTGGCAGTTAATGTTTGTTGCCACTATACATTCCGCCATCGTAATATTCGGAATTTTCGTCTGTAATGAATAGCACTAATTCCGATGTTTCTAAAGCATTTATGTCAATTTGTTCGTTCTTGAAAAGGACAGATTCTCCCTTTAAAGGATTTATGTCATTGTTCAACACAACATTTCCTTGAAAAACATAAAGCAAACCAGCCAGCCCATTCTTTGGCAAGTCAGGTAATTCAATTGTTTTTCCGTTTGTTAGTTTGGTGTCGTATATCCACGTTTCACTCGAAAATTGTAATTGTGTTTGTTCTGTAGGTGAAGCAAGTAATCTCCAAGAATCAGCACTATCCGTTTCATTCAGGTCTTGAAATATAACTTCAGGCTTCAGGTCTTTAGATTTGGGTCGGATAAATATCTGAAGTCCTTCCAAGGGTTCGGGCATTGTTTCTTCGTGATAAAAGAGTTTTCCAGCTTTCATCAGCATTAGTTTGTTTCTTGAAACGGTTGCCTGAAATCCTTCCGAATCGGTATGCACAGCATGTCCAGTACGGAAATAGGAAAGAATATCATCATTTATATGTGGGTGCATTTTTATAGTTACGTTCCCTCCGATGTTGGCGTGGTCGATTCTTCCGATACTTCCCAATCCACTGTCAGTTGAGTTTTCAAAAACACTTCCCGGATAAAGGATTTTTATATTAGTGTTGCCAACCTTTTTATCATTTTCAATCTTTTTAATCATTCTGCCTTATACTTTTTTTCATTGTTGATATACAGAGTGGATTCATCAACGTCAAACTTGTATTCTCCACTTTCATAGCTATTTTTATCAGTCGTTTTTAAAATTGTGTTGCTTTTAGTATTTGGTAAAAACAATTCTACTTCCGATTTGTCATCATTGAAGAGAACAAAAGCACTAATTACAGCTTCTCCGTCTTTGGTTTCAATTGGGCTTAAGCGTTGTCCTACATTGAAAATCTGGATACAGCTTTGTTTGAGTTGACTCCAAGTTTCGCCAGCCGAAGTAAGACAGCCGTGTTCATCCTTATCTCCTCCAACGGTTGTTTGCTCTGTTACAGTTTGTTCTTCTGCATTTTCCGAAGAATTGTTTTTTTGATTGTTGCAAGCTGTCAAAGCGAAAATCACAATCGATAATAATACTACATTTCTCATTTTTTTTGTTTTTATGTTACTATTGGTTTATTGTTTCGTGAGCGTTGTCGTTTAATTGCCACTAACGATAGCGGCCTGGCGATGTTGTGGCATTTGAAAATCAAATGCCCGTAATTGCTGATGAATAAAATTACAAAAGATGATGATAAGAACTACAGTTCGGCGTTATTCGTCGGGCCGGAAATGAAGCTGAATAACGAACAAAAGCTGAGCATATATTCATCGCCCCGCCATATAGCCAAACCGTTAGCGGTAGTTGTTTCATACTATTGTCTTAAATGAGCGGTCCAGTCGGCACAACTGACATTAATAATTCTAAAATCAAATTTATCAGTAGAGCTATTCCGAAAATAATTGAAGTTCGTCTATATGTTGTTTTAATTATTGTTTTTTTATAGCCAATTATTTGGAAGATAAATGTCAAAAGTGTCTGAAAAAAGATAGAGTTCAGAAAAATGAAGTTGTATTTCTTAACATAAGCTTTTTTGTTTTCCAATTGCTTATAAATGGTTTCGTCTCCACGCCAGTTTGTCGAGTCTTTTATTTTGTTGTCGTTTGCACTTTCCCAATAAGCTGTGTCAAGTCGTAAAATTTTTGTGTCGTTAATATTTCTCCACAATAAGAACGTCCCAATCAATAAAGTCCATAAAGGAATTGATAGCAACCAATATTTATGGTCTGACTTTACGAAGTAAACGATTAAAATATTTAGTGTCAGTAAAATGAAATATGTCACTCTTCTGTTTGTTATGATTAGTGAGCTGCTGCAATACAATTACCGCTAACGGTTTACGTATTGGCGATGGTGGGGCATTTGAAAAACGTCAGCACAACATTTGCATAAATGCCCGATAGAATACCAAATTTTGAATTTACAACTGTCAGCCCCACTATTGCCAATACGATGTTAGCCGTTCGCCTTTCTTTATTAGTCATCTATACTTTTAATACTTAATTACTAATTTTCCAATTGTGGTGCCACTCTCTAATTGAGTATGTGCATTTTTGAAGTTTTCAACCGAAAAACCTTGCAATGTGGTCGTTAAGGTAGATTGTAATATCCCATCATCTAACCACTTTGAAATTTGATTAAGGATGCGATGTTGCTGTACTATATCATTAGTTTGAAACATAGAACGGGTAAACATTAACTCCCAATGAAAACTTACACTTTTACTTTTTAATTGACGTAAATTTACAGGCTCAGTCGGGTCGCTAATCGAACCAACTTTCCCTTGTGGTTTTATTAATTGCACCATTGTATTCCAATATTGATTTAGGTCCACAAAGTCCACAATAAAATCAACAGTTTCATAGCCGATGCTTTTCATCTCTTGTAGTAAGTTTTTATGATTTACTACAAAATCAGCACCCATTTTTTTACACCATTCTATTGAGTTTTCTCTTGATGCAGTGGCAATTACTTTTAAACCTAAAATATTTTTAGCAATCTGCATAGCTACCGAGCCAACGCCGCCAGCACCGCCGATAATTAAAATTGATTTCCCATTGTCTTTTTCTGCACTTAATTGCATTCTGTCAAATAATATTTCAAAAGCTGTCAATGAAGTAAGCGGCATAGCAGCAGATGCCTCGATAAGGATATTATTAGGAGAGAACCCTACAATTCTTTCATCAACTAATTGAAATTCTTGATAACTACCGTCCTTTGTTATATCTCCTGCATAAAAAACGTTGTCACCCTTTTTAAACAAAGTGGCGTTTTCTCCAACCGCTTCAACAACTCCAGCAGCGTCCCAACCTATAATTTTGGGATTGTCTGAGATTTTATCTTTCAGACTATTCTGGCGTATCTTATAGTCCACAGGGTTTATTGATACAGCTTGTATTTTCACCAACAATTCATATCCTTTTGGCACTGGTGTTTCTTTTTCAAATTGTATGAAACTGTCTGCTTCTGAAATTGGTAAACTTGTTTTAAATCCTATTGCTTGCATATTTTTTCTATTAAATTATTGTGTTGATTGTTTTGCTAAGGTGACGGCTAACGTTCGAGGCATGCCGCAGGGCTGGTAGTTATAATTGTCTGCCCGGCAACTAAATCCGATTGAAAAACTAATGGTGAAGTTAACAACTAAAAGCCAAATAGAATTCGGTCAAGCCCGATATTTTCCGATATTAGTACAACTGCCGATTGTTATCACGTCCGCCAGTCTTGCGGCAAACCTTTTGTTGTGTGCTGGGCTTTTTTCAGCCCAAAGTTTCAGCAATGTCAATACAGATAAAGCCTGCCATTTTCAAAATGTCTGTTACCATTTCAGGGTGATTGTCATCTTCTAAGTGTTCAACTATTAAAATTTTGTCAGGGTGATTTAAGTTAAAAGAAAATTTGCAGTCTGTGTAAAATGGTTGAAGCATTTGAATTATGGTTTTTGCTTCGTCTTGTTTAGTTAGCGATGTTTTGAATTTTGAAAAAATCATTGTGGAGGTTTTAAAAAGAACTGGCTGCCGTAAATTCGCAAGACGATTTTATGGCAGCCAGCCTAACATTAAATGTTTAATAACCCCTTATTTCGCTGCCAAAATATCTATTGGCTCAATTTTGGGTGCTGCAGCAAGTAACTCGGCAGCGTTTTCCATTAACGCCTTTGCAATCTTACCACCAAGATGTGCTTCTCTACCTTCTTCATCTGAAAAAGTGTCAAAAATGCCAAATGTAGAAGCGTCAATACGGAACGCATACCACGTAATAGTACCCGCTGTCTTCAAGTTCACCTTCTTCAAAGTCTGAGAATATTTTAAGTACTTTTTTTAAATTGTCTGTCATTGTTATTGTCTGTACGATGTCTCTTTACAATGACCGCTAACGGTCAGAGCTTGCTGCTGTGCTGGGATTTGAAATACGTCTGCCCGGCCACAGAATCCCAATAGAAGTTTTATTTATAAATATACCGAGAATTACATTTAGATGAAGGTCTGTTCATAACCGCTGCTGAATAGAAAACAAATGTTGAGGATTTATTCGTCCGCAAGCATAGCAGCAAACCCACTGTTGTGTGCAGCCAAATTTGTCAAGGTTGAAACTCTTTTTTAAATTCTACACGATAGGCAATTCCTTCTTTGTTGCTTAAATTTCTTATTGCATGAGGTTCTTCTGCGTTCATAATGTCGCCATGGTTTAAAACTTCCAATGGCATTTGTGCAATTGCTATGCTGTCTAGAATTATGTACTTGTTATTTGTCAAACCATATTTGTAATATGTCATTGGATTAGCTTGTGTAAACCACATTATGCTTTTCCATTGGTGTGTATGCATAGGTTCTGTCTTGTTAGCTTCAAGAACAACTCTCAAAATTCTCACATTCGTGTCCTCATAAACAACTTTATGGCTTTCAGGTGCTGCTTTTATGGCGTCGATACTGTCAGCCCAATTCCATTTTGTTTGAATGAGTGATGTGTCTGACTTGGTTTGTTTGGGTTTGTCTGATTGTTTTGATGAACTTGTCTGATAAAAAGACTTTGTAAAAACGAAAGTTGAAATTCCACCAATCAAAATTCCAACTATTAGATATGTTATTTTCATTGCCAATTTTCTTTAAATATTCATGCTGTTTAGATTGGTTGCACACAACGAGCAGGTATTGCCGATGGTGGGGAATTTTATATTCGTCTGCCGGAACTGCCGCCTGGCTTTTTGATAAAGTTAAATATTAAGAACTAAAGCTGGGCTTTATTCGTCGAGCCCCGAACCGCAGTACAGCAGAATTACCGCTGTTGATTGCTACAATGTCAAGCCCCACTATTGGCAATACCAATGTTGTGTGTAGCTTTGTCATGCTTTCTCAAACCGATTTTCTATAGCAACGATAACCTCTTTGCGTTGTTCGTCAGATAAAATAGACATGCAAAATGTAAGTAACTGTTCTTGCACTTCCCGTTTGCCGTCATGAACGCCCATATTGTATAAATGTGTGTCACTTATTTTAAGCAAAATATTTATAACATCACTTGTCAGCAAATAAAAGCAAAGCCTATTAACAAATTCAATCTTTGTTGGGTGAATGCCAACATATCCGTCTTTGTCAAAATACCAGCTTAGAAACGATTTTTGTATCTCTTTACCAACACCCGAATCAGAAAACAACTTTTCAAAACTATTTATTGCTGATACATGGGCAAACTTATTTCTGATATTCGCTAGACAAGTCAGTTTTTTTAAGTCTTCTTTGTCGATGCCTTTTATATCTTGAATTAATTGCAGTTTTTGAAAAAAGCTTAGTGATGTCGAACCATGTCCAAAAGATTTTGAATTTTTCCAGTCTATATCCAAAATATTACCCAATACTCGTGAAGCAAGTTCCTCGATAAATATTGAATTCTCGATAACACAGAGTCTCAAGTCTTCATTAACTGAAGCTATTTTAAAGTCATAATCATTCTCCATAAGGGGTCTGTAAAAGTTACACACAACGTGCCGCGGCTTTGCGTTCGGGCGGGTTTTTTAGCACTAACCTTGATACGAAGCCGAAAGCTCAAATTTAGCACAAATGTTCATACGAAGCACGTCCGCCCGCCTGACGCAAAACCGCTGTTAGCAGCATACTCTTTTCTTTCGGGTTACAATTTTTTGTTCTTTTCAAGTCGTCTAAATCCGTAGTAAATTAGTATTATGCAAAGAACAAGTCCGATTATTGCGGGGATAAGAATTGATTTTCCCGCTTCACCAGCATTGTAAATGCTCCAAACAATTTTTCCTGTCGCCATAAGCACTACTACACCAAGTCCCATTAAAAGACTTCGTTTCCAAAACGCAAGTCCAAGTGCAATGAACGAAACAGGAACGGTCAAAACCAACAGCCATTTTTTATAGTCCCATTTTGCGTTGAGCCAATCTTGTTCAAATTGCAGAAACATTTTCACTTGTTCGCTTATTGTTTCGGGTCTGCTGAACCAAAACATACTTGTAAAAAGGCAAAATATAGTTATTGAAATTCCCGTCCAACTTCGTTTGTATGCAAAAAAGCAAAATGGTATCAAAAAAACAGGGCGAATAAACCAACTCATTTGGTTTTGGTGTCGCTCAAAAACCCAACTTAAAAACGTTTCGCTTGTCATTGCGGTTACAATAAACGCAATAGTCAACAACCCAAAAATAAGTGCTATTGATTTGTCATATTTTGATACAAATTCTTTCATTTTTTGTTCATTTGTGTTGTCAATTTGTCAACCCGAAAGCTGTCGTTTGCGGGTCGTCCGTAGAGTTGCTGCTAACGACCGAGTATTTGCGAAGGCAGGGAATTCATTGATTGTCCAGCCCGGTACAAATGCCCATTTGAAAATATGTTGTTGAAGTTAAGAACTAAAGCTGAACATTGAACGTCGAGCCCGAACCGCTGCTGATGCTTGCACATAGCTGATGTTACAATGTCAAGCCCTGCTTTTGCAAATACTTTTGTTGCCTGCTGGCATTCTATGTCCTGCTAAACGTGACTCAGCTTTTTACTAAGTCGCCAAATTAGAGGTATAAAAAGAAGTATAAAGATTGCAAATAAGTAGTTTGAAGAAATAACATTGCTTTCATTTTTGGTTTGAATTAAATTATGAGTAATAAAAAAGAAAGTATTGCCAGCCCAATGCATGCTGCCTGTTAACCATAAGTTTTTAGTGAATATTACCGGAATAATAAAAACAATACCTAGTAGAAAGATATAAAGCAGAGATTCAAGTCCATCGCCCATTCTGTATATATGGTTTAATAAGTATATTAGTGAGGATAATAAAATTATCCACCTTGTTTTCATACTTCCATTAAAAACTGAATAGGCAATTCCTCTCGTTAAAATGTCTTCCGAAAACGAAGAGAAAAAAACGCCAAAAGCAAACGGCAGGCTGGATACAATTAAAACATCCAACTTCGGAGAGCTTATAATTGTCTCAATTCCTGTTGTAATGGAGAAAAAGTAGGGGATTGCGTAAAGCAAAATGCCAGCGACAATTCCAATCATAATCAGTTTATAACAACCCTTAAAAAAAGGAAGTCCCCATGTGGCAAAGCTATTTTTTTTATACCAGTTTCCACAGATATAGGCTACTGTAAAAAACAAGAACTGAAATGTGAAGAAACCGGCAACATTGTTTTTGAAGACAATCATATACTCGGCGGCATGATAAAGTAAAAACAGTATAATGAAAGATACTATTGGTTTTATAAGGTGTTTCCAATTCATACCCCAAATTGTCTTAAATGATGGTCCATATGCTTATACGCAGCAATTCCCCATTCCTTGGTTGAAATGTTACCAAAAGCAGGATGTGTGAGTGTGAGAGGACGGATATTGTGAGGAAATTTGCTAATTATACTGATAAACTCATTTTTTTGCTTTTCAAATTGAGAATCGTCTATTATTCCTTTTGTAATATTTCTTTTTTCACTTGCTATGCCTTTTTTAAAATTGGGTGCAATATAAAGAGCCAAAATCCTCAATAGATATTGCTTGGTTGAAGTCTTTTCACCGCCTCTACTTTCTTCTAGAATCTGTTTATTACACAAATTACAATGGAGTAACATTTCAGTCACATTCATTTTCCCCCATAGTGGAGTATTGTTAAGGGTAAGTTTCTCAGCCCTTGCAATGATATTGTCAGAGGCTACCGTTATTAATAAATTTTTTTTCATACCGTTTTAAAAATTAGTTTCCAGCCTGATATATCGAAATTCGTCACATGCTTGCAGGCAACGATTACGGGTCAAGTAGGCAAAGGCATTTCAGCCTAAGCCTCTCACAGAACCGTACGTGAACCTCTCGATTCATACGGCTCTTGACATACAATCTTAGATTTTACTCAATGACCAGTGGACAAATATGTT
>NZ_QCZJ01000009.1 GCF_003075435.1 Terrimonas sp. | reverse complement strand
TGAAATTGACTGCCGGAAAGGTTTTGTGGTATCTTTTTCCATAACATGCAATATGCTCATCAACTCTTATACCTTTTCTATTTTTAATTATTAACATATGTGCATATCGTTTAATACAAGAGGCCTATTAAACTAAAGGGAGATTTTCCTGCGGAAACTGACATTAGGATAATGCAATATCCGCTTTTGCCGCACCCGTATTTTTTCCATACCAGTCAATCTTTCTTGAGTAATACATGATGATGGCAATGAGTATGAACAATCCTATACTTCCGAATAATAATGCGCCATCCTGTAACTGTATCAGGATAAATATAAAGCTGTACAGCATCGCCAGCAATCCTCCGAAGAGTAATGCAATTTTCCATTTATTGAACAATCCTTTTGTATAGAGCGTTATCAATAATACCGTTGCTGTTGTAGCAATAGCATACGCAATATTAAATCGTACATATTCTGAAATAGATAAAAGTAATGTATAGAAAATGCTCAGTGCTAATCCAATCAATACATACTGTACCGGGTGAACCGCGGTCTTCTGTAATATTTCCACAAAAAAATATAACCCGAAAGTGAGCGCTATAAACAGTATGGCATATTTAACCGAACGCATTGTTTTGGAATAGGAATCTACAGGTTGTAATAAGGTAATACCAAAATCAGAAGCGGCGATATTATACTTTTCGTTTTTCCAGCTTTGGGGATAATTGCGGTTCAGGTGCTGAATTTTCCAGTCGGCATCAAATCCGGTTTCCGTTACCTCGGGAATATTAAGCGGTAGAAAGCTCCCGTCGAATTTAGGGTTTGTCCATGGTGAAGAAAAATGCACTTCAGTAGTTTTTCCAACAGGCGTAAAGGCTAATCTTTCCGAACCGCGTAAGCGTAACTGAATAGTAAATCTGTTTGTTTTTGCTATTGCTTCTTCGTTAAGATTGATAGCTGTGTTTACACCATTGGTAATAACAGCATCATCGGGCACTCCTGCGTTGAAAGTATAACTGCTATCGTTCCACCTTATATTCAGTTGTTCCTCTATGCCCCTGAAATCATTAATACCCATGCATATAAAGGCCCTGTCTGCATGAAAATCAGCTTTGGCAATATTGAGTTTGTCTGCATTCAGCGGCGCGAAATCACCCTGAATGGTGATATCGGATTTATATACCGCGATATTAAAAATACTGCGATGACGAATTTCAGGCTGCAGTTTACCGTTAATGGTTAAATGCTCAGGTAAAAAATAGGCGAACTTTTCAAACACATTTATTTTTCCGTCTTTATCCTGTACAGATTCGCTGTAAGGAACAACCAGTAAAGGACCTGTCAGGGTTTGCGCTCCTGCCCATTTTGAACTCACTTCTTTTGCTACTTCCTGTTGCCTTTCAGATCGCTCACTTACAAGATTCATGATAAATGCTGAAGGGATAAGCATGATAAGAATAAGGAAACCTACTATTACGCCTTTTATAGTATACCTGTTCCTGTGTAAAAAATTGTCTTCCTGAATTTTGACCTGCATATAATTTTTGTTTTAAAAGTGCTTTGAATTTCAAAGTATATAATTAAAAAAAATTCACCCTAAGGATTTGATCATTTGCTCCAGCCCATCAAGATGTGATTTAAATGCTTTTTCACCTGCTTTTGTTACGGAGTATGTAGTATTGGTTTTTCTGCCGATAAAACCTTTCTGTACTTTAATATATCCATTCTCTTCCAGGTTTTTAAGGTGAGAAGCAAGATTACCATCCGTTACCTCTACAATTTCCTTCAACTGGTTAAAATTAAGCTCCTCGTTCACCATAAGCGAACTCATGATGCCCAATCTTATCCGGCTGTCGAATACTTTATTTAAATTTTCTATCGGATTCTTCATTTTTATGCTTTGAGCGGTCAGCTATCAGCTATCAGCCATCAGATAGCCGATAACTCAAAGCCCATAGCTGACCGCTGATGGCTTTTAGCTCTTTCTTTCGTATTTCCACCACATCATTACTCCATATATAATATGCAGCACACCAAAACCTATTGTCCAAAAATATAAACCATAACCCAAAAACCAGCAATTGATCAAACCTAATATCACCTGGCAATATCCAAGATACCGTACTTCTCCCAAAGTATATTTACTGGCATTTATTAAAGCAATGCCATAAAATATGAGGCAGCCGGGTGCAATCATTCCAAAATAACCCAATTGTATCATGCGCAGCAAAAAAAATCCTCCGGCTACCAAAGGCACGGCCATATTCCAAAGTAGTCTTTTAGAAGAAGTACCCCAGATAGGCACATTATTTTTTTTGCTTTTTATCCAGGTAAAAATCAATGCCAGTATAAATGCGGCAATCAAAGTAAATAATGCAATGCGGAATAATTTATATTCCATAAATTGTTTCAGGGAAATGATATCGGGATAATAGTTGTTGTAATCCCGGTGCCCGCTGCTGCTGATTATTATATCAAATGCAAACCAGGCTCCGATCAAAGCGCAAATTCCGGCTGCAATACCGCTTAACCCGCTCAAACTTATAAAGCGGCTGCTGCGCTCCATCATTTGCCTGATATCCTTCAGTGTATCTAAACCAGAATTTTTATCTGACATAAAAGTGCTTTGAAAGTCAAAGTAAATATTAAAATTTTGTTCGTCCAAGTTTTTTCGATGGATTTTTTAAAGAATCGCGTTTGTGAATTACCACTCATGGAACGAGATTATAAATATTGTATTCCGGTATAATATTCAGATTCTTAATACTTACATAAATTATACTTCTAATGTGAGTATTATCGTTTAACGCTTATTATTTTTGCATATGGCTTGGAAATCATTATGTTCTTATGTGGCAGTAAGTTTTTGTTTCATTTTTATTACCGGCTCGGCTTTTGCGCAACAAAGAAAAATTTACGGATATGTGCAGGATTCTCATAGTGAAGAGCGCATTCCTTTCGCATCATTAAAATTTAAACGTTCGGCAGAAGGTACATTAAGTGATTCCGCAGGAAATTTTTCTTTTACACTTGATGCATGGCCCTCTGATACCATAGAGGTAACTTATGTTGGCTATGAAAATTTCTATCTCGCCATAGATACCACTGCAGAAGAAATGCAGGTTGTGATCAATCTTGAACGGGGGAAAAGAAATACCGAAGTAGTCATAAAAAGCAAGATCGGGAAAGGAATGATCCTGTGGCGGAAGATCGTAAAGAACAAACCGATTAATGATCGCAGCAGGTTTGAAAATTATTCTTATGAGCTATATAATAAGCTTGAAGCGGATCTTAATGACCCGGCTAACAACAAACTGATAAAACTTACCATACTAAAGCCGTTTAAAAAAATCATTAACCAGAATATAGACAGCACCACCGAAATTAAGCCTGTACTTCCACTATATCTTACTGAATCATTGTCTGATTATTACTACCAGCGAAGCCCAAGGAAAACACGCGAGGTAATGAAAGCGGTGAAAACAATGGGATTCAATAACCAGAGCATAAGTAAAATGCTTGGGGGAATGTACCAGAATGTAAATGTGTATAAAAATTTCATCCCGGTTTTTGATAAGGATTTTGTGAGCCCGATAAGCGATAACGGGTCTGCATATTATAATTACCGTTTGCCGGATACACAATATGTTGCCGGCAGAAGAATGCTGCATTTTGTTTTTGAACCAAAGCATAAGGGAGAGAATACTTTTATCGGCGATGCATGGATTGCGGATTCATCTTTTGCAGTAATGAAAATGAATCTGAGGGTGCCGGAAGGTGCTAATCTTAATTTTGTAGAAAGGCTCGATCTTATACAGGAGTACCAGTTAGTGAATGATTCCATCTGGTTTCTCTCAAAAGATAAGTTTGTGGCTGATTTTATTTTTCTTGATAAGAACAGGTTAAATTTTGTGGGGAGAAAAACCAGCACCTACCGTAATATTTCTATTAACGATACTGCAATTGATACCGAGCTTGCAAAAAATAAGCTGCGGGAAGAAGTGATCGTGCAGGACTCTGCTAACACAAAAACGGATGAGTTTTGGCAGGATGCCCGTCATGAACAGTTATCAAAAACAGAGAAAGGTATTTACCAGATGATTGATACCCTGATGGCAATGCCCAGCTTTCAGCGGTTTACAGATCTTGTATATTTTTTAGGAACCGGGTATAAGAATGTGGGAAATTATGAGATTGGTCCCTGGTACAATTGGTTTACTGCAAATGCATACGAAGGGGCAAGGGTTAGGTTTGACCTGGGCACCAATACCGGGTTTCACCGTAAGCTTTATCTCACAGGATATTTAGCTTATGGATTTCTCGACAAGAAACTTAAAGGAAGGTTTCAAACATTATACCTGTTGAATAAATCTCCCCGGTCAACATTATTTGCTTCCTATTTAAATGATATTGATAACGGGCAGGTGTATTACGACGAAGTAGGCAGTGATAACCTTTTTGCGATAGCATTACGTAAGCCAAATGTTCCGTTGCGTTATATGAAAATAGAGCAGATGAAGCTGGAATATTTTAAGGAATGGAGTAGTGGATTGTCAGTAACGTTTACGGGTCAGCGAAGAAGATTTACGCCATTAAGCAACCTCCCGGTAAAGGAGCATTATCCTTCTGAATCAGGCGGAGAGCCATTAAATACGTTTGAAGCCGGTGCAAAAGTTCGCTTTGCATACCTGGAAAAATTCCTCGATGGTAATTTTTACCGCATGAGTCTGGGCAGTGATTACCCCATTGTAGAAGCACATTATATGAAAGGCTTTGCAGGCATTTTAAACAGCAGTTATAATTATCACCGTATTGGCGGAAGCATATCAGATTACAAAAAACTGTCTCCTTATGGCAGCATTTACTATAACCTGTATGCAGGTAAAGTATATGGCACCTTGCCTTACACATTGCTTGAAATTCCACCGGGAAATAATATCTGGTATTATAATAAGTATGCTTTCAATATGATGACACGTTATGAATACCTGGCAGACTGGTATTCGGGCATAAATGTAGAGCATAATATAGGTAATGGCGTATTCAGGTTTATCCCACTTACAAGAATGCTTAAATTCAGGCAATTTTGGGGAGCTAAAATCATGTGGAGCGGACTAAGCCAGGCTAATAAAGATTATAATACTGATAATAACGGACACTCTTTTAAAACACTTGATGGAAAGCCATATCTTGAAATAGGAACCGGTGTAGATAATATTTTCAAAATTTTCAGGCTTGATTTTATCTGGAAGGTATTACCCCGCCCGTTGCCTGATAAAACATTTGAACGTTTCGGAATATTTGGTAGTTTCAGGGTGGTGTTTTAGGGGGTAGCTATTAGCTGATAGCTGATAGCTCAAAACTGACCCCTGAAAGCTGAAGGCTGACCCCTGATACCTGACAGCTAAAACAAAAACAACTACATATGGACATATCAATACAACAGGCCCAGCAACAGGTTGATCTTTGGATACAAACCGTGGGCGTAAGATATTTCAGCGAGCTTACCAACCTGGGTATATTAATGGAAGAAGTTGGGGAACTGTCGAGATTGATGGTGAGAACTTATGGTGAACAATCTTTTAAAGAAAGCGATAAAGGCAGGGAGTTGGGAGATGAAATGGCTGATGTATTGTGGGTATTACTTTGCCTCGCCAATCAAACTGGCGTGAATCTTACAGAGGCGCTTCAAAAAAATTTTGAGAAAAAGAATATAAGAGATGTGAACAGACATAGGGATAATGAGAAATTGAAGGATTGATATTCTTTAAATAGGATTTGTTGTCGCAGCAGAGCGTATAGATTAAATATTAACAACCACACATCATTGTT
The DNA here is from genome assembly GCF_003075435.1 of Terrimonas sp. Taxonomy (GTDB): domain Bacteria; phylum Bacteroidota; class Bacteroidia; order Chitinophagales; family Chitinophagaceae; genus Agriterribacter. The sequence continues at coordinate 202,843 of NZ_QCZJ01000009.1, read as the reverse complement.
GCCACTCGTTAATTGCTGGTTAATTTCTTGTATTTATTTAGTGCAAACGTTTGATTTATAATTATTTTTTTATTACTATTTTAATTTGTTTAAAAAGTTTAAATTTATCTCACATTAACCAAAACAATTTAACAAGCATGCTTATGACAGGTTGAATTTTCTTTTATTTTTACCTATCCCCATCATTAATGCACAAATACCAATGACTTGCCCATCTATTGGTAATATACAATCTCATTATTGCGCCATATTAAATTAATACCTTAAATACAAAACCTATGTTGAATCATTCCGGTATAGCTATTTCTTTTTTATTAAGTTTTTTAAACAAAAACCAAATTGACACTTATGACAAAATTTAAGTTTCTGTTGCTATTCATGTTAATAGCAAATGCAGTGTCAGCTCAAACCCGGCAATTAAGCGGGCTTGTAACTGATGCAGGCAACAATGGCGTACCTGGCGCCACAGTAAAAGTGAAGGGTAAAAATTCCCAAACACTTACTGATACTGATGGAAAATTTTCATTTTCAGTACCTTCAGGTAATATCGTTTTACAAATTTCGTCTATCGGTTTTACAACAAAAGAAGTTACTGTTGCTGCTACTGACAATAGTGTTTCTATTTCGTTAGCTACATCTTCTACAGATATGACGGAGGTGGTTGTAACTGCGCTTGGTATTAAGCGAGAAAAGAAGGCCTTAACTTATGCGGCGCAAACGGTTGGGGGTGATGAAATAAGAAAAGCAGCCAATATAAATTTTATGGAGGCTTTGAGTGGTAAAGCTGCTGGTGTGAATATTACTACCAGTAGTTCAGGTGCAGGGGGGTCTACAAAAGTTGTATTGAGAGGTAACAGGTCTCTTGTTGGGCTTAGTGAGCCTTTATATGTTTTGGACGGTATTCCTATGGTAAATAATAAAGGTGCACAACCAGGCTCTTACGGAGGCAATGATCGGGGTGATGGACTTTCTACCATTAATCCTGACGATATTGAAAGTATGACCATACTTAGAGGCGCGAACGCATCTATATTATATGGTAGTCAGGGCGCGAATGGTGTGGTACTTGTAAATACTAAAAAGGGCAAACCTGGAAAAGCTGTTATTGGGTTGAGTTCCAGTACTATTGTTGATCAAATATCTGGGCTCCCTAAATTTCAATACGATTATGGTGCAGTAGGAAGTTCTGTATACAACTGGTCTACTACAAAAGGAAATTATCAGAAAGGATATATCAAAGATTTTTTTCAGGCTGGGATTAATACCACAAATTCGGTTTCAATATCTGGTGGTAGCGAAAAGACAGCTGTCTATTTTTCATATGCCAATGTTTCTGCAAAAGGAGTAATACCAACAAACACTTACCTTAGAAACAATGTTACTTTTAACCAATCAACTAAGTTCTTTAATGACAGGTTAACTGTAAGTTCAAATGTGATGTTTGCAAGTGAAATATCACGTAACAGGCCTGGTGCTGGCTACTACGATAATCCACTTACCGGGTTATATTTATTTGCCCGTCAATTAGATTTCGATTCCTATAAAAATAACTACCAGGTGTATGATAGTTCCAGGAATTTGTATAAAATGAATTGGTATTCTACAGAAGAAAAACAAAACAATCCTTACTGGTTAATTAATAAAAACACGAAGCTTGCCAAAACAAATAGAGTTATAGCTAATGCAAAGGCGGCTTATGATTTTACAGATCATCTTAAGTTTGAGGCAAGAGCAAATATTGATTATGCCAACAAGTTATTTGACAACAGGTATGCTGCAGGTGGAAACTCCGTAAGTGTTAGCTCAAACGGAGCTTGGGAATATTCAAAATATACCGATCAGTCGTTGTATACAGATGGAATTTTGAGCTATAATAATAAGATTAACAATATTAGTATAGCGGCAGTAGTAGGTGCAGCTTATCAAAAAATGAACTTTAGTGATGGTATGAATGTTTCAAACCAGGGAGCTACTTATACTTTACAATATCCTAATGTGTTCACATTTGCAAACATGCCATACCAGGTTATATTCAACAAAACACTAAGCACCGTTTCAAAACAGGGATTGTTTGCTAACGCCACAATTGGATATAAAGACATGGTATTTGTAGATGTGGCCGGTCGTAACGACTGGGCTTCTACCCTGGCGCTGACAGGCAATGAGTCTTATTTTTACCCAGCTTTCGGTATTACGGCAATTATAAGTGAGATGGTTAAATTACCCACTGCTATATCGTATTTAAAAGTACGAGCTTCCCACACCCAAATTGGTAATGAGGTTCCGTTTAATGTTGTTAATCCTCTAAATTCTATTGGCGGAGCTGGTGATCCTATATCTGGAATTGGCGGCATAACGTATAATTCACAAGTACCTTTTACAGATTTGAAGCCTGAAAAAGTAACCAGTACCGAATATGGTGCAGAAATGAGACTTTTTAAAGGCCGGGCAGGGTTTGAATTTACATATTATAATAGCGTAAGTACAAATCAGTTCCTCACAGTACCGGCTCCGTCTGGTTCCGGATATACTATTAAATATATTAATGCTGGTAAAATTACAAATAAAGGATTCGAATTGGTTTTAAATGGTGATCCCATCAGTAATCCTAATTTTCAATGGAATACAGCATTAAATCTGTCACAAAACAGAAACAAAATTGTTGAATTGGTAGCTGATAACCCAGACTATCAGGTTGGAGGAGATGATGAAGGCTTTGCATCTATCATTAAAGCTGGTGGTTCATTCAATGATGTGTGGATATATAAATTTAACAGAAATGATGCGGGACAGATTATTCTTGATGATAACGGGGTTCCAACAAAAGCCCCTAAACAGGTAAAGGTGGGCAATGTAAATCCTGATTTTCTTTTAGGATGGAATAACTCGTTTAATTATAAGAGTTTCTTTCTTAATGTGCTTGTAAATGCCAAATTTGGTGGTGTAGCGTTTTCCAAAACCGAAGCATTTCTTGATTCTTATGGTGTAAGTCAAAGAAGCGCAGATGCAAGAGCTAGCAGCACAATACCTATTGATGCGGTTCAAGGAAGTAATAAAGTAACTTCTATCGATCCTGTTGTTTATTATTCAAGTATCGGCGATAGAAATAAAATAATGGAGCCATATGTATTTTCCAGAACAAACGTAAGATTAGCCCAGTTTGTATTGGGCTATAATCTTCCTCTTAAAAATCATGAAGGTGTTGTTAAGGATGCCTCCATCTCTTTAATTGGAAGAAATTTATTCTTTTTCTACAAAAAAGCTCCGTATGATCCGGAACAGGCAATGAGTACTGGTAATTCAATGCAATCAAATGATGTGTTTAGCGTTCCGCCAACAAGATCATACGGAATCAATTTAAAAGTTACTTTTTGATAACCATTTTAAATAATAGGTATGAAAAAAATTATTAGTGCAATACTGCTACTGTGTGTTTTCGGTTCCTGTACAAAAAATTTTGAGAGTCTTAACCAGGATGAGAATCAAATCTCAAAAGAAGAACTCTTACAGGATAACAACTTAATTGGAGCCCCATTTAAAAGTATGTTGTTCAATCTTTTTGGGCACCAGATTGAAGAAGACTTGTGTTACGATTCCTGGATGGGTTATATGAATACCCCAACAGATTTTGTAGGCAATGTAAATAATACAACATATTATATTCGTTGGAACACATATTGGGACCGTGTTTATAACAATGTAATGTCTCCTTCCAAAAAGGCAATTGAATATGCGGTAGAGTACAACAAACCAATATTTGCAGATTGGGCGAAATTGATACAAATACTTAGCGTATCAAAACTTACTGCGGTTCACGGCCCAGTAATTTATTCCAATTATGGCTCTACAGAAAATTCTATTCTTTATGATAAAGAATCAGACCTGTATAACATGTTTTTTGCAAAATTAGATACCATTCAGGCAGATTTTGCAGCAAATCAAAGCGATAAACAATTTAAGGCGTTCGATCCAAGTTATGCAGGAAGTATACCCCAATGGATGAAAGTAGTGAATTCCTTGCGTTTAAGATTGGCTATGCGTTTATCAAAAGTAGCCCCGGATTTGGCAAAAACGCAAGGAGAAAAAGCTTTGAACGATCCAGGCGGCTTAATTCTAGATAATAAGGATAATTTCAAGGTTGCTTTGCTGGGAAATATTATGCCGGTAGCGCAAATTTGCTACCAATGGGATGACACCAGAATGGGCGGCGTAATAGAATCATTTATGGCTGGTTATAAAGATGAGAGAGCATCAAAAATGTTCGAACCTGCCGCCAGCATCTCTCCTGCCGTATTACCTCCAGATCCTAATCATCCATCATATCCTTATAAAGGAATTCGTAATGGCGCTTATTGTGGTACAACCAAGCCATTTATGCTGCAGTATTCTAAAGTAAGTAATGATTTCAATTCAGTGCAAAACAGAAGAGCTATTACTGCATCCGAAGTTAGTTTCCTTAAGGCTGAAGCTGCTCTGCGTGGTTGGGCAGGTGCTGGCGATGCAAAAGAAAATTACGAAAATGGAGTACGACTTTCTTTTGCGGATTGGGGTGCAGGAGGTGTTGACGCTTATCTTGCAGATAATACCAGCAAACCATTAAATTATGTTGATCCGGCAGATTCGAGGAATAATTTTACACAGCCTTCTACGGTAACGATTGCCTGGAATGAGGCTGACAGCAAAGAATTAAAATTAGAAAAAATTCTCACTCAGAAATACCTGAATACCTTTACAAACACATTGGAAGCATGGGTTGATTTTAGAAGGACAGGATATCCTAAAATACCACATGTTGCCAAAAATGATAGCAGCCCTGACTGGGGTGTTATTCCTTCAGATCAGTGGATTAAAAGGATGCCCTTTGTTACAGCAGAAAGAAATAGCAATACCGCAGCCGTTGCCGATGCTGTAACCAAAATGGGAAGCGGGGCTAAAGATGATATCGCTACCCGCTTGTGGTGGGATACCGGCGGTCCGAACTTCTAAGTTTAATTTTATTCACATAACTAAAACGCCTCTTTGCCTCTTGCGAAGAGGCATTTTAATTTCTTATATCCCTTTCTTTTACCACAAGTCTAAAATTTCACACATTCTTTTAAATAAGAGAAATTATACATAGCTTTGAAATAGTTGTTTAACTAACTATATGACAAACAACCAATTTAAACGAGGAGAACTTTACAGCTTTATAACAGGCGTTGCTTCCACCGCCATAGGGAGAAGATTGCAGAAGAAATTCAAACAACAGGACATTGATATCACTATTGAGCAATGGAGTGTGCTCTATCATTTATGGAAACAGGATGGCTTAAGCCAGCAGGAATTATGCAATGCCACTTTCAGGGATAAACCCAGTATAACAAGATTGGTTGACAATCTCGAAAAATTAAAGCTTGTAAAAAGAGTACCTTCTAAAGAAGACAGGCGGATAAACCTTATACAGCTTACCGATACTTCAACAAAACTCCGTGATGAAACAATGGATATAGCAAATGAAACATTGAATGAAGCATTGGGCGGCGTAACAGCACAGGAAATTGAAGTATGCAAATCTGTTTTGCAGCGGGTATACGATAACCTGAAATAACTATTGCTAAACATAAAATTTTCAAATCATGAGTACAGTATCAACTCCGGCAGCACTTAAAGGCGGTGAATGGATAATAAAGGAAAGTATGCCTTCGGATATTTTTACGCCGGAGGCGTTTAATGAGGAACAGCACATGATCATGGATATGTGTACCACTTTTGTGAAAACAGAGGTGTTGCCTTTAATTGAGCGTATTGATGATCTTGAACCCGGTTTAATGCCTTCTCTTTTGGATAAAGCCGGTGAGCAGGGTTTGCTGGGAATATCTATTCCTGAAGATTTGGGCGGTCTTGGAAAAGATTTTGTTACATCAACATTGGTGAATGAGGGATTGGGTTGCGGCTTCTCATTTTCTGTAGCAATAGCTGCACACACAGGCATTGGCACGCTGCCTATATTATATTTTGGAACGGAAGCGCAAAAACAAAAATATATTCCCAGGCTGGCAACCGGTGAATGGAAAGGCTCTTACGGGCTTACCGAACCCAACAGCGGGAGTGATGCTTTAAGTGCTAAAACAACAGCAAAGCTCAGCGCTGATGGAAAATATTATTTGCTTAACGGGCAAAAATGCTGGATAACCAATGGCGGTTTTGCTGATGTATATACAGTATTTGCCAAGGTTGATGGCGATAACCTGCCTGACGGCAAGGCAGGGTTTACTGCGTTTATAGTTGACCGTGGTATTGAAGGTTTCACACAGGGACAGGAAGAGCATAAAATGGGTATCAAAGGTTCATCAACCGTTCAGTTATATTTCCAGGATGCAAAGGTGCCTGTAGAAAATGTATTGGGCGAGATTGGCAAAGGGCATATCATCGCTTTTAATATCCTTAACATTGGCCGCTTAAAATTGTGCGCTGCCGCGTTGGGTGGTGCAAAATCTGCCGCTACCACTTCTATTGAATATGCCAATACCCGCGAACAGTTCAAACAACCTATTGCCAATTTTGGCGCGATGAAACATAAGATCGCGGAAATGGCAATACGCATGTGGGTAGCGGAAAGCGCATTATACAGAACCGCCAAATGGATTGATGAAAAAGAACAGGAATTATTAAGCAATGGCCAACCTTTTAATGAAGCATTGCTGGGCGCTGCTGAAGAATATGCTATTGAATGCGCTATGCTTAAAGTGTTTGGCAGTGAGGTGTTGGACTTTGTGGTGGATGAAGGCGTACAGATCCATGGTGGTAACGGGTTCAGCGCGGAGTATATCATTTCAAGAGCTTACAGGGATAGCCGCATCAACAGGATATTTGAAGGAACCAACGAGATCAATCGCTTACTAACGGTAGATATGGTGTTGAAACGTGCCATGAAAGGGAGACTGGATTTGATGGGACCGGCGATGGCAGTACAAAAAGAACTGATGAGCATTCCCGATTTTGGCAGTGGGGAGGAAGGCGCTTTTGCAAAAGAGTTTAAGCTGATCGCCAATATGAAAAAAGCGATTTTGATGGTTGCCGGCGCTGCTGTTCAAAAGCTGATGATGAAAATAGAAAGCGAGCAGGAAATCCTGATGAATATAGCAGATATGGCTATCAATGTATTTCATGCCGAAAGCGCATTATTGCGCACCGCTAAAATGATTGAAGCGCAGGGCGAGCAGGCTGCTGCGCTGCAAATAGATATTGCTAAAACATATTTATATGATACTGCTGATCGCGTAAACAAAAGCGGGCGTGATGCCATCAATGCATTTGCAGAAGGCGACGAACAAAGAATGATGCTTTTGGGTGTTAAGCGCTTTACAAAAGCAGAATCATTTAATACCAAAGAGGCACGAAGAAGAATTGCGGATAAGCTGATTGCAGATAATAAATACTCGTTGTAAAAATATTACTTACCGGAAGTGAATTACATATAATTAATATAGAATGGCAGATTGTTCTGCCATTCTATTTATCAGCATTGCAGCCTGATATCAGTGGATGTTCAGCCAGTTCGTTAATGAGGGGTTCGTCTACACTGTTTGATGTAGTTGGCACATTAGAGGTAGCGCAAAACATTTCGTGTGCCTATCCTGGTCAGGCAGAAGGTATATGTTACTTCTTGTTTTATAAAAACAAGTCAGTATATAATTTTCCTCCGGGCACAATGCTGTATTTGCTCAAATCAGTAATTCCTTCTTCTGCCAGTACTGCTTCATCAATAAAAAAATTACCGGTGCAGGTTTCAGCCGGGCGGGATAAAATATAATAAGCAGCATCAGCAACAATTTCAGGTTTACGGCTCATTTGAATTAGAGTATCTCCTCCCAGTAAATTTTGTACAGCGGCAGTTGCAATGGTTGTTTTTGGCCATAGGGTATTTGCTGCGATCTTGTCTTTTCTGAGTTCTTCAGCCAATCCTATTGCTATCATGCTCATATTGTATTTGCTGAGTGTGTATGCAAGGTGAGCGCCAAACCATTTTGGTTGTAAGTTAACAGGCGGAGAGAGATTGAGTATATGAGGGTTTGAACCTTTTTTCAAATGTGGAATACATGCTTTGCTTACAAAAAAAGTTCCCCTTACATTTATGTCATGCATCAGGTCGAATCGTTTAGGCTCTGTTTTTTCTATAGTGGTTAATGAAATGGCAGATGCATTATTGATGAGTATATCTATTCCGCCAAATACTTCAATAGTTTTTGCTACAGCGTTTTCTACCTGGTCTTCAAACCGGATATCACATTGAACAGGCAACGCTTCTCCACCGGCTTCTGCTACCTCTTTTGCAACAGAATAAATGGTTCCCCCCAATTTTGGGTTTTCTTCCACTGATTTTGCGGCTATCACTATTTGCGCTCCTTCAGCCGCCAGGCGTAGCGCTATTGCTTTTCCTATTCCCCTGCTGCCCCCGGTAATAAAAACGGTTTTGTTTTTAAAAAACATATGCTGCAATTTGGATTGTAAGCTACGGGAATTTTTGTTAAATTAAAGCGCCTGGATTTTATACTTTAGATGCCGCTATTATTAATCTGGCTGCACCAATATGAATGTTATTACTGAATTAGCTTCTTCGATTAACAGAAAAGATGAGATGCCAAATAAAATACTGGCAAAAAAGATTGCGGAAACAAATAATGTAAATGCTGTTAAAGTATTGATCGGATTGCTTCAGGATGAAAACAAGGATGTCCGGTATAATAGCATAAAAGTGCTGTATGAAACAGGCGCATTAAAACCTGGAATGATCAGCGGTTATTGTACAGAATTTATAGCGTTATCCAAATCTAAAGACAACCGGATGCAATGGGGTGCTATGACAGCATTGCATGGTATTGTTAAAGAGAAACCTGCTTTAATTTATAGATCAATACCCGCTTTATTACAGGTTGCGAAAAATGGATCAGTAATAACAAGAGATAATTTTGTGGGTATACTTATCCACTTGTATTCCTTAAAACAGTACGCTGAAAATATAGTTCCATTACTGGTTGAGCAATTGGCAATTTGCCCATCAAACCAGTTGCCGATGTACGCAGAAAGTTTTTTAAAGGTTATACGCGGCGACCATAAGGGCAAACTATTGAAACTGTTAACATCCAGGATAGGCGATTTTGAAAAGGAGCGTAAGCGTAAACGCGTTGAGAAAGTAATAAAAAAACTCCAATTAAGGTAAATGGCTTTTTATGATTTAACCAAACAGCAGCGGATAAAAAAAGTTGATCTGATCAATAGCATAATCTGTGATGAACTAAATGCTGATGCTTATCGGAAGACCTATACATATTTTTCTAACCCCGATACTTATATCAGGAAAGCAGCCTACATATCTGTAGGGAGGATTTACTTTGAAAGAAAAAAGTATCAATTTAAAATTATAAAAATTTTGACTGGTTGTTTAAAGCACAAAGATTTTAAAGTGCGGCAAACAGCTATAAATGCTGCAGGCGAGATTGGTAAAAAAAACTTTAAAGTCGTAGCGCATATTTTTGATGCAGGATTATTTGATGAACATCATTCACCGTGTAATGCTGTGATCGGTTCTGTAAAAAAGATGGGGCAGGTAAATCCTGTGCCGGTACTATCCTGGGCGAAAAGGTATCTTCATCATGATGACAGGGAAATACGAAGAGAAATTTGCCATGGTATTGAATTAAGAGGAAGAACGCATCCGGGAGATATTTTGCCATTATTAAAGGAGTTGCAGTATGATACAACTGCGCGGGTAAGAACAACACTGGTGCATGTTATAGGACAAATTGCTTATAAGAAAGGTTGCCTTGAAATTGTTGTTGCTGAGCTTAACAGGTGGGAGAATCAATTGTTAGTGCAGGAGGCTTTAATAGAGATTGTTGATGTGCATCACAGGTATAGAACTTTTGCTGCATTAACACAAAAGCAAGCTGCAGCATATGTAGCCAGGCACAGTAAAATTAAGATATAATATAAAGTTAATTGTGAAAAGCAAGGGCGCAATATCTGTTTTATAAAAAACATTAAGAAGTTAAGGTACATGAAGGCTTTTACTTAATTTTCTTAATTCCTTAATGGTTATTTGTAAGCACTAATAGCCTTCCCTGGTAATAAGTTCCCGGTTTACAGGTTGCAATATTCGTTATTCACTTTTGCCGGTTCAATCATTCTCCGGGCTTCGTTCGTTGCTTTCTTTTCTGTGCCATCGGCACAATCTGTTTGTAGATAAAGCGGTTAATGTTTCCATTATGCGCCATAGACGCTACCCTTGTTATGCAAAAGAAGGCTGCTAAAAAAGACTGATTTTCAATTCATCCGTAATGATGTCATTATAAGGAGGCATCTGCACATGATTGCCCAACTCGCGAAAATCAGTATAACACTGATCATAATGCCAATTCAACCGCAGGGTCCCAGAAAACTTTATCGAAGTCAACGATTGTGTCGTTCTTCACTTTAATACCTTCCTTTTTTAATAATTTCTCCATTGCATCCGGTGTGCCGAAATGATGTTTGCCGCTGAGCATACCATTCCGGTTTACCACCCTGTGTGCCGGCACCTTAGGACGTGCGGAACCTGCTGCATTCATAGCCCAGCCTACCATTCTTGCCGACAGCTTAGTGCCGATATAGGCGGCAATGGCCCCATACGAAGTTGCGCGCCCCCTGGGAATGAGCCTCGCTACGTCATATACAGTTTCGAAAAAAGAATCTTTGCGATCCGGCTTTTCTTTTAATGCCTTTGTTCCGGCAACTGTTTTTCCTTTCTTTTTAAGCTGTGTCATACAAGCAGCATTATTAATGATTTTTTCTTTCAGTAAGTAATCGTGTTTTTCCGGGCTCGGGAACATTCATATACTCATAGGGGCAATGCCAGCATCCGTTGCCGCAACAATAGCCTCGTTTTAAAAGAAAGCTTTCGGTTAAAACCATAAGTCCTTCTTCGTTAAAATAAAAATCTTCACCTTCCTTCAATGACTGATTCACCGAGTAATTGCTTTAACTGGTCATCTTTTTCTAAAGGTAAATTTTCAGACGTTCTGAATTTTATATAGTGCACTTTACTGCTGCCTGCTATATCCAGGCTTTCATAATAGGTTTTAATTTTCAGATCAGGGTGTATACCCGGCTGAGCATATACATCACTGTAAATCTCAACCACTTCAAGTTTATATAATGTTGTGACCAGCTGTGTAAAGTTATATAAGTCAGGAGAATCGGTTTTTAAATGAATCACACCATCTTTACAAAGTATCTTTTCATATAAACGCAGAAATCTTGGGTGTGTTAATCTTTTCTTTGCTCTTGATAACCGAAGCTGAGGGTCAGGAAAAGTGATCCATATCTCGCTCACCTCATTTGTATCAAAATAATCGGTTATACGCTCAATTTGTGTGCGGAGAAAAGCTGCGTTTTTTAAACCTTCTTCCAAAGTTTTTTTTGCACCTGCCCATATGCGATTGCCTTTCAGATCAACACCAATAAAATTTCTTTCAGGATATTGCCTTGCAAGCGAAACTGTATATTCACCTTTCCCGCAAGCCAGCTCAAGTGTAATGGGATTTGAGTTTCCAAAGAACTCATGCCATTTCCCTTTCATGCCTTCGGGATATTGCAATACGTTGGAAAATGATTTTATCGCTTCAAACCTTATTAGTTTTTTATGACCCATACGGCAAAGATAGGGAGTGGAGGTGGAAGGTAGTAAGGAGAAGGTGGTAAGTGATAAGCAGAAAGTTTATAGCAAGTGAGCAGGAGGGGCGAAAGAAGAAGAAACATTCCATGTTCAACTTATGCAGTATTCAGGCGGCGGGCTCCTGGTCGTTAACCTTTTCAGTACCTGATTTTAATATTAATCCTACAATTAAAGTTGTAATTGAATAGGGTAGTATAAAATCCATATCTAATTGTTCCAAAACAATCGAAATAGTAATAATTATACCCAAAATGGCTACCGAAATTAAAATGAGTTTGGATAATAGCACGGAAATATTGCTCTGTGCCAGAAAGTAAAAGCAGAAAAAGTATATTAAGAGCGTTGGAATGGAAAAAGCAAACCCAAAAAGAATTAAATAAGGATAGAGTCCTAATAATCCTGCACCATTTATTGAATTATATTCCAATACCTGCTGGATATAAGATGTGAATGGAGAAATTAAAATCGTTAAAACCCAGTGTAAGACTGCATAGGAGCTTCGCATACTTTTTAAATTTTAAAAAGCTGGTGTTAACCAATCAAATTATGCCTGTATTATCGTGAATGGTATAATTTTCACTTTTGATCTTACCACATATCACTTACCACTTTTCTTCCCTAATACTCCATCAGCCGCTTCACACACTCATCCAATCTCGCTTTCGCCATAAAATTTTTTTCCAGTTCAACATTAAAAGGTACAGGGGTATCAAGAGATGCACAGCGCATAACCGGCGCGTCAAGCAGGGAAAAACAATGCTCCTGTATCCATGCTGCTATTTCAGCGCCGATACCGCCGGTTAAAGTGTCTTCATGCAAAACAAGTATACGCCCTGTGCGTGAAACAGCTGCTTTTATAGCGTCATAGTCCAAAGGTAAAAGCGTGCGGAGATCAAGTATATCAAAAGAAATACCGGGATGCTTACCTGCATATTCCAATGCCCAGTGCACCCCTGCGCCATAGGTAATGATAGCAATATCTTCACCCTCTTCAATCAGCCTTGCCTTACCAATAGGTATCTCGTAATATGCTTCAGGAACCAACCCACTAACAGAACGGTATAAAGCTTTATGTTCAAAATACATTACTGGATTAGGGTCGTTAATGGCTGCGGTGAGTAAGCCCTTGGCTTCTACCGGCGATGAAGGATATACCACTTTTAATCCCGGTGTATGTACAAACCACGCTTCATTGCTTTGCGAATGGAAAGGCCCTGCACCAACACCGCCGCCTGCCGGCATACGAATGACCACATCCGAGTTTTGTCCCCAGCGGTAATGTATTTTGGCAAGATTATTTATGATCTGGTTAAAGCCAGCAGTAACAAAATCCGCAAACTGCATTTCTACAACACTCTTATACCCTTCCAGGCTTAACCCAAGCGCGGCGCCGATAATAGCGCTTTCACATAAAGGTGTATTGCGTACTCTTTCTTTACCGAATTTATTTACCAACCCATCTGTTATTTTAAATGCGCCTCCATATTCCGCAATGTCCTGTCCCATTAAAATAAGATTATCATGCGTAAGCATACTTTGGTATAATCCTTCGGATATGGCATCAATAAATCTTTTTTCAAGGAGATTAAATCCCTGTTGGTGGATGCCATCAACATCTGTAATTACATTAACGGTAAATTTTTTATCTGCTGTTCCGCAGGTAGCGTATACATCATCCTCTTCTTCTTTTGCAGAGGGGGTAATGGTTGTTGCTGCAAATCCTTTTTCAACTGCTGTATTAATATAATTTTTAAATTCCGTTTTAATGCTTTCAACATCTACCGTGGTTAAGATATTTTCTTTTAGCAGCCACTCTTCAAATGTTTTAACCGGGTCTTTCTTTTGCCAGGTTTCAAACAACTCCTCCGGAACATATTTGGTTCCACTTGCTTCTTCATGCCCCCTCATACGAAAGGTCATGCATTCTATCAGATAGGGCTTCTGTTTTTCAATACAATATTCACGAACGCCTTTTATGGTATCGTATACCGTTAGTATATTGTTGCCGTCTATCTGTACACCTTCCATGCCATAGCCCTTTGCCCTGTCTATAAGGTTTTCGCAGCGGTATTGTTCCTGTACCGGCGTGCTTAAGCCATAACCGTTGTTTTCAATTATAAATATTACAGGCAGGTCCCAAACCGCTGCCACGTTCAATGCTTCATGAAAATCACCTTCGCTTGTCGCGCCTTCGCCACAAAAAGCAAGCGCAGCTTTATTTTCTTTCTTTAATTTATATGCCAAAGCCACACCATCCGCAACAGACATTTGCGGGCCGAGATGTGATATCATACCGCATATATGATGCTCACGTGTGCCGAAATGAAAGCTCCTTTCCCTTCCCTTGCTATATCCCTGTTTTGAACCCTGCCATTGCATAATGAGCTTATCAAGCGGTAACCCTCTTGTTGTAAATACACCGAGATTACGATGCAGCGGCATTATCCATTCATCCTGCTGCATGGCAAGCGTTGCGCCTGTGGATATTGCCTCCTGGCCTATACCGCTAAACCATTTACTGATACGACCCTGTCTTAGCAACAGCAACATTTTTTCTTCTGTCATTCTTGGCAAAAGAATAGCCCTGTAAAATTCCTCCAATTGTTGTTTGCTGAAATGCTGCTGAGAAAAATGCATACACAAACCTATTGGTTTTTTGAAATACGGAGGAATATAATGGTTGCCGCGCTGTTTGATGATGTAACGTTTGTTGTTTTAAACGTATATAAAGGGTTGTTTTGGTATGTCAAAATCAATATTTTAAGCGTGATTTACTCATTTTTGCCACTAAACAGCAGGGAAGTTACTATGGAAAGCAATAATCCGAACAGCAACGCCCACCAAAAGCCGTCAATATGGATACCATTTACCATTTTTGAAGCCAGTAATACCATAAGCGCAGTGACCACAAATAAAAACAAACCCAGGGTAATAATGGTTAAGGGTATGGTAAGAATAACCAGCAGCGGGCGAATAAATACATTTACCAATGCCAGAACAAAAGAAAATACAATAGCTGTCCAGTAAGTATCAATATGAATGCCGCTGAGGATCTGTGACAACCCGAAAGCAACAGCTGCAGTAACCAATAGTTTGATGATGAAGTTCATAATAATGATTTTGCAAAAATTACAAAAAAATGCACAGTAGAAGCTTAAATAAGGCAATTAATAATTTTTTGCAGGGATATGGTTATTCCACAGAGGCACACAAAGCATACACAAAGTTCCACAAAGAATAATAAAACGCTCTGTATGGGCGCATTTCACATTTTCGCATACAGGTACTACTGCTACAGCAGACCTCTTGTACCTCGAGGTGACAGGCTGCAGTGCAATGCTGAGCAACCCACCGTTGCTGTCATGCCGGGGCATGAGGCATCTGCGTATGATTGCCCAATTCGCGAAAATCTGAAGTGCACCCCTTTGTGTAACTTTGTGAATTCTTCGTGGCTCTTTGTGTAGCAAATCCTGTTCCGCCATGGCATACACCGGAATTCGCAGCTGCAATTCAGTGAATTAGTTCTGTAATTCAATAGCTTAAACTTCTCAAACCGGGTCAAAATAAGTTTCTTTGCACTTTCTAAAATGTAATCCTGTATCAAATGTGGAAAAAACTCGGGAAGTTTATTTTAAGAAACCGGCTTGTGCTTTTGATTGTATTGCTGCTTTCTACAGCATTCATGTTATACCATGCATTAAAAGTTACCATCAGTTACGAATTTGTAAGAACCATACCTGTTGATAATCCACTTTACCAGCGATACCTTGCTTTTAAAAAACAATTTGGCGATGACGGCAACACATTGGTGATCGGGTTTACAAAAAATGATCTTTTCAAAAAAGCAGTTTTTGATGACTATACTGCTTTATGCAATAACCTGAAAAAAGTTGATAAAGTAGAGAGTGTGCTGAGCGTAGCTAATGCCATCAATCTTAAAAAAAATGACAGCACGCAAAAGCTGGAGGTAAAGCCTGTTTTCCGGGGGGCGTTGGCATCTCAGCAGGAAACTGATAGTGCTGTTCAGCTATTTCAGTCGCTGCCTTTCTATAAGGGATTATTATATAACCCCGAAACCAACGCTTATCTTATTGCCGTAAGAATTAATAAAGATGTGCTTGCTTCAAAAGCAAGGGAAAAAGTTATTGCTGAAATAGAGCACTATACTTATGCCTTTGGTGAAAAGCATAATGTGGAAATGCATATCAGCGGGCTGCCGTTGATAAGAACCAATATGGCAATTAAAGTGGCTAAAGAAATGCAATGGTTTTTGATAGGCTCTGTGTTGATCTCCGCAATTATCCTGATGCTGTTCTTCCGGTCGGTAAGCGCAACAGTATTATCGCTTGGCGTGGTTATTATTGGTGTTATTTGGAGTATGGGCATCCTGCATTTATGCGGGTATTATATCAGCCTGCTTACCGCGCTTATTCCGCCATTGGTGGTAGTAATAGGGATCCCTAACTGTATTTATTTTCTTAATAAATACCATACCGCATGGCTTGATACTGGTAAAAAAGAAGAAGCATTGGTTGAAATGGTAAACCGGATGGGAATTATTACCCTGTTCTGCAATATTTCCGCGGCAATCGGGTTTGCAGTGTTCGCGCTAACAAAAAGTGCCATACTCAAAGAGTTTGGTGTTGTTGCAGGCACAAGCATTATAGCCATATTTTTTATTTCGCTGGCAGCCATACCTCCTGTATTGAGTTATCTGCCTCCGCCAAAACAAAAGCATACCCAATACCTTGAGAGCAGGTGGCTCGAAGCCGTGCTGAAGAAAATTGAAAAATGGGTATTTAACCATACCAAAACCATTTATGTAACCACAGCTATAATGCTGGTGTTTTCAGTAGCCGGTATTCTCCGCCTTGTATCTGTAGGGCACATGGTAGATGATATTCCTCAAACAGATAAGATATATGTTGATCTGAAGTTTTTTGAGCGGAATTTTAAAGGCATTATGCCGCTGGAAATTATTGTTGATACAAAAAGGAAGTATGGATTGAGCGGCATGAAAGCACTGGATGTTTTTTCGCGGATAGATTCTTTATCGCAATATATCGCCTCAAAAAAAGAAATGGCAAGGCCTCTGTCGCTTGCAGAAGGATTAAAGTTTGCCAAGCAGGCTTTTTATGATGGCGACACATTGAACTACGCAATGCCCAATACATTTGACGGTGCTTTTGTAGGAGATTATTTACGGGTGAGAAAGGATACAGTCAATCCCTCTGCCTCCAACAATGCTTTTCAGCAGTTGATGAATGCGTTTATGGATACAGCCAGGCAAAAAACCAGGATAAGCGTGAATATGGCTGATGTGGGAAGCAAAGCATTGCCTTTGATATTAGACGACATCAAAAAAAGATCTGATCAGCTTTTTGATTCTACCAAATACAATGTTGAATTTACCGGCACCAGCATTACATTTCTTGAAGGCAGCCGCTTTATTATCAACGGATTGAAAGAAAGTATTATGTGGGCTTTTTTGCTGATCGCATTATGCATGCTCTACCTGTTTAAATCGGTTAGAATATTAATTTGTTCCCTTGTGCCCAATATTGTGCCGCTTATGCTTACCGCGGGCATTATGGGCTGGACAGGAGTACCGCTGAAACCTTCTACCGTTTTAATATTTGGTATTGCACTGGGTATAGCTATAGATGTAACCATACGATTCCTGGTAACTTACCGGCAGCAGTTGCCTGCTAACGGCAATAATGTGAGAGCTACAGTAATGCAAACCATTCATTATACCGGCATCAGCATTATATATACCTCTCTTGTGTTAATTGCGGGTTTTAGCATTTTCATTTTTAGTGGATTCGGCGGCACCCAGGCGCTGGGGTGGCTTACATCGCTTACCTTATTATTTGCAACGGTTACCAACCTGGTGCTGTTGCCTGTTTTGCTCAATATGTTGCATAAACAAGGTTTTCCGGGAAAGAAAATAACAGACAAAATAAACTAACGACTGTTAACATAAGTTAAAGGTTTTCATTTCAAAACATATGCATATAAAGCATATGTTTTAAGTATTGCGATAGTTTTCTGATTGGGCGACTTTAATAAGCAGCAAATCTTTCTTTTCTTTTGTCTTTTAACAGTCAAATAATAAAAATTTAACAAAAAGTTCAGATTTGTTAAATCTTTTTATATTTGGCACTTCATTTTAAAAAAACAAACATGAGAAAACTTGCAGCACTCTTTGCGGTGCTGATGCTATGTATTGCATCAGTATATTCGCAAACCAAAACCGTAACAGGTAGGGTTACAGACGCAAATGGAGACCCGGTACCTTATGCAACCATCAAAATTAAAGGCGCAAACACAGGGGTTGCCGCCGATCAGAATGGTAACTTCAGCATTGAAGTAAATCCCAAAGCCACATTAACGATAAGCGCTGCCGGTTTTGAAGAGCAGGATATAGCGGTAAGCGACCGGTCTACTTTGACCATCAATCTGCAACCTTCTGCTAATATGCAGGAAGTAGTAGTAACTGCCCTTGGCATTAAGCGTAATAAAAATACATTGCCCTATGCCGCACAGCAGGTAAAAGGCGATGAGGTAAGCAAGCTCCGCACAGGGAATGCTGCTGCCGCGCTTTCCGGAAAGGTATCCGGTGTACAGATCATTCAGGGTAATGGTATTGGCGGATCAACAAATATCGTTGTGCGCGGTATGAAATCTTTACAATCAAATAACCAGGCGTTATTTGTTGTTGATGGTGTGCCTGTAGATAACAGCACATATAATACTTCAAACCAAAGAACTGGTAGAGGTGGTTATGATTATGGTAATGCAGCCGCAGACATAAACCCTGATGATATTGATAATATTTCAGTATTAAAAGGTGCTGCAGCAACCGCGTTATATGGTTCAAGAGCAGCTAACGGTGTGATTATGATCTCCACCAAAAAAGGTAAAAAAGGATTAGGCATATCTGTAAATACCGGCGTTAGAGTAGGACAGATAGATAAAAATACCTTTGCAAAATATCAGGATCAGTACGGCGCCGGGTATTCTGCTAATTATTCAGGTACTTCCTCTCCCAACAGACTTTTCTGGTATTTTGACGCGAACGGCGATGGTGTTGATGATTTAGTAGTGCCTACTTCAGAAGACGCATCATATGGTGCTAAATTCGATCCCAGCTTAATGGTATATCATTGGGATGCATTTGATCCAGCTTCACCTTACTATAAAACTGCAAAACCCTGGGTAGCCGCAACATATACTCCTGCTGATTTTTATGAAACGGCTGTTTCTACTAATAACAATGTGGTTTTAACGGGTGGCACAGATAGGGGAACTATAAAACTCGCTTATACCCGCGATGATGAAAAAGGAGTATTACCAAACAGCCGCGTTTTAAAGAACACAATTAATTTTGGCGCTACTTATAACATCACTCCGAAACTTATTGCAACTGCCAGCGCTAACTATTCTAAAATAGATGGTAAAGGCCGTTATGGCACCGGTTACAGCGGCAGAAATGTAAACCAAAATTTCCGCCAGTGGTACCAAAGAAACGTGGATATAAAGGAACAGAAAGAAGCCTATTTCAGAAATCGTCAAAACATTACCTGGAACTGGAAAGATCCTTCTACTGAAGCCGGCACTGTACCAATTTACACAGATAATTATTACTGGACTTTATACGAAAATTATGAAAAAGATACCAGGTCCCGCATTTTCGGTAATGTACAGTTAGATTACAAAATTACCGATTGGTTAAGTATACTTGGTCGAGCAACGCTTGATTCGTATACTCAGTTTATGGATGAAAGAATAGCAGTAGGCAGCCAGGGTACACCAGGTTATACAAGATATGATTTGAGCTTCAGCGAAAGAAATTATGATTTGCTCGCAAACTTTGATAAAAATATCGGTGCAGATTTTAACGTAAAAGCGTTGGTAGGAACAAACCGGAGAAGAAGTACATATACTTATCTTGGACAGGCTACTTCCGGTGGATTGATTGTTCCCGGTTTATATTCTATTGCAAACTCAAAAGGTACTGTACCTAACCCAACAGAATATTACCAGCCAAAAGCGGTAGATGGTTATTTCGGCGGCCTCACACTGGGATATAAAGAGACATTAATTCTTGATGGAACATTCAGGAGAGACAGGTCTTCTACTCTTCCCGAAAATTCAAATGCATATAATTACTATGCGGTTTCAGCAGGTTGGATTTTTTCCAAGCATCTTTCTCAACTAAACTGGTTGTCCTACGGTAAAGTAAGATTGAACTATGCTGAAGTTGGTAATGATGCAGCATGGGGCGCTCTTAGAGATACTTACGATCAGCCAACTCCATTCGGCAGCACAATTTTATTCTCAGTTCCGGGAACAAAAAACAATGAAAATCTTGTACCGGAAAGAACTAAAAGCAGGGAAATTGGTTTAGAAGCTGCATTTCTGAATAATCGTTTGGGATTTGACATTACTTATTACAAAACAAATACACATAACCAGATCATACCTGTTTCTGTATCTACTGCTACAGGTTATAATAGCAAATATGTAAATGCTGGTAATATTGAAAATAAAGGAATTGAATTATCTGTATTTGTGACTCCTGTAAAAACAAGAGATTTTTCCTGGAACATTAATTTGAACTGGACTAAAAACACCAACAAAGTGGTTGAGTTGTTTAAAGATGAAAGCGGTAATGAAATTACCAATATTCAGCTTGGTTCATTCCAGGGCGGTGTAAGTATAAATGCAACAGTAGGTCAACCTTATGGAACAATTCAGGGTAAAACATACATGATGATTGATCCTAAAGATGCCAGCTCATTAATTGTTTGGGACGGTGTTTCTCCAAGAGTTGTTAACGCAAGTGGTTTTTACAGAACTACTACTACTACTACTAATGTATTCGGTAGCTATAATCCAGAGTGGATTGGCGGTATTTACAACACATTCAAGTACAAAAATTTCTCATTGGGCTTTTTGATTGATGCGAGAAAAGGTGGAAAAGTATGGTCTCTGGATATGTATTATGGTTTAAACTACACAGGTATTTATCCTGAATCAGCTGGTCTTAATGAGAATGGAAAATCAATCAGAACCACAGATGACGGTGGCGGTGTGATTTTAGATGGTGTTTTGGCTGATGGAAGCAAAAACACAAAACGCGTAGCGCTTGATGCAAACCAGGCTGGTTTTGCTGCTTCTGATTTTGCTTACGATGCGAGTTATGTTAAACTAAGAGAAGCAGTACTTACATATTCCTTCCCTCAGGGCTTATTCAAAAATGCCAGTGTTATTAAAGGAGTAGATTTTTCAATAATAGGAAGAAACTTATGGATAATTCACAAGAATCTGCCTTATTCTGATCCTGAAGAAAATCTTTCTGCCGGTAATATACAGGGTATGCAAAGCGGTGCCTATCCTACTACCAGAACACTTGGTTTTAACCTGAATGTAAAATTCTAAACACAGAAAAATGAAAAAATTAATAATATCTATAGCTATTCTGCAGGGGCTTCTGATCACTTCCTGCACGAAGGATATTTCAAGCTACAATGATGAAACCAAGCGTGCAGCAAATGTTCCTGCAGGCACCTTGTTTTCAAATGCTACAAGAAATTTATCCGACAACCTGGTTTCTGCCAGTGTAAATACCAATCCTTTCCGCTTTATAGTAAAGCATTGGTCAATGGCAACATACCAGGATGAAGCCCAGTTTGATTTTTCTACCAGGAATATTCCACAAACCTGGTGGGGAGCTATGTACAGAGATGTATTGACAGATTATAAAGAATCAGCTAAAATTATAACTGATGATGCAACACTGCTTGAAGGTGAGAAGGCAAATAAACTTGCGATCGTTGATATTATGCAGGTATATGTATTTGCTAACCTGGTAACTACTTTTGGCGATATCCCATATTCTCAGGCACTCGATCCTGGCAATGTTTATCCTGTTTATGATGATGCAAAAACAGTATACAGTGATTTGCTTTCAAGATTGGCCGCAGATATTTCAGCGCTTAACACAGACAATAAAGGGTTTTCGAGCTCAGAAGATTTTTTATATGCTGGCAGCGTAAGTAAATGGAAAAAATTTGCCAATACATTGAGATTTAAGCTGGGTATGATATTGGCTGATTCAGATGCTGCTACTGCAAAAGCAAATGTGGAAGCTGCAGATGCAGGTGCATTTACAAGTTCAGACGATGATGGACTTATGCCTTATCTGTCTGCTACCCCAAATACCAATCCTCTTTATGCAGATATTATATTGGGGGGTCGTGGTGATTATCTCGCTGCAGAAGATCTGATGGACCCGCTTATTGATTTAAACGATCCAAGAAAATCACTTTACTTCGGGACCAATAATGATGGTGAATATGTAGGTGGTGTTGTTGGTGCGGGTAATACATATTCCACTACATCCAAGCCAAGTGCACAGGTATCGGCAGCAGATGCTCCGGGTATATTTTTAACGTACTCAGAACTGGAGTTTTATCGTGCAGAAGCCATTGAAAGAGGATTTACTGTGGCTGGTACCGCTGCTGAACATTATACAAATGGTATTAAAGCTTCAATTCTTGATTGGGGCGGTTCCGCTGGAGATGCTACAACTTACCTGGCGCAACCAGAAGTAGCTTATGCAACTGCAACGGGCACATGGAAAGAAAAAATTGCTTTCCAGAAATGGATTGCTTTATATAACCGACCAATGGATGGCTGGTTAGAACTCAGGAGACTGGATTATCCGGAATTAACATTGCCTGTTGGCGCTAAATCAGGATTTCCTGTAAGATACCAGTACCCTAATAATGAACAGCAGTTAAATCCTGCAAACTATACCAGCGCTGCTTCTAAAATTGGTGGCGATGAAGTTGAAACAAAATTATTCTGGGACGCAAACTAGATAAGTATTTTATAAAACATGTTAAGGGGTTACACTTATTCAAGTGTAGCCCTTTTCTTTTTATAAATATTTATGTCCGCTTCAAGATAAGTTTTTATTAAATAGTTCAGTTTCATCCAATTATTCGTGCAGCACCAGCGTTTCTCATTTTGTCTTTTTTCTGGCAACAGGGTATTTACGCTTTTTAATTAGTAGATGTCTATGATATATCCTGTATTTGCCGCATTCATTAAAACCTATTTAAATATGAGAAAAACTTTAATGCTTCTCGCAGTACTGCTGCAATGGTCGGTACTGGTAATTGCTCAAACAAAAACTATAACCGGACAGGTTATGGACGACAAAGGAAATCCTATTCCTTTTGCCACAGTAAAAATTAAAGGTAACGACGCCTCAGGGGTTGCTGCTGATGAAAATGGGAACTTCAGTATACAGGCATCGCCTTTAGCAGTTTTGGTAGTAAGTGCTGCCGGGTTTACCGCACAGGAAATTACTGTGGGTGATCAAACAAATATCAATGTAGCATTGAATTCAAGTTCAAACTTGCAGGAGGTAGTAGTAACAGCTTTAGGAATTTCAAGGGAAAAGAAAAGCCTTGGATATGCCACTCAAAGCGTAAAAGGCGATGCGTTGGTGCAGGCTGCCAACACAGGTTTAGCGGGTGCTTTGCAGGGTAAGGTATCGGGCGTTCAGATAACACCTTCAAGCGGTATGCCGGGTGCTTCTTCTTTGATTACTATCCGGGGCGCACGTTCGTTTACCGGCAATAATACACCATTGTATGTTGTTGATGGTATGCCTATTTCTTCTAATGCTGATTTGAGTACCGGCAATAGTGTAACCGGAACAGATATTGCAAACCGCGCGGTTGATATTGACCCTAACGATATTGCAAATATTGAAGTGTTAAAAGGCCAGGCTGCATCGGCATTGTATGGTATAAGGGCTTCTAACGGCGTAATAGTTATTACAACCAAAAGTGGAAAAGGGGCTTCGAAGGGTAAACCCCAGGTGTCTTTTAATTCCAGCGTAAGCTTTGATGATCTCTCCCGCTACCCTGACTTGCAAACTACATATGCACAGGGTGCTAACGGAGCGTTTAATCCGAATGCATCAACCTCTTATGGTCCAAAGGTAGTTGACTTACCCAAGAGTACGCTTTATGGAGGGGATACAACTAACCAGTATACTAATGCTGATGGTATGCACCCGGGTCAATATTATGTGCCCCAGCGTGCATTGACCGGCCTTAATCCTTGGGTAACCCCTGCAGTATATAATAATGTCCGCGATTTCTTTGACATTGGTACAATTTTCAATAATTCCATAAGTATATTGAATGCAACCGACAGGGGTTCTTATGCAGTAGCTTTAGGCAGTACCAATCAGAAAGGAATTGTTCCGCATACCGGCATGAACAGGTATAATGCTAAAATAGCAGGCGAAACAAAATTATCAGAACACTTTAAAGCCTCTTTTAGCGGTAATTTTATCAATTCAGATATTGATAAAGCTCCTTCAGCAAATGATGGTATTATCGCAACAGTTTACCCGGCTCCTGTAAGTTATGATCTTAAAGGCATTCCTAACCACGCCGAAGGCAATATATACAGCCCTGTCGGATATCGTGGCGGCGCATTTGTAAATCCTTACTGGGGTCAGGAGCATAACACCTGGAATGAAAAAACAAATCGTTTTTTTGGAAATACCAATGTTACCTATACTGCTGATCTTTCAAGCAATATGAAGCTGGATGTAAAGTACCAGATCGGCGCAGATGCTTATACTACAAACTACCAGGATATATGGAGTTTTGGCTCCCCAACGCGTGGCTCAAATAACAACGGTGATATTACAGAATATACTTACACCAATACTACATTAAACTCGTTGCTTACAGGTAATTTTAAATGGGACGTTAGTTCAGATTTTGGCTTGAACCTTTTGGTAGGTAATGAGATCGTTAACACCAATACCAAGTATTTAACAGCTTATGGTTCCAGTTTTGCATTTGCAGGATGGAATCATATGGATAATACCGGTACTAAAGACGCAACTGAAACATCATCCAAATACAGAACTTTTGGAAACTTTGCCAATCTCTCTTTATCCTTCAGGCAAATGTTGTTCCTGAGCGTTACCGGCCGCCAGGATATTGTATCCTCTATGCCGAGCAATAACAGGAAGTTCTTTTATCCTTCAGCCGCATTGGGATTTGTATTTACAGAATTGAACGGGCTTGACAACAGTTCATTCTTGAATTTTGGAAAACTGAGATTCTCTGTAGCACAGGTAGGCCAGGCAGGAACTTATCGCAGCAATTTCTATACGCTGCCGGCTTATGGTGGCGGGTTTTATAGTGGTAGCCCGATATTGTATCCCATCAATGGAATTAAAGCATATATACCAAGCGACCTGGTATATGATCCCAATTTAAAGCCACAGAATACCACTTCATATGAAATTGGTGCTGATTTGAATTTCTTCAATAACCTGGTTGAAGTAAATTATACATTTTCCCGCCAGAATGTAAAAGACCAGATCTTTGATGTACCGTCACCAGGTTCAACAGGCGCTACTGAATTCAGAACCAACGGTGGTAAGATTCACACCAATGCGCATGAAGCTACCATCAATATTAATGCCATCAGGAAAGCTGATGTTGAATGGAGCATAGGAGCTAACTTTTCCAAAATTGATAACTATGTAGATGAATTAGCGCCTGGTGTTGAAAGCATCTTCCTCGGTGGTTTTACAACGCCGCAGGTCAGAGCTGGTATTGGCGACAAATTCCCTGTGATATATGGTACATCATATGCCAGGGATGAGAAAACAGGAAAAGTGATTGTTGATGCAAATGGAACTCCTATAGCCGGAGCACCTGCCGTTATTGGACGTGCTGCGCCAGACTTTCTTCTAGGTGCTAACACAAGGATCAGGTTTAAGATGCTTACATTAACTGCCGTGATGGATTGGAAACAAGGTGGTGAAATGTACAGCGGTACTACAGGGTTATTCGATAATTATGGTGTGAGCAAAGCAAGTGAAGAAGCAAGATTAAAAAATGCAGTACAGTTTCCTGATGCTGTTAAGGAAGATGGTACACCGAATGATATTGTTGTTTCAGGATATAATAATATTCAAAAGTATTTCCAGGATATTAATACTATTGATGAAAGCAGCATTGTAAAAAGCTCTTTTATCAAAATGAGAGAAATTTCACTCCGCGTTCAGGCTATTAAAAAAGCAAATTTTGGATTGGGTGTGAACTTCTTTGCGAGAAACCTGCTGTTGTGGACCAATTCTCCTTACCTGGATCCGGAATCCAGCCAGGGCAATACAAATATGGCAGGTGCATTTGAAAGATTTACTTTACCTCAAACCAAAAGTTTTGGTGTAGGTATTAATCTCCAGTTTTAATATAGTTAAATCAAAAAAATAGAATGATGAAATCTTTAAAAATATTTAGCCTTGCTGTAGCGGCATCAGCTATGTTTATTTCTTCTTGTTCTAAAAAGGAGCTGGATAGAGTAAACTTTAATCCTAATAATCCATCTGACGTTTCAGCGAAGTTTATCTTAACCGATATGATAACATCTACCGCCTTTTCTGTGGTTGGTGGTGATATTTCCCTGTATTCTTCTGTTTATCTTGAACATGAAGCAGGTGTTTGGGGTCAAACATTTAATGCCGAAACACGTGTAGGTGAGCCTACCCAGGCAACCACGTATAATAATAGCTGGAATGCTATATATGCGAATATTAAGTCATTAAAAATTATCATTGCCAAAACCTCAGCTGGTGGTCCCGAAGAAGGCAATGATGTAACCTGCGGGATAGCTAAAGTATTATTGGCGTATAACCTTGGGGTTTTAACTGACTTTTTCGGTGATACTCCTTTCAGCGAATCAGGGGTTATTGATGCAAGTGGATCACCTGTTATTTTACAGCCAAAAATTGATAAGCAATCAGAGCTTTATCCACAAATACAAACTTTACTGGACGATGCGATTACGTTGCTTGATGGAACAGATGGTGCAGGGACAGGTTCGGTAGGTAACCAGGATTTGATTTATGGTGGAAATAAAGCATTGTGGAAAAAAGCAGCCTATGGTTTAAAAGCACGCTATTTAATGCATACTTTAAAAATATCCTCTGATGTGGATGGCGATTTGACCAAAGTTGTAGATAATATAGATAAGTCTTTTGAAGGTGCAGACGAGGAGTTGATATTTAATATTTATGATGGAGAAGCAAATATAAATCCGCTTTTTGGATATTCAAATGCAAGAGACGGGCTGGGCGTAAGCCAGAGCCTTGCTAAGAAATTTAAGGACTTAAATGATCCCCGGGGGGAGCAGGCATTTATGGATTACAATTTTGAAGCAATAAGCCTCGACGACGCAATAGCAGATGGGGTTCCCAATGGTACCCCGGTACAGCAGCAATATACGTATCCTATTTCTGTTGCGGAGTACGCCACTACAGCTCCTACATTATTATTAAGCTATCATGAATTGATGTTCCTGAAAGCAGAAGCATTGGCGAGAATGAACCAGGATGGAGAAGCAAAAGATGCACTTAAGGAAGCTGTTATTGCTGCATTCGCAAACCTGTCACGTTCTTTAAATTCAACGAGTGATTCTTATGGATTAGGATTAAGTATTGATCTGTCAGAAGACGTGGCAACAGATTATTTTGATAATGAAGTAACGCCCCGATTTGAAGCTAACGCTTTAAAAGAAATTATGCTTCAAAAATATCTTGCATTTTATGGTGCTTCAGGTGAATCTACAGAGGCATTCAATGACTATCGCAGACTTAAAGCTATGGGTGAGGCTGATTTTATCGGACTGGAAAACCCGCTGAATGCAAGTAATAAATTCCCATTAAGGTTTACCTATGGTAACTCTGATGTTTCTGCCAATCCTTCTGTAAAAGCTGCATACGGAGATGGTAATTATGTGTACACTGAAAACGTTTGGTGGGCCGGAGGAACGCGGTAATGACCGAAGCATTCAATTCATTAAAAAAGACCGCATTCGCGGTCTTTTTTAATGAATTATATTACCACCAATTCATAAAATTTCTCTGGTTGTAAATATGTATTCGCCAGTTCCTGCACTTCTTTAACCGTTATGCTTTTTATGTCATTGATAGCTTTATAGAAATGATCATTACCCAGCTCGTTCAGTATAATGTTTTTCCACCGCCCTATAATATGAAAAGGCCCATCAAG
Source organism: Terrimonas sp. (assembly GCF_003075435.1). Classification (GTDB taxonomy): domain Bacteria; phylum Bacteroidota; class Bacteroidia; order Chitinophagales; family Chitinophagaceae; genus Agriterribacter. The sequence continues at coordinate 175,021 of NZ_QCZJ01000009.1, read as the reverse complement.
ATCACCGAGAATGGTACCGATAAGATAGTTTTTTACCAGCAAAAGTTCTTCTTCTGATGCAGGTTCATTACGCAACATTTCCATCTCCTTATATACTTCGGCTACTGTGGCCTCACATACATCCCTGCCTGCTTCGGTGCTTATCATCCATGCGCATTCCTGCATATGGTTTTGTATATAACTGTGTATGCCATATGTATAACCCTTGTCTTCCCGTATATTGCTCATTAGCCGCGATCCGAAATAGCCGCCAAATAAAGTATTTACCACCTGGGCTTTTGTAAAATCAGGGTGATGCCGGTTAGGAAAATGGCTGGCTATGCGAATAGCCCCCTGCAGCCCTTTGTCATCGTTGTTTACCCTGTATTTTTTTTCAGTTGCAGCTTTTACAGGGTGCGTTATAACCGGTAGGTTATGTTTATTTACAGTTAAGCCTCCTAATGAATCGTTTACCTGCTTTTCAATATCAGCAGGCAATTTACCTGCTACAAAAATTATACACCTGCCATTTATATAGTAATCTTTATAAAAAGATTGCAACTGTGCGCTCTGCAAAGCATTGTAGGCGGCAACAGAACTGTATTTGCCATACGGATGATCAATGCCATACAGGTACTCATCAATTAAGCGATTGGCTATAAAATCAGGTTTTTTTAAATTGATTTCCAGCTTCTGCTTCATGTTCTGCCGGAAAATATCCAGCTCTGTTTCCGGGAAAATGGAACCGGTTACCAGTTCTCTTATAACCGGCAACAGCTCTTTTAAATGTTTGGTAAGACTATGCAGGCTAACCGTAGCGGTTTCGTTGTAGCAATGCCTGTTAAGGTATGCACCATAATATTCAAAATGCTCATTTATTTCAAAGGCACTTTTAGTATTTGTACCGTTTTTTAATAAATGATTGGTTGCTGCCGCAACAATATTCTGTTCTTCGTACCAGTTGCCTGCATAAAACACCAGTTCTACCTGTATCACATCTTCTTCACCGGCATTAATAGCATATACATCCACACCGTTATCCAACGTAAATTTTGTATAAGGCTTAAGTTCAAGCTCAAAATCTACAGCATCTTTAATTACCGGTGCTGTTGTTCTGTTTGTCATATATTGATTAGTTAAATTGTTGTTGGCGGAGGGTTATGGGCTTTGAGCTGTCAGCTATCAGCAGCTCACGTTTCACATTTTCACAGGTTGCAGGTTACTGGTTGCCTGTGTTGCTGATAGCTGACTGCTGATAGCTGATAGCTTATTGCCCATCCCCATAATAATACATCGTGCTGCTGTTGCTGTCGGTAAAAATAATATTAGCCTCGTTGCGTATATCTTCCGGTGTTACCGCCTGGTATTTGCCAAGCTCTTCATTTATCAAACCTGTATTGCCAAGCAGTGTATAATAAGCAAGGCTGTTGGCACGGTTTGTTAAACTCATATCTTCAAAAGCAATAAGACTTTCCGTTTTATTTTTTACTTTTTGCAATTCCTTTTCTGTAATAGTGCTTTGTTTTATTTTGTTCAGCTCTTCTTCAATAGCAGCTTCAGCCGCAGTCATGCTCACACCTTTTACCAGCTTTCCTTCAATGGTAAGTAATCCTGCATCAGTTGTGCCAAAGTGATAACATTCAATATTGCTGAACAATTGTTTTTCTTTTACCAGTACCTGGAAAAGTCTTGAAGACGCACCTCCGCCTAATATATCTGTTATGAGATCGGTGATGTAATAACGCTTGTCGAGCCGGGGATAGATATGCCAGCATTTATATAAAGCATCAATCGGTACATTGGCTTTTACCTCAAGCTGATGATGTATGGTTTGTACCGGCTCCTGCGGAATATCGCGAACATATTTCTCTCCGGGAGGAATATCACCAAACCATTTTTCCGCCAGTTGTTTTACCTGCGGCACCGTAACATGACCAGCCACTACAAGAATGGCATTTACCGGGCGGTAATGTTTAAAAAAGAAATCTTTTACGTCCGTAAGTGTAGCATTTTCAATATGACTTAATGCAGCGCCGATGGTCATCCATCTGTAAGGATGCTTTTCAAAAGCGAGCTCACGCATTTTATGCCATACATCTCCATAGGGTTTGTTAAGATAATGCTCTTTAAATTCTTCGCTTACTACCTTTCGTTGTACTTCCAGGCTTTTTTCTCCAAATGCAAGGCTTAACATCCTGTCGCTCTCCAGCCAGAAAGCCGTTTCAATATTTTCTGCCGGTAACTGGCAATAATAATTAGTGAGATCATTGGTGGTATATGCATTATTTTCACCGCCGGCCAATTGCAGCGGTTCATCATATACCGGAATATTTACAGAACCGCCAAACATGAGGTGCTCAAACAAATGAGCAAAGCCTGTTTTTTCAGGGTTTTCATCTCTTGCACCAACATCATACATAATATTCACTACCGCCATTGGCGTTGAGTGGTCTTCATGCACAACTACTCTTAACCCGTTATCTAAAACAAATTGTTCAAAATGTATCATATGCGTTTACCTGGTATTAAATCAGCCTGCAAATATGGGAAATAAATTGGTAAGAATTGGCGCATTTAAAATTGCAGGGGTTTCACTTTAGGAAAATACAAGTGGAGGGTTATACGTCCTTTCGAGTACCCAACCTGTGTCAGGTAAAATATATAGATGGTATTAAAACAGCTTGTTGTAAAAACAGTGGGCTTATGGGCTATATTATTTAGTTAAACCGCCGAACCGTTATTTTGTTGTTATGCACAGGTAGCCCCTGACCGGGGCAAATAAAATTGCCGGTATTTTGCTACAAACAGCTAGCTGCTACGCGGCAGCATGCCGGTTGCAGCTTATAAGTTACCGGTTGCAATATTCAAACTGGTTATTTCACAGAGGTACACTAAGGATACACAAAGAGCCACAAAGAATAATAAAACGCTCTGTGTAACTTTGTGCATGCTTTGTGGCACATTGTGTAGCAAATCCTGTTTCGCCGATGCGAACACCGGAATTCGTGGCAGGAAATATATTAAGGGTTATTTAAGGCGCAACGCAGGAAACCGTTAGTGATTATTCCAAAAACTAACTTTAAACAGTTTCCCGGCTTCGTTGTTTTCTTTTTGTGCCATCGGCACTATCCGTTTGTAGAGACCTATTCAACCTCTCGCACGTCGTTGCGGCCGCATGATCAAACTTGCAACATCAACCTGATGCGCGGCACAGCAATCTCAATTCCAAAAGTCGCAGGAGATTTCTTTTCAGAGAATACTGTCAGGCTTAAGTGTAAGTATGATCAGCTCTTCATTGCGGCTGATGATGACTTTGTGTTTTTGCGTGGAAGATTGCAGTAAGTTTTTGTATGCCTGTATATTGTTAGAAAAATCTGATCCGACACTTACAACAATATCACCTATTTTAAATCCGGCTTTTTCAGCAGGAGAACCGGGTATAACGTCTTCTACCGTTATTTTGCCTTCTATAGCATAAATGCCTAAGCCTGTATATGCATAATCAAAAGGACTATAAAAATGCGTATTTGGAATAAGATGAATTTCCTTTTTAGCATAGTTTAAAGTAACATTGAATCTTCGCAACAGGTCGTTGCCGATCAATCCTGCCAGGTAAGGGTACGCGGTAATATTATAGGCATCTTCAAATATATATGTAGGCACATTTTTAAACTTGTATGGACCTATCCGCACTTCTTTAACTGTTGTAACCCTCATTTCGGTTTTGCCTCCAAGTCCTTCTGCCTGGGTAAGAAAGGTTTTTTTCTTTGGATTAATTACAAGACTGTCACCTGCAAAATTTTCTGATAATAAGAAACATAAACCGGCGCCGGAATCAAAATAAAATCGTGCATCGAACCTGGCTCTGTCGCGGAATCTTGACGGAACAATGGGAATGGAAGTAAGGATCGGCTTCAGGATATAGCCCCCTTTTTTGTATTTGAAATCTCCCTTTGTATATACGGTCATTAAAAAACTATCATAATCAATATTGACAATATACCTTGACAAAAAGCTTAATCCTATTATACCGTCAATTTTTACTCCGTACACACTGCTTAGAATTTCGTAATCATTTATATGAAAATCCAGGCTGTCAACCGAAAGGCCTGGAAGGTGCAATGTTGCATTATATAAAAAATTTACCCGCCTTATACCTGCAATACCCCTTATTGTTCTCTCTGATGGTGTAGTTGGAATGTTTAATTCAATAACGGTTGAAGAATCTAATGAAATGCCGCCGCTGCCTGTATCTAAAATAAAGTTTAATGAATCAGCGTAATTATTCAACCGTGCTTTGATTATGACCACCCCCCCACTGAATTGTTCAAATGCAAACTGTGTAACAATCCTGGCAGGGGTACCAGTAACTTTTACTTGTGATAAAGCCGGCAACCCCGGCATCAGCAATAAAGAAAGCACTAAGCAGTTATATATCCGTTTCATATATGGCTATATAAATTTAGGTCATTTGTATATCAAAAAAGCAACCGTTCATCATTCATAATTGTTAGTATTTTTGCAAATCATGAATGCAGCAGATATTTTACAGAAAGCATTGAATTTTGAATTTCTTAGTGTTGAGGAAGGAATATTCTTATACCAGAATGCAGCGTTAACAGAACTGATGTATGTGGCTGATGAGATGAGAAAAATACAGGTTCCTCATGGTAAAGTTACCTGGCAGATAGACAGGAACGTGAATACCACCAATGTATGTATAGCCAATTGTAAGTTTTGTAATTTTTATCGTATCCCCGGTCATAAAGACGCCTATATAACGGATATGGCTACCTACCGTAAAAAAATCAGGGAAACCATTAAATATGGCGGAGATCAATTACTATTACAGGGAGGTCACCATCCTGAATTAGGACTGCAATTTTATACCAATACTTTCCGGCAGATCAAGAATGAGTTTCCCGATATACGGCTGCATGCGTTGGGGCCTCCCGAAGTGGCGCATATATGCAAGCTGGAAAAAATGACTCACCACGATGTATTAAAAGCATTGAAAGAAGCAGGGCTTGATTCATTGCCGGGTGCAGGGGCTGAGATATTGATAGACCGCGTAAGGCGATTGATAAGTAAGGGAAAATGTGGAGCACAGGAGTGGCTTGATATAATGCATGAAGCACATAAGCTTTATATTACTACCAGCGCTACCATGATGTTTGGTCATGTGGAAACATTACAGGAACGTTTTGAACACCTTGTAAAGATCCGTGAGGTGCAAAGCCGTAAACCGGAAGACGCGAAAGGATTTCTTGCCTTTATTCCGTGGACATTCCAGGATGTAGATACTTTGCTTACAAGAATACGCGGCGTGCATAATCTTACAACCGCGGATGAGTATATACGTATGATAGCTTTATCGCGTATCATGCTTCCGAATATAAAAAACATACAGGCTTCATGGCTTACCGTTGGTAAAAAAACTGCACAGATTTGCCTGCATGCCGGGGCAAATGACTTTGGAAGTATAATGATTGAAGAAAATGTGGTAAGTGCCGCGGGCGCTCCACACAGGTTTACCTATAAATCAATGCAGGATGCGATACGCGAAGCAGGCTTTGAACCCCAGTTACGCAACCAGCAATATGAGTGGAGAACAATACCTGAACTGATTGAAGAGCAGGTGATAGATTATTAGCAAACAGCCCGGAGAAGCGTTTATGGTTTGTGGTTTCTAGTCTATCGCTCAAACCACAAACTACATATTCGTCATGGTTCTAGATTTTAAACCTCCCCTTCACGCAAGTTTGTCAACCTGATTTTAATTGGGGCTGCCTTCTTTTCTGCGCGGAGAGAGGCTGGGGTGAAGTTCAATAACTGCGCTCATCAATTGACTCAAGTATTGTACAATAACTCACATACCTGTCTATATTAACTTCACCATTTTCAACCGCGGATTTAACAGCGCAACCAGGTTCGTTCATGTGCAGGCAGTTATTAAACTGGCAATCATTGATCAATTCCCGCATCTCCGGAAAATAATGAGAAAGTTCCTGCTTTGATATATCTACTATTCCAAATTCACGAATGCCGGGGGTATCAATAATTCTTCCGCCACCGGGTATATCATACATTTCCGCGAAAGTGGTTGTATGTAATCCTTTGCCGCTCCAGCCGCTTACTTCCTGCGTTTTAAGAGAAAAAGACGGAAGAAGAAAATTGATGAAAGAAGATTTGCCAACACCTGAATGCCCGCTGATCAATGTTGTTTTGTTTTTAATGATATCCTGTATCGCTTCAAGCCCTTCTTTTTTTTCAATACTCACCAGCAGCACTTTATACCCAATACGTTCATACATTGCTTTCCACTCAGCAAATTTTTCTGATTCTTTCTTTTTATAGATGTCAGCCTTATTAAATAACAGTATGGCAGGTATATGATATGCTTCCGCAGCAACCAGGAAACGGTCTATAAACCCCTGCGAAGTTCTGGGTTCTTTTATTGTGCAGATAAGCAATACCTGGTCAACATTGGCCGCTATAATATGGTGCTGGTATTTATTGGAGGGTGATTGACGGTTGATATAATTCTTACGGTAGTGTATCTCCGTTATGATCGCAGCGCCTTCAGTACCTTCTTCCATCTCCATTTCAATTTCATCACCAACGGTTACAGGATTGGTTGAAGTGATATCACTATCTATTTTAAATTTTCCTTTTACTCTTGCATTATACTGCCTGCCGCTTTCGTCTTTTACAACGTACCAACTACCGGTCGATTTGTATACCAATCCTTTCATCTAATAAAATTCGGAAAATTATACATGAGCTTCTGCTAACACCATTCTTTTATTTCCTTCCCTATACTCATTCATCCAGGCGCTTAACGTTTTTGTCCATAGCGGAGAAGTATTTATACACGGAATAAAAGTATATGACTCCCCTCCGGCTTCCATAAAAGTTTCTTTACCGCGCATGGCTATTTCTTCCAGCGTTTCCAAACAATCACTTACAAAAGCAGGACATAATATGAGTATTCTTTTAATGCCTTCTTCTGGCATTTGCGCTAACCGGATATCTGTAAAAGGCTCCAGCCAGCCTTTACCAAGCCTTGACTGGAACGATATACTATATTTCTCCTTCGGCAGTCCGAGTTTTCCTGTAACCAGCCTTGTTGTTTCAAAACACTGGTACCTGTAGCAGAACTCCCTTGCAGGAGAGGGCGTTTGACAACATTCTCCCCTGGTATCTTCCGTGTGGCTTCCTGTAGGATCTGCTTTAACAAGATGCCTTGCCGGTATGCCATGATAGCTGAATAGTATATGATCGAAAGGTTCTTTCATATATGGTTTCATGCTTTCTGCCATTGCATCTATATAACCAGGCTCGTTGTAAAATGGTTTTATAAAATCAAGTTTGAAAGGATATTTTTTCTTCCTGTGGATGACTTTTGCATGCTCAACAGCCGTTTCATAAGACGACATAGCATAATGGGGGTACAAAGGAACGGCAATTACTTCTTCCAGGCCTTTTACTTTCTCCATCAGGCTGTCAAATGCATGTTCCACTGTAGGGTTACCGTAACGCATGGCTATTTCCACTGGTTCACTCACATATTTCTGCAGCTCTTCCTGCAATTGCCTGGTCAGCACAATTAACGGAGAACCTTCTTTCGTCCATATTTCTTTATAGGCTTCCGCGGATTTTGGCGCACGAAACGGAACGATTATTCCACCCACCAGTGGCAGGCGAAGCAAATACGGTTTGTCAATTACTCTTTCATCCATAAGGAACTGCATCAGGTACCTGCGCACATCCTTTACTTCGGTTGAATCCGGTGAGCCAAGATTCATTAAAACAATCCCTCTTTTCTTTTCTGTATTCATTGTTTGCAAAGTTCTGCAAGATTTCTTAAAAATAGTAAAGGTCACTACTTAGTGTGACCTTTACTGATATGATGGATCAAAAACGGGACGCAGCCTGTATGGTACGGTCCAGGTCTTGATAGGAAATGGCATTACTGATAAACCATGTCTCAAACGCTGATGGGGGCAAATATACACCGGAATCCAACATATGATGGAAGAATTTATTGAAAGTAGCAATATCCGCATTTGCAGCGCTGTTAAAATCCTTAACAACATGATCGCTGAAATGTATGCTGATCATGGTTCCCAGCCTGTTGATGACATACGCAATTCCTTTATTGCTAAACACTTCTCTCAATCCTTCTTCCAGATATTTTCCTTTAGCCTCCAGTTCATCATACACAGAGGGATTATTTTTCAGAAAGCTTAATAAAGTATAGCCGGCGATCATTGCTAATGGGTTTCCGCTTAAAGTGCCTGCCTGGTATACATTTCCCACTGGTGCTATATGCTGCATAATTTCTTTTTTACCGGCAAAAGCGCCTACCGGCATACCGGCGCCAATTATTTTTCCATAGGTAACTAAATCAGCATCTATTTTCAGCCGCTCCTGCGCGCCGCCAGGCGCAAGCCGAAAGCCTGTCATTACTTCATCAAATATTAATACGATTTTTTCTCTGGTGCAAATGCTGCGCAACGCTTCAAGAAAACCAGGATCAGGCAATATACAACCCATATTGCCGGCAACAGGTTCAATAATAATAGCAGCAATTTCATTTTTATGATCCGCTACTAATTTTTCAACAGCGGCAATATCATTGTATGCACAGGTTAGTGTGTCATTTGCCACACCTGATGTAACACCGGGCACTGTCTGAATATTGAATGTAGCTACACCGCTGCCTGCCTTCACTAAAAAACAATCCGCATGACCATGATAGCAACCTTCAAATTTTATGATCTTGTTTTTCCCGGTGTATCCCCTGGCTAATCTTACAGCACTCATACATGCTTCTGTTCCGCTGTTTACCATGCGGATCATATCTACATTGGGCGCCATTGTTTTAATCAGCTCAGCTATTTCAATTTCCAGTTCCGTTGGCGCACCAAATGAAGTGGAAAGAGCGGCTTTTTCCTGTATTGCTTTTACAACTTCATCATGCGCATGACCAAGTATCATTGGTCCCCAGGAGTTAATGAAATCTATATACTCGTTTCCATCAGCATCATACATATATGCGCCTTTGGCCCTGGTAATAAACAGTGGCGTTCCGCCCACACTTTTAAAAGCCCGTACCGGTGAATTTACACCTCCGGGAATGGATTGCTGTGCGCGGGAGAATAGGGATTGGCTTGTTGTTGTGTTCATGTGAATGGGCAATGGGCAATAGGCAATGGGCAATGGTGAATGGGCAATAGTGAATATGGATTTACCATTAACTATTCGTTATTGCCCATTCACTATTCACCTATCCTTTCTGTTTTCCTATCACACCGGTTAATAATTTAAATGTTGCAATTATAGTTTTTCCCAGGATTGTTACATCTATATTTTTCAAATAATCCAGGTCTGACGCTGCATCAATTTCTACAATCGAACCTCTTGCTATTTCATAATACCGCTTTCTCTCTGCTTCTGACCTTCGGGATACCTCTTCTGATATATTTAAATGTACCGACAATACTGCTCTTCGTACCTGCGAAACCATTGCATATTTTTCCTCCGGCGGTAAAGCTTTTGTCAGCTTATAACATTCCTTTATTAAAGCATGTGAGAGGGCATAAACCTCCATTTTTTGATGATTCAGTGTTAAGAACATAGGTTATAGTTTTATTGGTTAAGAATGAGATACTTACTTATTGTAAAAAGGGTGAATGATGAATCGGCAATAGTGAATTGTCAATGGTGAATCCATATTCACTATTACCCATTGCCCATTCACTATTGCCTATTTACCATCTCCGCTGCCTGCTTCGCAAAATACGTGGCAATCAAATCAGCTCCTGCTCTTTTAATGGATGTAAGGCTTTCAATGATCGCTTTGTTTTCATCAAGCCAGCCCATTTTTGCCGCGGCTTTGATCATCGCATATTCACCACTTACATGATAGGCACTAACAGGCACGGTTACACTATTTTTTACTTCACGGATTATATCAAGATAAGCCATCGCTGGTTTTACCATCACTATGTCAGCGCCCTGCTCCACATCCTGCAACGCTTCATTAATGGCTTCGCGGCGGTTGGCATAATTCATCTGGTAAGTCTTTTTATCACCAAAGCCCGGAGCACTGTCTAATGCATCCCTGAATGGTCCGTAAAAGCATGAAGCATATTTAGCACTGTATGCCATGATACCCACTTTGGTAAAATGCGTTGCTTCCAATGCTTTGCGTATAGCGCCAATGCGCCCGTCCATCATATCGCTGGGTGCAACAAAATCCGCCCCTGCTTCCGCATGACTCAAACTCATTTTTACCAGCGCGTCAACAGTTTCGTCATTCACTATTTCACCATCTTTTACAATACCATCATGCCCGTAAACAGAATATGGATCAAGTGCCACATCCGTCATCACCAGCATTTCCGGTATAGCGTTTTTTATCGCTTTAATACTGCGTTGCATCAACCCGTCAGGATTCCAGGCTTCTTTTCCGGTATTATCTTTTACTTCGTCTTTGGCTTTTACAAAAATCAATACGCTTTTTATCCCCATCGCCCATACTTCTTTCACTTCTTTTACCAAAAGGTCAAGCGAGTATCGGTAATAGCCAGGCATAGAAGGGATTTCATGTTTTACATTTTCGCCTTCGTCAACAAAAACGGGTAAAATAAAGTCGTTTGGCGTCAAAACTGTTTCGGCAACCAGGCTGCGAATGGATGAGTTGGTGCGGAGTATGCGATTGCGCTTTTGAAGATACATAATGAAGTGGCTGATTTGAGCCGCAAAATTAACCCATCCTGCGCTTATTTGGAGAGATGGTTTATCATGTTATCGTCATTTTCCGGGAAAAGCGGGTGCGGCTTATTCTTTTCGACACGCTGTAGGTATCCTCGCATGGTCAAAAAAATGTTCCGGATCCGTTATGAAAAATTGGAGCAAAAAAAAGAGGAAATATAATATCCCCTCCCTTTTAAACATGAGAAAACGATGATCAACTATTTATCTCCCCTGGCATATACTGCCACAGTTTCTGTTTCACCATTTGTATCTGCATTGATGTGCATATACTTTTTATCATCCTTTAAAACAATTCTGTAATTAATGCCGGCACTATTGGTGATTTCAATTACGCCACACATCTTTTTTTGAGCGTACTTCTGTTTTACTTTATATAAAACATTTGAAGGCAGTCCATTTTCCGTGTAGTAGCGAATGGTTTGAACAAGACGCCCTTTGCTATCAAACAAAGCACGTGTTTTAACGGAAGCATTTACAAAAGATGCTTCATAATAATCTCCCGAAACATTCCATGCCGGGGTGCTTGCGTTGCTGAAAACCTCGTTAAAAGTTTTCCTTACTTTTTCATTTACAGGGGTTACCCTGGATGCAGCAGTTGCGGTGATGCCTAAAAATATGACTGCTGAAAAGATAATTATTTTCATTTTTTTAGCTGTTTAATATTTTATTTATAATTATTGCACAAACATATACCACTGTGGTATCCCGGGAAAGTATATATTGTTCAAAGGCACTAAAACCTGTAATGAACTGTATCTTTTTAACAGTGAGCCGCGTAGCCACTTTCTCTGAGTGGTTATGCAAGACGCCCTGCCTCGCATTAACTGCTTACACATTAACTGTTACTTTCAGAAATGTTGCAGGAATAGCAGTTGTATTGTCACCACTTATGTTCTGCCTGTTGAATAATGCTTCCATCTCGTCCTGAAGCTGTTCTGCTTTGCCATTCTTTTCTGCGGCTTCAAATGCATTCATTGTAGGTCCGTAATATTTTCTGAATACAGTTACAAACTCAGAAGGTGAATAAGGCGCTATAAATGTAAATGTATCCTTCTCGCAGATGATATTTTCTTTTGGTATACCTGCCTGTGCAAAACGTTCTGTAACTTCTTCTACCTTTCCCCATAACATCGGGCTGATGAAGCCTTCGGGCGGCGGCGGAGTGTATGCAGCGCTTATCTTTAGTATTTGTGCCACCAGAGTGGGATCACCAGGTATCCAGTTTCCCATCACTATCCTTCCGCCTGGTTTTGTAACACGTACCATTTCTTTTGCCACATCATATGGCTTTGGCGCAAACATGGCACCAAAAATGGAAACAACAAGATCAAAACTTTTATCTTCCAGATCAACAAGCGCTATGGCATCACCTTCCTGGAATGTAATATTAGTCAGCCCTTCTTCTTCCACACGTTTGTTTCCGGCGGCTACAAGGTTCCTGGCTATATCTACACCCAAAACCCGTGCTCCTGCTTTTGCTTCTGGTATTGCTGTTGTGCCGTCACCACAGCCAAGGTCAAGCACAGTAAGACCTTTAGTAACATTTAATTTGGTAACCAGCGCTTCGCCGCTTTCACGCATTGTTTTAGCAAGTTGAGTGAAATCTCCTTTCTCCCAAAGCATTTTGTTCGCATTCATAATTACTTTTTTAATTAATAATGATGCAAAACTAAAAAGCGCTATACAAAACCTTTTTACTGTAAAGCCCGGGAATTTGACAAATCAGTTCAAAACTGCTGCTTGTTTCTTTAAAGCGGAAGGAGGTACCCCAAATTGCTTGCTGAAGGCTCTGCTGAAATGGGCACTGCTCTCAAACCCGCTTTCAAAAGCAGCATCGCTTACAGATTTACCGGCTACGGTGAGCAGGTTTTTAGCATGTTGCAATCTTTTTTCTATCAGCCACTTACCCGGTGAAGTATTGTACACTTGTTCGAAGTCTCTCTTGAATGCTGATAAGCTACGATAGCTTAGTCTTGCAAAGTCTTCAAGCTTTAAATTAAAGCAGAAATTATCTTCCATCACGGTTTGCAATGAAACACTTTGCGGAGATTTTAACAAATTACAGAAATAGCATAAGAGCTCTTTATTGTTTTTGTTATCTGCCAGCAGAAGAATGAGTTCTCTGAATTTTAACTGTAATAGTGATTGATCGGGAACCTGCGGAGCATTAAAATAGGGGAGCATTGATTTAAAATAAGCATGTACTGCCTCGCTGCTTTCAATATGAATAACGGGATAATATTTTTTTTCTGTAGAAGGAAGCGCTGTGGTTTTTGTTTTTAACACCTCACAAATAAATTCATCTGATACAAAAAAAAGATAGAAGCAAAAACCCGGTCCTGCGAATTGTTCGATGATCGCGGCGCCGCGACGAATGAAGACACAACTACCTGCCTGCAAATCGTAAGAGCCCTGCGTTGTGTGCCATATTTTTCGCCCTTCGGTTACGTACACTACATAATTATTATGACTCCATATATCTGCAGATTTTTGATCTAACGGGCAGGTATACACAGAAAAAAGAGCATCTCCGCAACTAAGCTTGTGACAGATACCGGGAGTATCCACAATATATTCGTTGAAGTTGAACACCTTACAATTTTCGGGCATTAAAAGTAGACAACATTTGATAACATATGGTCTTCAGCCACAAATGTTGAGTATACAGACAGTAGTTTTTCCCAAATAATTATTACTCAACCCTGTACAAAATATTTTTTTTTACATTTTTTATGTGGATGGAAAAACTGAAGGCAGCATACAATTGCCGGCGCAGAAAAACAAAACTTTGAAAATTGAAAATAAAAACTAACAATGATAAAAAATCTACTTTCTACAGCTTTTATTTGTTTCTGTTAATGCATCAGCTCCGGGTTAATTCAATTATGACGCTACACCCATTCTCTCGGATGCTGGCAGGCATCCAGCAATCTTGCTTCTTCGCTGCCGGGTTGAGGTTGATAATTATAATCAAACCTTACGGTTGGAGGCAGGCTCATTAATATACTCTCTGTTCTGCCATTTGTTTTTAGCCCGAATATGGTTCCGCGGTCGTGAATGAGATTGAATTCAACATACCTGCCGCGGCGAATCTCCTGCCAGTATTTATGATCTGAAGACCAGGGTGTTTTTTTTCTTTTTTCAATAATGGGTATATATGCTTCCGTAAAGCAATTACCGTTAGCCTGCTGAAAGGAGAATAACCTTTCCGCGTCCGCGTCATCGGAGGGACGCAGGTAGTCGTAGAAAACGCCACCAATACCTCGCATTTCATTGCCGCGATGCTTATTGGCAAAATATACATCACAGTTCTTTTTATACTGCGGATATAGATCTGCGCCAAATGGCGTAATGGCATTATATAATGTTTGATGAAAATGTTTCGCGTCTTCTTCAAATAAATAATATGGAGTAAGATCAGCGCCGCCGCCAAACCACCTGTCAATTACATTTTTATCAGTATCATACAATTCAAAATACCGCCAGTTGGCATGTGTGGTCGGTACAAAAGGATTAAGCGGATGAATCACTAAACTTAACCCGCAGGCAAACCAGCTATCACCATCAATTTTAAGTTGTGAACGCATCGCATCGCTTACCTTTCCAAAAACAACAGAAGTATTTACGCCGCCTTTTTCAAATACATTGCCATTAGCAATTACCCTTGTTCTTCCGCCGCCGCCGCCTTCGCGCTCCCATTTGTCCTCAACAAATACTGCTTTACCATCTGATTGCTCAAGGGCAGAGCAGATAGTGTCCTGAAGGGTATGTATATATTGTATCCAGATGGCGGTTGTAAAATGATTCATTTTTATAAATGTCTTTGAAAGCTGATAGCCCGTTGCCCTTCTTATTTATTTTGCAATCGCTATTCCCCACTCCTTCACTGTATCCACAAATGCCCTTGCATGATCAACAGGCACATTCGGCAAAATACCATGACCAAGATTAGCGATATACCTGCCATTGCCAAAAGCATTCAGCATTTTGCTTACTTCTTTTTTCAACACAGGTATGGGTGATAATAGTTTTGCGGGATCAAAATTTCCCTGCAAAGTGATATTATTGCCAGCCGCTTTTCTGGCCAATTCCGGTTTAATACACCAGTCGATGCCTAAACCATGCGCCCCGGTTGCTGCCATATCTTCCAAAGCATACCAAGCTCCTTTCGCAAAAATAATTACCGGCACTTCATCTTTCAGCGCGGCAACAATCTGCTTTATATATGGTAAAGAAATATTGCTGAAATCTTCAGGACTCAGCAAGCCCGCCCAACTGTCAAACAACTGTATGGTATCTGCACCGGCTTTTACCTGTGCTTTCAGGTATGCTATTGTTGTATCGGTTATCATCTGCAAAAGCTCATGCGCCAGGTCAGGTTGTATATAGCAAAAAGCTTTTGCTTCGTCAAATGTTTTGGACCCTTTGCCCTGCACCATATAACATAGCAATGTCCATGGAGCACCGGCAAAACCAATTAAGGGGGCACGCCCATTCAATTCTTTTTTTATCAGTTGAATCGCATCAAATACATACTGTAATGTTTCGTGCACATCAGGTACACGTACGCGTTGTAAGTCGCTGCGGGTTTTTATTGGTTCGGGTAATACCGGGCCTTTGCTTTCAATCAACTGCACTTCCAATCCCATTGCCTGCGGCACAACCAATATATCTGAAAAAAGTATGGCGGCATCTACACCAATAATATCCACAGGCTGCAAAGTAATTTCACAAGCCAGTTCCGGCGTTTGGCATCTCTCAAAAAAACCGTACTTCTCTCTTAAAACCATATACTCCGGTAAATAGCGGCCTGCCTGCCGCATCATCCATACAGGCGGGCGGCTGGTTGCTTCTCCTCTTAATGTTCTCAATAATAAATCATTCATATCGTAGCCCTCGCAATTATTCATCAGTGCCGCGCACCGCTTTGTTTTTTGTATTTCCAAAATATTCAATCGCCAGCTCTATAAGATTGGCTTCTCCCGGCCATTGGCTGGTTATTACCTTATTGCTGCAATATGATTCAATAGTTGCCGTAGTTGTTTTGCCAATAGAAAATAATACTACAGCAACAGAAATAGTATTGGTTGAAAAGAAACTATGTACCCCACTGGGGCTGAAAAATAATATACCCTGGTAATGTTTATTAATAGTAACCGGAGTACCCACCGTTTGGTAAACAATAATTTCAGTAACCTTTATACCATTGCCCTGCAGGGTTTCAGGAAGATCGTTAAGCCGCTGCTTGCCACAGAAAAAAACAACCTGTTTAATATTAACATGCTGCAGGATTTTTTCTGCAAGCCCGCTTGCGTTTTTAGCCGTGCCGGTAATGGCGGACTCATCAAAGGTTTCGAGCAGGGCTTCTTTTGTTGCGCCACCGGTGCAAAAAATTTCCCAGGTTGGCGGAATATCAGGAAGCTCACTTTTTACAACTTCCACCGCATGTATGCTGGTAAATACAGCAACTATTTTTTGCGCAGCAAGCAGTTTTATTTCATTAGCTATTTCAGTAGAAACATCAGGAATATTTTGAATAAAAGGAATGGATGCTATCCTGATATCCTGCAAGCCAGCTTTCTCAACCAGGTCTTGGTTTAAATTCCGGGTTGATAATATCTCTATGCTATTTGATGCCATTACGGATTGATTGAATTATTGTGTTACCACCTTTTTCAAGCATTTCATTGGCTGCAATCTTCCCTGTATTTTCAGCATCGTTAATTATTACTGTTCTTTCGGCTTCAATTTTATCTCTGCCGTCAGGAGAAATTATATTTCCCCTGAAGAATACCTGGCCGTTTTTAATTTCTGCCAGCGCACTTATAGGTGTTGAGCACCCCCCCATTAATGTTCTTAAAAAGTCCCGTTCAATACCCGTGCATAATGCCGTGTTGCTATCATTAAAAGCAGCACAAATCTTTTTAAGCGTAATATCTTCATCCCTGCACACAGCAACAACGGTTCCCTGTGCCGGGGCTGGCAACATCCAGCTAAGGTCAATACTATCTTCGGGGCGGATGTCAATACGTTCCAACCCGGCAGCCGCAAAGATAGCGCCATCCCAATTGCTTTCTTCGAGCTTTTTAAGGCGGGTATTTACATTGCCTCTTAAATTATCTATCGTATGGTGCGGAAAGCGATTGAGCCATTGCGCACGGCGGCGCACACTGCTTGTAGCTATTGTAAGCGTTGACCCGGTAAAACTTTCGCCGGGTGTTTGCCATTTGCCATCATGAATATTAAGATTATGAAACAGCTTTTCTTTATCGCCCTTAAATACGAGGATATCCCTGTAAGAATCTCTTTTTAATACCGCGGCAGCAGCAAGTCCTTTGGCTAATTGGGTAGGTACATCTTTATAAGAATGTACAGCAAGGTCAATTTGCTTTTTAAGTAAAGCAATATCAAGCGCCTTTGTAAAAATGCCCTGCACGCCTATTTCATACAACGGTGTGGTAAGATCAATATCACCTTCGCTTTTTATAGGAACCAACTCGGCTTTGATATGCTGTTCTGCCAGCAGCGCCTGTACTTTTTTTGCCTGCCACATGGCCAAAGCGCTCTCACGGGTCCCGATTTTAACTACCTGCATCATTGCGTGAATGTACTAAGGAAACTTATATTGAAATTAAATCAAACAAAAAATATAATGAATAAATAAAGCAGGAGAAGATCAGTTACGAATGACTGATTTTTAAATACTCATGCATGGTATTTATATACTGGCAGCCTCTTGCTGTTTGGGTTTGAGACCGCAGATCAACCGCAAGTGTTTTCACTGCTTTTTGTATAAGGAAATCTTTACCATCTTTAGGAAATGCAAGGCAGGAATCAGCCTCACTTAATTCATACAACTTTGATTTTACCTGCCCCAAAAAATGCCTGTGAAGAAAAACCTTATGCCATTCAACAAATTCGCCAAGCGTGTCTTCTATAATGGCAACAGCTTTTGGAATTTCAGCTTTTCTTTTTGCGAAGGTATCGTTGAGGATTGCAGATATTTCGTCTACATCCATTAAAGTAATATTGTTCCTGGTTTTAACTGCAGGATGAATGCTTTTGGGAACAGAAAGATCCAGCAATAATCTTGGCTTTTCTGTTTTAAAAAACCCTGGCAGTATAGTGTAATCTTCTGCGGTTGTGCTCACAATCAAGATATCGCTCTCCTCACATTGCTGGGCCAGCGCTTCGTAAGGCACGGGAAGCATATCATGTTCCTGCGCAAAATCTTCTGCCTTGCTGAATGTTCTGTTGGTAATGCGAACTTTAGCGCCAGGAAAATATTCGCCGATATTTCTTGCAACATTGCGGCCGAATTTTCCCGCACCAACCAGCAGTATATTTTTATTAGCAATATCAGCAACCCTTTCGCGGATCACTTCAATAGCCGCATAAGCAACTGATACCGTACCGGTGCTGAGTTTGGTTTCAGACTTTATTCTCTTTGATGCCTGCAATGCAAAATTTACCAGCCTGTCGCTTAATGAACCAAGCAGTTCATTATCCTTTGCGTGCCTGGCTGCTTTTTTCAATTGCATCAAAATTTCATAATCACCAATGATCTGTGAATCTAATCCTGAAGCAACTTTAAAAAGATGTTTAACCGCGTCCATACCGGTATAAACATAACCATGCTGGTGGAATAAGCCGGTGGAGTTTCCTGTAGCCTCACACAAAATTTCAATCAATAATTCCGTGCTTGCCAGCCCATAAATTTCTGTACGGTTACAGGTTGAAAGTACAATAATGTCTTTCAGCTTTTTTTCTTTTGCAAAAAAGGTAATCCTTTCCTGTGTGATATTGCAAACGGCAAAACTGCTTCTTACAGCAATATCTGCATTTTGATAATTAATGCCGATAATTCCAAAGTTTTCGAGCCCGCTGCAAATATCGTATGTGGAAGAATAATCCATGAATGAGGGCAAAAGTAATAGACAAAATTCATCTTCAAGAGAATGAATTGTCATAATATAGTCATCTCTTAATAACCTGATTTAGATCATAATACGCGCTGATGAACATCATCGTAAAAGTAATTCACAGGGCTTTAAACCCGTGTGTTTTTTGAACGCAGTAGAAAAATGTGATATAGATGAATAGCCAAGCATCAGTGAAACTTCGGTAACACTCAACCCCTTTTCGTATAAAAGGTATTTTGCATGTTCCATGCGCTGGCTCTGGTAAAAATCAAAAATGGTAGTGCCGAATATTTCTTTGAATCCTTTTTTAAGATAGCATTCATTAATAGCAACCCTGCGGCTAAGGTTTTTTATAGTAATCGGTTCACCGATATTCTGTAATAATATATCCCTTGCTTTTAAAATCTTATCCCTGTCAACATCATTGGTAAGAAATTTACAGGCGCCAAAAACCTCTTCTTCTTTATCGCCCAGCATACATTCCAGGCTGTATAGTAACAGCATTTGTGTTTGGGCATTCACGTAAATATTTTCCAGGCTTTCAATGTACGTATTATTCAACAAGCTCTCCAACGACATTCTTGTACGGCTGCATAATGGCAGCATTTTAGAGAATGAAGTATTGTGCTTAAAAGATAAAACACGGTTGGTAAAGCTGGTGGATCGGGTACTTTTTACAAACTGCTGCAGGTGTTCGGTTAAAAAAGTAAAATGCAATACATCAACCGTTTCTTCTTTTGCCACGCAGTTTTTCGACATTCCTGCTTTGCATTCACCACATTCATAGCTTTTACCGTTGCAATACATATTGCCGGTTATACAAAACTTAAGCTCGAGGCTGTTTTCGGAAGGCTCACTTTTTTTATAATTGTACGAAATCATACCCACATCTTCTATATCCCATTGAGTATGTTTTCGGTATCGCCTTATTGAATATCTAACCGAACCGGGTGTCTGGCGTTCTTTCTCATGCAGTAAAGCAAGGTCTTCAACCATCACCGGGCGTTTTTGTGCCAGATCCAATATTTCTAAAGTCTGTTGCATGGAGGCTGCAAATATACAATGTTTGTATAGTAAAAACACGCGTGACAAATGAATGACTTGTTTATGACAAATGAAAATCACTTTAGAATAGTACCGAAATACACCGTTGAAACTGATTAATGCGGAGGTTTTCCGTGAATACCCGTTTCATCTGTGTTCCATCCTTCGTATTTAATACTACAAAATAAAAAAGGTTAGAGATGCCGTCATCCCTAACCTTTCAACACCCAAACAAACAGGTGTACTATACCAGGCTAGCTTCCATCGTTATTTCAGTATTCAGCAGTTTGCTGATAGGGCAGTTCGCTTTTGCATCAGCGGCAGCTTCGTCAAACTTAGCTTTATCAATGCCCGGCACTTTTGCCTTTAATACAAGATGAGAAGAAGTGATCTCACCGTTTTCAAAAGTGATGGTGCAATCTGTATGAATTTCATCGGCGGTAAAGCCGGCGGCATTCAGCACGAAGCTTAGTTTCATACTGAAACATCCGGCATGTGCCGCAGCAATCAATTCTTCAGGATTGGTGCCTACCCCATTCTCAAAACGGGAGTTAAAAGAATACTGCGTATTGCTCAATACGGTGCTTTGTGTACTTAATACACCTTTGCCTTCTTTACCTGATCCGTTCCAAACGGCGGTTGCTGATCTTTTCATCGTATTATGTTTTTATTTATTCTTCCAAAAACCATTAAGTCATTATCTAGTTAAGATACGCTTAATGCATCTTCACTTCTTAATGCTTTATAAATTTACACTCTAAGTTCTGAAATCTTTTTAAATCGTAATTACTTAACTGATAATTTTATGCCACTAAAAAACATATATGCCGGCGTCAATTATATCTAAACTTCCTGATGTTGGAACCACCATTTTTACAGTGATGAGCTCCCTGGCAGTGGAACATAATGCCATAAACCTGGGGCAGGGTTTCCCCGATTTTAATATGAGCGATGAGCTGATAGCACGGGTAAACGAAGCAATGCTGAAAGGATTTAACCAATACGTGCACATGAATGGCTATATGCCTTTACGTGAAGTGCTGGCGGAGAAAATTTTTGACTTATATAATACTGCTGTTAATCCTGAAACCGATATTACCATTACGCCCGGGGGAACCTATGCGATATATACCGCTTTAACCACAGTGCTCAGTCCGGGCGATGAAGTAATTGTATTTCAGCCGGGATATGATAGTTATATTCCGAATATTGAAATCAATGGCGCTACGCCTGTAATAATTCCGCTGGAATATCCCGATTATGGTATTAACTGGGAAACAGTACAGAAAGCCCTAACGCCCCGCACCCGCATGATCATGCTCAACTCGCCCAATAATCCTACCGGCGCTATACTTAATGAGAATGATATTAACGCACTGCAACGTATAGTTGGCGGCACTGATATATTTATATTAAGTGATGAAGTGTATGAACATGTAATTTTTGATGAAAGGCCACACCTGAGCATGCTGCGTTATCCTGACCTTGCGGCAAGAAGCTTTATATGTTTTTCATTTGGCAAAACTTACCATTGTACGGGTTGGAAAATTGGCTATTGCGTGGCACCGGCCGCGTTTATGAAAGAGTTCAGGAAGGTACACCAGTTTAATGTGTTTTCTGTTGATAGTCCGAAGCAGGTGGCGCTGGCTAAATTCCTGCAGCGAAAAGAGCAATATTTATCATTAGGGAATTTTGTACAGCAGAAGCGGGATTATTTTCTTTCGATGATGGCAGATACAAAATTTAAAATGCATACCAGTCACGGCAGTTATTTTATATTAGCAAGCTATGGTCATTTCAGCGATGAAGCTGAAATAGATTTTACAATGAGGCTTACAAAAGATTTTGGTGTAGCTGCTATACCTGTTTCCGCATTTTATAAAAAACCGGTTGATAATAAAGTAATACGGTTTTGTTTTTGCAAGAAAGAAGAAACATTAGAGAAGGCGGCGGAACGGTTGAGCAAACTGTGAGGAGGGTGAATAGTAAATGGATTCCGCTTAAAAGATCACGCATTAATTAAAAGAAGCTATTTTAATATGGGAACACGCAATTCATACTTTTTGCTGATCACCTTTTCTTTCTTCTTATTAGGAAGCAATTATGCGCAGGAACAACAGGTTTTAAAAACCGGAGGACTTGTTGCTTACTGGGATTTTGCGACATATAATAACGGCTATACGTCAAAAGGAAAGAACAAGCTCCTTTTGAAAAGCGGCACATCAAATAATATTGCTGTAGCAGAGGATGGACCTCTTTCAGGAAAATCCATAAAGCTAAGTGGCAAAGATTTTCTGTTTATCCCTTATAATGAAACCGGGGCATTAAACGTACAAACCAATACCGTAACCATTGTAGCCTGGGTAAAATGGACTGGCGAACAAACAGGATTTGTTGCCGGTATGTGGAATGAATATGAGGATGGCGGGAAACGGCAATACGGACTTTTTGCATCACTTCCTTATTATAATGGCGCTAACCAGGTTTGCGGTCATATTTCTAAAACCGGGCGGGCCACGCCACCATTTCCTTATTCTATAGATTATGCTGCCAGTAAGCAAACTATAACGCCCGGCATATGGGTTTGTATTGCATTTACTTATGATGGCAAATACATCAGGAGCTACCTGGATGGCGTGTTTGAAAAAAGGGCGCCGGAGCTAATTAATAATACCAGGGGATTTGAAGGTTTTCCCGACGGACTTATACAGTCCAAGAACCCCTACTATTTTCCGGATGGCATAGGAGACAATGGCTCTGATTTTACAGTTGGGGCAGTAATGCTGAAAAGGGGGATGGGAAATTTTTTTAAAGGCCAGATTGGCGGAATTGCTGTATTTAACCGTGCTTTGAGAAAAAGGGAACTTAAGCGGTTGGCAACATTTAACAGGAAACTTAATTCCTGAATCGGAAAATCCTCTATAGAAAATAATTTCTTAAAGTAGAAGAAATATTCTCTGTTGAGCAAAATCCTACTAATCCCTTTTTTTAGGGAAGTGACTGATAGCTCTTGTCAAACAACTCCCCTATGTTATTCCTTATCGTTAACCAGCTCATCCATGTCATAACCGCTACAATCAGCCAGCCGGCAACCTGCAGCCATAGCGGGTGTTTATAACCATTCAGTAAACGAGGCTTTGCAGCTATTATCAGTATAACGGCTAATGCAAGCGGTAATATTATACCATTAAAAGCGCCGGCAAGTATCAGCAGCGTTACAGGATTGGAAGAAATCATAAAGATCAAAGTAGAAATGATAATGAAAAGGCTGATGATAATCTTTTCATTTTTCGCAATGGCAGGATGAAATGTTTTCCAGAAAGAAACCGAAGTATAAGATGCGCCTATAACTGATGTAATGGCTGCACACCACAATACTATACCGAAAAACAGATACCCGGGCCTGCCGGCCGCAGACCGGAATACTTCCCCTGCAGGGTTCTGGTTGCCCAAACTTACTCCATGCCATACCACACCCAATGCCGCAAGAAATAATATAAACCGCATTAATGATGTAATGAGTATCCCGCTCACGGCGCTCCTGGTAACATCTTTTATAGCCGGCTTTCCGCTTATACCGGCATCAAGCAACCGGTGGGCGCCTGCAAATGAAATATAACCACCAACCGTCCCGCCAACCAGTGTTACTATCTTCATCACATCAATCTTGTCTGGTAAAAATGTTTTGTATACAGCTTCACCAAGCGGAGGCTTTGAAGCAAAAGCAACATATATGGTAAGCACTATCATTAATAGTCCGAGTAATTTAGCAACCAGGTCAACTGTTTTACCCGCATCTTTATACCAGAATATAAGCAGCGCGAAAACACAACTTATGATAGCGCCGGTGCGTGTATCCATACCCGTTATTACCTGCAGCCCCAAGCCACAGCCTGCTATATTACCCACATTAAATACAATGCCACCCAGGGCTATTAATGCGGCAAGAAAATAGCCCAGCCCGGGCAGGAGTTTATTGGAAAGATCCTGCGCACGCTGCCTGCTTACCGTAACAATTCGCCAGATATTTAATTGAACGCCTATATCAAGCAACACGGAAATAAGGATAACAAAACCAAAGCTGGCAACCAGTTCTTCTGTAAACTTTGCTGTTTGCGTAAGAAATCCCGGGCCTATAGCAGATGTTGCCATAAGAAAGGCGGCCCCCATTAACGCTCCGCCCAACCCGGAAGATTTAAATGGTTTCAATACTGATGCCTTTTTGCTGTAAGGTCTCAAAAATAGTTTTGGCAAAAACAATAGCATGAGCGCCATCGCTATGCAGGCATAGGGTATCTGCTTTCACAAAAACGGTTTTACCGGTAACAGAAATCACCCTGTTTTCAGCAACCAGTTGTATTGCCTGCTTCACTGCCGTGGATGTATCTGTTATTAATGCATTGCTCTTGGTCCTGGGTGTAAGCGTGCCATCATCCTGGTAGGTTCTGTCGGCAAAAACCTCGCTGGCGGCTTTAACGTTTAAGGCTTTTGCTTCTCCTGTCATATATGAATTACTTAGTCCGTAAAAAACCAGTGCCGGGTCTATATCCTTAACAGCCTTTAAAATAGTTTGCGCATATACTTTATCCGTAGCCGCCATATTGTATAAAGCGCCGTGTGGTTTTACATGGTGTAATGCAGCTCCCATTTGTGCAGCTATTGTTTTAACCAGTAACACCTGGGAGAAAAATAAATCATACAATGCTTCACGAGATAATTTTACAGCAGTTCTGCCAAAGTTTTTTTTATCAGCAAAACCCGGGTGAGCGCCTGCCGCAACTTTATGCTTGATGCAAAGCGCTATCGTTCGCTTGATTGTATCTTCATCGCCTGCATGAGCGCCGCAGGCAATATTGGCTGAACTGATATAGGGCATAATGGCTTCATCAGTATGCATGCCTTCGCCCATATCGCAATTCAAATCAATCTTCAGCATATGATTTGTGATGTGCCTGTTCGCATAAAAGTTTGCTGCCTGTTCATTTGTCATGCAGAAAATTACTTTTTAAAATAATCAGCCCACATCATTGAGCAACCATTTTTTAATATGGTGAGATGATGCTCCTGCTTCAGTAACAGATCTTCTGCTGTTTGTATATCTGTAATTTTAAATCGCAGCGGCTTGTCTTCTTTGAGCTGGGCAATTTTTGTTCGATGCGCTTTTATAACATGAGCGATTCTCGGATAACCTCCTGTTGTTTGGTGTCCGGCCATCAAAACAATCATTTGCCCGCCCGGTAATAATTGTATAGTGCCAAAATCTACAACAGAAGATATAAGCTCACATGGCATATTGATGGAGACAGCGGCGCCTTCCAGTGTATAGCCCATCCTGTCTGATGTGCGGCTTACAGAAAATAATTGCTCCTGGAAAATCAGCTTGCCTTCATCGGTTATATAATCCCATTCATTGCCGGGCAAAACAAAAATCTCATCAGCAGGAGCGCTGTCATAAAAAGGAACAGCTTTCCATTTTAACACTTCCTGCTTTTTGTCGTCCACATCCTGCACAGGAGCTAAATCAGTGAAGGGAATAATATCTCCCTTTTTCAACAATCTTCCTTTCCAGCCACCGGCATTGATTTTTGTATGTGTTGAATAACTGCCCAGCCATTTTTCTGCCCCCATCATACCGTTTACTGCCAGGTAGCACCAGCGCCCTTCCTTCCATTGTTCAAACTTCAACGTGGAGTTAGTGCCTGTTTTAACAGGATGAAATAAAGGAACAGGCTTTCCATTGAGTGTTGCGGAAAAATCAGCGCCGCCTATAGCTATTATTGCCGGCGCGTCAAAAAAAACAGAAGCTGCAGGAAAACTCATTTCAATTACTGGCGCATATTCTGAATTGCCTGCCAAAAGATTAACCGTTCGCATAGAAAACATATCAATCGCTCCACCGGGATTAATACCCATATACTGAAAGCCATGCCTGCCGCAATCCTGTATACTATCGCAAATGCCTGCTTTAATAATTTTCAAATTCATCTCTGCTTATTGAATAAAATTGTACAATATCTCCCGGCTGAAAAAAAGTGCTGAAGTTATCGCTATCCTTCATCTCGTATAGTCTTACCGGCGTTCTGCCGATAATATGCCAGCCACCGGGAGAATTGATGGGGTATATACCGGTTTGGTTGCCGGCAATACCAACACTGCCTGCCTGCACTTTTTGTGGTGTAGCTTTTCTTGGCATTGCAATCTTCTCATTAATTTCTCCCATATAAGCAAAGCCGGGTAAAAACCCCAGCATATACACCCGGTACGCAGGAGAGCTGTGCAGGCTGATCAATTCCTGTTTGGTAATTTTCTTTTCCCGCAAAATGGTTTTCAAATCAGGCGCCACCGCTTCATCATAGCATACAGGCATTTTTACCGTTCGCGGCTGATCCGTTAAAGTGCAACTTTTCTTTTCAAGAATTTCCTCCAGCTTCTCTTTTGCTATATCACTTATCGTTTCCCTGCTCCTGATCTCTTTTTTAAGTATAGCAGGATTATAGAATATGGTGAGCGAGCTGTAAGCCGGCACACATTCAATAAACCCTTGTACAGGGTTCGCCTGCATATATTTAAAAACGCCCATTATATGTGCGCTGATATCCTGGTCAATACAGTTGCCAAAATCTACAGTAAGCGCGGTATCGCCAAGGGGAAAAATAGTATATGGAAAATAGTTACGCATAATATTAAAATTGAAAGATACGGTATATATAGAGTTGTTTGTGTAGATTTTCCGGGATTCGAAATGTGCCTGAAACAATAAAAATATTTAAGCCGGTTAGCGCAAAAGTTTAACATACAGAAAATACTTTTGCCAAAATTTTTTATGACATTATACGGTATACCCAATTGCGATACAACAAAAAAAGCAATGGACTGGTTGAAGTTGAATAAAATTGATTTTGCATTTCATAACTATAAAGAAGCAGGCATCTCAGTTCAGAAATTAAATGAGTGGTGTAATAAGGCAGGCTGGGAAAAAATATTGAACAAACGGAGCACTACATGGCGGGAATTACCTGCCGCGAAACAAAAGGCTGTTACTGATCAGCCATCCGCGGTACAGGTAATGCAGCAAAACAACAGCATAATAAAACGCCCCGTTTTGGAATATAAAGAACAACTATTGATAGGCTTTGACGAAAAGAAATATGCCGGAATTTTTCAGCAATAGTATTAGCATTATTATTCTTTATTTTTTAATGCGTTGATTCACAGTTAATTTAGAGTAAAATAAAATCCTGCGTTCAATTACTGCTTACCGATAACAAGCCATTAACCAGTTTCTTTAATTAAACGTTTGTTTAAGTTAAACAATTGTTTAGTTTTGCACCGCAATTAGCAATGATGACAGACAAACATGTACATATTCTCCAGGTGGCGGAAGCGTTATTTGCGGATAAAGGATTTGACGGAACTTCTGTAAGGGATATTGCAGGGCAGGCGGGTGTGAACCTGGCAATGATATCATATTATTTTGGGTCGAAGGAAAAGCTGATGGCTGCGTTGGTGGAATACAGGTCGAATTATACAAGAGGTTTGCTGGAAGAATTGAATAAAGACGAATCGTTAACTCCCTGGGATAAAATTGACAGGTTAATTGATCTGTACGTAGACAAGATACTTAACAATTATAAGTTCCATTGTATAATGACAACGCATTTGCCTACCATCCAGTCCGGTGATATAAAGGCAATGATCACTGATATCAAGGCGAAGAATTATGAAGAGGTAAAAAAAATTATCCAGGAAGGACAAAAGAAAAAGGTGTTCAGGAAAGTAGATATTGAACTTTCGGTCGGCAGTGTTATGGGAACCATTACGCATACCACCCTTTCAAAAAGCCTGTATTGCCGTTTGTTGAATATTGACTGCAATGATGACGAGTTATACAGGAAAAAAATGATACCTAAGATAAAAACACATCTCAAACAATTGCTAAGAGCTCATCTGGATATAAAAAATCAGGAATAACATTTTAACAAGTAAGCAATGAAAAAATTTGCAACCGCCGTAATGCTGATAATTACGGGATATGCTACTGTATACGCTCAGGTCAAAACACTAAGCCTTGAAGAGGCTGTGGCTCTCGGATTACAAAGCAGCAAACAACTTACACTCGCCAAACATGAAGTGGATAAGGCGTCTGCGGAATTGGAACAGGCAAAAGATGCATCATTACCAACAGCCAAAGTAACAGCAGGATACAGCCATGCGCTTATGCTGGCAAGAAGCTTTTATATTCCTTCTTCTGACGGTGGCGGACCTAAAAAGCTTACGCTACCTTTTGATAACAGCGTAACAATGGCAACGCTAAGCATCAGTCAGCCTGTATTTTCAGGCAATCAATTCCATTACGCAAGAAAATCTGCAGCGCTTATGATTGAAGTAAGCAAGCTCAACGGAGAAACCGATAAAGATGAAATTGCTTTCAACATCATCAGCGCCTATATTAATTATTACAAGCTGAAGCAAAATCAGAAAATACTGGCTCAAAACCTTTCAGATATTGATAGTAAACTGGAAGAAATTAAAAAGTTTGAAAGCCAGGGCCTGGCTACAAGAAACGACGTGTTGCGCTTTGAGCTGGAAAAGTCTAATATGAAATTATCAGCCATAGAGCTGGAGAATAACCGCAAAATTGTAAACTACAATCTTAATATTTTGCTTGGTTTGGCTGACAGCACCGTTATTGAAGAGCAGGATGTAAGCTATAAGCTGGATATGAATGACAGCTTTGAAAATTATCTCGCCCAGGCATTAAAAGACAGGAAAGAGCTGGCAGGCTTAAAATACCAGGATCAGTTATCTGATATAAATATCAATAAGGTAAAGGATGAAAAATTACCAACATTAGGTGTTTCCGGAAACCTGTATTATATCAATCCCTCAAAAGATATTATTCCCAAAAGCGGCACTTACCTGGCTCCGTTTATGATAGGGTTGAATGCAGGCTGGGATATTTCATCTCTTTACAAAAACAAGAACAAGCTTAACGAGGCAAAAATCCAGAAGCAGCAGGTAGCCGACAGAACGGAGATAATAAAAGACCAGATAAAAACAGACGTTAATAAAAGCTATATCCAATATAAGCAGGCCCTTGAAAAAATTGTTGTGCTGCAGGATGCTATAACACAGGCAACTGAAAATGAGAGAATAACAGAATCTAAATTCCAGAATAACCTCGTTACTACTACAGACAGGATAGACGCGCAGACATTATTGTATCAATCACGCATCAATCTCGAACTGGCAAAATCAGACGCGACAGCAGCATATTATGCCTTGCTGAAATCAACAGGGCATATTCAACCATAACAAACTAAAAATAACTCAAAGCATAAAAACTATTGTATGAGTAATAACCAGAAAAAATCAAAAGGTAAAAAAATAATATTCCCAATCCTGCTGGGATTGGTATTGGTAGTGGCGCTGATCATAACACTTAAGGAATATTTTTATTCGCAAAGCCATGAAGAAACAGATAACGCGCAGGTGGACGCAGATATAAGCCCTGTAATCAGCAGGGTACAGGGTTATGTAAAAGAAATACGTTTTAAAGACAACCAGATAGTAAAGGCTGGTGACACCCTTGTGATATTGGATGACAGGGATTATAAAATAAAACTACAACAGGCTGAAGCTGCCCTGGCATCGGTTAAACAATCGGTAAATGTTGCGAGGTATGCTGTTGCGGAAACAAAATCAAATATCGCTACAGCGCAGGCAAATGTGCAGGCTGCTAAAGTTAGGGTATGGAAAGCTACGGAAGATTATAACCGTTACAAAAACCTGTACGATGATCATGCCATTACCAAAGCGCAGTATGATGCGATGAAGGCAGAAAAAGAATCAGCGGAAGCGGCTTTACTGGCAGCGCAGACACAGGTGCCTGTAATTAATAAAAGGATAGGTACCAATGAGCAGCAAACCGAAGCCTATGCTACCAACATTGCCCCAAAGCAATCTGATGTAGATTATGCTAAACTGCAGTTATCCTATACTGTTATAACAGCGCCTGCAGATGGTATTGCTTCAAAAAGAAATATTCAGTTAGGGCAATTGGTACAGGCAGGGCAATCATTACTTTCCGTTGTAAATGATAACGGTTTATATATAACCGCAAACTTTAAAGAAACGCAAATGGAGTATCTTAAGGTTGGAGAAAAAGTTGATATAAAAGTAGACGCTTACAAACATGAGCCGGCACAGGGCATGGTTGAATCTGTTGCAGGCGCTACAGGTGCTAAGTTTTCTTTGCTTCCCCCGGATAATGCTACCGGAAATTTTGTAAAAGTTGTACAACGTGTGCCGGTAAGAATAAAACTTGATGCATCTCCTGAATTTATATCAAAACTTCGCCCGGGCATGAGCGTGAAGGTAGTGGTGCATACGAAGTAAAGGGGTGAGGGCTGTGGGCAGTGAGCAATGAGCGGTGAGCGGTGGGTGATGGGAAGTGGATAAATGTGTGACTTTACACGAGAGCGACGGGACAAAGCAGTATGAACCTACACCATCTGCCTTACACCTTCTGCCTTAATTAACAATATTCATTTAGTCAATTTACTATAACAATGGCTGAGCATGGTTTAAGAAAGTGGATCATCACAATAACAGTGATCATGGCATCGCTGCTGGAATTGATTGATACTACAATTGTGAATGTGGCGCTGCCTGATATTATGGGTAACCTCGGCGCAACATTAGAAGATGCAGGATGGCTGGTTACCGGTTATGCTGTGGCAAACGTAATTGTATTACCCATGTCGGGCTGGCTGGGAGATCGCTTTGGCCGGAAGAATTATTTTCTCACCTCTATAGTAGTGTTTACAATAGCATCTATACTCTGCGGCAACTCTACCAGTCTTGAAGAACTGGTAGCATTCAGAATATTACAGGGATTAGCAGGCGGTGGTTTGCTTTCTACAGCCCAGGCTATTCTTTTAGAAACATGGCCGAGAGAAGAAGTTGGTATGGCAACTGCGCTATTTGGTTTAGGCGCCGTAGTAGGCCCTACTATCGGCCCTACTATTGGCGGCTTTATTGTTGACAATAAAAGTTGGCCCTATATATTTTATGTAAACATTCCTGTTGGCGCTTTAGCAGCTTTCCTGGTTACAACTTTTGTAAAAGAATCTCCCAAATATGGCAAAGGTCAGCCGGTTGACTGGTGGGGTATTTTATTATTAGCAATTGGTGTGGGCAGCCTGCAGGTTGTATTAGAAAAAGGAGAATCAGAAGACTGGTTTGCAACACCATACATAGCTGCACTTACCATTGCTACCATATTGGCTGCCATAGCATTTATATGGCGTGAGCTTAGCACAGATCATCCTGTAGTTAATTTCAGGATCCTTAAATACCGCAGCTTTACCATAGGGATCTTTACGTCCTTCGCATTGGGGTTCGCGTTATATGGTTCGATGTTCACCTTCCCTGTTTTTTGTCAGAATCTTTTAGGGTTTACCGCGCAGCAAACAGGAGAGCTAATGTTTCCCGGCGGATTAGCCACCATTTGTATGATGCCCTTTGTAGGCATGATGCTGAAAAAAGGAATACCTGCACAGTTCATGGCAACGCTGGGCTTTTTCCTGTTTTTTGTTTTTAGCCTGATGCTATCAAATTCTACACTCGAATCAGGTACCAATGATTTTTTCTGGCCGCTTATTATTCGTGGTATCGGTATGAGTGTATTGTTTGTGCCGCTAACCACTTTAGGTATACAGGATCTGCATGGTAAAGATATAGGCCAGGGTGCGGGTCTTAATAATATGATGCGGCAGTTGGGCGGTTCATTCGGCGTAGCCATTCTTACCACGCTTATACATGTAAACAGTGGAAAGAACAGGAATATACTGCTTGAAAATATAAACAGCTATAATACTCCTTTTCTTGAAAGAAAGCAGGCATACCTGCAGGGCTTTATGGGCAAAGGTTACAGTGCCTTTGATGCAGAGCAAATGGCTAATCGTGCAATGGAAGGTATGATTACCAAACAAACCATGTTGCTTACGTACGATAATATTTACCTGCTGGTAGGTGTATTTGTATTATGCTGTATTCCGCTGGTATACCTGCAGAAGTTTAAAAAGAATGTTGCCATACCTGTTGACGCGCATTAATTCAACAAAACATTATCTTTATAAAAACATTTTGCTATGTCATTGCTTAATCAACAGAATAATAAAGGCAAAAAGAAAGGAAATAAAAAAAATAATCTTTCTCAAAACCAGGGTTCAAAATTTATACAGAAAGCACAACCCAAAGGCGGCTTTGTAAGCAAGCAGGCGAATACAGGTTCGCAGAGAGGGAGTTAGTCCCTTAGTTGTTTTATCAGTTGCCGGATAGCCACCGGAAGAAAAATTTTAGCAGGCATGGAGTTAAGTATACTTAACTCTTCTGCAGGAGTAGTTTCATTATCAAGGAATTTAAAAATTTTATGTGCAGGCAGCGACTGAAAAAGTCGCGAAAAAATTGCCTTCCCCGGCATAATATTATCGTGTAATATTTTCAACAGTATACTATCATATAGCCTGAACCGGGGAGCCGGATTATTTTGCTTTAAGCATTCACAGGCTTTTAGTGCTGCTACTATATCTGCAGACTGTTTTTGAATGAAGCTGAACGTATACCCGCTTGATGGTTTTGTTTGTCCGCCTGCCGAGCCAATATGATACATCCCGTCTTTATAAAAAGGAAAACGCTGGTTTGTCATAGGGATAACACCATACTCTGTATGTTCAATAGCATATACTTTTATCTGTAGTATATGCTCTATATAATTTTTTAACGCGTTATCGTATTGTGCGTCCTGTAATACTGTTGAAGAAAATACCGTGTATTCAATCAACGCGCTGTTTTCATCAAGCGGTAAGGTATATACAAAAGCAGTACCCGCAGATTGGTCAACCCCGAAATCCATCAGGCAGGGTTTTATATTACTGTTACCCGTTGTACGGATAATCCATCCTTTAAAATGCTGCAAAAGTGAAATGATGTTGCTGCCGGCTTCAGCTTTGTCCGGAATACTGCTGAATACAAATCCTGCTGCTGCTTCAATTGTATGGCCGGCTGCTTTTATGCTGCAATGTTTGCCCGTCACTTCTACCGCTTGTATCTCCACTGTCTGAAACGCTACGCCCGGCGCCTGTTGTATCCGGTTAAAACAATGCGTGTAAAAATCAATGCCCCGGATCATTTTGTACGCATAATCTCCCATTGACAATTGCTTATAACCGTCATCATCACAAAAGTTTAGTTCGTTCCATTTTCGGTAAACGATATTATCAAAATAGCCTGCTTCCTTCTCCCAATAACACCAGGTACGATCATTGGTGTTTTTTTCCGTTCTGTCAACAAGTAAAACTTTCGCGCCGGCATTTTTATCAAGCAGCCGCATTAATAAGCTCAATCCTGCGCAGCCTGCCCCTATAATAATATAGTCGTATTGTTTTATCATATAAGCAATGTGCGCAGTACCAAAAAAAACATGAGCTGAATCATCAGCAGGTATAAGGCAAATATATTTTTTTTGTGAAATGGAAGCAGGGAGAACAACGACAGCAAAATCACGCTGACGCCAAACCAGCTTATATAGTTAAGCATAGGTATTGAACCATCACCAGCCCACGTCCAGAAGCCAAGCTTTACAGCAACCGGTTCCATCACCCAGTCAAAAAAAACAGCGAGCAAAGCCCCGTCAATAATAACTGAGGCGATACTCCATTTTTTATATGCCTGCAGCTGCTCGTCAGGCAACCGTTTTTTAAGTGCCTCAGTAACAAGTTGTATAACCGTGCCGCAGCAATACATTACAATAAACCAGTTGATGCCAATGATCAGCGGAATATTGCTGAGCTGGGACCCAAGTACTTTTCCATAAGTATAATTTCCGAAAAGAAGGCCGGTATGCACGCCAATATATTCAACAAAATAGCCTGAGAACAAACAGGCAAGCATAAAGAAGATAAAGGGTTTATTGATCTTTTCCTGCGTCCACAACAAAAGCAAAAACATGATCAGCAGGTTAGCGGGAGTGTATGTGGCAAACAATTGCCTGTTTCCCCAAAGCATACCGGCTAACCCGGAAATATGAATGACGAGTGAGATGATAAAGGCTATGTTATATTTCTTCCGGATGAGCATGCTTTAGCGAAGAAAGTACTATCGCATGAAATTACAAAAGGGTAAGTTAAGAATAACCCACCCTATTTCTGCTTATGTTACCGTCCTGTTCCTAAAACTGTATCCTGTAATTAAAGTTCGGCCAAAACCCAAGCTGGTTTTGGGTACGTATCTTACCAGCCCTGCTATCGTACCACTGGTTAAATATATTTTTATGATTACTTACGTTTTGAAAGTCTACAAAAAATTCCTGCATAAAACCTTTGTTGTTCATACGGTAGGTGAGCTTAAGATCAAGCCTGAAATAAGCTTTTGTTTTTTCTTCAAATGAACGTTCCTCATAATACACCGCCTTTCCTGCAATTTTAGATGCCGCTTCATTAATAGGGGTAAAACGTTTTCCCCCTGCGGTAGTGATCTTAAAATCTACTGCTACCGTGTGTATGCCGCGTATCTGCCACTCTTTGCCGCCCAATGCATTTACCACATAATGCCCGTTAAACGCAGTATTGTGTGTAACGCCGTTACTGCCTTTATACTTTGAATCAAATACAGATACGGTTGCCAGTGCATAATACCCGTTGGCAAATGGTTTGTCAAGCGTCAACTCTAACCCGTAATTATAACCCTTGCCTTTGTTCACAAGACTGTCTTCCAATCCCGCACCATATCCTGCACCCAGGTTTAATACCGACCAGTCTGTTGGTTTCCTTTCCACAGGTACATCACTTAACAACTGCGTATATGCTTCAAGTTTATATTTCCAGGCATTCTTCAGCGTTTGCTCCCAACCCGCCACTATATGATTGCTTTTTGTAAAGCCCAGGTTACGGTTGGTTTGTATAAAATTTTCACCTGAACGCGTTTCATGAAAGTAGGTCATGAGTGTTTGCATCTGGCTATGTGTGCCATAGGCAAGTGTAAACGCTCCGGCATTATTAAGCGCATAACGCACACCAATGCGCCCTTCTATTGAAGTGTTTTTATTGAGTGTGAGATACTGCGCGTATGCCCCGGTATTAAGGGTGAGCCGGTTTGAAAAGCGGTGCTGCCACTGTGCATAAGCCCGCAGCAATTCCGTATGGTTTTTCTCTGTAACAAAAGGAATAAAACCATAATCCCTGTCGAGTATACTGTCTGAATAACTGAAATGCAACTGGTCAACGGTAATACCTGTTGTAAGACGATCGCTGGCAGAGAATTTTTTGTTCACTACGGCACTTGCCACATAGCGCCATTCATTCCCGTTTTCACGGTAGTTTTTATGAGGTATCCTGTTGTCGTCAAGCGAATCCTGCCTTGTGGTAACATTACTGCCCGTTGCAGCCAGGGTAAGCGTATATGATGTAGTGCTGTTAAAAAAGTAAGTATGCTTTAAGCCGGCAACACCCATTTTTGTGCTGTTGTATAAGTTGCTGTATGGGTCGTTGTAAAAATTACTGGTGTCTTTCAGCTCTCCCTTAAAATCGATACTGCTTTTTCCACCAATACCAAACAAAGTAAATTGCCCTGCTTTTTTGGTTGGAATATCAAATTTCAGGCTCAGGTCCTGGTAGCGTGGCACAGCCGCACCAACACCAACATCAACACCAAGCGATTTTAATAAACCCGGAATACTGTAACGGTAATACACAAGATAAGAAGCTTTGCTTTTTTTACTGAAAGGACCTTCTGCTCCAAGCTCAAGCCCGTTAAAGCCAACCTGTGCGGTAAATTCATGACTGTTATGATTTCCTTTACGCAGGCTCAGGTCAAATGCGCCTGCTGTGGCATTACCAAACTGTGCAGGAAAAGCGCCTGTATAAAAAGCAGATTGTCCTGTTACATTATTATTCAGCATACCTACCGGCCCGCCTGTAGCACCGAGACTGCCGAAGTGATTGGGGTTAGGAATATCCACACCTTCCAGGCGCCATAATAACCCAAGCGGAGAATTACCGCGGATGATAATATCATTGCGCCCGTCATTTACACTATTCACCCCGGCAAAATTGGATGCCATACGGGCAACATCATTACGGCTGCCGGCAAAGCGACGACTGTCTTCAGCATTAAACTCAACAGCGCTTACTGTAGCCATCTGGCGGCTGGTGAGCTTTTCTTTCTTGCCGGATATTATGATCTCCTTCTGTGTTACGTTCAGCTTTTCCAGCAGTTCCAGGTTCAGCATTGTTTCCTTACCAGATTCTACTACAATATTATATAATTGAAAAGGTTCATAGCCAACATGACTTACCTGGATGGTTATCCTGCCAACAGGCACCTGGTAAATAACGAAACCACCGCTGCTGTCGGTAACAGTAGCCAGGTTCCTGCCCTGTATTGATACGGTAGCCTGTTCAATGCCCCTTTTTGATTGCTGGTCAACGATAATGCCTCTAACTGTTTGCACCTGTTGCTGACCAAAAGAAAATACTGTACTTAATAAAGCCAGCATTACGAGAAAGCCCTTCCTCTTGCCTGAATAATTACGCCACATAATGATTATAATTTTTTCGAATGATGTGCAAATTTATAATTCCGTTACAGGGATTTTTTTTGAAAGGGGCGGTTGTCAAGCCTTTAGTGGCGAACAGCAATTTGGGATGAGCGGCAAAGGAAAAAGCATTGTATTAAATATTTTTGTGGGGCAAAATACAGGACCCTGAGAACATTTAATGATGGAGCACCATTGCAAAACATTGTTTTATTGATCAGCATTATTGATGTATGTATTTAGTTTATCTTTTTAACAAACCATTTCCGGTAAATACCTGGCGTTGGTACAAGCTCCGCGGTATAGGGTTTGGACTTTTTGTGCTTTCATTTCTTTTTTTGTTTAAGCCTTTCCGGCTCGACCTGTATTCACCGCTGCAATTATTATATACTTCGGCTATGTATGGTTTTGTTACCGGCTTTGTTATATTAACCGGGGGATATTTTTTTATCAAAGCAATAGCTCCGCGTATTAATGAAGAACAATGGACGCTCGGCAAACAGATTCTGCTAAATATAATATTGATGATAGGCATTACCATCTGTAATGTACTGGTTACCCAATGGGTTCATCAAATCACCCTGCCGCTGTGGTGGCATTTCAATATGCTGAAATGGGTGCTGATGCTTGGCGCGTTACCCATTGTAATAGCAGAATTATTTTCCTATAATTATTACCTGCAGCAGCATGTTAAAAGCGCAGAACGTTTGTCGAAAAACATTCCGGTATCTCATGAAGCAGTCAGGCAACCAGCGGAAAGGGGGGTACACCATCAATTGATAAACAATATTTCATTGAAGCAAATAGATACTATATTTTCTGTTGCGGAAGAAGAAACAAAAGCAATATTCAGAAGGCGTTCATCTTTACTTACATTAACCGGTGATAACCAGAACGACAGGCTTGAAATACCCCATAAAAGTTTACTGGCAGTGCAGGCGCTCGATAATTATGTAAATATTTTTTGGGAACAAAACGGTAATCTCCAAACAACCATGCTGCGCAATACACTTACCAATATAAACGAACAGTTGAGTGATATTCCATGCATGTACCGCAGCCACCGCGGCTGGCTGGTTAATACAAAAAGAGTAATGCAGGTAGAAGGTAATGCACAGGGGCTTAAACTTTCAGTTGATCTTTTACCCCAGCCGGTGCCGGTATCACGGGGTAATATACCTGGCTACAGGCAGGTTGCCGAACAACATCTGATAATGCAGAACTGATAAAAAAAGAAGGTACGGCGATATTTACTCCGTACCTTAATATTATACTTCATTCATGTTTACTCATTCACTACATCCACTATCCGTATCTTCTTCATTCCCCCGGGTAAAGCCCATTGTATTGTCATTCCCTTTTTAAAACCAATCAATGCTACGCCCAATGGTGAGAACACAGATATTTTCTGTTCTTTCAGGTTTGCCTCCCCGGGCAAAGTAAGCATCAGCTTCCATTTCTTTTTACTGGACATATCCTCTGCCTCAAAAAGAGAATTGATTTTAATTACATCATTCCCTAATTTTTTATCGGTTACCACTTCAGCTTTGTTTAATTCATCCATTAATTGCCCTATTTCCTTTGTTTTAAGATGTTGCGGGCAGTTTACGATCAACGACTTTAATGTAGTATAGTCACTATTGCTTATTACAGGTTTCATAATAAATAAACTTTTTACCGGTAAAGCATTTTATAGTGCCATACCGACAGATTAATAAAATATTCTTTACGGAGTATGTATCCCTCCGTTTCACAAAATATACCCGGAAAACAAACGGAGGGCTTAAAAAATGAAGGCTCTGTTATTAAGCGTAATAAGAAACAGTCGCTTGCTGTAAGGCTTGCCTGCAACCACAGGTGATATGTTGTAAAACTGTTTCATAAAATAAATAACTGCTAAAATAGCAATTTTTAATTACAATAACTAATGTGAGATGTTAAACAATTATTGTATACCAGTAAATAAAAAGTACGCTGCAATTACAACGTACTTTTTGATAAACAACTGACGAAGCAGCATCAGTTATTTTATAATGGATGTGTTATTCATTTATCAGGCCGCTTCCTTCATTTGCTGGATTTTTTCCAGTCTTTTACCAATAGCAGTCTCTATCTCGTTCGACATATCAGGATTGCGTTTATCGTGCATTACCGCAAAGCGGTTAAGTTCATTATTCCACCCGAATACACAAATTGGGTTATCATTAAAACTTACCCTGTATCTGAGTTCTTCACTGCCATTTATATATTCTGTAGCCTTAACAGTATAAATATTTCCACCAGATACAATCTCAAAATTTTCAGTTGTTAATCTCATAACTTACCATTTTAGTTTATAAATTTTCAGATACCCATCATTCATTCAGGTATCCGTTCTACAACCTGTAGTTTTCAATAAACATGCCATACCATGCCAATATAGTTGTTAAAAAAATCCTAAGGGATATAAATTAATACATATAAAACTTTATTTAAACAACATATACATGTGCATGATTTTACATACACACAACCTCATCCTGTCATTTCATCGTAATTTTTCAACAATTCAGGCTAAATAATAGCGCTGAAAGTTTATGCTCTGATGCGCGTAATGTAACTTTGTGCGCTCTTCGAAGCTGCTTGCTTGACATACGATGTGCTTCCTCCCTTTTTAAAAAAGTTTGAATTGAAATGAGCAAGTCATTAAAAAAAGATAATCCCGATGTGGTACTGATTGGCGCCGGCATTATGAGCGCTACGCTGGGCATGATGCTTAAAGAACTGCAACCAGATTTAAGCATTCATGTTGTGGAGCGTTTGCATACCGTGGCCGCCGAAAGTTCTGACGCATGGAATAACGCCGGCACAGGGCATTCCGCGTTTTGCGAGTTAAATTATACTCCTGAAAAAGAAGACGGAGCAATTGATGCTTCAAAAGCGATTAAAATAGCCGCACAGTTTTTACAAAGCAAAGAGTTCTGGTCATACCTGGTAGAACAGGACTATATAAGAAATCCCCGGGATTTCATCCGGCTTGTGCCCCACATGAGTTTTGTGTGCGGTGAAGCAAATACAGACTATCTGAAAAAGCGGTATGATGCGTTGATAAAGTACCATTTGTTTGAAGGTATGCAATACAGTGACGATGCGAAGGAAATTGAGAACTGGATGCCCCTCGTAATGGAAGGACGCGATCCGGCAGAGCTGGTTGCTGCAACCAAAATGGATAGCGGAACCGACGTGAATTTTGGTGCGCTTACCCGCAAGCTTTTCCGCTATTTGTTTGACAAACCTGATGTAAAGCTTTTTCTGGCACATGAGGTTCAGGACCTGGAAAAAAAGAACGATGGTGGCTGGAGAATAAAAATGAAGAATCTTACCACTGATGAAAAGAAGGTTGTTGAAACTAAATTTATTTTTATAGGAGCAGGTGGCGGTTCTTTGCCACTGCTTGAAAAATCCGATATCCCGGAAAGTAAAGGTTATGGCGGTTTCCCGGTTAGCGGCCAATGGTTAATTTGCAATAACCCCGCGGTTATTGAAAGACATAGCGCTAAAGTATATGGCAAAGCTGCCGTCGGCTCACCTCCCATGAGTGTTCCGCACCTGGATACACGTGTTATTGACGGAAAGAAATCATTATTGTTCGGACCATACGCGGGTTTTTCAACCAGGTTTTTAAAAAATGGCTCTTTGTGGGATCTGCCGGGTTCCATCAAGTTCAGCAATATAAAACCAATGGTAATGGCAGGCGTAAAAAACATTCCGCTTACCAAATACCTGATTGAGCAGGTTACACAATCATCTGAAGACAGGATGGAAGCGCTGAGGGAATATTTCCCAAATGCCGTTGCCGAAGACTGGGATCTTGAAGTGGCAGGTCAGCGGGTGCAGGTTATTAAAAAAGATGAAGAAGAAGGAGGTATACTGGAATTTGGTACCGAAGTAGTAAGCGCTGCAGATGGAAGTATAGCAGCATTGTTAGGTGCATCTCCCGGCGCGTCAACAGCAGTTTCTATTATGCTTGATTTGTTGCAGCGTTGTTTTCCTGAGCAAATAAAAACAACTGGCTGGCAAACAAAGCTGGAGCAAATGATACCTTCTTATAAAAAATCTTTAGTTGATAATGCAGCGCTTTACCGGGAAACCAAAGAAAGAACGGCACAACTGCTTGCATTAACCGCAACAGTTCCGGCCTGACCCGGGTATAGCTATTAACGCTTCCAAAGTGGATTTTTCACATCATGATAAAAAAGAAAAGTCCACTTTTCTTTTTGCCCTTCCTCCCACCATTGCTGCCTTAGTTCCATGCATTTTTTCCCATCATAATCATACTTGGCAATAAACCTGCTTTTCATTTGTGATAACTGCGGGGCATCGTCTGCGCCAAAAAAAATAATTTCATCACCTTCTTTAATGGTATACACCTGGTGAAAAGGAGCATGTGCACCGGTTAATTCGTAATGAATATACCCGTCTATTGTTCCGCTTCCATCCAAAAAAACCACGTTATCCAACTCTCCCAAAATTTCAATTTCTTCCGGTATATATGAAGGCAACCCTTTTTCCAAAGCATAGTCCAGCTCTTTTTTTTGCACATAGTATGTAGCCGAAGGAAAGCTGGGAAAGTACCGGTTCAGTATGCGGTCTTTCATACTCACACCGCCTGCATGATCTTTATGCAAATGGCTCATCAACACTTTTGTTATGTCTGAAGGATCAATATTATTATCAATGAGGTTCTGGTGAAGCTGTAAAGTACCGTCGGGATTGGTAAATCCAAGTCCTGTATCAAGCAGCAGCACATCTTTTGATGTAATAATAACAAAAGGCTGAATTTCTACCAGCAGGCTTCCGCGGTTGCGCTCCTGCAGGTTATCTCTATCATTATTAAAAGGAATGAATTGCTTGGAATGATCTATTGTAAATGTGCCTTCGCTTAGTGGGATGATTTTCATCCGGCAAATTTACCTGAGTATTTTTAGTTTGTGCCAGATTATTAACAGGAAAGGCTTTTAATGTGTATTTTCAGTAAATAATTTTTGCAATGAAAAAGCTGCTTTTCTTTTTGTATACTATGCTTGAGCTCACGTATTTTGCTACTGCTCAAACCGCTGATGAAAAAGCCATCCTCAAAGTGCTTGACGATCAGATATATTACTGGAACAAAGGCGACCTTGACAATTTTGTAAAGGGTTACTGGAATAATGATTCCGTAATGTTTATTGGCAGCAAAGGAGTTGTATACGGTTATCAGAATACGCTTAACCGCTATAAGCAAACGTATAGCGATACCGCTAAAATGGGCAAGCTCAGTTTTAAAATACTGCACGTAAACAAACTCTCGCCCGATACCTATTACGTGGTAGGTAAATTCTTCCTGAAAAGAAGCATAGGCGATGCAGAAGGGCACTATACTTTAGTATTCAGAAAAATCAATGGTGAGTGGAAGATCGTTTCTGACCATAGCAGTTGAGGGAAGGTATGGGCTAACAGCTATCAGCTATGCGATAAATATTCCGGGAACCGGCAATGGTGAAATATGTCATTATACCCCAAACCTTTCACCTTCCACCTTCTTTCTATCTTTTCCAAACCTTATAAAGAAAATAAATAAGCCCGATAAAACTCGCTACAAACCAAATATAAAATATGGCATTAAGTATGTTGAAATGGTGGTGAATATGCGCCCACTCAAGGTACAAACCAAAGAACATGGTGATAACAGCCCAAACCACCAGCGCGGTAACAGCCTGTAATATCTTTATCAAAAACTCTTTTATATCTGGTTCTGTTTCGCTTGCCATAATTTTTTATTGCAGCAATAATTGTTGAAATGCTAAAGAATCTCCGTTAAAAACATTAAAATCAACCCTGTTGCCGATTCCATTTACCCTGCCGGTTTCACTGTGTTGCCAAAAAGTCCACACACGTTTGATACGCGGTTTCTGAGGCTGAAGATAATGCGCTACCCATAATGGATATGCATCAAACTCCTCACCAAGATAATGATCATAAAAATCAACATTGGTGTAAATAATAGGCTTTACCTTATAATAGGCTTCAATAGTAGTTAACCAATCTTTTACCCGTACACGTAAATCTTTTGGTTTTACGCCATATAATTGTTCTACATCTAAAACCGGGGGAAGATCACCGGGCTCCAGGTTTACCTGTGCTATAAAATTATCAGCCTGCTTTTTACCGCTTTTGGTTGCCAGGAAAAAATGGTACGCGCCTCTTGTCATCCCTTCCTCCCGTGCCTTAAACCAGTTACGCTTAAACATGCGGTCTACATTCACTAACCCTTCGGTAGCTTTAATAAAAGCAAAACCCAGGCGCATCTCTTCTATATTCATGCTCTTTACTTCTCCCCAGTCAATCACATCCTGGTGATGAGATACATCAATACCGTGAATATTATAATTTACCGGGATGTCAATGCCAAAAGCGGAGTATCGTACAAAATGAACATGATACGCTTTATATTTTATATAGCCGTAAACTCCTGCCGCAATCAGTATCATCGCTCCTGTCATGTACAGAAAAGCCTTCCATCCGCTGATTTTGTTTTTCTTTCGGGCCATGCGTTGTAAGTTAAAACCTCACCCTCTTATCCCTCTCCCTGCCTACCGGACAGGCAGGCATGCAATGGAGAGGAACGGTACTACAGAATAAGGCCATTCTCTACATCTACCACATCTTCTATAGAATAAATCCCAACAAACGTTCCCACAGTTTCACTTTCTTATATTTTCACACTTTGGAATTCATAAACTCCCCTTCACTGTATTTTATTAATCTGCTTTGAATTTAAGCTCCCCTCTCCGCAGTAGCGGAGAGGGGCTGGGGGTGAGGGATCCTCCCTACACCATCACTCCCTTCCCTTCATACATCGTTTCTCTCAACTGCTTTACTCTTTCATCTG
The DNA here is from genome assembly GCF_003075435.1 of Terrimonas sp. GTDB lineage: Bacteria > Bacteroidota > Bacteroidia > Chitinophagales > Chitinophagaceae > Agriterribacter. Next base: position 131,784 of record NZ_QCZJ01000009.1, on the reverse strand, counting down.
AAAGATATTCATCAAATGTTGTGAGCCGGTCAATAATGCCTTTAGGTGTTAATTCAATTACCCTGTTGGCAACTGTTTCCATAAAAGTATGGTCGTGAGAGGTGAGCAATACAACACCTTTAAAGTTTACCATGCTTTCGTTGAACGACTGTATACTTTCAAGGTCAAGGTGGTTGGTTGGCTCATCAAGAATAACAAGATTAGGATTCTGTATCATCATACGGCTGATCATACAACGCACTTTTTCACCTCCGCTCAATACACTTGTTTTCTTCAGAATCTCATCACCGCTGAAAAGCATTTTTCCGAGGAAGCCGCGGAGAAATGGTTCATCCACATCCGTAACAGTTGGCGGCACGTATTGCCTCAGCCAGTCCATCAGGTTCAGGTTCCCGTCTTTAAAATATTTCGCATTATCATTCGGCAGGTACGCTTTGGTGATGGTAGTTCCCCATTCAAACTTCCCGCCATCGGCTTTTTCTTCACCGTTAATAATTTGAAAGAAAGAAGTAAGCGCCAAATGATCTTTTGAAAAGAACGCGATCTTATCTCCCTTATTAACCGAAAAGCTTACATCACTGAAAAGTACCCTTCCGCCTTCCGCTTTTTTTGATAGCTTCTCTATATTCAATACCTGGTTGCCCACTTCCCTGTCCTGTTTAAATATTATACCAGGGTAACGGCGGTTTGAGGGTTCAATATCTTCAATAACAAGTTTTTCCAATGCTTTTTTACGGGAGGTAGCCTGCTTGCTTTTCGAAGCATTGGCGCTAAAGCGGGCGATGAACTCAAGCAGATCTTTGCGCTTGTCCTCCATCTTCTTATTCTTATCGCTCAACTGCCTTGCCGCTAACTGGCTGCTCTCATACCAGAACGTATAGTTACCGGTATATATTTTAATTTTCTGGCGGTCAACATCTGCCACATGCGTACAAACCGCATCAAGAAAGTGCCTGTCGTGGCTCACTACTATCACGATATTTTCATAATCCGCCAAAAAGTTTTCCAGCCAGCTGATGGTTTCCACATCAAGGTCGTTGGTAGGCTCATCCAGTATCAGGATGTCCGGGTTACCAAATAAAGCCTGCGCCAGCAAAATCCTCACTTTCATGCTACCCGGCAGATCTTTCATTAAGGTTTGGTGGTGTTCTTCCGTAACACCCAGCTCGCCTAATAATGTAGCAGCGTCACTTTCGGCGGTATAGCCGCCCATCTCTCCAAACTCACCTTCCAGTTCACCGGCACGTATCCCATCTTCTTCTGTAAAATCTTCTTTGGCGTAAATAGCATCTCTTTCATGCATTACCTCCCAAAGTTTATTATGCCCCATCATTACCGTATGCAATGCGGTTTGATTATCAAACGCGAAGTGGTTTTGCTGCAATACCGCCATACGCTCGCCGGGCGTAATATCTATAGTGCCTTTTGTTGGGTCAATTTCTCCAGACAAAATTTTTAAAAAAGTTGATTTACCGGCGCCATTGGCGCCGATAACACCATAACAATTCCCCTTGTTAAAATTGAGGTTTACTTCATCAAATAATACCCTTTTACCAAAGGATAACGATACATTGTTCACTGAGATCATAACTGCTGATAATTTTAAAGTCCCGCACACCGGCGGGACGCGGCGCAAAGGTACATTATAATGCACTAAGCGGATGAATACAATTAAAGAAAATCAGGACAACCGCTATACAGGATATCCAACCTGGGAAGGGTGACATCCTGGTCAAAATGCCGTTGCGCTGACGTTCCCTAAAAATAAGTTGCCGCTTCCTCATTGCCTTTTTTGCCCCCAAAAGAGTTGTATTAGATTTATAGACATTGTAAAGGCATGAAAAATAAGCTTATTTTCTGCTGCCTGGCTTTTGTGCTGGCAGCCTGCTCCAAGAATAAGAACTTAACGGATGACCAAAATGATTTACCGCTTGTTATTACTGAAATAACGCCCGAAGCTGCTTTTGAGGGAGATGAAATAACTATTAAAGGCAAAGGCTTTGGCACTGACCCTTCAAAAATAAAAGTATACTTCTATGGAGAGAACGAGTGCCCGATAGTATCTCTTAAAGATACCGTTGTGGTAGTTACACTGCCTGTTGGTATCTGGTATGGATTGAATAATTACGGGCATTTTAAAATAGTACGGGGAATTAAAGATTTTACTTTTGATAAGGCGCTTACCGTTAAAAAAGAGCTTCAGTTGGTGAATGTAAATAATCTCAGTGATAACACAAGCCGTATACGGCCTGATAATGTAATGGAATTTGAGACCATAGAAGCAGACAAAATTTTTATCTATCTGGATGGCACTGATATAGAGGTAACAGGGGCTACGATCACTGAGAATCATTATAAAACATTTACCGTTAATCTTCCACCGGATTTTTATGGCACAGACAGGTTTGAAGATACTGCTACCGCATGGGTAAAGGTGACTGCGGCTGCAGGAAGCAGGCGGGTATCGAAAGATTACAAAACAAGGCTTATGCCTGAAACCTTTATTAACAGGATTGCGGTTACCTCGGATACCTGGAGCCTTAAGCAATTATTAGCAGGCGGGAAAGTGCTTGGGCTGACGCTTGAAGGCCGGAATCTATTTTCAAGATGTTATTTCCAGGTCATTAATACCTTGTCAAATGAAGTAATATTCACTAATCAACTGAGTGGTTCAGGCCTCTTTTACAGCAAGGTTGAAATGGGAATTCCTGTAACCAGCTTTACCCAGGGCAGTTACCGGCTCTCGCTGTATACACCGGAAGGTAAGTGGATGGGGGACGCTAATTCTTTTACGCTTTTAAAATAGGCGCTGTAATACTTCCAGGTTAAAATATTACAGGTTGTATCAAAACCTTATCACAAATTCCGTGATGTCTGGTTCAACCGTTTTCAGGGAAAATGCAAAGCCATGATTCGTTAATATTTCTTTTACCAGCATAAGACCGATCCCCTGCCCGTCTTTTTTTGTGCTGAAGAAGGGGCTGAATAATTGTGCTGCTTCTTCTCTGGTTATTTCCTTTCCGTTGTTCGCAACAGTAAGCTCCCTTTTATACCGGTTGATATTAAATACTATATAGCCTTCAGATGCTATCGCTTCTATTGCATTCTTTACGATATTGATCAATACCTGTTCCATCTGCTGCGGATCTGCCGTTATATAAAATGCATCACCCGGCATATCGTATATAAATTGAATGTTTTTTTCCCCGGCTTTCATCTCCATCAGTTTTATGACGGATCGTATCATCTCCGGCAGGTTGATATTTTTCTTCTGCGGATCAGGAAGCCGCACCAGGTCGGCAAAATTGCGCATAAATACATTGAGATTATAATTGCGGTTAATAGCAACCTGCAATGCATCCTTCAAAGAGGTATGTTCCCCGTTCTCCCACAATGTATCTGATATAACTGTTGATTGAATAATGGAATTTACCGAGCCGATACTATTGTTTACTTCATGCGCCATCATACGGATCACTTTTCCATAAGCTTTTTTCTCGGCTGCCAGTATTTCGGCGGTTAATTCCTCTATCATAATAAAATGACGTGGAAAGCCCCTGTCAACAAAAGATGATTTTTGAATTTTATAAGTAGCTGTATTATTATAAGTAAAAGTTTTAGAGCCGCCTACCTGCAGATCGCGTAATTGCACAATAACAGGATGCGATATTTCATAAACAGAACTTGACAAAAGCTGCGTTCTTTCTGCCTGCAGCAATTGCAGGGCCCGCGGATTGATATCGTGTATCCGCTGATCAAAGTCTAAAATAACAATCCCAGTAGGAGAAGTGTGAATAAGTTTTTCGAGAAAAAAATGTTGCTGCTCCTGCCGGGTACGCTCTCTGCGCAGCTCATCCATCATCTGGTTGTATACCACAATCAATTCATCTATCTCATGCTTGCCGGTGGGTAAAAATTTAACATTGAAATCCCTGTCCTTTATCGCCTGTGTGCCTTCCATCAGCAGCTTCAGCGGTTGAATAAGCTGCCGGTACAACTGCCAGGAAAGAATGATGGAAATGATGATAAAAACTTCGGCAACAATGAAGAATACCTTGTTATCAAAAATGAACCAGGTAAGCGTTATCGCGATGAGATGCAGTATAACGACAAACAGGATGTATTTAGTCCTGGCTTTCATCGTAAGGAATATTGTGCTTATCCAAACGCCGGTACAGAGAGCTGCGGGTAAGCCCAAGTGAAGCTGCGGCCTTTGCTATTTTATTGTTATGAAAACTCAATGCCTTTTGGATCATCAGTACTTCGATCTCCTCTAATGTTAGTGTGCCTACTTCCGGTAATTGTATGCTTCCTTTTTTTACGGTTGATAAGGCGAGCTGTGAGCGAAAATCTTCTATATCCAGCTTTTCTTTTGCGCTGATCAGTACAGAACGTTCAATCAGGTTTTTTAACTGGCGTATATTACCCGGCAACGGTAATTGTTCCAGCCATTTCATTGCAGCGGCGGTAACCGAAAGCCCGGGGCGGTTGTAAATCTCCTTCATGTTATTAAGAAAGAAATTCACCAGCAACGGGATATCAGCTTTTCTTTCTCTTAAAGGCGGGAGATGTATGCTGATAAGATTGATCCTGTAAAAAAGGTCTTCCCTGAAAGAGCCGAGGGCTACCATTTCGTCCAGGTTTTTGTTGGTAGCGCAAATTACTCTTATATCAACGGTTTTGGTACGGCTGCTTCCCAGCACTTCATAAGTTCTGTCCTGCAATACACGAAGTAACTTTACCTGGCTGCTCAAATCAAGGTCGCCTATCTCATCAAGAAAAATAGTTCCCCTGTTTGCCATTTCAAACCTTCCTGTCCTGTCGGACCGGGCATCGGTAAATGCTCCACGCACATGACCGAACATTTCACTTTCAAACAAAGAAACAGATATACCGCCGAGATTAACTTTTACAAACGGCTTATTGGCGCGTAAGCTGTTTTGATGAATAGCTTCGGCGATCAGCTCTTTCCCTGTGCCGCTTTCACCGGTTATCAGCACCGATGCGTCTGTTGCGGCAACCCTGCCTGCCGTTTCAAGCAGCTCCAGCATGCGCGGGTCTTCCCCGATGATATATTTGAGATGATATTGTTCGTCTAACTGCTTCCGTGTTTTATGGGTTGATTTTGTTTCTTTCAGTTGCAATACTGTTTTTACAGATTGCAGCAGGTATTCATTGACCCAGGGTTTATTGATAAAATCAACGGCACCCAGTTTCATGCCCTTTACGGCAAGCTCAATCGTGCCCCAGCCCGTTATCAGAATTACAGGTATGGCGCTGTTGCGCTTTTTTATTTCTTCCAGTAGTTGCATGCCTTCCGTGCCGGAAGTTTCAATGGAGAAATTAAGATCAAGGATAATTAAGCTGACGGATTCTTGCGAAAGTATAGCCAATGCTTCCTCCTTTGAAGAAGCAGTTGCTATTGCATACCCTTCGCTTTGCAACAGCAATGTAAGCGAAGTTCTTACGGCGATATCATCATCAATAATTAAGATCATGGTAGTGGGGCAATTTAGGAGTTTTCCGGGTAAAGGTAGAGGATGGAAGGTATAGGTTGGAGAATAGAAAGGGATAAGCGGTAAGTATAATCACACCTCCTTTTTTCTTCTCTTTTTATTTGGTCGCTGTGTTGATTATGATCCTTCCAGGATTGCTTTTACTTTCTTTTGCAATTGTTTTTTATCAGGCAAATACAGTTGATATTTTGAAACAAAAATCTTGTTGGAAATTCCGCCTGTCGCAAATTCCACCAACACTTCATCTTTTTCTGCTGAAAGAATAATGCCAATTGGCTCATTATCGCCTTCAACACTTTCTTCTGTCTTGAAATAGTTCAGGTAAAGGTTCATTTGTCCGATGTCTCCATGATCAACTTTTCTGATTTTTAGGTCTATCAGTACAAAGCATTTCAGAATGCGGTGGTAAAAAACAAGGTCAATATAATAATGCTTGTTACGAAGTGAAATTTTGTATTGTCGTGCCACAAAAGCAAAGCCTTTGCCCAATTCAAGAAGAAACATTTGAAGATTGTCAATGATCTTTTGTTCAAGGTCTTTCTCCGTCATTCTTGGACTTTGCGGTATTTTCAGAAAGTCCAAAACATAAGGATCTTTAATTGCTTCTATCGGCTCTGAAACAATATACCCTTTTTCTGAAAGCCGCAAAACACCTTTCTTATCTTTGCTCAACGCAAGCCGTTCAAACAAGGAAGAATCAATCTGTCTTTCAAGTTCACGTTTGGACCAATTTTCGTGGATGGACTGCCTTTCATAAAATTTTCTGGCAGTATCTTCTGATACAGCAAGCAATACGATATAATGGCTCCAGCTCAATTTGGCAGACACTGTCTGCCATTTCTGATAGACAAGATAAAACCTCCTCATATCAAGAATATTCCGTCTGCCAAATCCTTTGCCATATCGTTGTCGTAAATCTTTAGAAAGTCTTGATAGTAAATCACTTCCGTATTCTGCTCGTTCTTGCCCGTGCTGTTCATATTCCACTATATGTCTGCCAATTTCCCAATTAGCTTTAACCAACTCCGTGTTTACAGCTTTAAATGCGTTTTGCCTTGCCTGATCAATAGTCAAGCCGATACTATCAAGTAGTTCGCAATATTTGGTTTTGTTTACTTTCACTTGTTTCAAGTTTGGTTGTATGGTAAAACCATTGGGTCAATTCTGGAATTTTTTCAATTAAATCAGGTTTTCAAGTCATTGCATGCAATTTACAAATATTGAAAACTCAATTATTAACATTCGTTATCCAGTTGGATACCACGATTTGCTGTTTTACATTGCCTTCACGTCAAGATCATTTATAATATTCGTGTATATTGGCCTGACACTGTCAGGCGAATTTGTTAATTATCCGGGTCGAACCTATAACCTGCATCTCTCTATACCTTACGCCTTATACTCTATACTCTCCTTACTCCTCATGCAACGCCACCGCCGGGTATATCCCTGCCGCCTGCCGTCCGGGGTAGAGCGAACAGATCAATACCAGCACATATATAAACACTATTGCCAGCAGCAGGGCAGTTAAATACACCCCGGCAGGCAGATCGAACACGTTTAAAATGGGGAACTGAACAGCAAAAAAAGAACCTATTATTAAAGAAAACGTTGCCAGGATCAGCGCTTCGGCTACCAACTGCGATGATACCGACATGGCCGTAGCGCCTACTGCCCTGCGCAGACCTATTTCTCCCCTTCGCTTATTGATATTGTACCATAGCACGCCGAATAGTCCGAGCGCTACATTAATGATCAAAAAACAGGCTATTATAGAAAGGGTGATCATCGGCACCAGCGCCCAGTAGTTTATGTCTTTTAATTTATTGGTAAGATGCTCTATTTCGATATTGGAATCTTTCATCATCCCGGCAACGGTTTTATATAACTGCCCCTCAAAAGCTGCATCCGCATTGGGCGTAACATCAACCAGTATCCTGTCTGTCCAGGGCATTAAATCCATATCTATTTTATCGTATAACCAATAGCCCACATCGGTATAATCACCTTTCATCTTGGTATCGTCTACCACGCCAATGATCTTTAGATCACTGTCTTTCCCTAAAAATTTGCCCACAGGGCTTTCATTCCCAAAGAAGTCCTGTTTTATTTTATTATTGATCACCACGGGCCGGGCCTTAGCGCTGATGTCATTTTTGCCAAACCATTCCCCCTCCGTCACTTGTATATGAAGCACATTCGTATAGTCCTTATCCACCCGGCAGAGATTGGGATTGATGTGTTTGCCATTGTACTCGTAACCACTCATCATGGTATTTTGTGAAAAAGGAACATTGCCGCTGGAATAGCTTACTCCTTTTACCTGCGGCATAGACCGGATGGTTTGTTTCAATCCTTCATAAAAAAGCATGATGGAATCTTTGTTCTGTGTTTTTAAGGTGTTGTTGTAATTGATCACCCACACATGCTCATATTGCATTCCCATGGGCGTTCTGTAATTGCGGTAAAAATGTACCAGCATCGTAAATACGGCAAACATTACCAAAAAAGAGATCAGCATTTCCGTGATCAGCAAAAAGTTTTGTTTCTTTTTGTTCCAGATGATTTTAAATAAATGCCTGAACATATAGTGTTGTATTAAAAATAAAAATGAATGATTATTGTGCTTTTAATGCGTTTACTACATTAAGCCTCGACATACGCCATGCCGGGTATACGCCTGACAGCAGGCCGAACAGGAAGCAGGCCAATAAGCCGACGAACAGCACGGTAAAATTCAACCGCAGCTCAAGATTGGCGATCAGGTCGGCGCTGTTGATCATTTGTAGAACAATAATAGAAAGTATGATGCCGATGACCCCGCCGATCAATGTAAGAATAATATTTTCTACAATGAACTGGTAAACCAGGGTACGCGACGATGCGCCGAATGCTTTTCGCACACCGATTTCAGATGACCGCTCCATAATGCGGGTAATATTGATGTTAATTAGGTTGAGCGTTGGCAGCAACATCACCAGCAAAATAAAAATGCCTATAGCCGTAAGCGCATAGGCCATACCTGACTTTTGATCGTCACCGGTATTTACGTACGCGGGAATAAAAGCTTCTGCAGTGCAGTATATCTTGTTGAACTCTTTGCTGCTCATGGGTAACTTGCTGACCATCTGGTCAAACTCTTCTTTCATTTTAGGCACATCGGCGCGGGTAGGAGCAAGCAGTATACCGTAGTAATTACCCCGATAGCCGGTATTGCTTTTATAATCGGTTTTTGAAACAGTATATGGAAGATAAATATCGCTATACATCATATACAAGGTAATGGGAACATTTTTTACAACACCGCTCACCCGGTATTGCACATTATCTGCTTCAATATACTTGCCCACTACAGAGGGCACATTTCCAAAAAACGCTTTTTTCGTATTTTCAGATATCACCGCTACGCGCTCGCTGTTGTCTATCTGTTGCTTTGTAAAAGGCTTGCCTTCTAAAAATTCGTACTCCGTTATATCCCAGTATTCGGCATTGGTGTATTTGTAGTTGATGGCAATTTTTTTGTTGTTGACATAGGTATTCGTGCCTTTAAAACCGGAAGATATGGCAAGTGCGACAGGCGTTTTCAGGCTTCTTACATAATGATCGAGGAAATAAAAAGAAGGCGCACCGCCGTTATACGAGTGTTCTCCCCGCTCCGTCATTGTATTGGTATATAAAGACCGGTCTCTTTTTTTGTCCGGATAACGATCATTCACTACCTTATCAATGAACGCGGCAAGTACGACTAATATAGTGAGCGTAAAGCTGATGCCGAACAGGCTGATAAAAGTGAAAAACTTCCTGCGCTTTAAAACCGCAATGGCTATTTTGAAATAATTTTTTAGCATACAAAAATTTATCGTTTATGGTTTGTTGTTTATCGTGGAGTTATTTCACGTTTCACATCTCCCGTTTGACTATTGCTCATTGCTGACGGCTGATAGCCGATAGCTCACAGCTTTCAGCTCACCTGGCTTCCATCAAATAACCTTACCAGCCTGTGTGTTCTCTTTGCCATGTTTTCATCATGGGTTACCATTACTATTGTGGTGCCTTCCGCCTTGTTCAGGTTAAGCAGTATCTCCATGATCTCGTTACCCATAGCGCTGTCAAGGTTACCGGTCGGTTCATCTGCCAGGATAATTTCCGGTTGACCAACAATAGCCCTTGCGATGGCTACCCGCTGCTTTTGTCCGCCGGAAAGCTGCGTGGGGAAATGCCTGACACGGTTACTTAATCCTACTTTTTCCAGTGCTTCTTTGGCAAGACTTGTTCTTTCTTTTGAAGTACTGCTCCTGTAAAGCATTGGCAATTCCACATTGTCAAGCACTTTCAGGTCATTGATCAGGTGATAGCTCTGGAAAATAAAGCCGAGCTTTTTGTTCCTGAACTGTGCCAGCTCCCTGTCGGAAAAACGATCTGTTTTCTGGTCATCAATCTTAACATCGCCTTTGGTAGGTGTATCAAGCAGCCCCATGATATTCAACAGGGTGCTTTTTCCACAACCGGATGGGCCCATAATGGAAAGAAATTCTCCCTTCTCTATATTGAGACTGATACTGCTCAATGCCAGCGTTTCTACCGTATCCGTGCGGTATACTTTCTGTATGTTCTGCAAATGGATCATGTATTTATAGTTTATTGTTTCAAGTTACAGGTACGCCTCTCACGTTTCACCTCTCACTATTGTCTATTCACTATTGCCCATTCACTTCTCTCATTCCCTCATTTTCAAATTTTCAAATTCCCAAATTGTTCATTTGTACTCTATCTTCTCCTTCTTTTCAAAATCATACAGCGATAAATACCGCAACTGGAAATAGGCTCCCCAAAAGTCACGAAGGGCGGCAATATAATCCCGCTTTGCCTGGTCCTTTTCCTGGAAGGCAATGCTGAGGTCGGTGATACTGAGATTACCCAGCACATACCGGTCTTTCGCTATCTGGTATTTTTCACTTGCAATGCTGTCTGCATTGGCCGTCAGTTGCAGTTGCTCCTTCATCATGTCAAAAAGGGTAACCTGTGTAACGATCTCCTGTGTAAATATCTGCTTATCCTGCTCCACCGCATATTCCGTGAACTGCATATTAGCCTGTGCTGTTTTTGTCCTTGATCTTGATCTTCCCCAGTCCAGTATCGGGATGGTAAAGATCAACTGCACTTCCTGCTGGTTCTGTGGCGACCGGTAAACGCCGGGCACTGTTGCTGCGCTTTTTGAAAAACCCAGTTGCGCTGTCAATGCCGCGTTCAATCCATTATCACCTTTTGCTTTTGCCACATCGCGGTTTGCTTCTGCTATCCTGCGTACGAACGCGATAGCATCACTCCTGTTGGCGTAGGCTTCTTCCAGTACCTTATCCGTTGACACCTGCATATCAATGGCGGATTGTGGAACAACCAATGCTATATTCTCCGCATTATTCAGTCCTGCATAGGCGCGCAGGTTCAATGTAGCGATTTCTTTATCCCGTTTGGCAATGCCTGCCGCCTTTTGCGCCTTGAGCTGCTCCAACTGCAGTTGCAGTATCTCATTCTTTGATATTTTACCCAGGTCGTATTTTTCTTTCGCGATCTGCTGTATCTTTTCCGTGTTCGTTAAATTGGTTTGTGCGATCTGCAGGTTCACCTGCGCCAGCAGCAGGTCAAAAAAATAGCCATTCGCTTTTATGGCGATCTGTTCCATATTTTCAATGAACGCCTGCCTGCTTTCGTTAAATTTCAGCGGCTCTATTTTCTTATCCCAGAACAGGCTGTTAAACTGGAACAAAGGCTGCATATAGCCTATACCGAAAGGCACACTGTTGTATAGTGTGTTCTTCCTGTCAAAATCATCAAAGCGTTGCAGTTGCGTAGTGCCGTATACCGTACCGCCGGTAGCCGAAATGCCCTGGCTGAAAGACAGGTTGAGCGAAGAATTATTATTATGAACAGATTGAAACAGTATAGTGCCATCCGGCTGTTGCACTTCGGTAAATGTTTTGTTGAAACCAGGCAATGTGCCGTTCAGCGACAACTGTGGCTGGTAATTGGAACGATAGGTACGGTACTGCCAGTACTTTGTTTCTCTTGTCGTAATGGCTTGTTTTGACTCAATTGATTTTAGCTTCGACATATCAACCACCTGTTGCAGTGTGAGCAGGATGGTATCATCCTTCAATTGTGCATATCCGCTGTTGCAGCACATAACCATAATTATATAACATATTACTCCCTTCATCATATTCAATTGTCAATGGTTATTTCCTTCGCGTTCTTAAAGCTGCTCATGTCTGAAATAATGATCACTTCACCTGCTTTTACATTATTCTTCAATTCCACGTAATCAAAATTGCTCATGCCGGTCTGTACTGTTCTCCGTTCCGCTTTATTATTGTTCACCACAAAAACATCCTGGGTGCTGGCGCCTTTAAATGCAGGCCCGTTGGTAATGCGGAGTATATTATGCTGAGAAGCGGTTACCAGGTATACATCAACCTTCATGTTCGGGCGGAGCAGCTTATTGTTCCTGTCGTCTAATTGTATATCGAATGATACCAGGTTATTCTGCACAGAGGGCTGGATATTTACTACAGTCCCTCTTAAAGCCGTATCAATGGTGCGCACAATGGCGGTTATGCCCCTGCGCAATTCATTCAGGTAATTATCAGAAACACTTCCCTGCACTTTGAAGCTGCTGAGATCCGCTATGCGGGCTAGCGCTTCGCCCTCATGCACATTGGTACCGATATTTTTGTTTATCCAGGTCACTACCCCGTCGCGGCTGGCAACTATATTGGCCAGCTTCAGCTTGCGTTCCAGTGCACGCAAGTCGCTTTCCTGTATGGCTGCCGCAATCTCCGCTTCCTTCATTTCTACCTGCATGGTTTGCTGCTTGGTTCTTATCTCATTTTCCAGTTGCTGCTTTTCCAGCTTCGCTACTTTTAGATCCAGCTCCGCTTTTTCAATATCTTCTCTTGTGCCGCCACCGGCTTTGAACAATCGTTTGGTGTTCTCCACATCCGCTTCGAGGCTGTTGATACGGAGCTGCTTCACATCGTTGTTCGATTGAATATCGTAAAAGCTCTTATCCAGCTCAAGCTTCAGCTTCCGGATATCGTTACGTTTTGATTCAAGCTGGAATTTTATTTTTTCATATTCCGTTTGAGCGGCAGATTTATCAAGGGTAAGCACCGATTGCCCTGCCTTTACCTGGCTGCCGGCATTCAGCTCCACCTGTTGAACCGATGCGTTTATCGAGCTTGATATGGTTTCTTCAAATTCAGGCAATACTTCTCCCGATGCGGTAATAGTGTTTTCAATATCGCCGATTTCCACTACGGCCGTAATAATGGATGATCTTTTTACGGAAGAAGAAAGAGAAGCGCGGAGCAGCCATACCAGTATAGCTATGACAACTGCCGCTATGACCAAAACAAATACCGTTTTCTTTTTCCTATTCAACCTTACTTCTTCTTCGATCGGCGTATCCATAAAAAATTTTAGAACAATTTTGTTCCAAGAGGAATGCCAAAGAGAAAGGAATAAGAATGAACGTGTTATGTAATTCCGGTGACAAAAAACTGTCCGGTACCGGACAAAATGTTTGATAGTGAACTGATCGGGCACAACACTTCATCACAGATACCTCGTGCCTGCCAATGCCGTTGAGAGACTGCTTCTCCCGCCGAGATATATTTTTAATTCAAATTTTCATCAGGGCGGGGTCGCAGAGAGAGAGTTCTGTTTTTAAAATCAGCAATAAAGTAAAGTATACAATTACTCAACCACTCGCCCGTCCTTGCGATCCCGCCAGCATCGAAACTTTAGTTGAAGCAAAGTTTTGGCGGGAGAAGAAATCTCCAAACTTTCATTGATTTACAATTGCTGTTAATCCAACGTCATGAGACCTTCATTGATTTGACGTCCTTTATTATTTACCCGGAATGGCAGGCTAATTATTATATATACCCCACTGATTATGCGGCACAACAAGTATTAGTTGCGGATGAGTAATCTTCTTTAAGGTCGGTACGACCGACAGTATGGTAGCCTAAGCAGGATCACATCTACACAAAGCCTCGAATTGCCCCGTCCTTAAGGACGGGGCAATTCAAATTGTAAACATACAATCCGGGTATACATATTTTTAAATGTCGCCTCTACGAGGCTTTGTTCTAACGAATACTACATGTGCTATCATACTATCGGTCGTACCGACCTGGACAGGCACATAAGGGCTTTAAGAATGCTATGTATATATCTCTTGTTTTGCAGGCGCCCCTGCTCGATTAATCTGAAATATCTCCGTGCCAGGCCAAATTAAACCCATAATTTTTTTTACATTTAACCTTTCCCAAAATAATATTTGACAAACCCACTTCTTGCCATGCAAATTTTTTTAACGTCGTTCCCCCAACTTTCCAAACGCAACTTATTTTTAATGCTTGCTGCCTTTAGCTTATGTTATTACAGTTGCGATCAACCTGACAAAAAACCTGCTGAAACCAAACAACTTACAGAAGAAGAAAAACACCTGCCTGAAAATGCTTTAGCAGGTATAAAATGCCCTGATGATCTTGATATAACCTTATTCGCCGGTGAGCCAATGCTCATTAATCCAACCAATATGGATATTGATGAAAAAGGAAGAGTATGGGTATGCGAAGGTTATAATTACCGTTATTCACTTCATCCCGATAACCCTTACAATAAAGAAGGCGACAGGATTGTAATTATGGAAGATACAGACGGCAATGGTAAAGCGGATAAGCAAACCGTTTTTTACCAGGGAGAAGATATTAACTCGGCGCTGGGTATTGCAGTGCTGGGTAATAAAGTAATTGTTTCACGTAGTCCTGACGTGTTTGTATTTACAGATGAAAACAATGACGGCAAAGCGGATAAAAAAGATACTTTATTCTCGCACATCAGCGGTATTGAGCATGATCATGCTATACATGCTTTTAATTTTGGCCCGGACGGTAAGCTGTATTTCAATTTCGGTAATGAAGGCGACAGCTTAAAAGATAAGCATGGAAATCTTTTAAAGGACATATATGGAAATGAGATCACCAATAGCGGTAATCCCTGGAGGGAAGGCATGGTTTTTCGCTGTGATATTGATGGAAAAAATATTGAAGTGCTGGGCAGCAACTTCCGTAATCCTTACGAAATTTCAGAAGATTCTTATGGCACGCTCTGGCAATCTGATAATGATGATGACGGTAATAAAGGAGTGCGTATAAACTATGTAATGCAGTATGGAAAATTTGGATATAAAGATGAAATGACCGGTGCGTACTGGGGAGAAAGAAGGGTGAATATTGAAGACTCTGTTCCCTTCCGTCACTGGCATTTGAATGATCCCGGTGTGGTGCCTAATATGCTGCAAACCGGCGGCGGTTCGCCAACAGGCATACTCGTATATGAGGGCGATCTGTTGCCTGAACGTTTCCGTAACCAGCTTATTCACTGCGATGCGGGCCCGAATGTTGTTCGCTCTTATGCGATATCAGATGACGGCGCGGGATATAAAGCAACCATTAATAATATTGCAGAAGGAACAGGAGATAATTGGTTCCGGCCTTCGGATGTATGTATAGCACCTGATGGCTCACTGCTGATAGCTGACTGGTACGACCCGGGCGTTGGCGGTCACAATATCGGCGACTTTAAAAAGGGAAGAATTTTTCGTGTTACACCAAAAGGCAATACAAAATATACTTTACCTGCATTAGACCTTACTACCATTGATGGCGCGATACAGGCACTGCAAAGCCCTAATCTTTCCACAAGATATCTTGCCTGGCAAAAGCTTAACAGCGAAGGAGAAAAAGCAGCGCCTGCATTGGAAAAAATGTTTCAGTCATCCAATAGCCGTTTTCGCGCAAGGGCATTATGGTTATTAAGTAAAATACCCGGCAAAGGTCTCAACTATGTGCAGCAGGCATTGAAAGATAATGATGCCAATATCCGCATCACCGCTTTGCGTGCAGGATTACAAATTAAAGCGGATACTTTGCAGATGGCGCAAGCATTAATAAATGATCAGCGTGTACAGGTAAGAAGGGAAGCTTTGCTGGCGCTTCATCACAACAAATCTGCCGGAGCGCCGGCTCTATGGGCACAATTGGCCAACCAGTACGATGGAAACGACAGGTGGTACCTTGAAGCGTTGGGTATCGGCGCTGATCAGCAGTGGGATAGTTTCTACCAGGCATGGCTACAACTGGTGAACAATAGCTGGAATACGCCTAAAGGCAAAGACATTGTATGGCGCGCAAGAACAGATGCCGCGCTGCCAATGCTGGTTCGTATCATATCAGATCATAACGTTGACCCGCACTTGCAGCTAAAATATTTCAGAGCTTTTGATTTTCATAAGGGCCCGGCAAAAACAAAAGCCTTGTTGTCGTTGCTTGAAGCCAACCATCCGCAACAGGATTATATAAACGCGATAACATTATTGCAGCTTGATCCTAAAACACCACAAACCCCTCAATTGAAAAAAGCATTTGAAAGCGGCTTGAAAAATGTGGCTGGAACACAAACCTATATTGACCTTTTAAGAAAATATAATATCAAAGGAAAGCATGCGGAGCTGATGGCAATTTTTGATAACAATGAAAAGGAGCAAACCAAAACAGACGCCTTGAGGTATATACTTCAATCGGGCGGAAGCACTTACCTTAAAAAAATTATTGATGCAGATAATGCACAATCAAAAAAAGTAGTGAGCCTGATCGGGAAAACTGCTGACAAAAATGCCGAAGAAATATTACAAAGGGTAATAACGGATACAGCAAAAAACACTAACTTAAGAAAAGAAGCAATGGTTTCGCTTGCTTCACGCTGGAACGGGCAGACGATACTATTGAAAATGGCAAAGGAGCAAAAATTTTCGGATGATATTAAGCCCGCAGCCTGGGAGATTTTTTCAACATCATACCGGCAGGATTTAAAAGATGAAGCGGCAAAACAAATGGGGGGTATGGTTGCTGCAAAAACAAGCCTGCCTGATATTTCAACCATGGTGGGCATGAAAGGAAATGCTGACTCAGGCACGATTGCATATACAACATATTGCGGTGTTTGTCACCAGGTGCAGGGTAAAGGCATTGCTTTTGGTCCTGACCTTTCTGAAATAGGAACAAAATTGCCAAAGGAAGCATTGTATACCGCTATCTTAAAACCCAGCGAGGGAATAAGTTTTGGTTTTGAAGGATATACGTTCAAATTAAAAAACGGCAGCGAAGTAACAGGTTATATAGCAAGCCAGACAGAAGATGAAGTAAGCATCAAAACCATTGGCGGCGCAATAGAAAAGCAAAAGAAGTCAGATATAGTAAACAAAACGCCGCTAAAGCAATCATTAATGCCTGAAGGTTTGGGAGAAGGGATGGGCGTAAACCAATTGGTGAACCTGGTAGAGTATCTGAGCGAGTTGAAGAAGAAATGAAATGAATTTCACGCGGCGAACGCAGCGGAGCGGCGTCGCAAAGACAACGTTTACTGTAAGCGCTGCTCCGCTGCGTTCGCCGCGTGAAATTGTTTTATTCAACAATATGCTTTGTAAATGAAATGCTTTTTCCATATTATAATAGTTTTTTGCACTTTTATTAATTGCAATACTTCACAAAACAAACCTCCAATTCCTGCACAGGAAAAACTCTATACTTACGGAAATAAAACACCTGATGGTATTGGTAAATATTACCAGGGCAGGGAAATAGCGCACATGATGGGACCCGTTGGAATAGACTGGCTAAACAGAACAGAAAGAGATAAAGAAGAAAATGTAACCATTGCCATTGATAGTATGGAAATAAAACCGGGAATGGTAGTTGCCGATATCGGCGCAGGTTCCGGGTACTATAGTTTCAGGATAGCCAGAAAACTCGGCAGCGGAAAAGTATATGCCGTAGAAGTGCAGGATGAAATGATCAATGCTTTGAAAGCTGAAAAGCAACAATTACAGGATAAAATTGTTGAGATAGTAAAAGGCGATGCTGTAAGCGTGAATTTACCAGGCAGCTCTATTGATCTTGCTATAATGGTAGATGTATATCATGAACTGGAATACCCGCATGAGATATTGCAGTCCATCAAAAAAGCATTAAAATCCGGTGGTAAAATTTTACTGGTTGAATACAGGGGAGAAGATCCATCTATACCCATAAAGCCATTGCATAAAATGACGGTAACACAGGCAAATAAAGAAATGTCTGCCAATGGTTTTACACTATACCGTAAAGGAGATTTTCTTCCGATACAGCATTTTTTAATGTATGAAATAGAAAAGTGAAGTATCTAAAAAATAATATTATTGTAAGATGGAAAATGAATATATCACATTTAAACAATTCAATAATATTGAAGTCGCAAATGTAATTTGTGAGGAATTAAAAAGCAACGGCATAGCCTATACACTAAATGATGATAAAGAATTCTCTGACATAAATTTCCCCAGGGCTCAATTTGAAAACGCTATCTCCCTTAATCTTCAAGCTACTGACTTTGTAAAAGCGCAAGAAATATTAGATAACTTCTACAGGAAACAGATACAAACAGTTAGTCCCGATTATTATCTATTTCAATTTAGCGATAACGAATTAATGGAAATTATTTTAAAGCCTGATGAGTGGGGGGAATTCGATTTTCATCTTGCCCAAAACATATTAAAAGATAGAGGACTGGAAATTAAACCAGAGATTGTGGAATTAATAAAAGTGGAAAGAACCAGAGAAATAACAAAACCAGAAAGTGTAAATAAGTATTTGATTTATCGCGGCTATTGGGCAGCACTATTTGGTGGAATTTTTGCTATTTTTTGGGGTTACGATATAGCTTATTCGAAAAAGATCTTGCCTAATGGAGAGCAAGTGTATACATACAATGAAACAGAAAGAAAACACGGTGAGCGAATTACTTTAATTGGAATAATTAGTTTAATTGTGTGGATAGGAATTTTTATAATGATAAAAATTAATCAATATCAATAATAACCATCACAGTCAGGATTATCTTCTTTAAAAAATTTCTTTACAGCAACTTCGTCACCATATCTCACCTGCCTTGATTCGTGTCTCACCATAGCTGTCATGAGCCAGTTATATACCCCATATTCGGCTTATACAGCGGGGCTCCGAAAAATATATAGGACCTGATATTTATAAGATACTTTTATGCAAATAATCAAACAATTAAAAAGATGGATAATAGATATGTTTTGAATTATAAATACATATAAATATATTTGTATTATGAAAATAAAATTCTTTAATCCGGATAGTCTTGATAAAAATCTGAAAGCTACCGCACACAAAAGCGGAAAACTTGGATTTACGGTAGATGCTGCAAGAAGACTAAGGCTGGAAACTAACAAAAGCGCTGCAATAGGAACAAATGAGGATGACGCTTCAGACGATTCTCTGTATATAATTATATATAATGAGGTTAGGAGCGACGCTTTTCGCATCGCTAAGGCAGGACAGTATTATTACATTAACCTGAAGGCGTTATTTGATGCATTGAAAATCAATTATAAGCAGGAATCAGTGGTGTATGATATTTCTGAAGTAACCTTTGGAGATGATACCGTTTTTAAATTTTCCCGCAGAAAAAACACCAAAAAAGCGGGTATTGAACTTTAAATAACAGCTAATCTATGGAAAGTGAAATTTTAATTTATCAAACGGAGGGAGGCGACACTAGGATTGAAGTAAGGCTTGAGAGCGAAGATGTTTGGCTTTCTCAAGTGCAAATGGCAGTATTGTACCAAACAACAAAGCAAAACATTAGCCTTCATTTAAAGAATATTTTTAAAGAGGGAGAATTGGCTGAAGAGTTAACCGTCAAGGATTACTTGACAGTTCAATTGGAAGGGGGACGGTCTATTAAAAGAGCTATCAAATATTATAACCTGGATGCCATTATATCCGTTGGGTACCGGGTGGACAGCCGCCGGGGTACTCAATTTCGTATATGGGCCACCCGGCGTCTTAAGGAATACCTGGTAAAAGGATTTACGCTGGATGATGAGCGCTTAAAATCCGGCAACCAGCCCAACTATTTCCAGGAGCTGCTGGATCGTATACGGGATATACGCTCCACCGAAAAGATCTTTTATGAAAAAGTAAAAGAAATATACGCCACCAGTATAGATTATGACCGGAATGCTGCTACCACGCAAAAGTTTTTTGCTTTCATGCAAAATAATCTGCACTGGGCCGTGCACCAGCATAGAGGTGTTTCGTGAGACATGAACCACGGAGGATGTAGACATGAAAACAACAAAGGAAGTGTATGCCAGATAACAAACATGTTTTTTTAATAAACGAAAAAGCGGATAACCCAAAGTTCAAAAGACAAAGGGGATGGAAAAACAAAGAAGATGATGAACCTGTTGTTCCGCCTCAACCAAAATTTATTAAAGATTTTCAGAAAGAAAGATTTCGGACTGATAATATTTCATTTTATGCTCAACAAAAATTAAGAAGAGAAACAAGGCAAATAATATTTCCTAAGTACATAGATTTAGTTCGTATTTATTTTCATACAATTTTTAATGCTGACTTAATAAAAAAATTTGAAGAAAGATATGGATTAAGCCCCGTCTCTTTTAGTCACTATAATAAAACTGTTGTTTTTGAAATTACTAATGAAAAACTCTTTTTGAATTTTGAGAAGCACATTGTGCAGGTAGTAGAAAGTCCTGATGAAACGCCTTACGATAATCAACCTTTCAATCTTATTGCATTAATTTTAAAATTTGAGTTCATTGGAACAAATTATCGTCTTTTAACTTCAAGGGAGACAGGAATTTTATTAACGCTTATATCCTCTTCAAATATTGTTTTTTCGGAACAAAAAGAAACTCTCTTGAAATTTCTTGAATCTAAAAATATAACATATACCTATAATCCGGCTGCGCCTGATATAATTGAAATTAGCACCGTAAATAAAGCAGATACTAAATTCATTGCGGACAATTTTGATATAGTTCGTATAATTACAAGTACAAGAGCTTTAAAAGTACGCCCAGGTGAATATGGTTCAGTAAGGCGAGAATATGGATTTACTGTCGACGCATCCGAACATCTTACTTTAGTTGGAATAATTGATACAGGAATTACCAAAATAGAACCTCTGAATGATATAATTACTGCAACAAATTATGACCATACTGGTAAAGGCGCATTTTGGGATGAAGCAGGACATGGTACAATGGTGGCTGGCTTAGTGGTATTGGGGGATGATTTTCAAAAAGAAATTAAAGAAAGCTATCTTGCCAAAGCAAGACTTATCACAATTAAGGCTTTACATTTTACAGATGATGATATTAATATTCCACAATTATTGAATGACATTAAGGATGCTAAACAAAAACATGGTGTTCGTTTATTTAATATGTCATTAAATATACCTTTAGCGAAACGGTATAATGATACATATTGTCAATTTGCTTATGAATTAGATAAATTGGCTTACGAGGAAGATATTCTGATATTTCTATCTGTTGGGAATTTTGACGAAGACAGTTTGCATGATTTAGTTATCAGTGATACTCACCCTGACCATGACTACCCTACTTTTTTTATAACCTTAATAGCACAAGTCAAGTTCATAATTGTCAGAATACAAATATTTCAGAACCGTCTGAATCTCTGAATAATGTTTCAGTTGGAGCTTTGGCGGGTAATTTGGAAGATGGTGATAACACAGATGTAACTCCAAATAATCTTTCTCCAGCTTATTATACTCGTAAATTTCATTTTGATTACAGCCAGCCAGTTAATAAACAACCTTTAAGACGAAACCAAAGCAATAAGCATCTTAATAAACCTGATTTAGTTTTTGATGGCGGCGACTTATTTAAATATGAAGCTGGTATTGAAATATTACGTTCGCCTATGGCTGATGGTGAAAAATATTATGGGAGGTCTTGTGGTACAAGCCTATCCACACCGTTGGTAACATCTTATGCAGCAGAAATTTTGAACACTTACCCAAGCCTAAGAACTCAAACAGTAAAAGCCCTGTTGATTAATAGTGCATCCTATTTTAAAAAGAATAACTTACCTGAATTTAGAATAAGCACTGAATCAGTATTAAAAAGCCTTGTTGGATTTGGTAAACCTCAAAAAGACAAACTCCTTTCAACTGATAATAACTCAATAATTTTTTTAGTTGAGGACGAAATAGAGATTGGTCAAATATTAACCATACCAATTATTCTTCCATCATATTTAAAGGAGACCGGCAATAAATTAAAGTTTGATATTTCTTTATGTTATAGTTTTTTGCCCGTCAAGGACAATCATTTAAACTACTTGCCACTCTATATTTCATTCAATCTGGTGCAGAATACCGATATAAAAATTGTTGCAGAAAAAGACCATGCAGTTTATGGTATTAAGACTGGCTTTAGTTGGAGTGAAGACCATCATGGAATTGAAAATCGTATTTTCTCAAATGCTCAATTTAAATCATACACTTTGCAGTCCAATGATTTGAATGCAGTAGGCGATTCAATCGCTTTAGGTGTGCGATGTCTCGCAAAAGAGGAAATACCTGCAACACATTTGAGTCATCTAAAAAGTCGGAAACATTATTTTTCGGTAGCGATGAGAGTAACGGAACTTCCGGAAAATAAAGCAAGCAACCAACTCTACTCAGAGATGATTGCTTGCAATGATATTTTGAATATTGCTGAAACTGCCGGTGATGCAACAATTGAATTAGAAAGCTAAGTTGTTTCCATGTTTACAACGCTTTTTTTTCTGCTTCAAGAAGTAGCTTCCAAACTTTCATATCTACTGTAGGTGTTGTAATTGACTTATTCTCAATATTTGCGAAAATGCTTCTTTTTATTGCGGTGATAAGTGTCCTTTGTATGCTATAATAGCTTAACCCTAAAGCTGCTTTAATTATAGATTTCAAAGAAGATTTTGCAGGCAACTTTATTTTGCCGTTTCTTAAAGTTAATTCTATTAACTCAGCTATTTGTGCTTCATTAGGTAAATCAAATTTTATATTAACATCAAAACGCCTCATTAAAGCTGAATCAAGCATATCTTTTTGGTTAGTTGCGGCGATGACAATGCTGCTTTGCGGTAAATAATCAAACAATTGCAAAATTGTATTTACAACACGTTTCATTTCACCGTGGTCTTGACTATAATCCCTGACCTTACCCAAAGAATCAAACTCATCAATGAATATAATACAATCTTCTGAAGATGCTTTCCTGAAAATTTTTGCAAGATTTTTACTTGTCTCCCCCAATTTAGAGGAAACGATTGACCCGAGATTCACAACAACCATTATTTTATTCAGTTCACCAGCAATAACATATGAGGCAAGAGTTTTCCCACACCCGGATGGGCCATGAAAAAGAATCTTGTTTGCAATTGGTAAATTATATTTTCTCAATATGTCCACAGCATGGTGTTCCTTTACAAATAACTCTAATTCTCTCTTTGTTTCTTCACTTGTCACAAGATTTTTAAATCTATAATCCGAGGTCAGTTTTTCAAGTATCAAGTCATTGTATTCCCTATCTTCAATACGATTGAAATGACTTTCTGAACCAGCTTTAACAAGATTACTTGCTTTATTTTGCCTTAAAGACTCTTTCAGTATTGATTGTAATTGTAAAGCAAAATTTATCTTCTTTGTTTGCTTAGAATGTTCTATCAATTCATTCAGAGCAGTCAATAGCTTTTCCTGGTCATTATCTAACCCGAACTTTGCAATATCTTTTATGTAGTTAAATTGGCTCATTATGATTTACTTCCAAATTGGAAATATGAATAAAGATATAAATTTTATGATACCATTGCATCCGTTTTACGAATATGATATTTTTATCTCAGTTTTTTTATTGTAATATCCATTGTTTTTTAGTTTGTTACAGTCAGATCAACAATTTTTTAAGCTTTAGAAGGTGTAATTAGGCAATTTAGAAGAACGGATTACTATGGAAATTTCTTAAAATAAAACACAAGAAAAAAGTCTACGAACGGAACTTTGAAGTCTGCCTTTGACGATGAAGATAGTTATGAACTTACTGAATTAGGTAAACAGTTTGACCATTACACAATGAATGAAGTTGTTAGAAAAATTGAATAGAAAAGCACAGCCAACATAATATTATATCACGGAAATACGGGGGTAACATCAAAACTATTGCGTATAAATTCAATCCTCAAACTCAAACTCAAAATCCAGCAGCTTTTTGGGGTGAATGCCTAAACCTTTAGCAAGTTCAAGTATGGTTAGCATTTGTGCATTGATTTGACCCTTTTCAATTTTGCTGATTTTACTGTGATCAACACTGCATAGTTGAGCTAGTTTTCTATAGCTTAAATTTTTCCGTTTTCGGAAAGTAGCCAGCTTGTTTCCCAACTCCGATAGAAATTTATCAGCAAGATTTTTATCCATGCTCAAATATTTGCTGTAAGGTGAGAATAGTTTAAAAAAATATTGTGGTCTTTTTGGACTACGATCAAATATTTGTTCTTATATTCGCAATAGAAATTATTTTAGCGATTACTTCATAAAATCATTTGAAGCATTCGCTTTGAATCTCGACTTGAAAACTGGTAATTTTTAACACACGAGATGATAAGCAGAATGGCTCACGACCTAGGCGTGAGCTCTCTTATCCGTGTGTGGGTATACCAGTACCTCAAGTCGGTAAGTTGAGCGCCACGCCTTTTTTGTGCGGGTGCCAGCCTAAAACTTTTTGTTATGAACAACGCCGTTGCCACACCTGCACAAAACACCAACATCCATTTTAACGAAACCCAATGGCTGCAGGCCCTGTTCCTGCTGGCAGATACCCAAAGCTGGCTGCAGCAATTGCAGGAGGGGCTTATATGGCAACTGCCCGTAAAGCACCGTAAAAAGCTGCTGCGCAAAGGCTCCTACCTGAGCAGCAAAGCCCTGGCGCATATACTGGAGCGGCATTATTACAAAGTACCGCGCCACCCGCTTACCGGCAAGTTTACCATACCCATACCGCAAATTGTAGCCTGCATAAGAGATGCCTGCCAGCAACCGCCACAACTTATTCCGTGCAGTCCCCACCTGCAGCGGGTACTGGATACCGGCACGCCGCTCGGACACGATACTTCGGGCAATACCGTAACCACCATTACGGTCATTACCAGCACCGGCGGAGAGATCATCACCGCCTTCCCCGGCATACTGCTGCCGCCGCAAGACCTATAAGGTTTCTAAAACCTTATAGGTCTGTCTAAGCCTCACCTAAAAACAAAAAGATGAAAACCAAGCACCACAAAGACCCGTTTACCACCCAATGCTGGCTCTGTGAATGCATTACAAACCCTTACCAGGTAATCGCCCACTTCTTTGCCGAAGCCCATGTGCACCACTTTCGCAGGCTCATCAAAAAGCTCGTATGCCATGCCAGCGGGGCAGGTGTATACAAAGGAGATTCACCTGCCGATATACTTTTATACAGCAAACTCATCCGCTCGCTTATACAAGCCGCCCATGCTTTGAGGCATACAAAGCACAGCGCAGTTACTATTAAAAAAGAAGAGCTTTTCCATAAAAAATACTATTGCAGCCATTACGTTAGCGCTGATGCGTGGAAGGAGTTTCCGCGCTTCCTGTCTGAAAAAGAATACAGTGATCCCTACAGGGTATTTCAACAGTTTTTCAGCTACCGGTCGCTCAACAACTGGCAGCAGTGCTGGGAGCAGGTTGTAGAATATGCCCTGAACAGTGATACTACTGCTATAACAGCCCCGCTAACGGTGTGCATCCATTTAATAAAGCTGGTAGAAGCCGCGCACCTTATTGATGTAAGGGAGGTAACGCATGTGGGTGAATGTGTAAAGAATGGCAGGGTGGTATCAGCTACTTAAAAGGTATTACAATAAAAGAAAGTTGATGAGGGAATTGAGATTCCGTTTCCTATAGGTACGGTAGCATAATGACCGTGTGGTTCAAAAATTACAAACTTTGCCTTAGTGCTGACGGCAAAATACAAACACTCTCGCCGTCATTTCGATCCCGCCATTCTGAAAATTAAATTAAAAGCATCTTGCGGCGGGAGAGAAATCTGTTGGGCAGTAGTGCAGATGTTGAGCATTAGTACAAATGCCTGGCAGATTTCTCCCTCGCAAACCAGCGATTAAACTACAGAACCCGTGTTGGCTTGGTCGAAAGGACGGAACACCCTCGTCATTTCGACAGAGCCCTCCAGTTGTAGTGAATTCAAACCATGTTACGCCGGGTGAGAACTTTTCTCACCGAAGGTAAATCTGTTGGGCTGTAGTGCAAAAGATGAACAGCAGTACGAATGCCCGGCAGATTTCTCCCTCGCAAACCAGCGATTAAACTACAGAACCCGTGTTGGCTTGGTCGAAAGGACGGAACACCCTCGTCATTTCGACAGAGCCCTCCAGTTGTAGTGAATTCAAACCATGTTACGCCGGGTGAGAACTTTTCTCACCGAAGGTAAATCTGTTGGGCTGTAGTGCAAAAGATGAACAGCAGTACGAATGCCCGGCAGGTTTCTCCCTCGCATAAGAGTGATTAAACTACAGTGTTCGTGTTGGCTCGATCGAAATGACGGAAAGCGGTTACAGGAACCTCATCACGGCAGCTTCGCTACCAGCCTTTCCGGCATCAGCCGCAATATATGATAAATCATTTTCCACTTAAACCCGGGAACAATAACAAAACTCCGCCCGGCATTGACCACTGCCTTTGCAATAAATGATGGTTCAAGCATGAGGGATTCGGGAAGGTCGAGACCGGCAGTCATTTTACTTTGGATATAACCGGCTACAATTACATTCACCTGTATATTCCTGCTAAATAAATATTGCCTTAACCCGGCAAGGTATTGTGTAAAGGCAGATTTGGTACTGCCATAAATAAAGTTGCTCTTACGCCCACGCACACCCGAAAGAGAGGATACCCCGATAATCCTTTTTAAATTTTGATTGGATTCATCCATCGCAATAATATTGAGTATAGATACCGCTCCGCAATAATGCACTTTCATCATATTAAAGCTCCCTTTCCAATCTCGTAATGCTTCTTCATTATTTTTTAAAAATCCTGCCGCATACACAACTATAGCAGGTTTTGCCGGAAGATTATCATAAAATACCTGGTGCGTTTCAAATGCCGCAGCATCAAAATACAGTACCGTCATTTGTGACATGCTATATTGACGTTTCAGTGCAAATTCCTGCAATTCGCCTGTGCTTCGCGATGCAGCAATTACTCCATACCCTTTAGCAATATACATGGGAATGGCTGCCTTTGCCACATCAGCATTAGCGCCAAGAATCAACACAGATGGAGAAATTACTTTCATA
Organism: Terrimonas sp.; assembly: GCF_003075435.1. Classification (GTDB taxonomy): domain Bacteria; phylum Bacteroidota; class Bacteroidia; order Chitinophagales; family Chitinophagaceae; genus Agriterribacter. Next base: position 104,924 of record NZ_QCZJ01000009.1, on the reverse strand, counting down.
AATACTGTTGTGTTAAGCGTATTTCGTTGTCATCAATCGTGTAACCTGTAACCTTTAATTTAAGCCCTGCTATCCAACACAAACTAACGGCTAAGTCAGCTCGCTGATATCAAACTGCATTTCATTCAGCCTCCTGTATAAACCGTTTCTATTCATCAGTTCATTATGTGTGCCTGATTCTGCAATAACGCCTTTATCTATCACCATAATTTTATCTGCGTTGCGGATGGTTGAAAGCCTGTGCGCTATTACAAAAGATGTTCTTCCTTTCATAAGGTTCTCCAATGCTTCCTGTACCAGTTGTTCACTTTCACTGTCAAGCGAGGAAGTAGCTTCATCTAATATAAGTATGGAAGGATTTTTTAAAATTGCTCTTGCAATAGCAACACGCTGCCGTTGCCCGCCGCTCAGCTTCATGCCATGCTCCCCAACTACAGTATCATATTTTTCAGGAAAAGAAGAAATGAATAAATGCGCGTTTGCTTTTTCTGCCGCCGCTATAATTTCCGCATCGGTAGCGCCAGGCTTTCCGTAAGCGATATTTTCTTTAATGGTTCCGCCAAATAAAATAATATCCTGCGGCACCAAAGCCATTTGTTTACGCAACTGAGATAAAGGAAAAGCCGCGGCAGGTTTACCATCAAAAAAAATGGTGCCGCTATCTGGTTTATAAAAGCGGAGCAATAATGAAGTGATGGTACTTTTGCCTGCGCCACTCGGACCCACAAGCGCAATTTGTTCTCCATTGTTGGCGGTCAACGAAATATCTTTTAATACCTGCACATCTTTTCTTGAAGGGTAGCTGAAAGCAATATGATCAAATGTTACATTACCGTGCAATGTAAAAGCAGGTTCAACCATGATATCATTTAATGCAACAGGCTCTCCGTCGCTGCGCAATATTTCGCGGATGCTTTGCGTGGCGCCCAATGTTTTTTGCAGCTGACTGAACATATCTGCAAAGCCGGCAAAGGTTGTTCCCACCAAAACAGAAAAAATTACAAACATTACCAGTAATCCAATCTTAAGCTCACCTGCCTGCACCATATTAATACCGTTCCACATCACAAAAGCAATACCGCCAAATACGCTGAATATCATAAACGCGATAAACGCTCCGCGGTAACGGGCATTGGTAATGGCAGTTTGCACAACAGCGTAAATACTCTTTGCGTAACGGGCAATTTCATAATATTCATTTGTAAACGCTTTTACAATGGCAATGCCCTGGAATGTTTCCTGCACTATAGTGCCGCTTTCTGCCAACTGATCCTGGGCTTTACCGGACATTTTCCTGATGCGTGAACCAAATACAACGGCGAGGACAGCAACCACCGGCACTACCGCCAGCATGATCAGCGCAAGTTTTGTACTTACCCAGAAAATAAAAAACAACCCGATGATCAAAGTAAATACCGCACGCAAAAATTCAGCAAAGGTGAAAGAGATGGCGTCCTGTATCTGCGAGAGGTCAGAAGATATCCTGTTGCTCAGTTCCCCCACTCTTTTCTCCGCGTAAAACGACATGGGCATACTCAGCAATTTACTGTATACATCCTGTCGCATTCTTGCCAGTCCTTTTTCGCCAATTTCGGTAAGCAGGTATACCCGCATAAAAGAGAAAATGGTTTGTGCACCTAACTGCAGGAATATAAACAGCAGTGTAGTATTCACGCTCCAGTGAATATTTTTTAAATCCAATCCCAAGCCACCGGTATTACCGGCAACAGGAATGGTCGTTCCCGGCACTGCGGCATCAATCATCTTGCCTAAGAACAATGGGAACAGGCTTGTTGTAAAAGCTGATAAAGCTATGAACAGTAATGCCCAAACAAATTTTATGCGGTAGGGTTTGAGGTATTTAAAAAGACTCAGCGCCTGTGAAATATTTTCCCGGGAGATCTTAGCCTTGGGCGATGCGTCGTTACCATTATTATCCCTTCTTGATTTTGCCATGTAAGAATATGTAAAGCTGAGTGAATGAGTTTCCTGACGCCGGCAAAATTATCATTTCTTAAAAAGCATAAATGCTTTTTTTATTCGTTTCTTTTTTTTTAAGTTGTGTTACCTAAACCCTTATAATATGAACACGCTGTCATATTCGGCTAACCAGCCTGTTACCAGTCAGCAGACCATTGAAGTGTCTGAATCATTTAAAAAACAGGGTGGTAAGGTTGTATCCTCCATCATTTTATTTTTTATAGTTTACCTGCTGTTGGTAGCCGCTTCGGTAGCGCTTGCCATCGCGTGCTTTTATATGGGTATAGCCATCATTGTTGCTTTACCACGACTGATCACCATTATTCTCGGGCTTGGACTGATTGCAGTGGGCGGATCAGTAATATTCTTCCTGGTCAAATTCATATTTGCTGTTTCCAAAAATGAAAACCCCGGCAGGGTGGAAATTAAAGAAGCCGATCAGCCCCGCTTATTTGCATTGATACGTGAATTAACACAGCAAACCAATACACAGTTCCCGAAAAAGATATTTCTTTCACCAGAGGTAAATGCATGTGTATTTTATAATTCCAGTTTCTGGAGCATGTTTTTGCCGGTACGAAAAAATCTTGAGATAGGATTAGGGTTGGTTAACTCCGTAAACGTAAGCGAGTTTAAGGCAGTGATGGCGCATGAATTCGGGCATTTCAGCCAGCGCAGCATGAAGCTGGGAAGCTTTACTTATAATGTAAACCGGGTGATTTATAATATGCTCTATGAGAACAACAGCTATACCAGCTTTTTAAGCTCATGGGGAAATATACATGGACTGCTTGCCCTGCTTGCTATTGTTACCAGCAAAATAGCACAGGGCATACAATGGATATTGAGAGGGATGTATGGGTTTATCAATAAAAATTATATGGGATTGAGCAGGGAAATGGAATTTCATGCAGACGCGATTGCCGCAAGTGTTGCCGGCGGCAATAATATTATTTCCGGACTAAGCAGGATAGAAGTTGCCCAGAATTGTTATGATTCAGCTTTAAACAAAGCAGGCGAAATGCTGAAGCAGCATAAAAAGTCGAAGAATATTTTCAACAACCAGCTAACCATTTTTCAAACGCTTGCCAAAGAACACAAGCTGGATATTACAAAAGACCTGCCTGATATTTCTTACCAGTTCATTCAATCCTTTTCTTCATCGCGGGTAAACTTTAAAAATCAATGGGCAAGCCATCCCACGCTGGAGGAAAGAAAAGCCAGTGTAGATAAACTGGGCATGAACAAAGCGCCTGATACTACAAGGGCATGGAGCATTTTTGATAACGCTGAGCAATGGCAGGAAATGCTGACAGCTAAAATTTATGCAAATGTTAGTTTGGAAAAAGAGCCTGCACTGTATGACAAAAACGAATTTGACGAATCATATCATAAGGATCGCGATTTATACCGATTGCCCGAAGTGTATAAAGGGTTTTATGATGGAAGGTATATTGACATTAAAGACTGGAATATCAGTGAAATATTAGCTACAGCTCCTGCAAAAACTTTTGAAGAAATATTTACAGATGAGAATGCAGCCTTATACAAATCAATCAAACAAAATGAAGCAGATCTTGATATTGTAAAGGCCATTGCCGAAAAACAGATTAATACAAAGACATTTGATTTTGACGGGGAAAAGTACAATGCCGCAGGCGCACAAACGGTTATTAAAAAACTGGAAGACGATATAGCAAATCAGAAAAAATCATTGAGTGATGCAGATAAAGAAGTATTTCGTTTGTTTTATCATAAAGCCGGCGCGGAGAGAGAATCACTTAAACTGAGATACGAACACTATATAGCTTTAACTGAACAGCAGACAGCATATCTCGACATTGCCAACAAAACACTTGACACGATCAATCCCTTATACAGGAATGGTAATTCCATTGATTTTGTGAATACTGTTATTGCTGATTTAAAGCAGGATGCTGAACCCAAATTGAAAAAGGTATTTCGCGAAACTGTCAGCAGCAATATCATAACAACAGAAAATAACCATGAGCTGTTCAAAAAACTGAACGGTTTCCTGGGCAGGGAGTATGCTTATTTTATTAATGGAGAATTCCAGGATCATGAGCTGTTGGAATTAAATGAGCTTATACAGGCTGTAGCCGGGGCATGGGATGAATATAAATTCAAAGTGTTTAAGAAAATACTGGAAGAACAGTTGAAGTATTAGCTACTCTCTGAAAAAAGTTGTTACGTGCACGATTAGCGCATCCTGCACCGCGACCCCGGCCAGTCGCTTAGATTCATGCTTTCGTACCTCGTTCTTATTTTCCACCTATGCCAGCAATAACCAAAAAAGTGTATTTTATACACTATTGCATTAAGCGATATAATTCATCGAGGTTTGGTGAAAGTATTATTTCTGTACGACGATTCAGGGATCTGCCTTCAGGAGTCGCGTTGGTATCACGCGGATCAAAATAACTGTGGCCTGAAGCAATTACCCTGGCAGGGTCTACCTGGTAGTTCGTAGTAAGTATTCTAACTATAGATACAGCTCTTGCAGTACTCAGCGCCCAGTTGTCTTCAAATGTTCTTCTAATGGGAATGCTGTCTGTATGTCCTTCTACCAGTATCTGAATCTTGGGGTCTGTATTCAACACCTGGGCTATTTTTCCCAGTGCTTCTGTACCTTCTTTTCCAACTACAGCACTGCCCGATTTGAATAATAGTTTCTCCTGCAGAGAAACATATACTTTTCCGTTCTTCACATATATGTCTAAATCTTCAGCCTTATATTGTCCAAGTGCATTATCAATGGTTTTATGCAGGTTTTCAACAACACTGCGCTGCTGATCTATCAGTTTCTGCAGGTCCTGCAATCTTTTTTGTTGTTCTTCGATGGTAAGAGAGCTGCTGCTTAATTTTTCTTTGGTGGTATTAAGCTGGCTGGTGGTATTTTCAAGCAATTTTTGCGTAGAACTCAATGCTTCTTCTTTCAGGTTACTTGCCTGCAGCAGATCATTATATTTCTTTTGCAATGCATCATGCTTCTGCTTGCTGTCTCTTAAATTATCACGGGTTGTAGCAAGGCTTGATTCAAGTTGAAGACTGTCCTGCTGTAATGCTTTTATTGAATTTGTTGCTTCAAGGAATTTTTTCTTTGATACGCATGAGAATAATACAATAGTTGCAATAGCGAAAGTAAAAGGGAGCCGAATGAATTTCATTATTCAGTAAGTTTTTGTAATAAGATATTTGCAGAATTGATGCCAAATGTAAAATAAATTTAGCTAATAATTGGATGAGGTGCATTCCGGATTAATAAAGCAAGAACCTCCCAATGCATGCTCCGGTACGGTATGCTTTATATAACCAGGGTAGCGCCGATTGCTGAAAGCTGACTGCTGACTGCTGAAAGCTGAAAGCTGAAAGCCGACAGCTTATAGCCCTTCGTGGCTTTTGTGATATACTTTGGGGAACTTCGTGATTAAATGATGAAGAGCGGATTCTGTAAATCAGGTATTAACCACAAAATACACAAAGGCGTTTCACAAAGAAGCACAAAGGAATGATGGGATATGACAAAGGCTGCATTTCAAAATTTCGAGGTAGATACTACTGCTCTGCCCCGGGCATGACACCGTAACGATATGATTATAGTATTGATACCTCGCGTTATATACATAAAAAAACCTCCTTCCGGAGGTTTATAAAAAACAAATTCATTGAATGCTACCAGCTGCTTAACCGCACACCAACCGTATAAGGATGCTGGTTTACGCCATATTGATGAAGTGGCGTTATAGCATAAGAGCCGTATAGTTTTACAGGGCCGAGACCAACTTCACCTACATAAGCCAATTTCCATCTTTCAAGGTTAAAATCGCCTGCAAATTTCTGTTTGCCAAAATCATCGCTGCGCTGCTTGTTTCTTGCGCCATATAAATAGCTGGCGCTTGCACCAACACTAAGACTTAACCCTTCTTTTCCCCGTTTCCCATTAGGGTTAATATTCAGCATCAGCGGCACAGTAACATAATCTACCGCAAGTTTGTTACAGGTAAAATCAACAGCCTGTCTTTCCACATAAGGATCTGCTCCTTCTATATATCTTATATCTGATTTATAATAGAACTTGTATAACTCAATACCAATACCATATTTTAAATTCACTACACGATCTACCAGGCTCATCCGCTGCATAAAAAGCCATAAATTAAAATTGAAAGAGCCTGCTTTAACAGCAAAATCACTTTTTGCAGCAGGATGACCCGTTGTTTGCCCATGCACAAAATCCCGGGCTTCAGCAGAAGCGTAATTTGTTTTATCATCGTGATTTACAAATCCCAGGTCAACAATTAACCAGTTGGTAGAAATATTGTTTCTCCAGCGGGATGGCTTATGGTGCGTATAACTGCGGCGTTTTTCACTTTCGGAAGAACCGGCTGGTTGTTCCTTTCCATCTTTTATAATAATAATGCTTCCTACCCTGATCGTATCTGGTGAGGCCGGCTGTACGATTGTGGTATCTGTTTGTGCGCCTGCGCCAAGGCAAAGCAATAATCCTCCCATCATCATAAGATGTGCTTTCTTCATAATTCCTGATTTAATAATGTGAACTTATTTTTTAGCAATTTCAAAACTGGCAACCCTTACTACTGACTGATCATTTTCATTACCGGTATTTGTTACGTGATCAACAAAGCGGGATGCTTTTCTAAATAAACCCCGGAGTTTTCCTTTGGGTTTTTTCTCGTTATTATCGGTATCCAGGAAAACAATATTTTCATTGTTCTCCATTTCATTTTGCAATATGCTTTTATCTTCCCCGTTAAAAGCCTGCTGATCAAGGATCAAAGGTTTTACAGTAGCTGACGGTTTTGCAATATCATTTAAAGCAATTTGTTTATCAGCTATTGTCTTATTATATAGCCCTTCCTCCCTGCGTTCATCTGATGGCACCCCGGCTATAAGATTTGTTATGCTCTTTTCCCTGTCAACGGTTTTCTCCTGTATATTATTAACGGCAGGCTCAACAATTCCTGTTTCCTTAGTTGCAACAGGATGATTGATGGTATTACGCGGTTGTTCAATCTTCTCCGTTGCCGCTATTGCCTGCTTTTCCTCAGCAACAACATCATGTAAAGGCTCCGTAAGCTGTGGTGTAACATCTTCCTGTGCTTTTTTAACTTCTTTTATTCCTGATGGTTTGCCGGCAAGCGCAGCGCGTTGAGCAGTTTCAGCAGTTTCGTTATCATAGATATTTGTCCAAACCGCGATGCCCGTTAACAGCACTGCCGCTGCTGCAGCTACGCTAATCCAACGCATGGAGATGATGCGGGCAGGTTTCTGCGTTGTACGGTATAAAATATCTTTATTGCTGAATACTATATTTTCTTCCGGCGCCAATTTTACCCTTTGCAGCAGGATCAGTTCAGCCTGCTTTTCTTTATGAGTTGCCGCAAATGCTTCAACGGCTTTTCTTTCTTCCGCGTTCAGCTCATTATCCGTATATAATAAAAAATATTCGCTGTAATTGTTTTCATTAACCATGCCCGGTTCAATGTGTTTGAACAATCCTGCTTTATGCGGGTATACCAGGGCATCTTCTACCGGTAATTTTGTTTGGGCAAACAGGTATAGTTCGTCCCGGAGATCAGGGTGTTCCTCAACAAATTTTTCTACTTCGGCACGCCCGCTCTCTGTCAATTCATTATCCGCGTACAGCAGGAAAAATGCTTCGTAATTATTGCTGTTGATTTTCATTTGTTCCAGATTTTGATGCACTAAACCAGGTTCTCCATTTTAACCAGGTATTCTTTCAGTTGAAGCCTTGCCCTGTGCAGGTATACCTTTACCTGGCTTTCACTTAATCCTGTAATTTTACCTATTTCCTCATAAGAATATCCCTCATAATCCTTAAGCATCACCAGCGACCGTTGTGTTTCATTTAAACGGGACAATGCGTGTTCCAGGATTTTTTTCAGGTTCTGTTTGGGATGGTGGATGCTGACATCATCTTTAAAATCTTCCTTCAGGCTGACCCTGCTTCCTTTCCTTATATGATCAATCATCTGGTTATAAGCAACTGTAAACAGGTAAGATTTACTTTTCTCATATATTACTTCCTCCCTGTTACGCCATAGTTTTTCAAAAGCAGTTTGCACCACATCCCTCGCGTCTTCTTCATGCTTTAAATTTTTAACGATAAACCGAAACACATTGTCTGCGTACAGGTTCACACATTCATTGTACTCTTTTTCTGTCATACAGTCAGTTATTCCCGATAAAATTACTTCCTATTCTAAGTGATTCATATATTATACGGATGAGTGGCATTAAGGTTACATAAGCTCAAAAAAAATGATTTGATGATAAAAACCGGAAATCCATAGGTTTGCAATTGAAAATTCAGTTGATATGTCATTTTACGACCCCGCTCATGAAATTATCCTTGTAAATGAGCTTGACGAGCAAACAGGCACCGCAGAAAAAATGGAAGCTCACCATAAGGCTTTATTACACAGAGCCTTCAGCGTATTCATTTTTAATACCAAAGGAGAAATGCTGTTGCAGCAAAGAGCCTTATCCAAATATCACAGTGCCGGCTTATGGACCAATGCCTGCTGCAGTCATCCCCGCCCTGGTGAGGAAACCATACATGGAGCAAAAAGAAGATTAAAGGAAGAACTGGGTTTTACCGCTGAGCTTAAAAAAGCTTTTGATTTTACTTACAGCGCCAGCTTTGATAACGGGCTTACCGAAAACGAATTTGATCATGTATTTACCGGGATATACGATGGACCGGTTGAACCTAACCCGGAAGAAGTGATGGATTATAACTATAAACCTATGGAAAAGATCAAAGAAGCATTGATTACCAACCCGCAGTTATATACCGCATGGTTTATTATCGCTTTTCCTAAAATTGAGGAATACCTGGCAAAACGATAAGATCATAGCTGCGCATTAAGCAGTGGTAGCGCATTCGCAATTTCATTTGCTTTCTGCAGCAAATCCGGTCTTTGCAGGTTATTAAGATGCCTTTCGTGATGAAGATCGGTACCAAGCAATTCAATTTGTTTTTTCTTAAAGAGCCGTTCCGCGGCCTGCTGCACACCTCTTCCATAATATCCAATAAGCGAAAGCAGGTTTACCTGGAAAAAACAACCCGCATGCCGAAGTTCATCATACACTTCTGGCTTACTATGAAAATAACCATACCGTTCGGGGTGTGCCAAAATGGGTTTATACCCCTTCATTTGTATGTCAAATATTTTTTGCTTGTAATCGAGCGGCGGACTTGCAAACGAAAACTCAACCAGCACCATATTATCTTTAATGGTAAGCAATGGTTCTTTCTTTTCGAGCAGGCTGTCAAAATGATCATCAAGAAAATATTCTGCCGCTGCTTTTATTTCAACATTCATTTTCCGTTTTTCCAATTCAGCGGTCAGCTTATTGTAGGCGCTGGTTATGGTCTGCCTGTTGTTGGGATAGAGGTCAATCATTAAATGCGGGGTAGTAATAAATTTTTTATATCCCAGCGCTGTTAATCCTTCAATCAATTGTACAGACGTATCAATATCAGGCGATCCGTCATCAATACCCGGAAGCAAATGTGAATGCATATCGGTGCCTATGATGCCCAGGTTGCCGGAGAAAACAGGTTTCTTTTTTTTGAAGAAGGAGAACATGAATGTTGTTATTTTACCAGGTAAAGCGATGAAAAATAATATCGTGAAACTTGAGAAGCCAAATGCGAAATTACAGATGATAGACGAGAATGGCTCACCTTCCACCTTTTACGGGTGCATTTCACCTATTTTATAAAAAACTGGCCAAGCTTGCGCATTGGTTTCAGGTACAAAGTAAACGGAAAAGGTTTAAGATTATTGATTTTCCATGCCATTCTATCCTGCCTGTTGGCTTTGATCCTGTTTTTTAATGACCCGGTACTCACGCCCCCTACCCGCATTTTTATAATTACTTTGTTAATATAGGCGGCTTTTATATTATGTTTCAATAAAATACGCAGCATCAACTCATAATCTGCCGCCGAGCCTAAATTAATATTAAACGTGCCCACTTTGTCATATACTTCTCTCCTTACAAAAAAAGTAGGGTGTGGCGGCATCCAGCCATAATAGAAACTGCTTTTTGTATACTTTCCTGCCCTCCATGAGCGCACAACTTTTGACATATCATCGCGTTGCACAAATTGCAGGTCTGCATACAAAGCCATTGCCTGCGGGTCCTCCTCAAAAGTTTTTGCAACCAGGGAAAGTATACCCGGCGAAGCATATACATCATCTGAATTGAGTATACCGATGATATCGCCACCTGCTATTGCAATGCCTTTGTTCATGGCATCATATATGCCGTTATCTTTTTCTGAAACAAACCGGCTGATGTGGCTATACCTTTTAATTATGTTTATCGTATCATCAGCAGATCCCCCGTCAATAATGATATGCTCTATATCCGGGTGATCCTGGTTTTGAATACACTCCAGTGTGTCTGCTAAGGTAGCAGCGCTATTGTATGTGGCAGTGATGATGGAGAGTTTCATGACAGGTTATTCAATTATACGTTGCTTTACCGGAACAGCAGGGTTACCGGAGTAAACAGTATACGCTTCCATATTTTTTGCAGATACAGAAGCAACGGTAAGTACACTGTGGCTATATGCAGTTACGCCCGGACAAACAACAGCCCGGGCACCTATCCAAACCCCATCTTCCAGGTGTATGCCTGCAACCATCAGATCAAAACTTATCTTTTTATAATTATGATTTCCCGTAAGCAGCATTGCTCCCTGTGATATACATACATTATTACCAATAACTATGTCTGCCAGGTTATCAATCCATACTTTTTCTCCAACCCAAACATGATCTCCTGTTTTAAGCTTCCAGGGATACTTAATATTTACGCCCGGCTTAATAACAACACCCTGTCCCAGCTTTGCACCAAAACATTTTAGCAGCCAACATTTAAATCCTGATAAAGGATTAAGGGGATTAATGAAAAATAATACATTGACTATATACCAAAGTCCTCTTTTTAGTATCCCCGCACCTATTGTTGGCTTATACCAATCATTATTATATTGACTTAAATCCACTGTAGTCATACCATATTATGAAAAAAGATCAATATATTTTGCTTTCAAGAGATCTATATTTTGATAATTCATTGCGAAGTTCCATGCCCCATTACTCCATAATTGATATTCACTATTGTTCATTTCAACTACCTTATTCAATATCTCATTAAATAAAGATCTGTTTTTTAAAGGTAAGTCCCACCCTGCTTTATATTCCTTTAAGTTTCTCCAAGGTGTTTGATCGCTGATCAGAACAGGTCTGCCGCAGGCAAGCGCTTCAAATACAGCGTGGCCGAAATTCTCTCCTGATGTCGGCAAAGCAAAAAGGTGATGAGACTGTATAAGAGCGGCTACCTGGTTATGTGGCATATCTTTCTTAAAGTCTACCTTAATATCTTCGGGAAGAGATGTTATTAACTTTTCACATTCTCTCCAATATAATTCGTCTTCTATTGAGCCGACAATTGTCAATAAAATTTCAGCATTCATTTTACAGAGGCATTCCAACAAAAAATCTAAGTTTTTTATTGGATGTATCCTACCAATAAAAATAATTTTTACACTCCCGGTTTTTTTTTCAATTACTTGAAAATCGCTTTGTGGTGAAGGGAAATTTTGAAGTACCATACAATCTGTTTTTTCACCAAATTGCCGCATAATATCGTTCTGTTCAGTATTGTCAGTTGCATGGAACCTGATAAGTCTATTAAGACGAAAGGTCTTAAATAATTTCAAATAAATATTTTTTTTTCGGGATTTAAACTGAAGAGCCGAGGCTTTTAGCATTCCCCTGGGCGCCAAAATTAATTTACTATTTAAAAGTCTCCTCTTTTTCATTAAAATAGGATATATAGTAAAGTAACGGGAATACATATTGTTCAAATAAATACAATCCGGTTTTACCTCTTTAATGCGTGAAAGTATTTGTTCCCAGCTTAAATGTTCAGGTGATGCATAAAATATATATTTATTACTGATATTCAACCACTTATTCGCCTTAACATCATTGTATGCTTTATTGTCTCCAAAGTCTCTATCTCTTGTATAAATATATATATCAAAATCATCCTGCATATAATAGGCAAAGTTTACACAAGACCTGATTGGACCACCGGCTTTATAACCAGGCTCATACCAATCTGCGAAAATGAGCACCTTTTTATTTTTTTTATTCAATTCCATTTTTTTCCAGCCAATATTCTAATACAACAAATATCCATATATCCATCCAACGTATGGAATCATCTCCTTTCAGAAATTGATTCCAGTACTTTGATAATGATTTCCCGTTAATGAATGCTCTCTGCTCCAGCCTGTTCAGGTGTGTTGAACAAAATGTCTTCAGCTCACCGCGCATCCATTGTTGCCACGGAAATACAAAACCCTGTTTCTTCCTGAATACGATTTCATCCGGAAGCAAGGGCTTAACAGATTCTACCAACAAGCTTTTAGGATACACAGGTTGCTTATACTGATCCGGGATACCTAAAACATACTGCACAAGGTCAGTATCCAAATAAGGTTCTCTTACTTCAAGTGCAACCGCCATGCTCATCTGATCTGTATCCTTTAATAATGTTTGCTGTGTATAGCCCATATATTCAGCAACAGACACCTGGCTCAACACTGGTAGCCCGCGCAAAACATCTCCGTTTTCACGAAGACGGTTATATATCTCTGTTTCTCTTTTATGATTTAGTGTAGTATACATATTTACCTGCTCAGGTGTAATAAGTTGCCTGAGCAATGGATATATATATTCAATATTTGCAGTCGGTGTTTGTAAAAGCTGGCGCATCCGCGACTGTTTGTTGGATAGTTTTCCCGGAAGAAGTACTGCCGCCATTTTCCGGATAAGAGCAGTATTATCCCACCATTTTTTTTGCGCATTTATTTTCCTGAATTGCTCAAAGATCGGGTATCCTGCAAAAAGCTCATCGCCTCCTACACCTGAAAGAGCCACAGTAATGCCTGCATTTTTAATTGCTTTTGAAACCACATAAGTATTAATGCCATCCCCGGAAGGAGTATCCATTGCCCCAAGGGCATTTTCCAACTCATCAAGCATGTTCTGCGGAGATAGCTGGATACGCGTATGATGGGCATTAAACTTTTTAGCTATCATCTCTGCGTACAAAGACTCGTCGAACTCTTTTTCTGCAAACGATATATTAAATGTTGCCGGGCGTATGCCACAAACTTCTGCCATTAATCCCACAACAATACTTGAATCAATGCCGCCGGAAAGAAATGCTCCAACCGGCACATCGCTCACCAGTCTTTTTTGTACAGACTCCCCAAGCAACTCAAAAACCTTCTTCTTAACGGATGAAAGATCCGGGTAATCGTTATTACTGCTATCCCAGGGGTTCCAATACTTTGTTATTTCCGTGCGGCCATTTTTAATCTTCATCCATGATCCTGCTTCAAGTTGCTGGATGCCTTCAATCATGGAGAGTGGAGAACTTACAGACTGGTAGGATAAATATTCGTGAATAGCCTCAGGATTAACCTTGCGGGCAATCAGGCCTGTAGCCAGTAGGGCTCTTATTTCTGAAGCAAAAATGATTTTTTCTTCATCCATGTAATAATATAAAGGCTTAACCCCCATTCGGTCTCGTACCAGGCAAAGCTCTTTTGTTTCCCTGTCCCAGATGGCAAAGGCAAACATTCCTTTTAAGTGCTGTAAACATGCTGTTCCCCAGGCTGCATAGGCCGCAACAAGCGTTTCCGTATCACTGGTCGTTTTGAAATCATAATTCTGCAGCTGTTCTTTTACTGACTGGTAATTATAGATTTCACCATTGAAAACCGTTACAAATCTTTTGCTGTTGTCGTGATAAGGCTGGTTGGCCGCCGTAGAAAGATCAATAATGGATAACCTGCGATGCCCAAGACCGATCGTCCCTTCTGACCAAATGCCTTCGGCATTGGGCCCACGATGAGCCATGGCATGATTCATCATTTTTATAAGACCTGGGATAGAGTTCTCTTTGTTAAAATAAAAAACACCTGCTATACCACACATATTGTTTTTAAATAGAATTATTAATCAGGAATAATCAAATACAGTTACTTTGCACTTCAAGTAACTGAAATGAAAAGAAGCAAAACTTTTACGGAATGGCTCGCCGTTGCCTGCATATTTTCAGTATTCTTAGATAAGGCACTGAGAGGTATTTTGCCTTTTGACTTTTATTATTATTATCCTATATTTATTTTATTCTTAATTTCTCTCTTTCTTCAAACAGGTAAAATTACCAGCCCACCCCGCTGGTTCATAACCGGTACACTCATCATTTTTGTATTTGGATTTTTTATTACCTGGTATAAAGACTTATTAGGTTTTGAATTTATTAAACAGGTCTTCGGAATAGTTTTTACCTCTTTAGTATACTATAATGCCCTGTACATATTAAAGTTTGATATAAAAAAAATATTCAACTATTACCTGCTGTTCGCTTTTTGGGTAGCCCTGCATGGAGTAATAGACAACCTCCTGCATTATGCAGGTGTTCATCTTACTACCGTAAACCTTACCGGTGGGCTTTACCGCGAATACGGTATTATGGGTGAACCTTTTTATCTTGCAATAGCTTTAACCCCCGCAATTGTATATTACCTCTGCTATTTTAATACTGCCTGGCGCAATGCCAAATTCCGGTTTTTAACTACTATTCTGTGTTATCTGCTTACTTACTCTTCTATAGCTATACTTGGCTTTGTATTAGGTGTTTTTTTTGCGCTTTATATTAACGATTTCTTCAATACTCGCAAGGGAAAGTTGATACTTGTACCGGTTGTAATAGCTCCCGTTATCTTTTTTGTAAGCTTTCTGGTAGATAATATCAGCCTTATTAATGCCCGGTTTTATGACACCACATCCCTTTTTCTATCATCAGAGATCAAGGCCAAAGAAGCCGGGAAATCGAACTCCAGTACTTTTGCTTTGTATTCCAACTATGCCATTGCCAGAGATTCCTTTATAGAAAGTCCATTGTTTGGGTCTGGTTTAGGCTCTCATCCACTAATTTACAAGGAAACATTTTTAAAATATTTTCCATCTAATTACCTCTTAATATATGGTGCCCAAAATCAGCAGGATGCGAATTCAAAGTTTCTCCGGCTCATGTCTGAAACTGGTTTGGTAGGACTTATGTTATTCATATATGCTTTTATTCATTTTTTTGCTCCAAAACGAAAAATGAATAGTCCCACTCTAAAAAATTTAGGAGCAATTAACTATAGTATTTTTGTATATATAATGCTCTGCGTTATTAGAAATGGCAACTATATAAACATCGGATTCTTTCTTTTCTTTTTTATTTATTACATGACATGGTCTAAAATTGCGAAGAGCAGTGTCAAACTTCCTGCAAAGCAGAAGCCCACGATAGCGGCGTGATCCTCCACGCCATTTCTATACTTTTAGCGCCCATTACGTATATAGACTCAAGTGGCAATGATTCTATCTCTCTGAAAATACTAATTAGCCTCCTTTTATCAAAAGGGTCAAATAGCCACCCGTTCCCTTTTTCTAGAAAAGTCGAAGAAGCACCAACTTTTGAACTCAGTACTAAGGGATATCCGGCTGCAGCAAATTCATGAACCGCTACAGACCAAGGTTCGAAGCTGCTGGGCAGAATAAATACACCGGTTTTTGCAATAATATCATCCCAATCCTTTTTTTGCACAAACCCCAAATGGCGGACAGCTGGATGCTGAATACGTTTAGAAAAATCCTCCCCTGTTCCGGCACACCAGAGCTCCCAGTCATTATTTGTTTCTGCCTTCCATTGTATGAAAGCCTGCCATAAGGTTTCATAGTTTTTAGCAGGAATATACCTTGCTACACAAAGTAATCGTTTGGGAAAAGACTCTTCCTTCAGAGCCAAAAACCGGTTTCCTAAATCTGAATAAAAATCCACATCACAACAATAAAATCCGCTGATGATATGCTGTTCCTTAAACCCCAGCTTTTTCGCATACACTTTCTGAGGCTCGCCTGGTACCCATATCTTTTTGAACACAGAAATCAATACTATACGAAAAACAAGTATAAAGAAAGCTTGCTTTAAAGTACCCATCCAGTGATTATCCATAGTGAGTATACAGATAGCTCTTTTCTTATACGCCATGCAAATGCGTAAATACCATTTATTACTCCACCCACTTAGCACAATTTTTTCCGGATGGAAAGCATCAACATATTCTTTTAAATTATTATAACTCTTAAATTCTCTTATATTAGTAAATGTACCGGTTTCACCAAAATCAAAATCAAAAGGTGCTTCTGGATTAATGGGATAATGGACTACAGAAATCTCAGTTTCATCTTTTGTATTTTTAAGGGCTTTCAGACAAGCAAGGGTATAATCCGCTAATTCTGTGTATAGAAATAAAATTCTCATACAATAAATATATTACCTACTTATTATTTGTCTTTAACTTGATCCAATCTATTTCAACAGTTCCATCAACAGCCATTATATTTACCGAAGCAGGTTTTTGAATATTACTAGAAGATATGGTTATATCGGTCTCTGTGATCGTCCATTCAGATCCACTTATTCCAACTCTTTTCTTTTCGTTTCCAAATGTTATTTCTAAAGTAATATTATTAGCAGGTACCCTACTCCGTATCGAAATAACGTAATTTCCCGCTGCACGTAAAAATACTGGGATAGAAAAATGTTCTCCCTTAGGTAAGATTATATGAGTAGTAAAATTAGAGAAGTTATTTATATCTTTTTTATTACAGTTTGTAACAACCCTAATCCTTTGATCGTTTGTTAAAAGCAATGACACTTCTGCTTCTATAGAATAGGGTTTATCCCAATAATACGGATGTTCATACTGATGCCATCCATCTATCTGATAAAATACAGGCTGGACTCCTGAAAGATCAAACACATACATACTACCCTGTCTCCTGATATTGAAACTTATTTTTTTACCTTCCAGGTTTATCGATGTTAAGGCTTCAAGAGCAGCATTGTCCTTGTAGTTTGAATTTGGTTGCACTGTACCATAGATAAGATATCTTTTTCCCAGCTTACGCACTAACACCAGATGATTAGAGGAGGAAGCAGCAAATGCGAAAGGCATCAGCTTTTCTTTTGATAAAGAATCTTGTAATAACATACCCTTGTCCAAAAAATCCCATACCTGCGAGGCAATTGCTTGAGCGTAAGCTGGCATAGCAGCCTGATAAATATACCCTCGTGGATCATTGGGTCCCTTACCGTCCAGCCAACCTGTTTTGCCTGTAACATTAAAATACCCTACATGAAAAAAGTCTGCACCCAGCATTACCATAGATTTCAATAACCCCAACCATTGTGCCGGACGGATGTTATTTTCCTCGAGGCTCCAGCCAGCACTGATAAAAGGGGCAAAAAATTTTATGCCTAATGCCATTTCTTTCTTTCTACCCTCCGCTACTGTGCCATAACCATTTGACGGTCCCGATGCTACACGCCAATTATCCGGGCGAGCAGGATAGAATGCCGGCGTAGAGCGTGGACTTTCTTTAAACAAACTATTCGTCCTTATTCTTTCTCTATATTCCGGCCAATATGCACTATTATAAGCACTTACATTGTAAAAAGTAAACGCCACATTGCTCCAAGGGACATTCTGAAGTATAGACGTCCTATATACTGAATCAAATTGGTTCTGCATCCAACCACTAAACCGATCGTAATCCATCCCCCTCTTTTTTAAAAAAGATACTACTTCTGGAGACTGTTCCAAAAGCTGTTGCGGCCATTTATGACCAAACCATTCCCCGTTTTCATTGATCATATCTATTTTACGGGTCAAATGTTTAGCTAACTGATTTATATAAAATGCAGAGGTAAGACCGTCTTTTCGTACAATATCTGTTGAAGTAAAAGGACTTAACCATTTCTTGTTGCTATACACTATCGGTTTGCCACTCTTGTCTTGAAGATAATACTTATCAGCCAGTTTTTTTGACGTGACATAAGGCGAGGGCTGATTGAACCCTGCATGGGCCGGCTTGTTCTGTACCTGCATCAACACTGTAGCTACCTGTATTTGAGGATGCCTATTGGCATAATCTATTAAGGAAGAAAAGACATCTGTTGGACTCTCATACCTTTTTTGCGCTGTAGCGGAATCAATTCTGAGTGTCGGTAATTCAATATAATAATTCCAGTTATTAGCCAGTTCTGCGGTTAACTGCACGGCTTTTTGTGGATCTACCTTACCGAAACCTTTACCACCATCACCGGGCAACTCTCTGTGGAGGTAAGTAATATCCATCCATGGGAAATTGCGAGGCATGCTTATTCCTGAAGCGTAACGAGGAAGAGGAAACGCCTTCAACTGATCAGTGGCTTGGACTGTATAATTGGGATAACCTGGAGCAAATTCTTTTTCATCCATTATATAGCTTTCCCGATGTGATATTTTTTCTTTTTGAGAGATCATTGCAGAATTAACCAGGAAACTATAGTGCTGGCCTTTTTTTAATTCAAGTGCGTGTTGCTGTATGAGATCTCGGGAAAGAGCACTGGCATAAAACGCCAATTCGTCTATCGCCCCATCAAGTCTAAAACCATCAGCACCATCGATTACCCAATTGTCGAAAGAGGGAAATGCTTTTTTAAACAAAGAATCCGTTTTGCCGTCAATCCAAATCTCAAATGAACCTGATTTGCGGGCAACCAAAGCCAAATGATGCCATTGATTATCAGCAAGATTGTTATAACTGGTTATACCACTTCCCACTAAAGGTATATCCCATCTCTCTTTACTAACTTTATTATTTCTTGAAACAGTGTAGCTGATATACAAATTATTCAGGGAAAAATTCAGCCTGAAATTTTGTTTGGGGAAAACTAAAAAAGTAAACTGACTACTCTTGAAAGCAAACTCGAGTGTAAAATCATTTAATACAGGCACACTTCTAAATAAATTAAAAGGAAGTAAATTATCCAAGGAACTCGGTGCCAAGCCAAAATTTAATACACCGTTTACTTTTATTACCTTTCGAATATCGGTTTGATTTATTACTTTTTGCCCGGTGATTGTATCCGAGAAAATGTTCCTTCCATCAAAAGACCAATAATGAACAGGTTTTTGAGCTGTTGTTGTTAGTACTGTAAAATAGAAAAAAACAAAAAAATTTATTTTTCCCATAAACATCATATAATAAATCTGCTTTATTATTTCTTCTCCTCTCCTGCAGCTGCTGCCCCTGATACAATTATAGAAAATCGCTGTTTCATCCTTAAAAAGGGCGTTTCAAAAAAAGTATACGATATCCATGCAACCAAAATGCTAAAACCAAATACACCCACATACAAAAGCAGGTTAAACAAAAATAGATTATTCAAAAAGGAGGGATTAGCCCTTAACGCATTAATTATCAGGCCTATGCAAAGAGAATGCCACAAATAAAGACCGTACGAGATGTTTCCCATCATAAAAAAGAACTTATTTTCCAATTTAATTGGGGTGCTTTTATTAACAGCACCATTTGCAATAATGACGAGGAACAGTAATGAGAAGAAGATATGATGAAGCTCAAAAAGATTTTTAGCAAACAGAAACACAAGTGGCAACAAAATTATTGCCACTAATAATAAAATATTGCTCTTTATCAAACACCCAACTTTATGATTTCTATAAATCAAGTACGCTCCTAATCCTCCAATCCCCATACATTCCATCCTTATACCGACAAGCAGGTTTTTTATTTTCACAGCGATTTCAGCATCCAAATGAAACATCTTATTAATAAGAATAAAAATAACTTTTGCAGCAACAAAGACAACTATAAAAATGAGGATTGATCTAATTTTTCTATTAAAAGTCGACAGCAGGAAAGGCCAAAAAACATAAAACTGCTCTTCCACACCGACAGACCAAAGTGGCGCAGCGTACGGAATACTCTCAAAGAATGCAAGAGCCACATTTGGAATAAAAAACAGGGAAAAAAGAAATTTTCCCCAGAAATTCTCATTAAGCCCTTCTGTATATCCCTGGATATAAAATATTGATAAATGAGGCACAATAAAATAAGATATCAATATTATCAAATAGTACAAAGGCCATATCCGCAAAATGCGTCGCATATAGAACTTCCGTACATTTACCCTACCTGTTTTTTCAATTTCCTTTAATAACAACATTGTAATGAGAAAACCGCTTAATACGAAAAAGAAGTCAACTCCGGCACTTCCAGCTTCAAAAAAAAAGGGGCTGTCCCAAATATTGCTTAACAAAACTCTTTTC
The DNA here is from genome assembly GCF_003075435.1 of Terrimonas sp. Classification (GTDB taxonomy): domain Bacteria; phylum Bacteroidota; class Bacteroidia; order Chitinophagales; family Chitinophagaceae; genus Agriterribacter. The sequence goes on along the minus strand of NZ_QCZJ01000009.1, from coordinate 84,607 downwards.
TTAAAAAGTTCGATGTGAGAAAGAATCACAAGCACCGCTGCGATAAATCTAAATCCTTGTAAGTTTTTAAAGTATACTTTTTCTGCCATTTTTATATTACCAATTGTCCATCTTTGTTCTTAATAATCCTTTAAATAAAACTTTAACTTTTCCACTAAAATCAAAGAGAATATTTTTGATCCTACTTCGCTCAAATGTATATTATCAGAAAAATTATCAGATGATGTATTTAATGGAATGCTATCAAACCGGATAAAAGGAATGTTATTTTCTTTTGCAAAAAGGTTTGAAGACTTAATAATACTACTATAATCAGCATATTTTTTATCGAAGTGATGATTATAGACAGGCCCTACGAAAAATATCAAATTAATATCCTTCTGCCTGCATGTGTTAATAATATTATTCAGATAATCATTATTGCGCACCTCGTATTTTAGTGAATCACGATGAAGATATGTGGTATCAAACTTTCCGATTGTTTCTTCCATCCTCGAATATCCTTTATAATTAGAATCGAAAGTATAGTGTTTTCCCATTATACCCTTTATTGCCTCTATTCTTATGTCATCATTAAATCTTAGATATTGCATAAAAGGGAAATGTTTATACAACCATGTAAATTTATCGGTATCAGCTACAGCGTTATAAACTGCTTTATTATTAAGAAAGTAATAGTAAAATATGGGGTTGTATAATCTTTTTTCTGAACTTAAGACACCTAAATCATAATTAAGTATAACATATTTAGGAGAAGGATGTACCTCAAGATACCCTTGAAGAGCCGCATCCATCTCAAACCCTTCAGCTCCCGAAATCCCCCCATTATAAAACGAGACTCCAGCAATAGAGTCACATATTCGTGGGTCTATATTTCTATGAGTTCGCGAGGATCCCAATAATAAAACATCATAGTAATTAGTCCTGTTAAACATTTCATCAAATTTTTCATATCGGCCACTATAGAATTGCCTAAGTCCACGATCAACGGCAAAATATGATACAAAGAGAACTGTAGCCGTAATAACAAGAATTAGAATAATACTAGTTAAGTATCTCATTAGAATTGAAAATAAATAAAGCTGTTTTTCTCAAATACTCCAAATAAAAAAATCATAATTAAAACACTACAACAGAAGAGCAGATCTCTCTTAAATGATAGTTTAATTTCTAATCTTGGACTGAATTTGTATTCAACAAAAAACATTGTAATTAAAGAAATAATCACAATAGAATAACTCATTGCGCCAAAGCCGAGAACTAAGCCTGCGGGTGGGATTCTAATGTTATGCCCCAACCCAATGTTATTGATTAAACTCCTGATGTAAACAAATGCATTGTTTACACTTTCTGCTCTAAAAAAAATCCAAGCGAAACAAACAAATAAAAATGTAATTATCCAAGCTACACAAGTATAAAACTTATATTTAGTAGCCCAACCCCAGCCAATGTTTCTGGAAACAAACATATTAAAAAATAAATATATGGCGTGTAACGCTCCCCAAATAATAAAAGTCCAATTTGCACCATGCCAAAAACCACTTAATAAAAAAACTATTGCTATATTAAAATATAAACGGCTAACTTTTACCCTGTTTCCTCCTAATGGAATATAAACATAATCCCTAAACCATGTAGAAAGTGAAATATGCCAGCGGTCCCAAAAATTTTTAATATTGGTTGCAAAGTAAGGGCGGTTGAAGTTTGTCATTAAATTAAATCCCATAGTTTTTGCAGCGCCAATAGCCATATCAGAATAACCCGAAAAGTCGCAATATATCTGGATGGCAAAAAAAGCAGCACCTAACACCAGCACTATAGAATTTTGTGCTGATGGATTGTCAAAAACACGGTCAACAAAAATAGAAAGCCTATCGGCAATAACTACTTTTTTGAAGAGCCCCCATAACATTAATCGCAGCCCAAAATATAAATTAGCCGCACTGAAAGATTGACGCTCATGAAACTGATGAAGAATATTCTGAGGCCTTTCAATAGGACCTGCCACTAGTTGAGGATAAAACATTACATACAACGCGTAAATGCCAAAATGCTTCTCCGCTTTTTGATTACCTCTGTATACTTCAATAGTATAGCTCATAGCCTGGAAAGTATGAAACGACAGACCTATAGGTAATAGAATATTTAAAAATGGTAGATTAGCTGTGGTCCCGAGAAAGGAAAATATTTCATTTATATTGTCAATGAAAAAGTTATAATATTTAAAAAAAGCAAGCACAGACACATTTGCAATGATACTTATGAAAAGAAATTGTTTCCTGATTTTGCCGGTTGCTCTTTCAATAAATAAACCTGCGAAATAATCAATAATAATAGTAAAAAAAAGAATTAAGATATAAATGGGAACAAAAGATGCATAAAAATAGCAACTTGCGAGTAGGAGGTGAAACCATCTAAATTTGTGGGGTAGCAAAAAAAAGAGAATAGTAACAACAATAAAAAATAGTAAAAATTCTGCTGAATTAAATAACATAGTTGAATAATGCATTTATAAATATACCATGACCTGATATTGTATAGCGCTTTACGCAGTTTTATTATAACCTAGTGATTTTAATAAAATTTTAGAAATTCTCGCTGAATTAAAGGTGGCCATTAACAAGTAGAGAGCAGAAGGAATCTCAGTTCTAATTTCCGTCAACTGTTGATTAAATTCCTTTTTCGCACCCAATTTTGAAGTAATTAAAAGTATATATATCCAACGTTTCAAAAATGCTTTTTTCACGATCCCGTCTATTTTTCTCTTTTCTTGTAGTAGTCGATATATTTTTTGTGTACTCTGCCATTTACTTTCAACCTTGGCTAAGTCATTTTCAATAGAGCCAATATTTCCTTTCGTGTGGATACGGAACAGGCAATGCACTTTATCAAGAAAAAAAGCATTAGCTCCCTTAATTATATATCTTAGAGAAAATTCCCAGTCTTGGTTAATTTGCAATGACTCATCCCACAAGCCGTATTTTAAAATGGTACTTTTTTTATATAGTGGACACATAGTTTGCCATGAAAATAGAAAATAATCCATTGATGTACCATCTAATTTGCGCCCCCAAAATTTATCCATCCTGTTTAAATGCTCATCGGTATGCTGTGCTTTCGAATATACCATGTCCAAATTGGGGTATTTATTTAAGACGTCCAGTTGCTCGCTGATTTTTTCTGGCAATAGAACATCGTCTGAATCTAAGAATTGAATGATTTCAGATGTAGAAGCATTGAATCCGGTATTTCGGGCATGAGGAGCTCCTTTTTTATCAGTTCTCAACAGCTTTAGTCCAATATCTTTGTCTCTATTTTTGTATGCTTGTGCTATATAGTCTAATTCCGTCGCATTATCTGTGCTGCTCCCATTATCAACAATAATTATTTCTATTGGTCGATGTAATTGAGCATATATAGACTCCAGTGCTTCGGACAGAAACTCTAATCTATTATATACTGGTATTATAACCGATACCTTAGTGGGCAATTCAATATAACCATTCATCAACTCATATTAAGCAGATAGAACTAAGAAAGAGAGTCTATGATTTTTTTGTATGACTCTAGATCAATTTTATTTAAAACAACTTTTTTTGCTTTCACTCCAAGCATTTGTAATTGTTTTCGTTGGTCCCACATTCTTTCCATTGCTTTTCCAAAAGAATTAGGAGAGGGGGCCTCAGATACAAATCCGCATGCGCCATCCTCAATAAGCTCTGCATTACCTCCGACGTCTGACACTACGGCGGTTCTAGCACAAAGCATTGCTTCTATTAAAGCCAAAGGTGTACCTTCAAGAGTAGACGGCATTAATAAAACATGATTTTCGTTCCAAATTTCTTCAATGCTATTTACAAATCCTCTAAAAAAGATATGCTTTTCAACTCCATATAAACTTGCCAATTCTTGCAAATAATGCTGATCAGTCCCTTTTCCGTATAAGTTTAAAATGTATTCACGGTTTTTCCATTGAGGCTGACCCAATATTTCAAATAAAACGCCCAAGCCCTTTACGGTTGAGTTCAAACGTCCAACACATGCAAAGTTTATTATCTCCGAATTATTCCATTTACAATCTGAATGAACACTATGTAAATTTGCAGGATTAGAGATAACTCCAGAATTTTTAAATCTCATTGCCAACTGCCGTTCGGCAACACATTTATTTCTATTTGACACAAAAAATAATCGCTCGGCAATATCAAAAAGTGTCCGTCCCACATTAAAGCAATGATTTGGAATTGTTTCGTATTCCGTATTTGCTTGAGTAATAATAAAAAGTCTGGCTCCTGTTCTTTTTATTAATGTAACAAATGCAGGTTGCATGGATTCATAAATAGTTCCCTGACTGACAAACACAACGTCAGGAGCAAATTTTCTTAATGTTATTATCTGCTTAGCAAAAAAAATAATATTTACTAGTTTTCCATATGCCCGCTTAGAAAGGCTGTGTCCATAAAAAATTCTTTTTCTAAAATGAAATTGAGCTCCTTTTGATTTTAAAATCGTTAATTTATGATGAAGTTTACCCCAATCATAAACTGAAATAATTACTTCGTGCCCTTTAGATAATGCATAATCAGCACTTTTAACCCACAATTCCTCACTTCCTCCCCAAGGATTACCTGCCATTGTTGAAATAAATATTATGCGCATTTGCTTTTTTCAATTTGTTAGTATATTTTCTTATAAAAACCTATTTACTAAAATTCTTTATAATAAATCCAATTTCTTAAGAAAATCTGCATATCGACTCGTTATCTCTTCACTATATTTATTATAATACGTAAGAGCAAGTTTTCTATTTTTTTGCCTGTTTTCAAAAGTACTTGGCATAAATGAGATCTCCCTATCTCCATTCCAAAGAATCCCGCAATTATGTAATTCCACAAAACGATAAACTTCTTCGACTGCATTGCTCACAATAATATTTAATCCACAAGCCAAATACTCTGGAAACTTTGTCGGCAAGGCAACAACATTTGTTGTGGAATTTTCTCTTATGATTAAACCATAATCTGCGGCGGACATTACATTTTTTACTTCCGATGGATTAAGCCATAGTCTTTTAACTTTATCAGGAAAGGCATCAGCTATTTTTTGAATATTTCTATCTGCTTTTGACAAAAACAATATTTTTATTCTGTCATCTACCCTGATTTGTTGATCTAAAAAACCATACAGCAAATCAAAAGATTGCCACCCTTCCACTGAACCTGCATAAACCAATAATATATCGTTCGTTGAATAACCTAATTCATTTCTAATTTTTGATATCTCGTTTTCTTCTAAATTAAAATTAACAAAACTATATCCCAAAGTTCCCGGGATTATGACATGATTATTTCCTTCATATTTATATTTTTCTTTCCAATATTTCAACAAGTTATTCGTGATACATATCCTATAGGTAGCTTCCAAAATTGATTTTTGCTCAAGTTGTTCAATAATATTTGCTACCTCAGGAGGATATATGTTATATTCCTTAGATTCAGCAGCAACCGCTCCCCTTCCATCATAACATACTACTTGTATCAATCTATTTTTTTTTGCATATAGCGCTAGGTTTGTTGCAATAGGGTTACGGGCTATTATCCCTTTACATCTATAGATAATACATATTACATACAATAAATATCGATTGTATTTCCACATCTTGCCATTACTTTGTTTTGGCATACTGGGAAGAACAATCGCATCCTTTGAAAACTTTTTTATGATAGCTTTCTCCCTGAAGTATATTTTTAATGGTATAAAAGCAATAAGACGAATATTTACTTGATATTGCTTTTTCAGGAATTCTATTACATCAATTACTTGACTCTGATAAATTCCTGAATAAAATTCATTATTTGTCAAGTAAAAAAATTGTTTCATACCTCAATAAAAACTTATGCTGATTATTTTTTTTGTTGTCTTAAAGGTTATTTAAGTGTTAGATTTAATTAGGCAATCTAAAATCTCTTATTCATTCTTTATCATAATTTAGTATAGATATTTTTTATTCTCATAAACTCATTATATGCATTTAGACCAAGAAATCTAATAAAATATCCCTTTTTTTTACTTATTCCGTACAAATTTAGAACTCTCCAATTTTCTTTTTTTATATAGGTGAAGTATTTTAAAGCGGCGGATTTATCATATTTCAGTAGAATTAAAATAGCCCATAGAAGATAGTTATAAAAAATATCTCGGTTTGTATTGTATACATTTGGGTATTTTGATTTAAGGCATTTTAAATAACACAATCTTACATCGATAAATCTGCTCCAACGTAAACCAGGCTCCGACTGAGATATTTGCCCTTCTTCTCTCGCACGTATTACAGTATTAATCTCATTATCGACTAAATATGAAGATCCGTTTAAAGTTAATCGAAACATAAGATCAGTCTCTTGAGAACTTTTTAACTCAACATTCCAACCACCTATTGCCAGAAGATGCTTCTTGTTCCACAAATTAGAACATGTATTACCGCTTTGTCTTATAAATGCTGATGTAAATTTATCATTGCTAAGAAAGCTATTTATAATAAAATTGCCGTCAATGTCTTTGTATTTGCAACCCGAAACAATATAGCCGATATTTTCGTTCATTGGAATTAATGAACATTGATGACTAATTTTATTTTTTTCAATTATATCATCTGCATCTAAAAATTGAATCCAATCTCCTTTAGCATTGTACATTCCTTTATTTCTTGCAAACGGGGCACCAGCTCTAGATTCAGACAAAACAATTAGACTTGGATAATAAGTATTTCTTAAATATTCTAAATATTCGAATGTAGAATCTGTAGAATTGTTATCTATACAAATAACTTCTAATGAAGGATGTGTTTGATTATATACTGAAATTAAACACTCTTGTATATATTTTTCAACATTATAACAAGGTATAACGACAGATATCAGCATATTCGCTATTGATGTAAGTATTTAGGATATACACAAATATTTACGTTTAACTTATTTTCCAAACATAATCTTTCGATAATTAAATAAAGTCCTAAGCTCATTTATTCTATATTTTAATCTTTTTAATATTGGAATATTCCTTTTGGCATTTCTTTTATATAGATTTGCTTTTGACAAAATTTCCTTAAAACTGGTAGGTAAAGAATTATCCCACATACCAAAGAATTTTAAATAAGATTCATACGCCATTTCTCCTTTACTTGTTATTGAATCTTTGCTAACCATTCTCAAATAGATAGGATTATTAGGAGAAGCATATAAAACTTTTCTATTTTTATAATAAATATGTAGCTTAGAATGATCATTCTCAATTAAGGAAACATATTCATTTAAAACAGGTAAATGTTTCTTTGATAGATTGCCAAATTTTGCAAGGGCATGTTTTTTCTTATGAATGCATGTATTAGGGAACCAGTATTTTATCTGTCTTGATATACTTCCTGATTCATAATCGAAGTAATAATGATACTTATCCACAAAAATATCGAACTCTAAAGAACTTATTTTGTCTAAAATATTAGGATTAAATATATCATCATCATCTAGACGAATTATGTAATCACATTCAGGCATATTAATTGTGATATGCTTTGTTGCAAATTGTAATTTTTCTTCTTTTAATCCCTCTTTTTTTAAAATTACAAAGCGATCATCATGAACTTCTACTTCTGAATTCCCAATTAACAATGCATTCCAATTATTATAAGTTTGTTCTTTAAGAGTTGTCAGGCATAATATTCTTAGTCTCTTTCTCGTTGAAGTTAAATATTCATCAGGAGTCAAGGGAATAATAAATAAAAAAGATTTAGACATTTATTGATAATTATTTTTAACATTCTATCAATACGGAATATCAGCTATTGCATGACAAGTAATGAAGCATACATTAGTAACTAAAAGAAACTTAGTTATATACTAAGTAAATATTCTTTTTTCGATCAGCTCGTTATATGTCCATTCCTTTACTACATTACCCTGATTTAATTCAATAATCTTTGTACAATGTTTAAGACTCGTATATCTGTGAGCAATAATAACAATGGTAAGTTGGTTATTTGCTTCACTTAATTCTTTAATTGAATTATTAATTTCTTCTTCTGTCTGTATATCTAATGCAGAAGTAGCTTCGTCAAAAAATAGAATCTCTGCTCCTTTATAGAGCGCTCTTGCTATACCTAACCTTTGCTTTTGGCCACCCGATAGCTTTCCTCCTCTTTCACCAAGGTTTGTATCCACTCCTTTTTCCCAAGTTTTTACTACACTAGAAAGATTAGCCCTATCAATGACCTCTAATAACAAACCTTCATCAATATTTTCCATACTATCGCCCAATGCAATATTTTCCTTAAGTGACCCATCAAATATAAAAACATCCTGGGGTACATATCCAATTAGTTGTCTCCAAGAAGTTACATCTACATCATCTAGTTTCTTGTCATCAACACATATAGTACCTGAAGTTTCCTTATAAAAACGTAGTAAAATATTTAACAATGTTGTTTTACCAGATCCAGAACCTCCAATCAAACCAATGATTTCCCCTTTTTGTATGGTAAAATCAACATTATTTAATATAGGTATTTTACCATCAAATGAAAAACTGATGTTGCTAATTTGTATTTTTTGATTAAACTTAATTGTTTGACTTGCAGCCTCCTTCGCATGCTGAAAAACCTTCTTATTCTTCACAGGAATAACCTTTTCTATTACGCTGAAAGTATAGACATGATTTCGTAATGTCATCGAAAAATTCATTAATCTATTGATCCCGGGTAATAGCCTGTAGGCTGCAACTGCGATGACCCCCAGCAATACTCCAACACTTTCTATACTCTTATTCATCCATATGCCAAAACAAACGATAGAAACTAATGCCAATACAATAACAACTTCAATAAACTTTAATGGGAGTTGAAGATATACGGCATTTCTGATCTGTACAATGCTCATGTTTTGAAGCAATGACAAAAACCGTCTAAAAACCCAATTTTTTTTATTTCTTATCTCTATATCAACATACCCTTGAAAAGTTTCATAAAGCAACTTACTTTGTTCAACAGCTATTCGATTCTTCTCTTTTCCGATATTTTGTATTTTATTTCTTATCAACTTTAGAAAAATCAAAACGAAAGGCATAATAGTAAAAGTAATTAGTAAAATCACGGAAGGATCATAAACAAATAACCCAACTGCAAAAAGTATAAAAACAAATGATTCATTTATGATTCCCGATACAGAACTAACGACATTCTGAGAAAACATAAGCGTTACCGAGGTAATATGATTGACAATTCTATTGGAATTATGAGTTTTCAATTGCTGTAAACCCAAATCATAATATTGTTGAAGGAGAGACAACGAAATAAACTTATAGAGTGAAAATGAAAAGTTATATTGAAGCTTAATTAAATAAATACTAACAATATTCTTACAAAGCGTAATAAGCAATACCATCAGCGAAAGAAAAATAATGAACTGTCCATTTGAATCAAAATTCAATACTGTATAGAGCTTATGAAGCCAGATGTTAGTTCTTATTTTTTCTTCATCTAATATAATAATCAATAAAGGAATCAAAAAAGCGATACCAATCAATTCAATTACAGAATTGAGGAAAATATAAAATAAATTAAGTGCCGCCTTTATTTTAAATTTACGTGGAAGTACCTTTAAAATTAACCTAATTGCTATAGCGAGTAGAAATTCCCTTTTGCGTTTAATTATCAAAGAATAGTTATTTTAGATAAATGAATTATTAATCTTTACCCAATTTAGTTCGTGTAATTCTCTACACAGCATGATCTTACGCGCTGCATGAAAATACTTTTGCACCTTTTTTATTATTTTTCTTTCATTCATAGAATTTCCCACATTGGCATACATTTCCGCTTTATTAATAGGACATTTTACCGATCACACTTTGTCTTTACATCCTATTCAGGTTCCTGGGCTTTCAACTCCGGGCTATAAGGTGGAATGAAAAACCCTCTATGCGGTTTTTATCTTCTTCCAGCTATACTTTCAACCTTTTTGTTTTATGGGGAGTTCATCCGTTTCAAAAATTCAATATATACTTCGTCGTTAAATTTGTCCATCAGCATACACTGCAAATGACCTATATTGTTGATATTATCTATTTAACGAAACCCTCTGAATCGTTGATCTTGCTAGACGTTTGCTCTCTATGTGCACAACTGCTTCATGCCTGATAATCACTACGCATTCCCATTTCATCTCCAAAATAAATTATCGCACTATCTTTCGCCGCACGCTTCTTAATAGCAGGGTAATCCTTGTCCAACTATTGCTTTACATGTTCTAGTTTCTGCTCAAATGCTTTGCATATTATTTTTGGAGCCTTTTATTAATTTCCGAACCCCACTGTCTGCTGACTTATTATCTTCTTGCTCCCATTTACCCTTCGTATCTTGATTGCCAAGGCTCACTTACCTTCTCATTTGTATTTATTCAATATTTTAATTTACACTCCTTTCGGTGACTGAAAATATTATAACAGTCTACTTTGAGTGTCTCGTTTGTTTTTAAAAATAATCAGGAGTACGCCCAAATTACTCAAAAAACATCTGCCATTATTAATGTGCCTGATGTGAACACCCTGTATATTGATATTCTCAACCCTTTCTGCAAGGTGTTCAAATTAAGTACCCTTAATAAAATGGCCAGTGCCTACAACTACGCAAATTTCTTTCATTTACCTAAGCTAAGCCATTAACTAAGAAAACCGTATTGCAGAATAATGAATCTTTTAAGACTTCGGTTATTAAGATTATATTATAAAAGCTATTATTTGTTCCAAAACTTACTTTTGGGTCGTTTGAATGACTCTTTCTGAAAATAATCTCCTCCATATCCATACCCATACCCATATCCATAAGCTGCCCCACCACCATACCCATAATAGCCCTTATACCTGCCCTGGGCCTGAATATCATTTACAACCAGTCCCATATTTGCTAGCCTTTTCTTAGCATATAAATCTTCCACCATCGAGAGTTGCCGCCTGAGCGTGTATCCCTGCCGAACTATATACAGGCATACATCCGCAAAAGGGCTTAAGGTAAAGGCATCACTTACCAACCCTACAGGGGCGCTGTCAATAATAATACAATCAAACCGCTCTTTCAGTTTTTCAAAAAGCAGCGCAACATTGCTGTCTAACAATAGTTCAGAAGGATTTGGGGGTATGGGCCCACAACCGATTACATGCAGCCCGGGAAAATCCTGCACTGGGTGTATGATCTCGTTTATATCTGTTATATTGCCTATAATAAAATTGCTCAGTCCTTTGACGCTCTGCATGCCTAGCCCTTTCAGCAGCCGGGGTTTGCGGATATCAAACTCCAGCACCACGGTTTTTTTGCCGGTAAGGGCTATGGCGGCGCCATAATTGGTGGCTATAAAAGATTTTCCTTCACCGCTTACAGAAGAGGTAACCAGCAATACCGGTTTTTCTACTTTGCTTACCAGGTACTGCACATTGGTGCGCATAATGCGGAACTGTTCGGCCACTATGGTGCGGCTGCCGGCAAGCACCACCAGGGTTTTTTCATCACCGGCATGTCCTATCTCTCCCACTATTGGCGCTGCCGTATACTTCACAATCTCTTCCCGCTCGGTAACCTTGTCATTCAGCATTTCCATGATAGCTATTATGGCAACCGGGATCAAAATTCCCACCAGCAGCGCAACCAGATAAATGTTTCTTTTATTGGGTTTTACCGGAGCGCCGGAAGATGCGGCTTCTTCCAGGGGATAGGAGTTGGCAATAGTAGCGGCAGCGGCAATAGCCGCTTCCTCCCGCTTCTGCAAAAGGAAAAGATACAGATCTTGCTTAATCTTTTGCTGCCGTTCAATGTCAAGCAGCCCCTTTGCTTTAGACGGAACAGCCTTTAAGCTGGACTGTACCCGGCTGATCTGTTCCTGCATTTTATCTGCTGCTATGGTATATGACCTTTTTACATTCTTCAGCGCTTCTGCTATCTGCTCCCTGAGTTTGGAAAGGCTGATATCCATATTAACCAGCGCCGCATTGGCAGGACCTGTGGTTTGCTCCAGGGTATTACGCTGCAACTGCAGGGTGTTATACTGGCTCAGCAGGGGCAGCAATACAGGCTCCTGTATACCGAGGTCGGTGGGTACCAGTTTATGCTTATTACCTGCATCATTGATATAACGGAGCAGGTAATCCAGCACACCCATCTGCACCTGCTGTTCATTGAATTTCTGGTTAAGCTCAGAAAAGTTTTGATAATATTGCTGTGACTGGGTTGACAGATCAATTACTTCATTTTTTTCCCGGTAGCGCAGTAAACCGGTTTCCACGCCACCCAGCTCGTTTTTAATGGTATCTAAGCGTTCATCAATAAACCGCATAGTTACCTGCGATATTTCCCTTTTTTCCTCGATATTCATTTTACCATATTCCTTCATCAGCTCGTTTACCACATCCTTGCCATAGGCAGGATTATCAGTTTCAATAGTGATATTAAGAATAGTGGCCTGCTCAATGTTTTGGGCTGTTTTAATCTGAGATGCAAGGATATTAGCAGACAATGAAAGAGGTCTGTATTGAATGATATAATTGCTGCTGTTAAATCCTCTAAAAGATTTTCCTGGTACTTTATGCAAGCGAAATGTTCCTGCCCTTGTTTGAAATTCGGCATTGTACAACAATACCGCTTTGGTATTGGTAAACCTGAAATTCTCCTCGGTCGCTTCAATATCAAGGGAAAAACTACCGGAAGCATCTTTCAGGCTTACAATTTCCAGTTCAACAGGCGATTCCCGGTAAATATTAGACGACCGTACATTACCTTTATTCAGGTAGTTAAATTGTAAGCCCAGGTTTTGTGCAACCCGCTTCAGCAGGGGTTTGGATTTAAGGATCTCCAGCTCATTTTTCAGGTTCACATTGTCCGGGAACATGAACATGTTCTGCAGGTCTGCTGTTGGTGAGTTGTTGGTAGGTTGTTTGTTAATAAATAAAGAACCTGATACACTATATACAGGCGTACTATACCGTATAACAGTAAAAGCAATGGTAAGCGCGATAATGACAAAGGCAAACAGCAATGGCCAATACCTCAGGTACTTGAATATAAATTCCTTTAACTGAAATTCCTTCCGGTTTGCATTACCTTCAAATCCTGTTTCAAAATCGTCAGACATGTAATATTTAATTATATGCTTTTATTGTTTTTAGGGTGCCAAATCTTTAATCTTACCACCACAATGCTCTTACCGCACTCTCGTAAAGATCAAAGTAAGCGAAACTAGAATAGACATGATGGCAGTAACCCTGGTTAATCTCCTGGTAGCTGTTTGTTCTGAAATACCCGGCTTCTTAGGATTAGCTTTTACAATCACCACATCATTCTGCCGCAGGTAATAATAAGGAGAAAGCATTACTTCCGGCTTGCTCACATCCAGGTAGCCAAAGCTTCTTTTACCGTTTATTTCCCGCACCACCAGTATACTGTCTTTTTCACCGTACATGGTAATATCTCCTGCCAGTCCCAAAGCCTCCAGTATGCTGATCTTTTCGTTGGGAATGGAATACACCCCCTGCCTGGTAACTTCGCCCAGCATGGTAAACTTATAGTTCAGGAACCGGATATTGCAATAAGGGTTTTTGAGAAAGGGGCTGAGCTTTTCTTTAAGCATTTGTTCCAGCTCCGCCCTGGTCATGCCTTCTACATGCAATAAGCCCAGCGACTGGAAACGGATATCGCCATTGGCATCTACCAGGTAACCCGGCATAACAGCACCTGACTGCCCTGTCGTGGCGGCTCCTGCAGCCTGGGCAGAGGAAGACATGGTTGTATTCATCTGCTGGTTGTATACCGCTGTTGCTTCAGGATTATCGCTGTAAACCGTTATCCCGATAAGATCACCCTTTTGAATAAGGGGTTCCGGCAGGGCTATGGCGCTCAACGCCGAGGTATCAATCGGTCCCTGGAGGTATTGTATTGGCCTGGTAGCACGACACGAAAAGAGCAATAAGCACATTGCCAGTACCGGGATAGCCGCTTTATTTTTATAGTGTAAACCCATTTTCAATCAGGATATGCTCTGTAAACTTATTCTTTGGAAGATTTAACGTATGTTAAATAAGGTATATTATTCTTATAGACCAAAATGATTAACAATCAATTGAATTCTCAATATTAAGAAAAGATATCGACAGACATTACATTCTCATACTAATCACAGATGACTATGCAAAAAAGCTATAATTCCTAAAGTATATCCGCCAATATCCTTACAATTCGCTCTGACGATTTTCCGTCCCACAAATCAGGAATCTTTCCCGACTTGTATTGCCCGTTATGTATTTCAGCAATATACCGGGCAATGCAGTCTGCATCAAATGGCACCAGGGTATTAGTGCCTTCGGTACAGGTAACAGGACGCTCCGTGTTTGGACGTAGTGTTAAACATGGCTTTTGAATAAACGTTGTTTCCTCCTGAATACCTCCGCTATCGGTTATTACAAATTCAGAAGAAGCAATAAGCTTCTGAAAAGAGAAATAGTCCAGGGGAGGGGTGGTAACAATATTTTTATTAGTATTAAATGATTCTGCCAATCCAAAATCAGACAAATTCTTTAATGTTCTTGGATGGATAGGAAAAACCAGCTTATAATACAGGGTTATATTTTCTATAACAGTAAGCAATTTAAGTAAGCCTTCTTTATTATCTACAGTAGCAGGACGGTGCATAGTCATCAAAGCAAAACGCTCATCAGCAATATTCAATTGCGCTGTTATCGTGCTTTGATCTATTTTGGTTTTGAAGGCTACCAGGGTGTCAATCATGGTATTACCAACAAAAAATATTGTATCCTCGGGTTTACCCTCTTTAGCCAGATTATTTATACCGCTTTGTTCAGTAACAAAAAAGTAACCGGATATCTCATCAGTAAGAATCCTGTTTATTTCTTCAGGCATTGTTCTGTCAAAACTCCTCAACCCACTTTCCAAATGAGCAACAGGTATGCTTAATTTATAACCAGTGAGCGCTGCTGCCAGCGTTGAGTTAACATCTCCAACCACCATAAGTAAATCCGGGGCGCCGTTCTCTTTTATCAGTTTTTCCAGGCGAAGCATGATTTCTGCTGTCTGGCTATTAGGAGAGCCTGGTGGTATATTCAGAAAATGGTCTGGAACAAGTTCAAACTGCTCAAAGAACACATCTGCCATTTTTGTATCATAGTGCTGACCGGTATGTATGATTTTGATCTCTATGTCCTCATACATCGCAGCGACCCTTTTGAACTGAGTAACTTTAATAAAATTAGGCCTGGTTCCTACAACAATATATATATGCTTTACTGCCATTCTTTAAAGTTGGATCCAGTCCCACCCCTCATGTGGAATGTACCTGGGCTTTCTTAATATTCTATCGTTTTGATACTCTTTTACAATTATATGGGCTGAATTTCACTTCTATTCAATTTTCCCGTAAGCATAAAGCCCAGGCTTTCCAAAATGATCTGTACTTTGTTTTTACCCGAACGGATAACAACGCCTTCCTGGTCCATAAAAATTCCACTCATTATTTTCACCCTCTGGCGTTGTCGGAGTTGCACTGGCTCAATTGCTACAAACTCGTATTCATTTAAGAACCGCCTGATGATGTTAATCTCTTCTTCTTTTATGATTGCCGGTTTTCCATTCCAGTATACAAAATTTACCACCCCTGGTATCATTCGCACTTTTTTCTTCTCATCTTCATTAATTTTTACAAAAACATAGGACTTAAACAGGGGCTCATTTATAATTTTATACCGGTCGCTCCATTTTCTCCGCACTTTGTTTAAAGGGCAGTAAGCAATAATCCCTTTTTCCTCCAGCAAGGCAAAAACCTTCTTTTCCCACCTGGGTTTGGTATATACTGCATGCCATCTTTTTATACAGTTCATGCCTGGCGGTATTTAAATGTTTTACATGTGCCATGTAGCTGCACGGCTTCGCCCTCTCAGTCACATATTTCTTTTTGTGGCTGTTACATAATCATTGTTTGAGTAATATCAATACCGCGGCAAACATTATTTTCTATTTAAAATAGTTAATTAAAATAAATCCAGGTCCTGTTCAGGAAGCCCGGTATACCATAGTTTTTCGCTGTAAGGATAAGAACTCAAACAATGTCAGGCGATTATAAGAACGAAGCCGCCCTTGTTTTTGTAGCGCAAATATAGATGTAAAAAAGATTCCAGTAATGTTTGAGTTTCAGCCCTTCCCGAAAACCGGGAAAGAAAGGGACATGATCTTATAAGGTTTTACAGCATTGTATTTTAAGCAAAGATCAGCATCATTGCGTTTATGGCACTTTGAATACAGCACTATTTCTTCAAATTATATATTCTCTCAATTATTTCTACCACTTTCAATCCTTCCAGGGCATTGGTGGTAATAGGTGAACGCCCCTTTAATACATCAACAACATTTTCAAAAATATAATGATGGTTTGCTGCCGAACCTTTATACGGGCCATAATCGTTGGGTGGATTAGCCGGCGGCAGTTCAGGCATAACATAATCCTTTATATGACAAAACTCTACCTCGTTCATATACTGACCCCCCACTTTTACCATACCATTTTCTGCTATTACGGTTACGCTGCTTTCCAGGTTTTTGTTCCAGCAGGATGTTGAATAACTGAAATTGCCCATACCGCCATTTACAAAATCAAACTGCACAAAGCCCGAATCCTCAAACTCCGTTAAACCGCTATGATTAAAATTGGCAAATCGCCCGCTGATATTGCTGATATCTCCAAACAGCCAGAACATGATATCTACAAAATGAGAAAACTGCGTGTAGAGCGTTCCCCCGTCTAATTTTGCCGTGCCGTGCCAGTTGCCTTTGGTATAATAACGCTCATCCCTGTTCCAGTAACAATTAACCTGCACCAGGAATATTTTTCCCAAAATGCCTTGCCGTAAAATATCTTTCAGCCAAACGGATGTGGGAGAATACCTGTTTTGCATTACACAAAACACCTGCTTATGCTGGTGAAGCGCTTCATAAATGATCTTTTCACAACCGGCTTTGGTCAATGCCATCGGCTTTTCAATAACCACATGCTTGCCGGCTTTTAAACCCATCAAGGCGTGCTCCTCATGAAAGCCATTGGGAGTGGCGATGCTTAAAACATCAAACTCCGTGTTGCTTTTCAAAAGATCTTCCAGTGAATTAAAGTAATGTGTTGGCTTATGTGTTGTAAATTTAACATCCGCTTCCGGCAGCATATCACATCCTGCAACCCATTCACACTCAGCGTTCTGGCTGATCATTGCCCCGTGGCGTTTTCCAATATGTCCCAATCCTGCTACTGCAAATTTTATTTTATTACCGTCGTTCATAATGCTGCCGTTACCATTTTATCTTTTAAAATATATTTTTCGTTTGTTTCCGGGCAAAAAGCTATGCCTTCATTATTAAAATTCAGCTTATGCCCGTTCTTGCTCATCCAGCCGGTTTGCTTTGCCGGGTTTCCCACCATTAATGCATAAGCAGGCACAGGTTTGGTAATAACCGCACCAGCTCCTATAAATGCATATTCCCCAATCTCGTAGCCGCAAACGATGGTGGCGTTTGCACCAATGCTGGCGCCTTTCCTTACGATTGTTTTCCTGTATTCTTCCTTGCGGGAGACAGCGCTTCTCGGGTTGAAAACATTGGTAAAAACCATAGAAGGCCCCAGGAATACATCATCCTCGCATATAACACCGGTGTATACAGAAACATTGTTCTGCACCTTAATATTATTACCTAAAATAACCCCTGGCGATACCACTACATTCTGACCGATATTACAATTTTCTCCAATAGTGCTGTGAGACATAATGTGAGAGAAATGCCAGATCCTGGTTCCTTTTCCAATGGTACAATTTTCATCAATAACCGCGGTAGGGTGAGCAAAGTAGTCCATAATTATTAATAAGATAACCGGAGCGATTAATATTAAATCACAGGTGATTAATAACGCAATGTTTGCGGATTTCGTGCGCAAATATATACCAAAACCTTTAACAACTTTTAACCACCAAAAACCTCCTGATTTGGTATCTTAGCACTCCGATTATGTTGAAATTTATACTATATATTATTCTTGGGTATTTTCTCTTCAGGTTTATTACCGGCTTTGTAATTCCTGTTTTCAGAACAGGAAAACAAATTAAAAGGCAGTTCAACGATATGCAGCAGCGTATGGAAGAACAAATGAGGCAACAACAGGCGGCTGCATCAAATAATGCGCCACAGGCAGAAAAGCCGTCTCCGGCCACTCCTGCTGGAGAATATATTGACTTTGAAGAGGTGAAATAATGAAATAACCTACATTTGCCATCCTTTTTCATCACATCTTTAATAACTATGGCAAATCAATCATTCGATTTCGGGTTAATAGGTTTGGGCGTAATGGGCCGCAACCTCTTGCTTAATATGGCAGATCATGGTTTTGCAGTGATAGGATACAACAGAAGTCCGCAAAAAGTAACCGAGCTTGAATCGGAAATTGTGCCCGGCACAACTGTAAAAGGCACTTCAGACCTTAGCCTTATGGTTAAGGAATTAAAAACGCCACGCAGGATTATGATGCTGGTTCAGGCGGGCAAACCGGTAGACGCTGTTTTGGCTGAACTTATTCCTCTTCTGGATAAGGGCGATATTGTAATTGACGGTGGAAATTCTCATTATACAGATACCTTGCGCAGGGTGCAATATATGCAGGAGAAAGGCTTTCACTTTATGGGTGTGGGCGTTTCAGGCGGGGAAGAGGGCGCAAGAAGAGGTCCCAGCATTATGCCAGGCGGCGATAAAGAAGCCTACCCTCATGTGAGGCCAATGCTGGAAGCGGTTTCCGCGAAAGTAAATGGTGAGCCCTGTGTGGCTTACCTGGGTAACGGCGCTGCAGGACACTATGTAAAAATGGTGCATAACGGCATTGAATATGGTATCATGCAACTGATCAGTGAAGTATATGATGTGCTGCACCGTGGCTACGGGCTTACCAATGATGAGCTGCACCAGGTATTTAAAGACTGGAATGATGGCGAGCTGCAATCTTTTCTTGTTGAAATTACCCGCGACATCTTCCCTAAAGTTGATGATAAAACAGGAAAGCGACTGGTTGATCTTATCTTAGATAAGGCCGGTTCAAAAGGCACAGGCAAATGGACATCACAGGACGCGATGGACCTGGGCATTGCCATCCCCACCATTGATATTGCGGTGAGCATGCGTAACCTCTCTGCTTTAAAAGATGAAAGGGTTGCGGCTTCTGAAATTTATCCCTCTGCTGTTAAAATCACCGGTGTTTCAAAGGAAGAAATCATACAGCAGGCAAGAGAAGCGCTGTTTTTCGGCACATTGATCAGCTATGCGCAGGGGCTTGCCTTATTGTATGTAGCTTCTAAAGAATATAATATGGAAATTCCTTTACCCCAGGTGGTAAAAATCTGGAGGGGAGGATGTATTATCCGCTCAACCTTGCTTGAGATTTATTACAAGGCTTATACCAGCAATCCTGCTTTATCTAATATTTTGCTTGATGCCAATATTGCCGCTTTAATTAAATCGAGAGAAGCCAATACAAGAAAATTCATCGCTACCGCTGTTCAGGCTGGTATTCCTGCTGCCGCGCTGAGCGTATCACTGGGATATTTTGATGCCTACAGGAGCGAAACAATGCCAACCAACCTGATACAGGCGCAACGCGACTTCTTTGGCGCGCATACCTATCAGCGTATTGATGAACCCGGAATATTTCACACCAACTGGCAATAAAAATGCAAAACCATAAACGGCCACCTGCCTCACTGATTTTTATTTTTGGAGGAAGCGGAGACCTTAATCTCCGTAAGCTTACTCCGGCTTTATATAACTTATTTCTTGACGAGTGGATGCCGGAAAAATTTGGCATTGTTGGTATAGGAAGATCTGATTATTCTGATGAAACATACAGGGGACATTTATTGGAAGGAATTAAAAAATTCTCCCGCCGTAAAGAGGAAGTAGACCATCAATGGAATGGTTTTGCGCAGCATGTAAGCTATCTGCAGATGGATGCAGAGAATGATGCATCTTACGCTAAGATCAGCGATTTTGTAAAAGCAAAAGAGCAGGAATATGGCGAACATCCTAATGTGATCTTCTACCTTGCTGTTGCGCCGCAACTGGTGCCTGATATCGCCAGCAAGCTTGGACCGCTGAATATTTGCGCGGATACCAAATGCACCCGTATTGTGGTTGAAAAACCTTTTGGCCATGATCTTAAAAGCGCACAGGAAATTAACCACCTGCTCAGCACGATGTTTGATGAAAACCAGATTTTCCGCATAGATCACTACCTCGGTAAGGAAACCGTGCAGAATATACTGGCGTTGCGCTTTGCCAACGCATTGTTTGAGCCTATCTGGAATCGTAACTATATAGAAAACGTACAGATCACCGCATCAGAAACAGTAGGAGCGGAGAGCCGCGGCGCGTATTATGAAAAATCCGGCGCTTTGCGTGATATGGTGCAAAATCATATCCTGCAATTGATGTGCATGATCGGTATGGAAGCCCCGGTATCTTTTGATGCCAATGAGATCCGGAATAAAAAGGTGGATGTACTGAATGCCATCCGTAAGATTGATCATAGTGAAGTGCAGGATTATGCTGTCCGCGGTCAGTACAGCGAGGGCTGGATGCAGGGCGAAAAAGTGACAGGTTACAGAGGTGAGAAAAATGTTGATCCCCATTCAAACGTTGAAACTTTTGCAGCGCTGAAATTTTATATAGATAACTGGCGCTGGCAGGATGTGCCTTTTTACGTGCGCACGGGTAAACGCATGCATAGTAAAAGCACATTTATTACCATACAGTTCCGCCCGGCTCCCAACTATGCGTTTCCTCCGGAAGCAGCCAATAGCTGGCGGCCTAACCGCCTTACGATAGGCATTCAGCCGGAAATGGATATCCGTCTTCGTTTCCAGGCAAAACGCCCGGGGCAAAACCTCATCCTCAGCCCGGTTGATATGACCTTTAATTACGACGCTTATGATGAGCATGAGCCTGAAGCGTATGAAACCCTGCTGCTGGATGTAATGGAGGGCAATGCTACTTTATTTATGCGTGCAGACCAGGTAGAAGCAGCATGGAAGATCATTATGCCGATACAGGAAACCTGGGAAACAAGGCAACCGGTTGATTTCCCTAATTATGCTCCCGGTTCATGGGGACCTGAAGACGCGGAAGCGCTGATAGCAAGAGACGGGTTTAACTGGGTTACGCTGAATACTCCGGAGGGGGCATAATTTGAAAATGGGGGAATTTGAAAATTTGAAAATGAGGGAGGAGAGAATTGGGAAATATGGGAATGTGAGAATATGAGAATGTGGAAACAGGGGATGCTCAAGAGGGCCTTCCTGCTTCCTTATACCTTTAACCTTCTACCTTCAGCCTTATACCTTTAATCTCACACCTTTAATACTATGCACCTTCATATACAACAAAATCCCGAAGCTGTAAGCCTTGAACTGGCTGAATGGATAACAGCAGCTATAGCGTCTGTTTTACAAAAGCAGGATAAATGCACTTTGGTATTAACCGGGGGCAATTCGCCCAGGCGTTTATATGAACTGCTGGCTACCGCTCCGTACAATGAACGCATTGACTGGAGCAGGCTCCATATTTTTTGGGGTGATGAACGCGCTGTTCCTTTTACGGATGACCGCAATAACGCTAAAATGACCTATAGTCATTTGCTAAGCAAAGTGCCGGTATTGAAGGAGAATGTTCACATTATGCAAACGGATATTGAACCGGAACAATCCGCTGCTGCATATGAAAAGATATTACACAGTTATTTTGAAGAAACAGGTAAAAGCTTTGACATCGTGCTCTCCGGTATGGGCGATGACGGGCATACACTATCTCTTTTCCCGGGTACAGAGGTTATTCATGAAAAGAAGTTATGGGTTAAAGCATTTTATCTTGCCCCCCAGCAGATGTTCAGGATCACACTTACGGCTCCGATAGTAAACAGGGCCGCTAAAATCGCCTTTCTCACTTTTGGCGCCGGCAAAGCTCATGCGCTTAAAGAAGTGCTTGAAGGAAAATTTGATCCTGACCTGTATCCCTCACAGGTAATACAACCTGAAGCAGGCGAACTGCATTGGTTTACTGATACGGCTGCAGCAGCGAAGCTAAGCTGTGAGCCGTAAGCTATCAGCTTTCGGCAGTCAGCTACCGCCCATAGCCTTCCTTTTATTCAAAATTGATGCAGTTCTTTTAGGAAAGAAAAGCAGAAACCCTTTATCTTCCCGCACTTAAAAACTTTACTCGGCTATGAATAAGTTCAGCAGCTCTGCTCCTTTTTATTTATTGGGTTTTGTTTCACTGGCAGGGCTTTTTGTTCCCCTGGTTAGCGATTTTGATGGTGCAGGGGTTTATAACCAGGCAGATATGTCGTGGGTGCTGATATCTTCAGCCCTTGTACTTTTAATGACCCCGGGGCTTGCCTTTTTTTATGGAGGTATGGTAAGCAAGAAAAATGTTATTTCTACCATGCTGCAAAGCTTTATTGCTACCGGGCTGATCAGTGTACTATGGCTGGTATTTGGCTTTGGGCTTGCATTTGGCGATTCCTTTCACGGTTTTATCGGCAACCCGGCAGCGTTCTTGTTTATGCAGGGCATAAACGGTCATGCGCCCTGGACTTTTGCGCCAACTATCCCGCTTTTGTTGTTCGCATTGTTTCAGTTAAAATTTGCCATTATTGCGCCGGCGCTGGTTGTTGGTGCAACGGCTGAGCGGATAAAGTTTACTTCATACGTTTTGTTCATGATACTTTTTAGTGTGCTGATCTATGCTCCTATAGCACACTGGACCTGGCACCCGGAGGGCTTATTATTAAAGATGGGAGTGCTGGACTTTGCAGGAGGTACCGTTGTTCATATTTCTGCAGGTTGCGCCGCATTGGTTGGGGCTATCGTACTGAAGAGAAGAAAAGTGCATCTCAACAAAGAAGAGGTAAAGCCGGCAAGAATAACCTATGTTTTATTGGGAACCGGGTTACTGTGGTTTGGCTGGTTTGGCTTTAACGGCGGTTCTGCCTTAAGCGCAAGCAGCCTGGCGGTTGATGCTTTTGCAAATACCAATGTTGCTTCAGCGGCTGCGGGTTTATCATGGATATTTTTTGATGCCAGGGGCGGCAGAAAACCTTCGGCGCTTGGGTTTTGTATAGGCGCTGTTGTTGGGCTTGTTGCTATTACGCCTGCCGCGGGCTTTGTAGGGCTTCCGCAAAGTTGCTTTATTGGTTTTATATCGGCCATTATTTCAAATCTTGCAGTGCATTGGAAAAGCAAAACAGGCATTGATGATACACTGGATGTATTTCCCTGCCATGGCGTGGGCGGTATAACAGGTATGATATGCACCGGCATTTTTGCAAGCAAGGACATTAATCCTGCAGGCGCTGACGGATTGTTTTACGGAGGAACGCATTTCTTCCTGGTGCAATGCCTGGGCTGTATTATAGTAGTGGTATTTTCTTTAGCCATGAGTTTTGTTGTTTTTAAATTAACTGATCTCATACATCCTATGCGGGTAAGTGAAAAAGAAGAAGAAGAAGGGTTGGATGTTTCGCAGCATGATGAAAAACTATAAGGAAGAATTGATATAAAGCCTGTACACTATAATAAAAAATGATAATTGACAGGTTGATATAATAAGCTCCTGAAAGTATCATGAATGCTTTTCACGCACCGTTCGCCGGGAAGCAAAGTTTTTCACTTTGCAAACCTTTCTCCGCTGCTTTCGTTGCGCGAAACATACTTTTTGAATCAAATTATAACACTCAAAACCCGGGTTAAAATCTCCCCGGCATCTTATGCTCTTTTTATCCAGGGTTTGCTGTTTATCTCCCGGTATTTATTTTTTTAAGTTTTTACCAGTAACCGGGTTAGCAGCCTCTTTTTGTCAGGTTTCGCCGAAGGCAAAATTGAAAAAATGCGAAGCATATTTTTTCAAAAGACAAAAAGCAGTGGCGCTCCGGTTACGCAGCCCGCCGGCTGTGGAGGCAAAAAAGGTTCGTAAAATTTAATTATGGCGAAACAGCTGCATGGCTTTTGAAAAATTTGATTCAAAACCCTTGCAGCAATTTAATAACCAAAGCATGAATATACAATGATCTTTATCAGCATATCACCAAAATGGAGTTAAACAGCAAGCCCTATATAGCGGCACATACCGCTCATGATAAGTTTCACGTTTAGTAGCTGAATTTTTTAGATAAACGGTAAAAAAAACTGACGGAAACTTTGGTTACGAATAAAGTTTCCATAGTTTTGTGCCTGATTTTGAAGCTATGGAGATACAGGAACGAATTGCCCAAAAGGCGCATGATCTTTTTTTACAGTACGGTATTCGCAGCATCAGCATGGACGAAATTGCTGCACAGCTTGGCATCAGTAAAAAAACCATTTACCAGTTTTACACAGATAAGGATGCGCTGGTTGACAGTGTGATCGCTATTGTGGTAAAAGAGAATGAAGATGAATGCTTCTGCTGCCAGCGGAAAAGTGAGAACCCGATCCACGAGGTTTTTGTGGCGATAGAGATGGTACAGGAAATGCTGAGAGCAATGAACCCAACGGTAATGTATGACCTGCAGAAATACCATCCCGCTGCTTTTCAAAAGATCAGTGATCATAAGAATAAGTTTCTGTATAAGCAGATTAAAGAAAATCTTGAGAAAGGAATTGAATTGCAAATATATCGTGATGATATCGATGTTGAGATCCTTTCACGATTCAGGCTTGTCACCACATTCATGCTCTTCTCCCCTGATTTCTTCCCTCCCGGAAAGCATAAGCTGGATATGATAATGGAAGAGATAAGCATCCATTTTTTGTACGGGCTTGCTACGCCTAAAGGCGTAAAGCTTATACAGAAATATCAACAACAACGACAAAACAAACATATATGAATTTGAAAGAATGGAAATTGGTTAAATGGGGCATAGCAGTATGCGCTGTATGCTGCAGCACTTTGCTATATGCCCAGCAGGATACTGCGCATGAACATGCCTTCACCCTTCAGCAGGCATTGGACTATGCACGTAAAAACAACATGCAGGTAAAAAACGCATTGATAGATATACAGATTCAGCAACAGGTTAACCGTGAGGTGACGGGAAGGGCTTATCCGCAGATCAGCGCCAGCGGTTCGCTGGTGTATAATGCACAGCTTCCTGTAAGCCTTGTTCCTGCTGAATTTTTTGGAGGACAACCCGGCACTTTTGAAAAACTGGCTTTTGGTGTAAAGTGGGGCGCTACCGGAGGTGTATCACTAAATCAATTGTTATTTGACGGACAGGTTTTTATAGGACTCAAGGCCAGGAACACCCTTATGGAATTTGCTACTACAAAGGAAGCAATAACAGAAGAAGCCATCAGGGCTAATATTACCAAAATATATTACCAGCTGGTAGCCGGCAAAACACAAATTGATTTACTGGATGCCAACATTTCATTACTGGATAAACTGCAGCACGACACTAAAATAATGTTTGATAATGGCTTTGCCGAGCAACTGGATATTGATAAGCTGACAGTGCAGATCGCTAATCTTCAAACAGAAAAAATAAGTGCGTTGAATCAAATTCAGAATGGAATGCTGGGGTTGAAAGTTTTAATGGGTATGCCTGTTAAAGATGCTCTTATACTCATTGATACCATTACTGATGAACAAATAAAAGATGGCTTACTGGATGCCGGCAATTTTGATTACAGCCAACGCAAGGATTTTCAATATGCTGATTTGGGCGTTAAGCTGGGAGAGTTTGATGTAAGACGGTATAAGCTTGCCAAGCTACCCACTCTTTCGCTTAATGGCTATTATAATAAAAACGCGCAGCGGAATAAATTTGATTTTTTAGGAAAGGGAGACTGGTTTGGCATTTCTGCTATCACACTGCAACTGCAGATTCCACTCTTTACCGGTTTTTCTGCCAATGCCCGTATCCAACAGGCTAACCTGTCATTGCAACAAAGCATCAATCAACGGGAAGCATTAAAAAATGATATTGATAATGAAATAACCACTGCAAAAAACAATTTCAGCACCGCAGTGTCTACACTCGATTATCAAAAGAAAAATATGCAGCTGGCTGAAACTGTTTTTAATCAAACTAAAAAGAAGTTTGAAGTTGGAACAGGCTCAAACACAGAGATCATACAGGCACAAACGGATATGAAGGCAGCACAAACCAATTATATCAATGCTTTGTACAACGCCATCATAGCAAGAGTTGATTACATTAAAGCAACAGGAAAATTATAAACAGCTTTTAAAAAAAATTGAATGACTTATAAAAACTATTATATGCAAAACTCATTTAAAACTGCTTCGGTTATTGCAGCAATGGTATTGCTGGCTGCATGTGGTGCTTCTACTTCAAAACCGGGAGATAATAAAGCCATTGCGGATAAGAAAGTCCAGCTTGAAAAATTAAAAACTGAACAAAAAGCGCTGAATGATAAAGTTGCGGCCTTGGAAGAAGAATTGATAAAGCTTGACCCTTCATTAAAAAAGGAGAACGCCAGGCTGGTTGCTACAGTAAAACTGGAGCCCGAAAACTTTACGCACTATATTGACCTGCAGGGTAAGCTTGATGCTACCAATATTGCGTATGTAGCGCCGCGCGGACAGGGCGGACTTGTTAAAGCTGTATACGTTAAGCAGGGTGATAATATAAGAAAGGGGCAACTGCTGCTGAAACTGGATGATGTTATTTATCAAAAACAGATTGACCAGCTGAACACCCAGCTGGCTTATGCAAAAGATCTTTTGCAAAGACAGCAAAATTTGTGGGATCAGAAAATTGGTACAGAAGTACAATTGCTGAATGCAAAAAACAATGTGGCCAATATTGAAAAGCAAATTGCTACAGTGCAGGAACAATCCTCCTTTTCAAATGTATATGCTGAAATGAGTGGTGTGGCAGAAACAGTGAACATTAAGGTAGGTGAAATGTTTATGGGCGGGCAGCAAATCCGTATTGTTAATACGGATGATTTAAAAGTAACAGCACAGGTGCCGGAAAATTATATGGAGCGTGTAAACGTAGGCAGCCAGCTCGTGATAAATTTTCCTGAAGCTAATAAAACCATCAATACAAAGGTTTCTGTAGCCGGTAAGCTGATAGACCCTAACAGCCGCTCCTTCTATATTGAAGCAAAGATGCCTTACGATAAATCGCTGCGTCCTAACCAGATCGCTATGATACAGATACAGGATTATACCGCTAAAAATGTAATTACTGTGCCTGTAGCTGCTATGCAAAACGACGATAAAGGAAAATTTGTGATGGTGGCAGTGCAGGAAAACGACAAATGGATAGCCCGCAAAAAGATGATCACCATCGGGCAGTTATACAAGGATAAAGTGGAAATAAAGTCAGGTGTGCAGGCAGGAGACCAGATCATTACAGAAGGTGTGCAGGGCTTATACGACGGGCAGACTATTATTCCTTCTGCGGCATAAAAGACTGCAAACAAGAAAGATTCACAATTATTTGTTGAGATCAACAGAACAATACTATGAGTGCTTTAGAAAATTTTACAGGAAAGTTTAAGGAATTTAAACCTACTACCTGGAGTATAAAAAACAAGACATCTATTTACCTGCTTATGCTCTTTGTGAGCATTGTTGGCATTACGCAATTTATTACTTTACCCAAAGAGCAGTTTCCTGATGTGGTAATTCCTACCGTATACGTACAAACGATATACGTGGGCAATTCTCCAAAGGACATAGAGAATCTGGTTACACAGCCAATAGAGAAACAGATAAAAGCAATAACCGGCGTTAAAATTCAAAAAACCACCAGCACATCCATCCAGGATTATTCTGCTGTTGTAGTAGAGTTTGACGCAAATGAAAATATTGATGTGGCGGTGCAGAAAGTGAAAGACGCGGTAGATAAAGCTAAAACTGATTTGCCTACAGACCTTACAGAAGAACCTTCTGTAATGGAAGTAGCTCTATCAGAAATACCGATCATGTATGTAAACATCAGCGGCGATTATGATAATATGAAGCTGAAAAAATTTGCGGATGATATACAGGACCGGCTGGAAGAATTACCACAGATAACAAGAGTTGATATTGTAGGCGCTCCTGAACGCGAGTTCCAGATCAATGTTGACAACTACCGCATGCGCAGCGCTAATGTTACATTTGATGATATCGCGAATGCTGTTGCCCGCGAAAATATGGATATCACCGGAGGCTTGCTGGAAGTAGGCAATACAAAAAGAACAATGCAGCTGAAAGGGCAGTTCCGTTCAGTGGCGGATATTGAAAAAGTGGTTGTGCGTGGCCCCACCGGCGGTGCCATATATTTAAAAGATATTGCACAAATTAAAGACACCACAAAGGAAAGGGAAAGCTACGCGCGGCTTGACGGCAAGAATGTAATTACATTAAACATCGTTAAACGTTCCGGTGAAAACCTGATTGAAACAGCCGACCAGGTAAAAACAGCGATGGAAGAAATGCGGAGCAATGAATTGCCCAAAGATCTGAACGTAACCATCACCGGAGACCAAAGTAAAAATGCAAGACACTCCTTTAACGAGCTGGTTAACTCTATTGTGATCGGGTTTATTCTTGTATTGGTCATCCTGATGTTTTTTATGGGAGTAACCAATGCGTTTTTCGTGGCGCTGTCCGTTCCGCTGAGCATGTTTGTGGCCTTCTGGTTTTTACCTGTAGCTGATATTATTATAGGATCGAATGTTACCCTCAACTTCATGGTATTGTTTGCGCTGCTGTTTGGATTGGGTATAATAGTAGATGATGCGATAGTTGTTATAGAAAATACACACCGCATTTTCGTGCAGGCAAATGGTAAGCTCAGTTCGGAAAAAAGCGCCATGATGGCCGCGGGAGAAGTGTTTATTCCTGTATTGGCTGGTACACTTACTACGCTGGCGCCATTCTTCCCGCTATTATTCTGGCCGGGGCTAATAGGTAAGTTCATGATATACCTCCCGGTAATGCTAATATTTACGCTGACGGCCTCGCTGATCGTGGCATTCATCATGAACCCGGTATTTGCGGTAGATTTCATGAACCATCCCGAAGGAGAACACAAGAAAAAGAAGTCGGATATTTTCAGGAAACCGTTTTTCTGGATAGCTATTGTGGTTGGTATACTGTTCGACATCATGGGCATCACGTTCCTGGGTAATATAATATTGTTCCTTGTGTTGCTCGTGTTGCTGAATATTTATGTGTTAGACGGTATTATTCACAGTTTCCAGAACAGGGCGCTGCCCTGGATCATGGGGCATTATGAATCATTATTAAAATGGGCGCTGAAAGGCTGGAGGCCTGTATATCTTTTAATAGGCACATTCCTATTGCTGATATTCAGCTTTATGATATTTGGCGCATCTGTAAGCAGCCAGCGCGTTAAAGTAGTGTTCTTCCCCAAATCAGATCCCAACTTCATTTATGTATATCTTAAGCTGCCTGTTGGTACTGATGTAGAATATACGGATTCCATCACCCGCAATCTGGAGCAGCGTGTAGTAAAAGTGCTCGGTATGGAAAACGGCAAGCAGAACCCTATAGTGGAAAGCGTAATTTCTAATGTGGCTGTAGGCGCCAGTGATCCTAACAGCGGCGACAGGAGCACAAGGCCGGAACTGGGAAGGGTGCAGGTATCGTTTGTTGAATTTGAAAAACGACATGGCGCTTCAACCGCTGCCATACTCGATTCTGTGCGTAAAGCCATTAAGGGAATACCTGGTGCAGAAATTTCTGTTGACCAGGAGTCAAGCGGGCCTCCTACTGACCCCCCTATTAATATAGAAATAGCGAGTGATGATTTTGATAAGCTGATCAAAACAGGTGTTGCGTTGAAGAATTACCTCGACTCTATACAGGTGCCGGGAGTGGAAGAGCTGAAGATGGATGTTGACCTTACCAACCCGGAAATAACATTAACGGTAGACAGGCAGCGTGCATTAATAGAAGGCGTATCATCTGCGCAGATTGGTATGGAAATCAGGACGGCATTGTTTGGCCGCGAGGTTTCAAAAATTAAAGATGGTGATGATGAATACAAGATCCAGCTGCGCAATAATGAATTGCAGCGCAAGAGCCTTTCGGACCTGTTGAACATGAATATTACCTTCCGTGATATGGCAAGTGGCGGAGCAATCAAAAATGTGCCGATCAGCTCGCTGGTAAAAGTTGACTATACTACTACGTTGGGAAGCGTAAAAAGAAAAGATCAGAAACGTACCATCACCCTGCGTTCAAACGTGCTGGAATCGCAGGGATATACACCCACCGCGGTGAATGCGCAAATCAAAAACTATATTGATGCATTTACAGGCACTGCGGAAGGCGTTACGATTAAACAAACAGGTGAAGGAGAACAACAGGCTGAAACAGGAAGATTCCTGATGAAAGCAATGATGATAGCATTGATGCTGATCTTGTTCATACTGGTATTACAGTTCAACTCCATAAGCAAGCCGGTAATTATTTTAATGGAAATTGTTTTCAGCATTATTGGTGTATTGCTTGGTTTTAGTTTAACAGGCATGGATGTTTCGGTTGCCTTTACAGGATTAGGCGTTGTTGGACTGGCAGGTATAGTGGTGAAAAATGGTATACTGGTGATTGAATTTGCCGATGAGCTGAGAATGCGCGGAATGAAAACAAGAGAAGCGGTTATTGAGGCGGGTAAGACACGTATCATACCGGTATTACTTACCGCATTAGCTGCGATATTCGGGCTGATACCATTGGCGGTGGGCTTCAATATTGATTTTGTGGGCTTATTCTCCAGCTTTGATCCACATATATTTTTAGGTGGTGATAGTGCCAGCTTCTGGAAGCCGTTGGCATGGACAATCATCTTTGGCCTGATATTCGCGTTCTTTATGACGCTGATCATTGTGCCGGCTATGTACCTGATAGCAGAGCGTTTGAAGCGCCCGATGCGTAATATGTATGGTGGTAAATGGATATCGATGCTGGGCATTCCGCCATTAACAATCATCTTCCTTCCGCTGGTATTTGCAACCATGTTCAGGCACAGGCTTGATGTGGCAAGAAGAAAGAGAAAATTAGCCAATGATACAGCGGCAAATGAAAAATGGATAAAGAGTTGGTTTTAGTTTCAGTTTTTGAGATGATGCACAATAAAAATCCCGGCTTGATGCCGGGGTTTTATTTGGCATAATACCTAATATTTTGATGCCGTGTATTTTATTATCTATCGTTTTTTAGTGTATTTTCTGCGTGGGTTACGTTTATGATGATATATGGATACTATAATTATTAGCTTATTCAATTCATCAATATAATATATCAGATTAAATGGATATTTTTTTAGTGTTAATTCTCGTAAATTTTTATATGTATTTCGATATCTCTCAGGGTGTGTGCATACTGCATTTACAGCCTCCTGAACAGCTACAATAAAGCCATCTGCAGCAATTACACTTTTTTCTTCATACCACCTAAATGCTTCTTCATATTCGTTGGCAGCAATAGGTACAAAAAGGAATGCATAGTCGGCCATACTTATTTTCTCTTTTTTCTAACTGCCTTAAGCCTTTTATTCATTTCTGCAGGTGTTACCATTTTGCCTCCGCTTAAATAGTATTCTACTCTTCGGTTAAGTTCTGCTTTAAATTCATTTGTGTAGGCTACAGAGATTTCTTTTAGATCATCTTCTACCATCACATATATTGCTTTCAGTTTCTTATCATCAGCAACCTCAAGATAGTTATGCAATTGCTGTCTTATGCTTGTAGTATTCATACGCTGATTTTACACAATTTAACGCTCAAATTTTAAATTTGCCTGTTGATTAACACCCTTGCTGTTATTTCCCACCAAACCAAATTTAATTATTCTTTACCAAACGCAGGCGGATCCCATATCGTTGCGCCTATGTATCTTTCACGCCCGGTTTTGTTATCCATAAAATAATAGATCGCCACAATTTTTCCATCAGGACGCTGTACTATTCTCGGGTAGCCGACATCCTGTCCTGACCCGTCATTGCGTAAAATATATTCCCTGCTCCATGATTTTCCATTATCACTGCTAAGGCGTGCCCTGATATCGCTTGTTTTTGTATTGGCTGCAATACTTTCGGCATCAGACCTGTAGCCATAAACCAGGCAAATGCGCCCATCTTTCAGCCTTATCATAGCAGGAGGATTACCGATACCGGTATCATCACAGGCATTTTGCAATTGATTCCAGCTTTTGCCATTGTCAGATGAATACCATGCAGGAATCAAACTAACATCTCCCTCTTTTTTACGGGTAGTTACCAGGATTTCATTTTTTGATATACGCACTGACGCAGGCATAATATCATATCCCTCCGGCTCTCCGCCTATGCGTGAGCGTAATAACCATGTTTTACCGCCGTCTGTTGTCTTTACACAAATCACCCTCCCTTCTTTACCATTCGATTTGGCAGCAGTAATAAAAAGTGTGCATTCGTTTTTCCCGTCAATAATATAATCTGTTCTCGCCGCTGTACCGGGCGTGCCAAAGTTGGGTAAGGCAAACGGACCGTTCCAGTTATACCCTTTATCATACGAATACCAATAACGTGATTCTCCCGCATCGCTGTTGGAATAAGCAGCAAGCGCAAAACCCGGGTGCTGAAAATTAATGGGCTCCTTTAACGGCTGTACCTTCTGTTGTGGAACATCGGTTCTTGGTTTAGCTATAAAATGCCCGTGTGGCACCAATCCTCTTGTTGCAGGGTCTTCTATTACCCAGGTATTACCGCCATCTTTACTACGGGCAAGCAAATGCAATTGAGGCTTATCCCTGTCTATATTATGTTTTGGTCCAAGATCTTTATAATATCCTTTTGAAAAACCAACCAGTATTTCGTTGCCCCATATCCATATACCATTATTTGCAGGCCAGCCTCCATACATGCCGGGTTCATAATATACTTTTACATGTTGCACATCTTTAGCCGCAACCTGGGCTGATAAATTATTGTGTGTGCCCGGTAATACAATCAACAGGAAGAGCATAAATTTTTTCATACGGGATAATCAACGTTATAATAGCGTAAAGACAAATAAGGAAGAAGGATACTCATTATAATTATCCTGCTGTTGGTTTTATAAAAGTTTAGGAATAGTTTTTTATCGCAAAGCGGCACAAAGATTTACACAAAGAAACACAAAGGCAAACGTTTGAAAAGGTAACAATAAAAAATCCCGGCTGTTTGCCGGGATATCCAAAAGCTTTACAATAATTATACATCTACAGAATCATACACAACGACCTTTTTCCAGAGGTGCTTACATTCCTCCACAAATTTCAGGTGTATGGGGTCTACCTGGTAGCTATCCTGGTCTGCTTTGTTTTTAAACAATAACATCCACGATACGGAATAAGATCGGTCAATAACATCCCGGTTGGTATCAGCGGGTTTCCCGATATGAAAAGAGGCGATGGTTTTAACTGCCGATAATTTTTTTAATCCTGCTACCAGTTGATTAAAATCTTCTTTGCTCTCCGGGTTGTTAAGCCAGAAATAAACATGATGAATGAATGTTCCTTTTTCTATCATAGCCTGAGTATTTGATACCACGCCGGCGGCCACAACAGTGGCAAAAGCGGCTTTAGTGGTTTGATTAACGAATTTACGACGAGAAATTTTTTTCATATTAAGGGCTACAATTTATTTAATTTTCTTAAGCCAGTCGTTTATACCATCAACTATTTTCTTTGCGGTAGCCACCCTGAACTTGGGATCTAGTATTCTCTTTTCATCATCCAAATTGCTTAGAAAAGCTACTTCAACAAGGCAGTTGGGATAATCTGTGGGGCCATTTAGCGAAAAATTAAAGCTGCCTACATTGCCAATTTCTATCAGTTTAAGTTCCAGCATTCTTTTTAACACAGATTGCGAGAGGCTGCGGAAGCCTATATAACGGTAATATGTACTCGTACCTTTTATCAGCGCGTTGCCTGATGAGTTAAAGTGTATGCTGATGAGAATATCCGGGTTCCAGGCTTTCAGCATTTCAACCCTTGTTGCCATATCTAAAGTAGTATCCGTAGTGCGTGTCATAAAGGTTTTTACATTATTCTTCTTTAGCAGCTTATTAAGTTCATTTGCAAATTTTAATGTGTAGTCTTTTTCCAGTATGCCCGATGATTTACCTGACGCGCCGGTGTTTGTACCCCCATGTCCGGCATCAATAGCAATTTTCAATTTACTCAAAGTTAATACCAGGGGTTGCCGCTTTACTTTAATGATAAGCCTGGGAAATACACTGTCATAAGAAATATTATACCCCCAATGCTGGCTGTGCTTTAATTCAATAAATACCCGCATCACATCATCTTCTATCTGCTCGTACCAACTATTCTTTATTTCCTTTACTGAGTTAAACTGGGATATCCAGTTGCTGTTGGATGTTGCACCGAATATATCTATTGCAATACGTGATGGATTAATTTGCTGAATACTTCTGTATGGCAACCGTTCATCAAGATTGATAGTTACATAGTCAAAGCCTGTAGTATCATTACCAAATACGCGCCAGTTTGATGTAAGATAATATGGTCTTGGCCTTTTTTCAGGTACAGGTTTTACATTTTCTTTACTGATATACGCGGAATGATTTTTTGAGAGCTGAACCCTGTAATCTCCATCTGCAGAATCTACAACCAGCATTACAACACCAGAATCGAGGTAAGTCATTTTAGCGCCGCCCAGCCTGTCGTCTCCCAAACCATATTCCAGGTAAGGCAACCTGCCAATGGTTTGCACCATCATTGGTTTACGGGTAGAATCCTGTGCGCTTGATTGCAGGTAAACAAATGTTAACAATACGATCAATATATGCTTCATGCAGTGAAGATATGGTAAAAAGAAAACCCCACGGCAGGCTATGCGGGGGTTTCTACATCCTAACTTATACAAGCACGGAACTATCTTATAATAGAGTACGTTATTGCGATCATCGTTGCAACGGCTCAGTTGATATACGTGCAATAGTGAGAGAAGGTTGGGAAAAGCGCCAGCCCATCCGACCTTCCTGAAGGGAAGGAGACCCAGGAACAGCCCTGTATACTTATTTATTCAAACTGCGCTGTACTTGTATTACACCTCAGCTATAATGAACATTTAAACGCTTTGCATGATCTTGCTTTGTAGCTGATGTATTGTTAATATAGCCCGGAGTTATTCCAGGGCACTGAAGAGAGAAAAAACTTTATCTGAATTTCAAACCCCTTTCATACCTGTTGGTCAATCGTGATATATGCCCATAAGTAGAGCTTGCTGTTTAACTCCCGGCATTTATTTTTTTAAGTTTTTACCAGTAACCGGGTTAGCCGCCTCTTTTTGTATGGTTTCGCCGAAGGCGAAATTGAAAAAATGCGAAGCTTATTTTTTCAAAAGACAAAAAGCAGCGGCGTTCCGGTTACGCAGCCCGCCGGCTGTGGAGGCAAAAAAGGTTCGTAAAATTTAATTATGCCGAAACAGCTGCATGGTTTTTGAAAAATTTGATTCAAAACCCTTGCAGCAATTTAATAACCAAAGCATGAATATACAATGATCTTTATCAGCATATCACCAAAATGGAGTTAAACAGCAAGCCCTACGTATAGTTACCGGGGCGTGCTTTGGAAGATGATACAGAGCGATAGCTTTAAACAGAAAAGCCGTCTTAAGAGACGGCTTTCAAATATCAAAACACCATTAAAGTAACTGTAGCTATTTTTCGATAATCACTTCCGTGCCTATGGGAAGCATATCGTATAACTCTGCCATATCGCTGTATCTAACCGAAATACAACCTGCAGTCCAGTTAATATATTTATCAATTACCCATTCTTCGTTAGGACGTGTGCCGTGTATACCTACGCCACCGCCAATGGTTGCTTTTTTAGGTATGGTGCCGGCAGCTTTTCTTGAATTAAATCTTGCATAACTTTCTTTTGTGGGATAATCAAGCGCAAGAAATTTACCCCACTGCTTATGAATTCTCTTTCCAACAATTTTAAAACTTCCTTCAGGTGTAAGCCTGTCGCCTTCCATTTTTTTGTCTTCCTGGCTCTTACTACCAAATACTACCGGGTAGGTACCATACCATCCATCTTCATCATATATCGTCATTTCGTAAGCACTCTTCTTAATAACAACTTTGTAAGAACCCGGCGCTGCTTTAATGTCTTCCTGCTTTGCTTTGCCAAATGAAGTATCGACAACATCATTTATATTTTTCGCAGAAGAAAACTTTGCATCTTTAAATCCCTGTAAAAAAACACAGGTAAAGATGGCGAACGATGATAAAAGGATTCGGATAAAACTCATAGTGATTCTTAATTAGCGTTATAAAAAACGAGTAGAGATTTTAAATATTTTCCCTTATTACTTTCTTTGACTTTTGTTAGCAGTTAAAATTAAAATACCAGCGTGTTAAATATTTTCTATTTAACGCAATATTTTCACGTTGATATCCAACAGCATTTAACTGATAAACAATTGTTATAACCCTGCTTTTAATTCGAGTAGAAATCCTTTCAATTTTTGGAGACGTTGTATGAGTTCAAAATTTTGTTGCGCTTTTGATTTATTTTTTTTCAAATAATCTTTTGCACCTTCAATAGTATATTTTCTTTGCCGTAATAAGTGATGTATCAGGTATAAATTCTTTATGTCTTCAGGCCTGAAATGACGATCGCCTTTCCTGTTTTTCCTTGGCTTCAAAATATCAAATTCTGTTTCCCAATACCTGAGCAATGAAGTGTTGAGCTGAAACATCGCGGAAACCTCGCCTATACTGTAGTACTGTTTTTTAAACAACACTTCATCTTCGGGAATACTGATAAAATCAGATTCTCCCTCCATTTCTTTAAGCGATTTTCTGCCGCGCTTTCCCTTAACAGGTTTTGAAGCAACTTTCGTTTTCCTTTCTTCTGTTAATATATTATCAGCTACAGGCGTTGCTTCCACTAAAAAAATATCCGTTTCTTCTTCAGCTGCTATATCGCCTTCGCCCGGTCCGTTAATTGATCCTTCAAAAAAAATTTCTTCCGTTTCTGCAATAGCTATATCATCCTGCCCGGCAGTTATCTCTTCCTCCTGTATAGAAGCAGGCACAACTTCAGCCCTTTTATCATCCTTTTTTGGATGCTCATCAGGAAAACCCGCAAATAAATCCAGCTGCTTAAACATTCCACTAAATTAACGGTATGCAGAAAAAATAATGCCGCGAATTATTAACATTTAGTCAAAACTTTGATTGCCTGCCGCGGCCATTTTAAGTATACGGTCAAACTGCTCAGGTGTAAGATCATTATAGAAGAAATAAATAGGATCAATATGCCGCCCGTTTTTATGTACCTCGTAATGTACGTGAGGGCCGGTTGATTTGCCCGTGCTTCCCACCCAGCCAATTAATTCACCGCGTTTTACACGCTGGCCCGATTTTACTTTTATTTTATACTGGTGACCATACAGGGTTTCGTAACCATAGCCATGGTTAATAATAACATAATTACCATAACCATTGCCTGTATTACCGGCAAGTTTTACCACGCCATCGGCTGTTGAGTAAATAGGCGTTCCCTGCGGCGCCGCAAAATCAAGCCCGGCATGCATTTTAACGGTTTTGTATACCGGGTCGATGCGGTATCCAAAGCCTGACGCCATGCGGCTGAGGTCTTTATTGCTGATGGGTTGAATGGCAGGTGTGGCCGCCAATAGCTTTTCCTTGTTCTTTATCATACCCTCGATGTCATTGTAAGATTTTTTCTGAAAATTCATACGGTTCATGAGGTTATCAACTGTTGCAGCTATTGAATATGCAAGCTCATTATCCTCCATAGATTCTGTAAGCCTGATCTCCTTTTGCTTTTCCAGGGTTTTAGCCCTGGCGCTGTCAGGGATTGGGTTAGCTTCAAATATTTCCCGGTAAACCTGGTTATCTCTCTTTTCCAGCTCCGTCATCTGCTCCTCCATGGTTTTTATTTTATTGTTCAGGAGCACATAATCTTCCTTTATCCGCTCATTTTCCTGGCGGATAAGCATTTCTTTTGGAGAATCAATTACCTGGAAACCAATAAAAACTATAATGAATGCTGTTACAAGAGCCGCGGCAAGAAAACCCAATATGCGCAGCAGCTTCACCCTAAGCGGGATCACTAATTTTTCATACCGGAGCGTATTGGTATTATAATAGTATTTAATTTTTTTCATTACAGGATATCTGAAACCGGTTTGCCTTGCGCAAAAATCCAACCATAAATTAATTACCTTCGCACACTTGCTTTGGCAGGAAGGCAAATATAAAATTTAAACATTCAAACGGTATAAAAATTATAAAAGTATAGCGATGACCTCTTCCCAGATAAGAAAAGCTTTCCTTGATTTTTTTCAGTCGAAAGGGCACCAGATCGTTCCATCGGCCCCTATAGTTATCAAGAACGATCCTACACTTTTATTTACCAATGCCGGCATGAACCAGTTTAAAGACTATTTCCTGGGCAATAAAAAGTCTCCTTTTCCCCGTGTGGCCGATACCCAGAAATGTTTGCGCGTAAGCGGCAAACATAATGACCTGGAAGAAGTAGGGGTAGATACCTATCACCATACCATGTTTGAAATGCTGGGTAACTGGAGCTTTGGCGATTATTTTAAGGCTGAAGCTATTGCATGGAGCTGGGAATTACTTACAGAAATATATAAGCTTGATAAAAATCGTTTATACGTTACCGTTTTTGAGGGTGATGAAAAAGAAGGCATCCCCAAAGACCAGGAAGCCTACGATGAATGGAAAAAGCATATAGCCGAAGACAGGATATTGCTGGGCAATAAAAAAGATAATTTCTGGGAGATGGGCGATACCGGGCCCTGCGGACCTTGTACGGAAATTCATGTGGATTGCAGGCCTGATGAAGAGCGCAATACCATATCCGGTAAAATGCTGGTGAACAATGATCACCCGCAGGTGATTGAAATATGGAATAATGTATTCATCCAGTTTAACCGCTCAAAAAACGGCAGCCTTGAACCACTGCCCGCAAAGCATGTAGATACCGGGATGGGATTTGAAAGACTGGCAAGAGTAATTCAGCAAAAAACATCTAACTACGATACGGATGTTTTTACCGGCACTATATCCGCTACAGAAAATATCACCCATAAAAAATATGATCACAGCGATAGCAAAGAAGCGATTGCTTTCAGGGTTATCGCCGACCATTTAAGAGCTATCAGCTTTACCATTGCTGATGGGCAATTGCCTTCCAATACAGGAGCAGGGTATGTGATAAGAAGAATATTGAGAAGAGCGGTAAGATATTATTATTCGTACCTGCATTATAAGCAACCCCTATTGTTTCAACTGGTGCCATTATTGGCAAAGCAGTTTGAAGATGTTTTTCCCGAATTGGAAAAACAGGTTGACTTTGTGAGTAAGGTAGTGAAAGAAGAAGAGGAAGGGTTTTTGAGGACATTGGAAAAGGGACTGAAAAGAATTGATGATATTATTAAATCTTCGGCGGTTAATGCACAAACAGTTATTTCAGGCAGGGAGGCTTTTGAACTGTATGACACTTACGGCTTCCCGATAGACCTAACAAGGTTAATAGCAGTTGAAAATAAGCTTACGGTTGATGAGCCGGGATTTGAACTGGAAATGAAAGCGCAGAAAGACCGTTCCCGCGCTGCTACCACTATTGATACCGAAGACTGGGTTGATGTAAACAAGGTTGATAAAACTTCTTTTGTCGGCTATAATGATCTGTTGATTGAAACACAGGTGGTAAAATACAGGAAGGCTACAGCGAAGGGAAAACAACAGTTCCAGGTAGTGCTTGAAACAACACCTTTTTATGCCGAAAGCGGCGGGCAGGTTGGCGACAAAGGTATT
Organism: Terrimonas sp.; assembly: GCF_003075435.1. Lineage (GTDB taxonomy): Bacteria > Bacteroidota > Bacteroidia > Chitinophagales > Chitinophagaceae > Agriterribacter. The sequence goes on along the minus strand of NZ_QCZJ01000009.1, from coordinate 44,647 downwards.
TTGCAGTTTGGTGAAGAAAAGATAAATGTAGTCAACACCAAAAAGGAGAACGACCTCATTATACATTTCACAGAAGGGTTACCTGCAGATATAACAGCGCCTGTAACTGCTGCAGTAGACTTTGAGCAGCGGCTGAATACCATGTATAATCATACAGCAACGCACCTGTTGCATGCGGCGCTGCGGCAAATATTGGGCAAACATGTGGCCCAGAAAGGTTCACTGGTATCACCTGATGAACTTCGTTTCGACTTTTCTCATTTTTCTAAAGTTACCGATGAGGAATTAAGAAAAATTGAACTGCTGGTAAATGAAAAAATAAGGCAGAACATCCCTGTTGTAATAAATGAAATGCCCAAAGAAGAAGCATTGAAACTCGGCGCTATGGCATTGTTTGGCGAAAAATACGGAGATACTGTTCGCGTGGTTGTTATTGACCCCGCTTATTCTATTGAGCTTTGCGGCGGCACACATATTGGCCACACAGGCATGATAGGACTGTTTACCATTACCGGCGAACAGGCAGTGGCTGCCGGCGTCAGGAGGATTGAAGCGCTTACAGGGCCTGCCGCTATACAATATACTTTTGATAAGATAAACCAGTTTAAAAATATTGGTGAACTATTGAAAGCCAAAGAACCGCTGAAAGCCATTGAAAAACTGATGGACGAAAAAGCGGTACTGCAAAAAAGAATTGAAAGTCTTGAAGCAAGACAACTGGTACAGATAAGAAATGAAATACTGCAGAAAGACGAGATTGTGAACGGTGTTACTTTTATTGGAGATATTATTGAAGTAAGCAGCGCAGAAGCTTTAAAAAAACTCTGCTTTGATGTAAAGAACCAACTCCGTGATTATGTAATTGTGCTTTGTGCCAATATAGATGGCAAGCCTTATGTGGCTATCGGCATGTCTGATGTGGTAGCAGCAGCAAAGCAACTGGATGCAGGTAAAATAATTAAAGAATATGTAGCGCCATTAATAAAAGGCGGCGGCGGTGGTCAAAAAACACTGGCTACCGCAGGCGGTCAGGACGTGTCGCAACTGAAGGATGTGATTACTGTTGTGAAAGGGCTGCTTTAAAGAGCTGCCTTCCTATGGAAGGTGAGTAACCCTGAGCAACAAAAAAAGCTGATGATCACTCATCAGCCTTTTTTTGGTAAAAGAAAGATTTATTCCTGCCACCACAGTTTAATACCCTTATTATCTCCTCCCATAGCCGTTTTTGCCTGGTTATATGCTTCTGCGTTGTTGGATTGCTCCGCAAGCGGGTAAGTTATCCTGTAAGGAACGGTAGTCACTGTATTATCCAGTATGGTATTAGGTATTCTGAAAAAAGGATCACCGTTGGGTTTTGTAAAGTTCAGCCTTGTTCTTTCAAACCAGCCCTGTAAACCCTGGTTGTACAGCGCTACCCATTTTTGAGTACCGATTATATTTTTCCAGTTTGCCTGGTCATAGGGGTTGTTAGTAATAAATGTATTAGCTGCGGTTTCATCTACTCCCCAAAAAGACATACTCGCTTTTATACCATTGGCATAAAAGGTTTCGGCATCACCGCCCACATTAAAGCCACGTGCAGCGGCTTCTGCCAATGCAAATTGCACTTCTGCATAGCTCATAATATATCCCGGAAACGTTGTACTGTATACTTTCGCGCTACCTCTTGAGTATTCATTAATGTTAGTGAAGCTGCCAAGTCCATACGGTTTTCCTACAATAGTTCCGGTAGCAGGAGCAACCCTTGCATACATTGGCAAGCGTGGGTCGCCTGTTTCGTTCATAAAATCAACCAGTGTAGCAGAAACAAAATATGCATTGGAGATATTGGTTCCATCCTGGTCATTGTATGGAAATTGATCGGGAGCAATAGATAAATAGGTGAATTTTGCCTCATCACCAATACTGGTAAAGGTATTGGCGCTTGCTTCTTCAATCACCTGCTTGGCCTTTACAGCGTCTGCATTCACCATTCTAAGCCCAATGCGGATCTTTAAAGCATTGGCAAGTTTTTTCCATTTATTTATATCTCCCTGGTATATTAACTCCCCGCTTCTGAAAGAGCTGAATGTTGGATCGAGTTCCGCTATTTGCTCATTCAGGAGCGTAATTAATCCATCGTAAACTGATTTTGAATCATCATACTTCGATGTAAGAAAAAGCTGATCGCCACGTAATGCTTCACTAAAAGGAACATTACCATAAGCGTCTGTAAGCACCTGGTAAATCCATACGCTTAAAATTTTTGCGATAGCGTTTTGGTTGCCGGAAGCCGGCTCAGGATTTAAGGAATTTATTCTCAGTAACTCCTGAATGTTAGAAAGCGGCACGCTGTAAGATGTCCATAGTTGATTATTGGCCGCTTCATCCAACTGATATTGGCTTTGTGTTTCTGTTTGTGTTTGCGAAAAATATTGCGCATACAACATGCCTACATTATCGTTAACTGCTCCGCTGTACATAATGTCGGACGCTGTTCTTTCAATTCCTGTAATCAGCTGAGCTGCGGTTACAGCAGTTGGCTTGGTGGGATCCTGGTTTATTTCTTCAAAACCTTTTGTACATGAAAATTGCGCCAGGATATACACCAGAACTATTAAAAACGATGATACTTTATATAATGATTTCATATTTCTGTTTTTAAAGGGTTAGAAGCTAATGTTTAAGTTAATGCCGACAGACCTCACAGACGGCAATGCTCCGCCTTCAAGACCAATAACATTTGAATCAGAGTTCAAAATATTTGAAGGATCAACATTAGGCGCGTTGGAGCTGATCAACCATAAATTTCTTCCATACAGGGAAATACTCGCGTTACTGGTATGAAGAAACTGATTCACTTTTGCTGGCAATGCATATCCCAACCTTAACTCTCTTAAATAAACATAGCTCGCATCATATAAATTGGCTGTACTTATCCGGATACCATAGTTATTCTTGAAATGGAAAGGCGCGTTTACATGCACCGTCTTTTTTGTTCCATCTGCTAATACGCCTGATACGTCAACACCTGTTTCTCTAACATTATTCTCAACTGTTTCAGCCAATGTGCCGGAATACAGTCCGTACATATTGGTATAGGAGAAGAAATTGCCACCTTTCTGGAAATCAACTAAAGCACTTAAAGTAAATCCTTTGAATGAAAAACTATTGGTTACCCCGCCCACAAAATCAGGCTGCGTATTTCCAATTACCTTTCCTCCGGCTGAAGCTACATACAGACCCGCATCTGTTATTACTTTCTCGCCATTCAGGTAAGTATAATCTGTTCCTGTTAAAACAAATAGTGGCTGACCGACAACGGCTGCTGTTGACACGGTATTTCTTCTTCTTTCTGTAGCCAGTATATACCTGTCAATCGTTGGATTGTTTGGAATATTGAGCGACAGTAATTTGCTCCTGTTGGCGGCATAGTTAACTACTATATTCCAGGAGAAATGCTCATTTCTAACCGGGGAACCGCTAACCTGAAGCTCTACTCCGCGATTTCTTGATTTACCCACATTTGCATAGAAATTACTATAGCCTGAGGTTAGTGATACTGACAAAGGAATAATCAAATCCCTGGTTATTCTGTTATAATAAGTGAAATCCACACCTACCCTGTTATTGAAAAACTTTAATTCAACACCTGTTTCAAACTCCCTGCTTATTTCTGGCCTTAACGCACTATTACCTAAAATAGGGTTTCTGAGAATATAGGAGTTTCCGGTGCTTCCAAATATCACAGGGGCATTATACGCAACATAGGTACGATAAGGATCAGTATCACTACCAATTTGAGCCATACTTGCCCTGACTTTGCCGAAGCTAAGCCATTTTGCAGATGAAATCCACTCAGAAAAAATTACAGATAAAGAGGCTGCAGGGTAGAAATAAGAGTTGTTCCCTTTGGGAAGTGTAGAAGACCAATCATTTCTTCCGGATATGTCGAAAAAAACAACATTATCATATCCCAGCGTAGCATTTCCAAAAATTGAATTTATTCGTTTCTGAGCCAGGCTTTCAGAGTAGGTAACGCGTCCGATATTATTGGTTAAGGTATATAAACCCGGCACAGTCAACCCTGCGTAGCTGGCTCCATTTACACCATCCCTGAGTTGCATAATATTACCTCCCACAGAAACGCCAAGGTTGAACTTGCTATTAAGATCCCTGTTTGCAGACGCAAGTAATTGGTAATTTATTTCTCTATGATCAATAGTCGATCTGGCGTACGAACCGGTAGTGTAGTCTCTTGCTACCCTTTCCTGCTGCAGCGTGGTATATTGATCCATAAATGCCTTCGCTGAAATATTTATCCAATCAACCGGTTTAAATTCAAAGCCGGCAAGACCATACAGGCGTTTACGGTTATCGGTAGTATAGTTTTTATACTGATGCCAGTAAGGAGTGGTTGCAAACAGCGGTGTGGGATTGGTTGGAGAAGTTCTGTTCCAGCTAACCTGCGATCCGTCGGGAAACTGGTAGTAAGCAAGCTTATCCATTTCCAGTTGCCGTTGACCATACATGGTGAACAACTGGGTTGGATTATATCCGGAAAATCCTGTTCCGGGCCTTGCTCTCCCAAAATTCTCCGAGTAATTTACGCTGGCAACAATATTCAACTTTTTGCCTAACCTGTGATTACCATTAAATCCAATATTATTCCTTTTTAGTAAAGCGTTAGGCAGTATGAAGTTTTGATTCAAATTACTATACGCCAGCCTGAATGCCCCTTTATCATTGCTTCCTCCCACGCTAATGCTATTGGTAAGCGTAGTACCTGTTTCATAAAAATCTCTGATATTGTTGGGATGAGGTGACCAGGGTGTGGTTACACCAAAGTACGGGTTACCCTTGTTTTCATCAAAAGAATAATATGGGCGTATAAGCAGTCCTGTAAGTTCCGGACCCCATGATTCATCTACACCATATTGCGGCAGTAAATCATAGCCGCCTTTTACCGGATCATTGTATGTAGGTGCATTTTTAAATAAGGTTGGGTTAGTGCTTTGCCACAAAGTATCAAAACCGCTTGCCACAAAATTTACATTACTTGTGTTAGCACCACCGCCACCATACCTGTTTTGATATGTAGGCAGGTAATAAACGTCGTCCATCTGAACATTCAGATTATAGGTAACACCAAGTCCTTTTTTGCTGCTCCCTTTCTTAGTGGTTATTAACACAACGCCATTAGAACCTCTGCTGCCATAAAGTGCAGTTGCAGCCGCTCCTTTTAAAACGCTTATCTGATCAATATCATCCGGGTTTATATCCTGTATCGGGCTACCGTAGTCGAAGCCGCCGCCGCCATTTTGCTGACCAGCGGGGTTGGTGCCTGTATTGCCCATAAATACACCATCCACAACAAATAGTGCATTATTGCTACCGGTAATAGACTTATTTCCTCTTATTACCACTTTGGTAGAACCTCCCATTGAGCCAGAGTTGGTATTAATTTGCACACCGGCAAGCTTACCCTGCAATGCATTCACAAAATTGGATTCCTTTGCAGTTTGAACGGCATCACCACGAACTTCGGCAATAGAATAACCAACTGCGGAGGTTTTTTTGGAAATACCAAGCGCTACTACTGTTACTTCGCTCAATTGTTCTTTTTTATCGTCTTTTGTTAAAACGATGGTATAAAAAACTGAGGCATCATTAATGGTGATAGTAGTATCGCGGTAACCTACACTTGTTATTACCAGTTTCACCGGCAAAACAAAAGGAACAGAGAACTCTCCTTTATCATTAGTAACATACGCCCTTCCGGTTTCCGGTATAATGCTCGCATTAGCTAATGGCACATTCCCCGAACCCATAACAACCCCTTTCACAACAGCAGTATCATATGCATTAAGTGGTGGTATTAAAGGTTTTTTGGATTCCCGGGCTAAAGCAACAACAGAGATTAAAAGAAATGCCACGCTGGGCAGGAGTAAACGAAACAATCGATTTGAGATCATATAGGTGTTGAATTGGTGTTGAATATATTCAGAATGATATTGGATTCAGAAACTTTACACAGTAAAAATGTTTACACTTCTTAAAGTTTACTCAATGGAGCAGGGTTGTAATCTTAAATGTATATAAAATCTTTTTTTTAACAATCCTGTATACCACAGGATGGTAGTAAAGAATGTTTTTCGTAAAGGAAACCATAGTGGACTGTTGTATAATTTTTCGGAAGAAGAAATAAAAATATTACTGCACTGATAAATATTGAATAAATATTGCTACAAATTAAACTTCCGCCAAAACATTTCTGTTGTAAATTGAAGTTTTATACAGGCTATCCATAATTGTTAAAGAAGCATACTGATGAAAAATAAAATATTTATTACATCTGTTTTTTTATTAGCATCGGGTTTTGTTCTCGCCCAAAACTCCTTACAAAAAATATATCCTGTAAGTTATGCCGGCGTAACCATAACAGACGCTTTCTGGAAACCGAAGATGGAAACCGTTGCTACTGCTACTATTGATGCCTGTGTAAATTATACGCAAAATAAAACCGGGCGCATCCGCAATTTTGAAAAAGCTGCAAAGCATTCGGGAAAACATGAAGGCATATACTATGATGATTCAGACGTATACAAGGCTATTGAAGCCATTGCCTACGCTTTAAAAAATCATCCTGATGCGTCATTGGAAAAAAATACCGATGAATGGATTGATAAAATTGCAGCGGCCCAATTACCCGACGGATATCTTAATACATACTACGAACTAACGGACATCAATAAACGCTGGACGGATATGGAGAAGCATGAAGATTACTGCGCCGGGCATTTGATTGAAGCAGGCATAGCCTACTATAACACTACGGGAAAAGACAAGCTGCTGAATACCGCTATCCGGTTTGCAGATCACATTGATTCTGTATTTCGTAAGCAAAACCGCCCCTGGGTCAGCGGTCACCAGGAAATTGAGCTGGCACTGATGAAATTATATCATCATACAAAAAATAAAAAATACCTGGAATTATCGGATTGGTTTCTTGCGCAGCGGGGAAGGGGCAATGGAAAAGGTGTAATATGGGATCAGTGGAAAGATCCTGATTATTGCCAGGACGGACTACCGGTAAAGGATCAACGAAAAATTACAGGTCATGCAGTAAGAGCCATGTATTTATATACCGGCGCCGCGGATGTTGCGGCCGTTACCAACGACGCAGGTTATATTACTGCAATGGACTCTATATGGCACGATGTGGTATTCCGCCATATGTATATAACAGGCGGTATTGGCGCACAGGGAAAAAATGAAGGATTCGGGCATCCTTATGATCTTCCTAATGAAAGCGCTTATTGTGAAACCTGTGCATCGGTTGGCATGGTATTCTGGAACCAGCGCATGAATATGCTTTCCGGCAATGCACAATATATAGATGTGCTTGAAAGAAGCTTATATAACGGAGCATTAGATGGTTTATCGCTTTCAGGCGATCGGTTTTTTTATGGTAACCCTTTGGCTTCAAACGGGGGATATGGCCGCAGCGAATGGTTTGGAACCGCCTGCTGCCCATCGAATATAGCAAGACTGGTAAGTTCTGTAGGCAACTATATTTATGGCAGCTCAGCCAACGCAGTATGGGTTAACCTGTTTATAGGCAGCAATACCGTTGTGCAGCAGGGAAAAAATAAAATAGCGCTTGCTATGGAAACAGGCTATCCCTGGACGGGAAATATAAAGCTTACTGTATCTCCTGCTAAAAAATCATTATTTGAACTTCGGTTACGCGTTCCCGGTTGGTTAACAACACCGGTGCCGGGCAACCTGTATCATTATGCTGATCAGCAAAATGATCAGCCAACTTTAATGGTTAATGGAGAAAAAGCGGATTATACGATTGATAATGGCTATGCCGTAATAAAACGCAACTGGAAGAAAGGAGATATTGTTACAATGGGATTACCGATGAAAGTGCGAAAAATAGCAGGCAATCCGCAGATAAAACAAAATACAAACCGGGTGGCATTGCAATATGGTCCATTGATTTACTGCATTGAGGGTGAAAAAAACATATTGCAATCCGGGAATATAATGCTGCCGGAAAATACAACTTTCGAAACAGCTTACGAACCATCCTTACTGGGAGGCGTAAATGTAATTCGTTTTGATGCACCGGTTATAAAAGTAGCTAATGATGGTCTGTCTGTTTCTACCAGCAAACAAACCATTACAGCAATACCATATTTTACCTGGAACAACCGCGGCACAAATGATATGCAGGTATGGCTGCCGGTCAGGATTCAGAAAATCAGGATAAATGAATAGTATGTGATTAAACCATTAAGAAGTTAAGTTAATTAAGGTTTGATCTTAATGGTCTTAATGCCTTAATGGTTAGGCAATACGTAAAATACAATAATAGCATGGCATCATCCGGTAAAACATTGGGCTTTTTTTCGCTCACCATGATAGTGGTGAGCCTTGTTGTGGGAATGGGCATTTTTGGCACACCGGCTAAAGTAGCTGCAACTTCAGGTTCATCCATTATATTTTTTTCAGTATGGCTTACCGGCGGGCTTGTTGCATTGTGTGGCGCATTAACCTATGCTGAAATAGGCGTACGGCTTCCTGTAATGGGGGGCTATTATAAGATTTTCGCGGAATGCTATCACCCTGCGGTAGGGTTTACGGTAAACGCGTTAATACTCATAAGCAATGCTGCATCTCTTGGCGTTGTGGCGCTGATAGGAGCAGATTATGTTAGCGATCTATTATTCGGGAAACCCTCCGGCCAGGGTTTTACCGTAGCGGTTTCAATAATAGCAGTATGTCTTTTTTATACGGTTAACTTAATGGGGCTGCAAACCAGCAGCCGTATGCAGAATATACTTACCGTAGTTAAAACCGCGGTGATGATCCTGCTTATTGCCAGTGTATTAAAAGGTATTATGGTAGAACCCCATGGTTATAATGAAAACAGCAGTGTATATAAAATAGAAGATCACGGCTGGTTAAAGCTGTATATGATCAGCCTGGTACCTGTATTTTTTTCTTATGGCGGCTACCAGCAAACCATCAATTTTGGCAGTGAAGTGCAGCAGACCAGTATATTTCCTAAAGCCATCATTTCCGGCATATTCATTTCTATTTTGCTGTATGTGGGTATAAACTTCGCCTATACGCAGGTGATAGGTTATGAGCGCATGAAGAATGCCTCTGCCATCGGCGCTTTACTTTGTGAAGCATGGTTTGGTAAAACCGGCGCCAAAGTATTTGACGGGTTGATGTTTTTATCCGTACTGGCTTATGTAAATGTAAGCCTGATGAGCAACCCGAGGGTAATGTATGCCATGAGCCAGGACCAGGTACTGCCTGCATTTTTCTCTAAGCGCAATAGTAAAACACTGGCATTAACCGGGGGATTAACAGTGTTCGCCATTATCACCATTATTATTACTTTTTTTGGAAAGGAAGTTGATAATATTCTTGGGTTCAGCATTTTTTTAGACAGCATTGGCATGAGCACTTCTGCAGCTACCCTGTTTATCCTGCGTAAAAGAAGAAAAAATGAAGAAGCCGTTTCCGGCGGCTGGACAAAATGGACGCCATTGCTGGCAGCAATATTTGTATTAGCGTATGCAGGCGTTGCGGTAGCTGTAATTATTGATAAACCGTTGGCTGCATTAACCGGTGTAATACTTTTGCTCCTTTTAACCATTGTATATTTTATTTTTTATCACAGAAAGAAAGCATAGCATATGGATATCTCTTACATCATAAATGAACTTGGAGAAGAACGCGAAAAATATTTTAACGCGGTAGCGCCGCCCATTATTCAAACCAGCAATTTTGTTTTTAATACGGTAGATGACATGCGTCGCCTGTTTGAAGATGAATATACAGGCTATATTTATACAAGAGGGCTTAACCCAACAGTAGACATCCTGCGAAAAAAACTGGCAGCGCTGGATGAAGCGGAAGACTGTCTCGTTTTCAACAGCGGCTCTTCTGCTATATATGCTTCGGTAATGGCGAATATAAAATCCGGCGACCATATTGTATCCGTGAACAAGCCCTATACCTGGGCGCAGAAATTATTCAATAATATACTGCCGAATTTTGGCGTAACCACCACCTATGTAAACGGAACCGCTGTTGAAAATTTTGAAAAGGCTATTCAACCCAATACTACCATCATTTATCTTGAAACGCCAAACTCCTGGTATCTTGACCTGCAGGATTTGCGCGCTATTGCAGCAATAGCAAAATCAAAAGGTATATTAACCATTTGCGATAATAGTTATTGCAGCCCTTTATATCAAAAGCCCATTACCATGGGCATTGATATAGCGCTGCAGTCTGCCACTAAATACATAGGAGGCCACAGTGATGTTGTTGCAGGCGTATTAACCGGCACAACAGCCATGATGAAAAAAATTTTTGAAACAGAGTTTTGCACTGCCGGTACAGGCATTTCGCCATTTAATGCCTGGCTGCTTATACGCGGGCTGAGAACATTACCCGTGCGGCTTCAGCAAATAACCGCAAACACCGGCAAGGTTCTGGCGTTTTTACAACAACATGAAAAAGTAGAAGAAATTATTTTCCCGTTTGATAAGAGTTTCCCCCAATACGAACTGGCAAAAAAACAAATGGGTGGCGCATGCGGGCTGCTTTCTTTTCACCTGAAAGTAAAAAAAATTGAAGATATCGTAACTTTCTGCGAAAACCTTAAGCATATACTTATGGCGGTAAGCTGGGGAGGCTATGAATCGCTCATCATTCCCGGTTGCGCATCTGTACAAGAGCAGGATTATGATATTAATAAAAAATCTCAACGCATGCTCCGTTTGTATGTTGGTCAGGAGGAACCTGAATATATTATTAATGACTTACAACAGGCATTAAATATTATATAAGAGGTTTTGTCAAATGTTTTTTTAGTTGAATATTTGTAGGATAATAATAGTATTCGTTCATGATAACTTGGCGAATACTATTCCTATCATAAATTTTGTTCATGAGAAAATTCTTTTTTTGCCTGGCTACGTTAATAATATTTGCAAACCTATCATTAGCACAGGATGGTAATAACTGGAACTTGCGGAGATGTATAAGCTATGCCATGGAAAATAATATCCAGGTGCGCCAACAGGCAATTCAATTTCAACTATCTCATTTAACCTATATCCAAAGTAAATATTCACAATACCCCTCACTAAACTCAACCATTAATGGCGGCTGGAATTTTGGACGTTCGGTTGACCAGGTAAATTATACATACACCAACCAGGCCTTTTTTCAAACTACCGCAGGGTTAAACAGCAATGTAACCTTGTTTAACTGGTTCAGTAAAAAAAATACAACCGCAGCGGATAAGTTAACAGAAAAAGCAGAAGAACTTCAGATAGATAAGGTTAAGAATGATATTGCATTAAATGTTGCCAACCTGTACCTGCAGGTATTGTTCAATATTCAACAGGCGGATATTAATAAAACCCGCATGGAGCAATCGAGGGCCCAGTTTGACAATATACGTAAACAGGTAGATGCTGGCTTATTGCCGGAACTAAATGCGGTTGAGCTTGAAGCACAGTTGGGAACTGACAGCGCCAATTGGATACAATCAAAAACAACAATAGAATTATCATTGCTTCAACTCAAGTCAGCATTAAATCTTCCCGCAGACACAGCTTTTGTTATTGATACTCCTCCTGTTGAAAGTATTCCGGTCGATAATATTCTTGAAGTTTCACCTGCAGCCATTTATGATATGGCTATTACATCATTACCCCAGTTTAGGGTGAATGATTTAAGATTGCAGGCTGCCCAAAAAGATTACCAGGCAGCAGTAGGAATGCAATACCCCACGATTTCTTTGTATGGATCGGTAAATAGTTTATTGAATGACAAGGCTATGGAAGGGCATGGAAATTATGTGGAAATAAATCCTGTAATAGGAACAGTTGGCACAGATCCCGGAGCGCAGACGGTTAATTCAATTGCCAAACAAAGAATATTTGACGAGTATAGAAAAATCTCTCCGTGGAAACAGGTAAACAACAACTTCAATCAGAATATTGGAATTGGCATAAGCATTCCTATTTTCAATGGACTTGCTGCCAGAACAAATGTTTCTCGGCAAAAACTGAATATACAAAACCAGGAGTTGCTGCTTACACAGGATAAGCTGAATATGAAGCGGGATATTTTTGATGCATACCAACAGGCATTAGGAGCGTTTGAGAAATATAATGCAAGTAAAAAGTCGGTTGAGTCTGCACAAAAAGCATTTGACTATGCTACCAAGCGATACGATATAGGCGTATTGCAAACCATACAATGGTTAAACAATCAAAACACATTAGCCCAGGCTAAAATCAATGCTTTAATAGCGCAATATGATTATGTGTTTAAAATGAAAGTACTGGAGTTTTACAAAGGACAGGGAATTAAATTATAATCATCAACTTATTTAACAAGAATATCTCATGAACAAAAAACTGCTTTGGATTGTAATTATACTGGTTGCTTTGGTTGTGTTGCTAATCGCTTTAAAAAAGGCCGGTGTAATTGGAAAAGAAGAAGGAACTAAAGTATCCGCTGAAAAAGTAGTACGCCGCAATATCACGGAAATAGTAACCGCGAGCGGTAAAGTATATCCTGAGATAGAAGTAAAAATAAGCCCCGACGTTTCGGGTGAGATAACCGAATTGAATGTAGAAGAAGGAGACAGTGTGAGAAAAGGGCAGATACTTGCCCGGATATATGCGGATATATATGCTACGCAACGCGACCAGGCCGCGGCACAGGTAGCGGGTCAGCAATCTTTGGTAGCAAACTCACAGGCGCAGTTAGAAGCATTGAAATCAGCGCTTGACCTCGCGAAAACGACTTACGAAAGGCAGGAAAAATTATTGAAGGATAAAGTAATTTCAAAATCAGAGTTTGAACAGGCGCAAAACAACCTGAACAGCGCACAGGCAAATTACAACGCAGCATTGCAAAGCATTCGCAGCAACGAGGCGCAGGTAAAAAGCGCAGCCGCAAATCTTTCAAAAGCCAACAAAGACCTGAGCAGAACCGCACTAATATCTCCGATGACAGGTGTTGTGTCGCTGCTGAATGTAAAGAAGGGTGAAAGAGTAGTGGGAAACTCCATGATGGCAGGTACGGAAATGATGCGCATTGCGGATATAAGCGTATTTGAAATAAGAGTGGAAGTTGGAGAAAATGATGTGCAGAAAATAAATATCGGCGATACTTCTGTTATAGAGGTAGATGCTTATAATAACAGGAAGTTTAAAGGAGTAGTTACACAAATAGCCAGCAGCCAGAAAGGCGCTGCCACGCAAACATCTTCCTCGCTTAGCAGCAGCACAGATGTAACGAATTATGAAGTACGTATACGTATTTTACGTGAATCTTATGCTGACCTTATTGATCCTTCCAAACCAAGAAAGTTCCCCTTCAGACCAGGCATGAGCGCCAGCGCGGATATACAAACCCGAACGCATAACAATGTGCTGTCTGTTCCTATAAACGCGGTAACCACCCGCGATAAAAATGATACCGCTGCCAGCAAAACAAAAACCGTTGCAGTAAAAAAAGAAACAACAAATACGGATAATAATGCGCCTGCACCAGGCTCATCTAACACCAATGATGATTTGCTTGAAGTGGTATTTGTATTGCAGAAAGATAATACCGTTAAATTAAAACAGGTTAAAACCAGCATACAGGATATCAATAATATTGAGATAAGTGAAGGCTTGCAGGAAGGAGATGAAGTGATCACAGGACCATATACCATTGTTAGCAAAACGCTTAAATCAGGAACCAAGGTAAAGGTTGTGCCGAAAGATCAGTTGTTTGAAGTGAAGAAATAAGGAAGGTTTATGGTTTGTAGTTTATGGTTTACGGTTAGAGATACGTTGCGTTCAACTACAAACCACAAACCATAAACTATAAATACTATGCAGTTTGGTATAATAGGTAGTGGCAGCTGGGGAACAGCCCTGGCAAAAATGCTTACCGATAATGGAATGCATATTAACTGGTGCGTGAGGGGAGACGAAACCCTTCAGCATATATTGAAAAGACATCACAATCCCAATTATCTTACTTCTGTTGCATTTGATACAAATCTTTTATCGTTAACTACCGATGCGGCAAATACAATCCTGCAATCTGATCATATTGTAATAGTTACTCCTTCGGCTTTTGTAGCGCAGCAGTTCAATGAACTCAGGGCAGAAGACCTTGAACGGAAAAAAATCATATCTGCTGTTAAAGGTATGCTTCCGCAGCATAACCAATTGCTGAATGATTACCTGGCATCAGAATACCATTTCAGTATAGATAATTATTTCACCATTATGGGACCCTGCCATGCCGAAGAAGTAGCGGCAGAGCGACTGTCCTATCTGACATTTTCGGGCACCAATGCGGAAGCGACAGAAGATATTGCCAGGCATTTTTCTACAGCGTATATCAATACAATTATTAATACTGACATATATGGTGTTCAATATGCCGCGATTTTAAAAAATATATATGCAGTGGCTTCAGGCATTGCACACGGCAAAGGCTATGGCGATAATTTTTTAAGCGTTCTTATTGCCAACTGCGCAGATGAAATGGCGGAATTTTTAAAAAAGGCTGGCATACGCAATATTGATGTAGGCGTACATACTGCTGATAAAACACACCATAAAAAATCACCGAATTACGCGGCTTCTGTATATCTCGGCGACCTGCTGGTAACCTGCTACTCCCTCTTCAGCCGCAACAGAACATTTGGTAATATGATAGGCAAGGGACATTCTGTACTATCTGCTCAGCTTGAAATGAATATGGTGGCTGAAGGATATAATGCCAGCAAAAGCATCTACAATATCAATAAAGAAATACAGGCTGATATGCCTATTGCCAAAGTAGTATATAAAATACTATGGGAAAAGCTGCCAGTAGCAACAGGGCTGAAAAGAATTGAAGAATGCCTGATTTGAGGAAAGGTAAAGGTTATAGGGTGCAAGAAATATGAAAGCAGGTTAATCATAATAAAAATTGGGTATACAGGTATTACTGTCTTCTCTTTACGACCTGTGCTTATACCGGCACAGGTTGTAAATTTTTTATAATGAAGAAGTTATTCCATTTATTGTTACTCCTCTGCCTGCTTTCAGCCCTGGGTTGCTCTCAAAAAAACATTGCGGATATTCCGGAAAAACTGCCGGTTAAAATAGCTGTAAATCCTCACCCTTCAGGCGCGCCCTTATCGCCGGAAGAAAGTATGAAAACCATTCATCTGCCCGAAGGATACAAGCTTGAGCTGGTTGCCAGCGAACCCATGATACAGGAGCCGGTTGCCATAGCCTGGGATGGTAACGGCGCAATGTATGTGGCACAAATGAAAACATATATGCAGGATATAAATGCTATTGATGAAAATCTGCCCATCAGCAGCATTGTGCGGCTGGAAGATACCGATAACGATGGCAAAATGGACAAGCGTACTGTTTTTATTGACAGCCTTGTACTGCCGCGCATGATACTGGCGCTGGATGACAGGCTGGTGGTTGCAGAAACTTATTCAAGCAATTTATATACTTACAGGGATACGAATAACGATGGCGTTGCAGATGAAAAAGTGCAGGTATACCACAACGATATACCGGATACCCGTAACCTGGAACACCAGCGCAGCGGACTGGTCTGGAACCTGGATAACTGGATATATACCAGCCGTCAATTACGCTATAAATGGACCGGACAGGAGCTGGTAGTAGATAGTCTTGTGGATGTTCCGGGCGGCCAATGGGGCTTGGGTAATGATGATTATGGCAGACTGTTTCTTTCCTCTGCCGGTGGTGAAGTAGCAGCACTTGGCTTTCAACAGATGCCTGCCTATGGCGAGCTTGATTTTGAAGAAGCACAATATGAAGGAGATTTTCATACCCCCTGGCCAATTATTGCAACGCCGGATATTGAAGGTGGTAAAAAAAGATTGAAAGATGATAGCACGCTCAACCATTTTACTGCAACATGCGGGCAAACCATTTACCGTGGCGACAGGCTTCCGCAAACCATGAAAGGTGATCTCTTTATCTGTGAACCGGTGGGCAGATTGATCAGGCGGGCGAAAGTGCTTGCCAAAAACGGCGTGCGTGTAGTTAAGAACGCTTATGATAAAATGGAATTTATCGCTTCAACAGATATGAACTTCCGCCCGGTGAACCTTGCCACAGGCCCTGACGGCTGTATGTATATTACTGATATGTACAGGGGCATTATACAGGAAGGCAACTGGACAGGACCTTCATCATATATCCGCCCGCAGATACAACGTTTTGGTTTAGATAAGAATATCGGCAGGGGAAGAATTTACCGCATTGTGCATGAAGCTATACCACCCGATAATACAAAGCCCCGGTTAATTAAAGCATCTGCAGAAGAGCTGGTAACCAATCTTGATCATCCCAATGGCTGGTGGAGGGATAATGCCCAGAAGCTACTCATTGTAAGAAATGAACAATCTGCGATACCCGCGCTTAAAAAAATGGCCTTGAATGAGCGCAGTTTTATGGATAAGCTGATGTTTTGGAAAACCGGCACAACACTTACAGGACGAATTCATGCATTATGGACACTGGAAGGTTTGCATGCTATTGATAAACCATTATTATTATCTGCATTAAACGATAACGTACCTGAAATAAGAAAAATGGCAATATGGCTGAGTGAGCCACTGATAAAAACCAACGATGCTGATATTATGGCCGCAATAGGAAAAATGGTAAATGATACGGATACAGATGTAAAAACACAACTTGTTCAATCCTTACGGTACAGTACAGGCGAAGTTGCGAAACCGATGCTTGAAGCAGCAATAAAAACAGGTTCAGTGCATACAGGTATGGTATACCAGGCGGCACAGATCACCATTGGTCATCTTACCACATCACAACCTGTACTGGTAAAAACAGACGGATTGAATGAAGCTGATAAAGCATTGGTGCTGAAGGGTGCGGAGAATTTTAAATCCATTTGTTCTTCCTGCCATGGCTCGGATGGCAAGGGACTGAAGTTCGGCAGCTCTGGCATGATCGCTCCCCCGCTCGCAGGCTCTCCAAGAGTTAACGGCGACCCGCAAAAACTGATACGCATTGTATTGAGCGGACTGAAAGGCCCAGTAGATGGTAAAGAATACTCTAGCATTATGCCACCCATGATGAATAGTGAAGATCAATGGCTGTCGGAAGTGTTCAGTTATATAAGAACAAACCTTGGCAATTCAGCCAGTCCCGTGCATGTTGATGATATTAAAAAAGTAAGAGACGTCGTTGGCAGGCGCTGGGATCCGTGGACGCTTGAAGAATTAGATGAGAAGGTGAAGTAGGCATTATATTTCTGAATTCAGAGTTTCTTTTTTAGCAATGTCGCCAATGGCGACAGCAGGAATAAAATTCTTGAACTGTCGGCAGTTAAAGGTTTTATATTGACTGATCACTATTATAAACAGGTATTTGATATAGCCAACATGTGTTTTTTAATGAAGGAGGGTATATTAAATCCAATAACATCAATAGAAGATTTAAAAGATGGAGGGTACATATCAGGAGAATAAAAACCATGTTTTTTAAACAGGGATATCACATTTAAGCATTTAGCTACAAACAGGTAACCGCTACGCGGCAGGATGCCGGTTACAGCTTATAAGTCCCGGCTTACCGGTTGCATTATTCACTGGTTATTTCACAGAGGTACCCGAAGAATACACAAAGAGCCGCAAAGAATAATAAAACACGCTGTGTAACTTTGTGTATCCTTCGTGGCTCTTTGTGTAACAAACCCATTCCCGCCGGGCATGCCCAATACGCAGAATGGAACACGGATAAAACAGATATAGCGGATATTCACGGAATGTATCGGTGTTTATCAGTATCATCCGTGTATCAGCAGTAGTACAAATATTGAGCATTAGTACCAAGGCCCGGCATATCTCTCACTCGCGCCAAAACGATAATAGTAAAGTTCCCGTGTTGCTCGTTCGAGATGACACATAACCGCAAATGTTTTTTTCTAAAAGCAAAATCCCTGATTTTTTAACTACTATAAACACCATATACAGTTATATTTGCTATTTTATTTTGAGCCCGTATGAAGTTCAGCAATTTTTTCGCTAATGTGCAGGTGGATGAGTTTTCTTCTACTCCCAAATATTTACAGCTTACCAATTCAATACTCAATGCCATTGAAGCAGGCAAATTGAAGAAAGATGATATCGTTCCTTCTATAAACGAATTAAGCTTTGAGCTTGAAGTATCAAGAGATACTGCCGAAAAGGGATATAAGCATCTCAAAAAAATGGGGGTACTTGGTTCTGTGCCCGGTAAAGGCTATTATATAGTGAATGACAATATCAGGCAGTCTCAGCGGGTAATGCTACTCTTTAACAAGCTGAGCGCTCACAAAAAAATAGTATACGATGCTTTTGTAGAAACACTTGGCGAAAATGTTGCCATTGACTTCTACATTTACAATAACGATTACGCGCTGTTCAAAAAGCTTATTACAAATGCAAAAGAAGACTATTCTCACTATGTGATCATTCCGCATTTTATAGAAGCAGGAGATAATGCGGATGACATCATCAATACTATTCCCAAACACAAATTAATATTGCTCGACAAAAGCCTTCCGGGTGTTGACGGAGAATACGGAGGCGTATATGAAAATTTTGAGAAAGATATTTACAATGCACTTGAACAGGCGCTGAAGCCCCTTGCCAAATATCATACGCTCAAAATAATTTTTCCCGAAAAAAGCTATTTCCCGCAGGAGATCATTAAAGGATTCAACAGGTTTTGCCATGAATATGCTTTCACCCATAAAATAGTGCATGATATTTCTTCTGAGGCCGTTCACAGCGGCGAAGTATATATTAACTTAATGGAGGCTGATCTTGTAGCGCTGGTGGAAAGATTGATATCAATGAAGTTAAAAATAGGAAAAGATATTGGCGTAATTTCTTACAACGAAACCGTTATGAAAAAAATCATTCTTAATGGTATTACAACCATCTCAACAGATTTTTATGCAATGGGCGTACAGGCAGCCCAACTTGTATTGACAGGTGATAAGAAACACATTGAAGTACCATTTAAGCTTACACTGAGAGCTTCCCTGTAATATACTTTTGTGTTAACCATAACAGTTCGCATTGTTTTGTGAATAGTGAACAGCTATCTTCAATTTATTTACTATTCATTATTCAATATCGTTTTGCCGGATACTGGTAACAATTCGATAAGTCTTCGCATTGCTGACTATTAAAAGTTTTATGCTGATGATTTATCTTAAGGAAACAACATTGATCCACTATTGCTCAGTTCATACTCCTGTTTGCGCAGTTCATAACCACTTACATTTTTCATACATACTGCCCGGAATATTTTTGCAAAAAAATTATGAAAAAAATTATCATCGTAGCAATAGCGCTGTCATCATTGTTTGGTACATGTGAGAAAGATCCGGTACAACCATCCCCGGGCGGTTACGGAAATGGGCCAAGAACTCCTGTATCTTCCGGCATGCAGGGCAACTGGATGTATGGCAACTTTTCAATGACAGAATACTGGAGCCAGAACCCGGCTGATTATCTCGGCAATGCATTTGAAATAGCAATTGCTTTTACGCTTAATGCAAACGGAACCTATGAGCAGTATTTTACTTCTAAAACAGTAACAGGTACATTCAGCACTTATCATCAATCGCTTACCAAAGGAACCATTGAAATTAACGAAGCGTCCAAAACAATTATCACACATGCGCATACTGCACATTACAGGCAAAGCAAAAACGGGCAGACAACGGAAGACCGGGATCTGGATAAAAGCGAAATAACAGCAACCACAAATTATACCTATGAACTTAAAACAGAAGCCAATGGCACAAAAGCTATATATCTCAGGTTGAATGGCACGGGCAATGCATTGCAGTTCCTGCAAAAATTTTAACAGGGCTTTTATAGGATGGTTTATTTAAAGTGATTGTAGCATATACAATCACTTTTTTTTATGTTGTTAGAAACATACGCTCATACCGATTTTCGGAGATCATTACTTGCCCATCCACACTTTAAAATCTGTAACCTTTTCCCTGCTTACAATAGACTCTTTATCTATTGATGGCTTTAACTGAAGGATAAGGCGGTTGCCGAAATAATCTTCTATTTTGTCGATGCTTTTTATGGATACATAAAATGAGCGGCTTATCCGGAAAAATTTTTCAGGCGCAAGCATATCTTCCAGCTCTTCAATGGTATAATCAACAATGAATTTTTTGTTGTCGAAAGTTTTAAAGAAAGTAAACCTGCCTTCGCTATAGAAATAGGCTATATCGTCTACCTCAATACTTACCAGGCGGTTGGCATTTTTTACCAGGAATCTTTTCCGGAATTCTTTGGGTTGAATTTTACTTTTCAGTTCACGCATCAATCCATCAATATCCGCAACAGGCGGATGCCCGGCAAAATTAGCCTTGAATTTTTCTATTGCGTTTTTTAATTCATCTTTTTGGATGGGCTTTAAAAGATAATCAACACTGTTAACCTTAAATGCTTTCAAGGCATATTCATCATAAGAAGTAGTAAATATAACAGGGCATTTTACTTCAGCAAGATTAAATATCTCAAAACTTTGCCCATCGCTCAGTTCAATATCCATAAGGATCAGGTCCGGTTCGGGGTTTTGCTGCAGCCACTCTACCGAAGTCTCAATGCTGTCGCCAACGCCAACAACTTCAATGCTTTCATCAATAACAGCCAGTGTTTTTTTCAGCTTGCTCACAGCCAGTTCTTCATCTTCAATAATCAGTACTTTCATAGTAGTGTGTTTTAATAATAAATGTATTGAATTAATAAGGATACTCCGGTTGATATGTAATGTATTGTTGCAAACACCGTATTAATTGCGGCTAAACGTTTTGTGTTGATTCTGCCGGCCGCCATATTAATGGAAGCACAACAGTAAAGTTCCTTTCACCATCCATTACCTGGAACCCGGGACATTGCAAAAGTTCATACTTGGCCTTTATATTTTGCAGGCCCATGCCATTGGAGTGAGAAAGGCTAACCTTACGCTGCAGGTTATTATTCACCACTAATTTGTTTTCTCCCGAGGTAAAAATTTCTATGGTAAGGGGATATTTTTTTGAAACGGTATTATGCTTTACCGCGTTTTCTACCAGTAATTGCAACGACAGGGATGGAATAAGGTAAGAAAGATACTGCCTATCGATATTGATACGCATTTTAACTGCCCCGCCATACCGTGTTTTTAACAGCCCGAAATAGGATTCAATAAATTCCAGCTCCTGCGATAAGACGCTCAACGAATCCTGGTTGCTGCGCAAAAGGCTGCGGTAAACCTTGCTTAATTCATCCAGGAACTGAACTGCTTTTTGCTTATCAGTGCCTATAAGAGATGAAAGTGTATTAAAGCAGTTAAAAAGAAAATGCGGGTTAACCTGGTTTTTAAGCGTATCAAATTCCTGCCTTAGCGAAAGCTGTTGTAACGTAGCGTTTTCAGCGGTGTTTTCTCTAACCCTTCTGAAAACAAAATCGGCCTCATACAAAGTTTCAAATATTACGTTTACGCTCAGCCCAACCAGCGCACCCTGCCACAAATGATCTGGTTGTATACTGTAATTAAACAAATGAAATACGTGGTACAGCAGGAAGATAGCATATACTGATGGCGTCATTACAAATACGGTAATCAGCGATTTCGTCAGTATTCTCTGCCGTGTTTGCGATAACAGCGGATATTTTTTTTCTACCCAATTATCATACTGCACGTGACCCACCATTGAGAAAAACCCCATTACAAAAATGATCAGTGAAGAAAAAATCCAGACAGAAGGCTCCTGCCAAACCCTGTCTTCAAACATGATCAGCTGAAGCATAGCTATAATAAAAGGCATTGAAGTTAAAAAGCTGTATTGCTTTAGTCTTGTAAACCCAGGGATCAATCTTCTCATGCCTTTACGTTTTCATTAATGAGTTGTATGAAAATCTTTCTTATATCACCGGCCGTATCTGTTACCTCCAGCTGCTTACCCAGCAGCTTATATTTCTTCACCATTGTGTCGAGCCCGGTTTCAATTTCCACGTCAGTAGAAAATATTTTAGGCCGCCGCAGGGTTTGTACCAACAACACATCCACGTCCTCTGAAAAAATATTGATCTCAAGTGGTTTTGACCTGCTGATGGCATTCTGGCTGAAAGCGTTTTCAATAATAACCTGCAGCAGCATAGGAACAATATATTTTTGCTTATATACTTCGGCTATGTCAATATTTACCCGCAAGCCTTCACCAAATCTTTTTTCCATCAGATGCAAATACGATTGAAGAAATTGTAATTCCGTATCGAGTGTAACCAGTTGATCGCTGTCATTTTTCAGCATATAGCGATAAACCTTCGTCATTTCATTAAGAAAGTCTTCCGCCATATCTTCATTTTCTTCAATGAGGCTGCTTAAGGTATTTAAGTTGTTGAATAAAAAATGTGGTGTAATATGACTCTTTAAAGCATTTAATTGCGTTTGCCTGTAATTCGTGTTGAGCAATTCTGTTTCTTTTACACTCTGCTGCCAGGCTTCATATCTTGAAATACCCTCCATCAAAAAAATAAGAAAGATATTGGCAATGGCTATGGAAAGACAAACCCAGGCCAGCCTGTTCTCGTTAAGCTCGGTTTTAAAAAAAGGTAATATCTCATACAGTTTAAATAACAGGTATTTCAGAAAAGAGCTGAGCAGCACAAAACTTACGATCATATAACCCAGCTTTTTTACCGTTTGTTTTATATCAGGGAATCGTTTTGTAAGCAAAAGCGCTATATAGCCGCAGATAAGAAAATCTATGATCAGCTCTGCATAAGTAATTATGGTGGCGCCGATAAAAAACAAGCCGCTGCTGTAATACAGTTTGCCAAAGTAAATACTGTTGATAATAAATGTAAATGCAAAACAAATAAACGGCATTATCAGCCATTCTTTTGAATTATATGCAGGGCGATGCAGCTTCATACTATACGTTAATTCTGAAAATAATTTCGGTGATATGCGCCTTTACCGTTGTAGTGATTTCTCCGTTCAGCTTCTTCAGCCTGTCATTCAGGTCTTTGCTGCTGAAAAAATTATTCAGCTGTTTTGTGTCTCCCGCTTCATTAACAAATTGAAATATATAATACAAAATATTTTTTTCAAACCCTATATAAATCCTCACCTCTTTTACAGCAACACTCATTAAAAATTTCAGGCTTCGTTTAAAAAGCAGCAACAGCTCATATCTTACCTGCATATTCAATTTTAGTTTGCTCACTTTTTCATCTGCTGCAAAATCTATCTGCACATTATGCCTGTTGTTGGTTACCTGCACATATTTATGAAAGCGCTTTACCAGTTCTTTCATGCTATCATTTTCCGGTGCAATAGCCCACAGCATATCCTGCATGGCCGAAACCATCGCTGCACTTCTCATCTTTATTTCAGCAATAAACTCCCGCGATTTAACAGGATCTGTTTCATGCTTTATGATGGCTATATCACTAAGGATATTCACTTTTTCCAGTGTGCTGCTCACGTCTTCATGCAATTGTCTCGCAATATTTCTGCGCAGTTGCTGCACATCTTCTTTACGTTTCATGCGGTAATAATCCAGCAGAAATAAAATGCCCAGCGCTACAAGCAGTATTAAAATATAAAACCATTCCGTCTGGTAAAACCTGGGGGCTATTTCAACGAACAATTCAGTAACAGAACCTACCTGGTTGTTCTCATCCATTATTCCCGCTTTTAGTAAATATTTGCCTGGTGGCAAATAACTCATCATTACTTCACTGTTGCCGGAAGCTTCTTTCCATGTTTTATCAATACCTTCCAGCATATAATATACGGGTAAGGGTTCTTTAAAAGCATTGGTAGTATATCTTACTTTTACAGATACATCTCCCGGGCCAATTTTCAGCCTTTTTAACTGAAGGATGGAATCTACCCTCAGGCTGCTTTCATTCACATATACTTCAGCGATCAGTACTTTGCCTGCAATGTTTTTTTCAACTTCCCTCTTCAGCATTTCCGGGTTAAATGCAAGAAATCCATGATTATTCCCAAATACAATCGTTCCATTACTGATACTGCCTGATGCCGCTATACTAAAAGAGAAATTGCTATAACCATCACGCTGATCATATTTCAATACCGGTTTTTCGTGACGCAACGAAAAAGCCATTAACCCAAGATTGGTACTTGCCCAAACCAGGCCTTCAGCATCTTTTGCCAGGTTAAATATTTCATACTGCGAATAATTGTGTTGAATGGAATCGGTATGGAGATTAAGTATATCTAACCCGGCAGAAACAATCAGCATTATGCTATCGTTATACTCAAGAAAATCACCTGCGCCCGGGCTTAATAATTTTTTACCCTGCGGCAGGGAGTCGGTATAATGCCTCATTACTTTACCCGTAGCAGCTTCTATGCAATACACACCGTCATAATCCGTTGCTACCCACACTTCATTTTTTTGTGAAACGATCATCCGGGTAACGCTTGAACCGGCTTTATGCACAAACAGCCATTCACCGGTAGCCGGGTTAAATTTTATAATGCGCCCGCCCTGCACACCTATCCATAAATTATCCTGCGCATCTTTGGCTAACTGGCGTATGGTATGCTGCGCAGCCAATGCCGGCTGAAAACTATACACATGTTTCTTTGCTGCATCATATTTCCATAGCCATCCATCCTGCGCGCCCCACCAAATGTCTTCATTGTTCATTTGAACCATGCTCCACACCATTGCAGCGTTTTTACCATAATCATCTTTCAGCAGTTTAGAATATACAGGTTTAAACGCAGTGTCGTAAGTATATATCCCGTTGCCACCCCATGTACTTATCCAAACTTCACCACTGGTTGTTTCAAGAATATCTGTTACTTCTACAGTAAAGGTCTCTTTGTTGCCCGGCTTATAGTTGTTGAAAGATCTGAGTTGTTTATTAGCTGCTGTATACCGGTATAATCCCTGGTTGGTTGAAATCCACATATTGTGTTCGCGATCTTCGTACACATGGTTAACAACATCATATGAAATACTGAATTTACCCGGAGCGCTTTTGGGCACATACAGAAACCTGCTGTTCGCACTGTCGTACAAGGCTAAAAGATTATCTCCATACATCCATAACGCGCCTTTTATTTGCAGCAGCTTAATAATGGTATAATATTCCCCTTTTAAGCCATCGTATATTTCAAGTTCCCGTTTCCTGGTTTTGCCGTTTTTTATATCAATGCTTTTAAAAGAAAGCCCGGTGGTTGCAGGCCATGAAGTGATCCAGCCTGTTTCATTTTGGTCAATAAAAAAGTTCTGGATCATGGTAAGATCCTCTGTCATTGCAATATACCTGTCGGCATCAGTATTATGCCCTTTATAAGAAAGGGTATTCTTTGAGGAGTTATATTTAACCAGTCCTCCGTATGTGGAGACCCAGTAATTTTGGTTTTTATCCTGCCAGAGCGAGATAAAATTCCACCCTCCGGGTAATTTAAACAGGTTATAGCCCTCCGAAAATTCATGCTTTTCCTCGCTGAACGTTAAAAAAGTTTTGCCGGTGCAGGCGAATATTATTTTCCCATCGTTCGATTCAAAAAAATGAGGATCGCGAACTGCGAGCCCTTTGCCCAGGATAAGCTTTACCGGATGCCATTTAAATGTTACCGGGTCCAGGTATCCCAGTATATCATTTTCAAAAGAAACCCATAGCCTGTTTTGTTTATCAATCAGTATTTCTCTTATAAAACCTTGTGGCAGCACACCCCTGCCGGTATATAAATCCAGGAACCGTATGCCATCGTAGCGCTGCAGGCAGCTTCTTGTCATCACCCACATGTAACCGTTTTTATCCTGCTGAACCTGCCTTACATATTCACCTGCAAGTCCATGCTGCATTCCGAGGTATGAAAACAAAAAATCCGGCTGTGCATCTGTATGTACACAAACCAACAAAAAGAGTGATAAAAGTATGTGCCTGAGCAAGGGTTCTGTTTAATACAAATCTATTGTATCAAACTTAAAAATACATGCCGCATGTACGGCTTGTTTAACAGTTCATACATCAAAATCCTCAATTCATACAACTATTCCTGTAGGGGTATTTCGCACAGCGTGTGTGTTATGGTTTGTACACGCCATGTACACTTTCAGGATTCTGCTTTTTGTGTATGCTGCGGAAAAGATTTTCAAATAAATATTCATACATCGATCTCAGCAATTGATGTACGTAGTTAAGCATTTCACAGCACCTGCTATTGACCAGGTTTTAACCGCGATCAATCTTTGCAATGCAAATCATAAACGGTATGTATAAAATATTCAAACTAACAGTTTGCCTGATCTTTTGTTTTATTGCAGCATCAGCGCAAAACAAATCAAAGATATCTGAAGCAACATTAAATGATATACTGGCAATATATAAAACAACAAAGCAGGATGCGGCAGCACAAAAATCATATTATAAAATACTTGGAGAAAAGGTAGATAACGCAACAGGACAAATCAGGGAATGGGTCATGCAGGCAATGCAGGAACAGCAGGAATTGGTAAAGCATTATAAGCCGGGATATGAACACAAAGCTGGTGAAATGAATTTGTTTCCACTATGGGAAGAAATGCCGGGACCCGTTCCTTCTTTGCCTGAAGCAAGGCTAACCAACGCCGCTAAATACCAGGCTTATATTGACAAGGTAACACTAAGAAAAAAACAACTAAGCGACATGATGCAGCAACAGTTGACTGCACAGCGAAACGATCAGCAAATGATGATTGCTGATGCAAAAGCTGCCGCCAATAATAATGCGGTAGTGCAACAAATGGGAGGCACGGATGCGGTAATGAATATGAGCGAAGCAGAAAGAAAACAGGCTGCACAAAAAGCTGCTGAACAGGTGGTGAATAACCCGGAAGGACAGATGAGTGCTTCCGCAGGCTTAAACGCCATGATGAAACGAATGATGAATGACCCTGAATACAGGGAAGCCTATAATAAAATGACCGATGCACAGAAGCAGGAAGAATTAAAAAAATATATGACGAGCCAACCGGTGAAAAGAGATGATAAGACATCGGAGGAATTACAAAAGAATGTAAACAACACATCTGCCGCTATGAATATTGACATGGTAATAGCGAAATGTTTACAGCAAATGCAGGAAGCAACCATTCCTTATGCCAAAGGAACTGAGCAGGCAAATGAGTTTTATTATACTGTGTACAGCGATATTGAGAAATGGTATAAGCAGCAGTATGATGCGCTGCCGCTTACCGCGCAGCGAGAAAAAAACGGGTTAGCTGAACTCATGAAATGCAGGCAAACTATTATGCATGCTTTCCAGGAAAAAGAAGCTGCTACCCGCACAATACTGTGGAACCTGCTCAAAACAAATACAAAAATTGCTTTCGGGGAATTCAATGATATGATAGGCGCTTATCCCTGGGGGAAAGCAAAAAACGCCAGTCTTGTTGATTACAATTATACTGAGCCCAGGGTTGCACAGGCACTGACAAGCCTGTATGATGAAATGATACGTATGACGAGAGAAGCTGAAGCGCTGACCAATGATCATAAAGGAAAACAGGAACAGTTTGAGATTCTAATGAAGTAGTTAAATATTTTAAATAATTCTACAATGCAAGGCAGATTAAAAGTTCTGGTGGCATGTTTTCCTGCAGATGGTCACTTTAAGCCGCTTACAGGCATAGCCAAATATCTTGATGCCTGCGGGCATGATGTTCGCTGGTACGCTTCAAAAGAATATACAAATGATATAGCAGGTCTCGGCATGAAGCACTATCCGTTCAGGATCGCAAAAGACCTCCATATTTCGTATATGGAAGCGCATTATCCTGAAAGAGCAAAGATCAGAAACCCTGTCAGAAAATTAAATTTCGACATGATTCATGTTTTTGTTGAACGCGGGGAAGAATACATGAAAGACATTGACGAGATCCGGCAAAATTTTCCGCCAGATATTGTTATCTGTGATATTGCTTTTCCCGGCATTCCTTATATCAAAGATTGCATGAAGCTTCCGGTAATAGCTGTTTCGGTTTTCCCTTTTCCCGGCAGTTCCTGTGACCTGCCTCCTTATGGGCTTGGATTAATACCAGCCAACACCAGTGCAGGTAAAATTTTTCACAAGGGGTTAAGATGGTTATCCCGAAAAATTTTGTTCAGAAAGGCTGATAGTGCCATGCGTAAGGCTTTGGAGAAATACAGCATTGCGCACAACAATACAGGCATATTTGATATAGGTTATAAAAAGTCAGACATCGTTCTGCAGAGCGGTTGCCCGTCTTTTGATTATAAAAGAAGTGATTTGGATAAACGTGTCAGGTTTATCGGTGCGGTACTTCCTTATCGCAAATCGAACCAGGCAACTTCCTGGTTCGATAAACGGTTGGAGGAATATAAAATAGTTGTATTGGTTACACAGGGAACCGTGGAGAAGGATCCTTCAAAATTAATTATACCTACGCTTGAAGCATTTAAAGATGATGAAGATGTGCTGGTGGTTTGCACAACCGGCAGTGCAAATACAGAAGCGCTGCGCGCAAAGTATAATGCGCCCAATATTATTATAGAAGATTTTATTCCTTTTGAAAACATCATGCCCTATACCAATGTATTTATAACCAATGGAGGTTATGGTGGTGTGCTGCTCGGTATTGAGCATAAAATGCCGATGGTGGTTGCCGGTGTGCATGAAGGGAAAAATGAAATATGCGCAAGGGTTGGATATTTTAAATACGGTATTAACCTGAAGACAGAACGCCCGGGAGCCGCCCGGATAAAGAAGGCTGTAAAAGAAATTTTTGAAAACCCGGTATATAAAGCAAATGTTGTAAGGCTTGCACAAGAGCTGAACAGCTATGCAACAGATGCGCTGATTGAAAAATACATTGACGAATTAATGAACAACCGCTCACCAAAACGCAGGCAATCGCTATTGTCTAAAACGGTTTACTGATAATCCATTTTTAAAGCAATTATTCTTCCCGGAAATCATGCTTAGCCGGGTAGCTGGAAATTTTTTTGTAATAAATATAACAATGAAAAGAATAAAAAAGATAGCCAAAAGATTTGTATCAGGGCTTTTGATCCTGGTTATACTCCTGGTAGTACTTATATCAATGCGCCAGAATTTAAAGTTCGAGGCCCCGTATCCTGATGTGCGCGCCAGCAGCGACAGTAATGTGATCAACAGGGGGCGGCATATTGTTTTCAGCCAGGCACATTGTGCGGATTGCCACAGCAAACAAAATGCTGATTCTTTACTGGAGCTTGGTATTGAACCCGCATTAAGCGGCGGCAGGTTATTTGATGTAGGCATCGCGAAAATTTATACACCTAACTTAACGTCTGATAGCGTGTATGGTTTGGGAAGAAGAACAGACGGAGAGATTGCGAGGGTTATCCGTTACGGCGTGCATGCCAACGGAAATGCCGTACTGAATTTTATGGGCTTTGCCAATATGAGTGATGATGACCTTACGGCTGTGGTATCTTACCTGCGAACACAAAAGCCGGTTCACGAGCCGGTTCCTTCACCTGAATACAGCATGATGGGGAAAACGGTGAAAGCATTTTTGATCAAACCTGTTGGACCATCTCATGCTGTAGAGAAGCATATAAAGCCAGACAGCAGTATTGCGTATGGTGAGTATATTGTAACAAGTACAACCAACTGTGCCGGATGTCATACCAAAAGAGACCTGTCCGGTAAATTCACCGGGCCGCTGATGGCAGGGGGAAATAATGTAGAAGGCCTGATCTCTCCTAATCTTACACCCGATAGCAGCAGCCGTATATTCGGCTGGTCGGAGCAAACTTTTATTGAGCGTATGCGGTTAGGAAAAATTAATCCTGCAAGCCCAATGCCATGGAATAGTTTTAAGCGTATGACGGATCTTGAACTGAAAGCAATATACCGGTACCTGAAATCGATACCTGCGGCAAAAACCCCTGCGGTGGATGAATAGCAGGTAATGAGAAAACGATAACCGCGGGTGAGCATGCTTATCCGCGGTTTATCATGTAGTGTTATGGGTTTGAATATATATGATAATGCGTCTTCATCCTATGCGTGGCGTTCATGCTATGCGTGGCGTCTTCGCCACGCATAGCCCTCTTATCGCCTCTGGCGATACCCTCACCCGCACGTAGGGCAGCAAACAAACGGCACCTCTGTAAGCGGCGATGTGCGCAATATCCTGTAATTACCCAGTTCTTCATTCAACGCCTGGCGGTTCTTCCGTCTTCTTTCCAGCAATGTTGATGCGATCAACTGGGTATTATCAATACCCTGCAAGGCGGTCAGTTGCTCATCCGTTAAAGAAAAGAAATGATCAAAGAAGCTGGTGATATTACCGAATACTTCTACCACCAATACGCTCAGCGCGGCATCTTCAGGTAAACCCAATTGTGTAAGCAGCACCGCGATCTCTTTATTATCCCAGACAGCGGTGGCGGTTTTAGGCAGGTCTTTATAAATCGCTTTTATTGCTCCCGCCACAAGCGTAGCATCAGTAAATTTTGCGGCGGCTACAGGCGGCGCAGCCTCTTTCAGCTTCAGCTCATCAAAGGCCTGCAATATAGTTGAGGCCATGCCTTTATCTATTTTAACCACTTTGCCTTTCCTGTAATCTGTTATAGCCCTTGTTATCTTTTTCTCATATTCACCGCTCACATTCAACCGCGATACTTCATTCATTAAAGTAAGATTGCTCAGCACCACATTGGCTCTTGCTATATCATCCACTTCGCCCAGTGTCCATACCGTTGATATATTGGTTATGGACGACACAACCGTATTGGTAAAAGTGCCGGGATTAAATGTGCCCACAGTTCCCCTGGCCGGTGGTTTTACCAGTGTCATTAATTTTTCATCCAGCAATATATTCCTGTATTCAAGCCGGTCTGCCTGCTGCACCTGTGCATACAATACGCAATGCAGTTGTGTACGTGGCGGATCGCTGGTTACATTCTTTCCCTTATATACTGCCCTGGCGTACGGCGCGGTTACATATACTTTGTCTTTATCCCTGTTTACATTGCACAGCAATGTTGGTACGGGATGTTGCATACCGGCTACCTCAAGCGGTCGTCCGAAACGCCCCTGCGCGGTGCTCCATAAATTTTCTTTTCCTTCCTGGCCGTCGCTCCAGTGCCCGTGGCCGATGCGGAACTCGTAGGTAAAGAACCCGAACAGTTCAGGGCTTTCAGCATACAGTCCCGGTGGCAAAGGCAGCAGGTAGTGAATATCGTCATCATCGCTTGCTTTTTCCATAGGCTGCATAGCGCTCAGTCCGGCCATATCATCTGTTTGCCCGGGCGTGATCATCCGGATATATTCCGGTTCAATGGGTAAAGGCGGATTTTCTTCTGTTTCACGCAACAGCTCGGCAAGCTGCTTATTATTACCGATGAGCTGGTCCGGCGCGTAATGCAGCACCCTGCAAAACAAGGTATCAGCCGGGTTTTCAACCGGCTCTTCCAGTTCAACCCATAAATATTTTTGTCTTGCCTCGGTAGATTGATATTTTTCTGCCTTGATATATGGAGAGAACGCCAATCCTACACTCGCAATTTTAGGCACCTGTGATGGGATAACGGTTGAAGGCAACAGAATCAGGTCTGGTTGTATACTTGCAGGCTGTCCATGCCCTGGTTTAAAATTTGGTGTGACGGTATACTGCACTTCTATTGTATCCGGGAAACGCAGTCGTCCACCAGGAGTAAGTAAAGAAGATTTTGGTTCAATCGCGTCAATAAAAATAATAGTGGTACTGCTCCTGTTCACATTACCAAAAGCGTCCGCCTGTAATGACTCGAACGAAGCCGAATGCTTCAGTTCTATATCGCCGATATTTGCCAGCACCTCTGCTTCATCCGGCGCATCTTTACTGAATTTTTTATTCCGGGAGATAGTAAAGGCTACATCTTCCAATGCGTCCCAGCTCCAGTCGCGGTCAATCCGGTATACCAGGCAACCCAACCAGTGGTTACACAAATCTCCTTTGGATGAAAAAGTAATGCTGCTGCCATCTGGCGCCAGGCTATGGCGTATCTTGTTATTGCAGCCAAACACAACCCTTTCGCCTTTTTCTGATACCAACGTTAAACCATTGGCTTTTACACCCAGTTGCTGTGCAAGCCGCTGCATGATATTGGGCTGCACGCTTGTTTCTGCGTTAAAAAAGAAAAACTGCCCAACAACGCCCTTGCGTATATACTCAGGGTCGGGTTGCAGGTACAACCCCTTCAGCCCGGGCACATTGGCTTTTGGCAACAGCAGGTTACTTTCATCAGCAGATTCCTTATAAAACCGGAATTGGGTTGTTTTACCGTAGCGGCTGTCCAGATCATGATTACCTTCGTTAATAAACCCGTAATACGAGCTATTGTTTCCATCACATACAGCTCTTATCGTCATTCTTATTTTTCTTGCGGAAGGCAATGGTATATCCTGCATAGCGTCGATAGCTGCTTTGTTCAATGCAGGGTCATTAAACGGATCATCAAGGCTGCCCAGATTAAGTGTTGGTATATCATGAAAAACCACATTCAGCGAAAGTGAATTTTCAAAATCAGCGGCATTGACTACCGCCGGGAAATCTCTTGTGGTTTTGTATAGTGTAATATAATTTTCCTTACCACTATCGCTGGCCAGGTTATCAAGCCTCAGCGTTTCAACTTCCACCTTAACTTCAACTTTGGTTACATCAGGATCAGCAATCGCAGGCTGAACAACATTGGGCTCATCAGTAGTTCCTCCCTGCTTTTGATCCTGTGCGGATTGTATCAGCAGTTGTACAGGGTTGCTGCCCAGCGCCTGGTATTTATCAGTAAATACAACAGCAGGGTAGTTTAGCAGTGGTCGTTGAATATTAATAACCGGATTTGCATCAAATACCGAAGGTTGCCCTTCAGTGATGATCTCATTATAAAAATCAGCCTTAACCAGTCGTATATCCAATGGCTTTTCTATGCGGCATAATGCCGGCGACACATATCTTTTAAAGCTCCATTCAGAAGTTGGCGCGGGCGCATTGTTATATACATCTTCGCTTATGCCCGGCCCGCCGCCGCTTATATCCATCATGCGCACTCTGAACCGGTAACGGTGACCATAACGGAGCAGCGTAGCCGCAGGCACTTCATCAAACATATTATTGGCGTCAACCGCTTTGGTTGGGGTGGGATCATCCTTATCCAACCTTGCTTCATCATTCTGGTGAATAGCAATGGCGTCGGTATCTTTTAAGATCATGCTCTTGCCTATCCAGCTTGTAAAATACATGGGCAGCCAGAAAGGCGCCGTAGTATCGTTATCCAATTGTGTGGGAAAAACCTGGAAGGGTAATTCGAGCTGCTGGTTGGGTGCATTACCTACCGGTACGCCGCCAAAACTGTATGCCTGTTTGCAGCTTACCAGGTTAAGGCTGCTCCAGTCGGCATTCACGGCATCTTCCTGTACATCAATCTTATACCCGAATACGCCAAGCGGTGCATCAATACGTTTGCCCGGCTCCTGCGGGTTGGCTTCTAACTGCCGCATATACCATATCAGTATCTGCTCATCATCCCATGCAAGCCGTATGCCTTCATCTTTTACAGGCGGAGCGCCATCCTGTTGTTCAGCCAGCCATATACGGCTTACAGGTTGACCGGCATGTACAATTTTTGAGAAGCCGTCATTATATTCATTGAGCTCAGCGAATATTTTATCCCAGGGCGCTTTGGGCGGCTCCGGGTCTACAAGCTCACCTGCTTTTACAAACAATACCGGGAATAAAATGGGTGCAAATACAGGTCGTTTGTTTTCATCACCCAATTTTAATTTGGGTATTCTTGCGGCATACGGCTTAATAAACGGGCCATCTGCGGTAATCATCAACTGATCCTGTATATTTTTATATTCCGGTGTGGTGATATCAGCATATATATAGCAACCTTTTTCGAACAATGCTTTATTGCCGTCATCAATAACCAACTGTGTTTCGTAAACCATACCGCATGCTTTTGCAAGCAATGGCTGGCGGAGTATATAGGCAAATACTTTACCCCAGCTCAGGTCGTCATCGTTTTTCCAGCCATCTTTCTTCTTGGTATCTTTTTTTATGGCGCAGTGATAGCTGTCATCTGTTTTTGCATTAGGCACACGCGGTCCGGTAAAGTTGAATGAATCGCGGTAGGTTTCCGGCAGGTATTTATTTACCGTATAAAATTCACTGGGTGTTTTATCCGTATCCGTAATATTGATCTTAGCGCCAAAATCTGTTCTGATCGCTTCAAGCAAAGCTTTTTTATTTCCCGCAGCATTCACGTTAATGCCAATACTAACAGGGGTTCTGCCAACAGCCAACGCATTACCAATAGGCCATTCACTCATTCCTTTAACTACTTTTAATTCAAACTCAGGGTTAATATCAGCAAAAGCTGTTGCGGTATCAAATGGCGCGGCCAGTCCTGTTGCATTATTAAAAGGATCACGGTTACGCGGAATAAGCACGATGTTCAGCTTTAATACTGTTCCATCAAATCCCTGAGGGAAAACCATCGTAGTATATCTTCTGTTCGCTTCCATAATATAATATTATCAACGTTTAATATTTAGTCCGTCGGCTATGGGCAATGAGCTATGGGCGATCGGCATGAAAGACCTTCTGATAGCTGACGGCTGATAGCTCAAAGCCCATTGCCCACCGCCCTACGCCACCTGCCTGTCTTCTCCCCATGTTTTGGAGAAGCTGATATCAATAATCAAAAAGATGCTGATATCTATAGCAAATGTTACCTGGGCGCTGCAGTCTGTTTTATCACTGCCCAGTTCCCGCACCACTATTCCTTTGGCTTCTATAGTAATGGCAACACATACCAAACCACCCAGCAGGTTTGCCTGACCTTTAAATACCATTAATGCTGCCAGCACCACTTTATCTTTATCTGCATACATTTCCACACCTACCATAAAGCTTACGCTCGCATTGCCTACCACAGGCAGACTAACAACTATGGATACCCCAAAACCAAATTTCAATTGCAGGCTCGGCCCAACCTTAGTATCTGCGGCAATTTTTACATCTACCGCTCCAATAGCATATATTGATCCAACACCAACGGAATAACACATGATCTGCAAACCGCCGTGGAATTGCAGGAATGCTCCTGCTGTTGGCAACAATTGTGAAGGATCTGTAGTAACTTTTAATGCAGCATTAAAATATACGCCGGCGCTTAATGATGCTTCAAGCTTGAGCGGTGTTTGAGCGCTGTTGTATAGTTCATCTGTAGGCGGGAACCGGATGGTGGCGATCTCTTTGCTGGCTTCAAATTTATATTGCCATATTTCGCCACTATTGCTCATGGCAAGCTTCAATCCTTTTTTCAGCACTTCTTTATAATCATTGGTGCTTAACGATGCCAGCATCTGCAGTATATCAATTACCGGTTGTAATGCATCGCTGAATTCTATTTCCGGCATTGGCAGCCCGTCAGTATTACCATCAGGTCCGCCTTCATAATTACTCTCTTTGCCTTTTCCGGCATCAAAATTTCCTTTGATAATCATCAGGCGTTTCATGTCACCCAGGTCAACCACCATCGCAAGATTATTCAGGCGGCTCTTCCATTGGTTGCCCATATCGTTGGCAAAAGAATCTACATCAAAGTTTAGTTTACTGTCTACATAAGTATTAGCAGGAGCATCCTTTTTACCCGTTTTATATTCAATATATATTCTAAGCGCTTCCGTGTCAACCAGCGGCACTTCAAAAGAAGGCACATCAAACCTCAATGCTTTATCAAGAATGCCATTTGCCCCCTGCTTCAGCATATTCATACCCTGGCTGATCGCGGCTTCACCTGCCTTCACTGCTTCCACCTGCATTAACTCCCAAACTTTTGTTCCTCCGTCTTCCAGCACGCTTTGCGTAAAAGCCTGGAAGGTGTTGCCATTACCATCTTTGCTGTTGAGCAAAGGCATGGCCTTGCCAAAATTGTCTATGGCATTACCGATATTAGGGAATATACTTTCCCCGCTCATCAGGCGGTAAGCATCAGCAAAAACAGGCGGCGTTTTGCTGAGCATTTTAGCATTATTCAGCTCGTAGGCCGGTGTAAGGAATAAGGCTTTTTGCGTTGCGGTTGATTGCAGGTAACCGAAGTTCAGTGTGTCAGCAGCAGGGTCGCGTAATATTTCCATAGGATGCGCCACACGAACAAGTTGTTTCTGCAGAATATTGCTATCAACCACATTTCCTTTTTTCCATGCGCCTGTGCGAATAAGCGGAACCATTGTATCTGTTGGCAGCGGCGTAACTTCTCCTGTGCCTACATTATGCTGAACCAAAGCCCAGCTACCATCTTTAGGCAGAAAAACATTACCCCTTGCAGCCACCACAAATACCGGCTTGGTACCCGCCTTATCAATTGAAGGCGCTACATCAAAACGCGCTGCACGTATTTGCTGGTTGCTTTTATTGATATCGAGTACACAATCAATATCGCCGCCGATGCTCCCGTTTTGCAGATCCAGCAGTTCTTTTAATTGTTGGGCTGTCAGCGGTTTGCCGGCGGGCGCTACCTGCACATAACCGAGTATGCGTTTTGATACCACTCTTTTATTTACATGCCCCTGCACTACATTTTCTATTTCTACATCAGCATCAAAATATACACCGCCGCATTTTACAGGCTCATGCAAAGGAGCGCCGGTTGTATTTGTATATAACTGTCCTTTCACACCGTTCACATAATCTTCGTTGATTGCAATAATATTTTCGCTGTTATATTCCGTTACGGAAGGGGCGTCTTTGATATTTCTTACATTGAATAATCCCCTGATGATACCGGTGTGGAATTCGTATTGCGGGGGTATATTATTCGCTTCATCGGGTATGTGCACAAAGTCATTTGTTGTAAGGTGGCCGAATGGGTCAACACCTTTCTTTAAATAGCTGAATGAAAAATCAAACAAGCCGTCACTTTCTGCTTTCCAGCCGCTGTCGGTTCTGAACACATAACCTGAACCTGTGCGGAAAACCGTAATGGTGCGCACTACACGTATACCCCAGGGATACAGGATGCTTTTCACCTGTATCACCTCATGCCCCGTGCGGCCAAGCATTACATCAAACCGTGCCTGGCTGGTTTGCGCCAACGCCGCGCCGGGGCTTATCCAGTTGCTGAATATGCTGGCGCCATATCCCGTAACATCCATACGGGAAACAGGCACGCCGCGTGAATCTTTTAAAAGAGAGGAAAGGCTTAATGGTCCGAATAAAAATTCATTATTAAAAATTTCTGTCACTCTGTGTCCGAGGTTGCTGGCATAAGAAGCAATACCATACCAGTTCAGCAGGTTATTTGCCTGAACGGTATAGCCGGGAAACATATCACTATCATACTCCGTTGGATTGGCAGGATTGGGTTTGCCGAATCTTCCGGCCTGCAGGCTTACCTGGATACCGCCCTCAAGTTTATACGTGTTATCTTCTTCGTTCTTCCTGAACTTTGGACGGATATTTTCAATAGCCGGCTTTTGCGGTTCAACAAAATGTTTTGAAATATAGCTGATGGCTTTTAAGCCAAATGGCAGGGTGAAGGTTGCCAGTGTATAATTACCCGGTTGCGATGTAAAGTCTTCAATCAATCCATTGGTAACCGGTATGGGCGCCAACGGAACAGGGGCAGCATTGTTATTCCATATACGTGCCGGGCCGCCATCATCAGCATAATATAAAAAGCCTGCATCGGGATCCATTAATAATTTTGCAGGAGGATTATCACTATCCGGCGGAGTAAGATTTATCTCCGGCTCCCAGGCCATTAACGGCAATGTGAAGGCGCGCACCCGGTGCGATGGCAGTTTAACCTGCATGCCTTCCACCAAAAACGGGAACGCGGTATTATACGCCGCGGCATTGTAATCTATATTATGCACTTCTCCATCCCTGCCGCGAACACTTCCTGTTTTTATGATCTGCCAGTTGGTTCCAAAGCTTACACCCAACTGGTTGGCATTGCTGCTTACATCTAACAAAGAAAAAAATTCATGCTGAACACCGATGCTGCTATCCCATACATCTTCTATATCTCTCTTCATTTTGGCAAGCGCATTCGCATCATATATTTTTCCATTGCCATCTTTATACCCTGAGAGCAGATCAACATTCAGTTGTGGTTCCTGTTTTATGATTTCGCCGGTTAGTATATCATCTATTACCTCGGGTAAAAACTGGTTGCTTGTTAATTTAGTTGTTGTGCGCAAATTACCAAACAGAGACCTTGCAACGGTGGCTGTTTGCCGCAATGGTTTCTTTAACGCTGTAATAGTAGTTCTTGCTTTTGCATCGGAGACTTTAATCGCTTTTTTAACAGGCGTTTGCTGCGGAAGATCCATAACATTGGGCAGCTCAACGCCGCCAAAGTAAAAGTTGACTTTTACATTATCTGTTGCTTCATCAGCCCCAACAAAAGTTATGAAACAAACCAGCAGGCTGCTGAAGCCCGCAGCTCCTGCAAGACGGTTATACCTGTCATTGCCTGCACCCCTTCTCCATAATCCCAGGTTTGCTACATAAGGATCAGGCAGGGTTGGCAAATAGCTGTATAGTGTAAATACAACAATAAAATTTCCGCGCTTCACATCCGTCATACTATCATCGCACTCTCCAAAAAGAATAAATGTTTTTACAGGAGATACGGTGAACAAAGCATTTTCAAGCGCAATAGAAAACAACCGCACCTGCTGAGCCGCACCTGTTATATTCGTATTAACTGCCTGGTCAGCCTGCACATCATCTTCTATCAGCATTACTCTTCTTCCGTTTTTGCCGCCGCTCAATAATAATGAGCACGATAAAGATTCTACAGGGAATGGTTCACCGTTCACTTTTACCGGTCTGTCGGCCTGTATATCTGCCGCGCAGAAAGTGCTGATCACTTCAACAGCGGCCTTACTGTTGCTGATAAAAATAAGCGGCGCTTTTTCCAGTAATAAAAGATCAGCGGTTGTGCCATGGGGGTTCTCGTTATCCTGCCATAATTGTAAATGATGTGATGCGCCAAGCCCGTTTGATTCAAGATCAATAATAGCAATATCACCTGGCTTGCCTAATATGGTGGGGGCAACAAGACGGATGTCTTCATCCTGCAATCCTGTCCAGCTGATGCGTAGTCCTTCTGCACATTGCAGCATTACCAACCCATTGCCGGAAGCGGCAACCGGCGAGGCTATATTGATTGCGCTGGTTGGCAAAGCCCAATATGATTTTTGCAGCTCCGCGGTGTCGGCAGGCAAAATCCAAGGGCTTTGATTTTTTAAAAAACTAAACTCATTTACACTTGCCCTCCAGGGGATCAGCAGCATATCATTTACATATTTGAAGGCAGTGCTTGCAGCAGGCGTAAAATTGAAAGCAATATCCTGACCATATATATTACAGGAAGAAGGAGCAACCTGTGTAACGTTCGCTTTATTGTTTTGCCATGTAAATGCCCATGTTGCAGGAAGCGTATAAATGGCAGCACGTGCATCTTTACCATAAGGAGAAGTTTCTGCTGCTCCGTCATCTTCATCCTGCACCAGCTCCAGCGACATTTCTATTACAGCAGCCGGATTAATTGTTATCTGGTTGTTCTGCAGTGTTGGAGCGGCGCTTAATTTAAGGCTGCCTTTCTTTACCTGCACACCAACAAACCTGTCTGCTGCCGCGGAAGCATACAAAAACCTTGCATTGATCCAAACACTGCCGGCAACAATATTATAAGTGGTGAAGAGTTGATTGGCAGGCAGGAATATGCCGCCGCGGAACGAAGCTTTAAATAAAAGAATGGGTTGGTTACCGAGATATAATGTAATCAGCTTTTCTACACGGTAAATATCTATCCATATCTCACGCCCTTCATTATTCAGGAACGGTCCAAAACTTTCAGCCGGAGAAGCGCCTGCAGCCCAGTCGGGTTTGCTGCCTGCAATTGCTGCATTCAACACCGGAGTGCTGCGTACAAAAACATTTTCGGTTGGCTCTGCCCCGGCATTGCCAATTAGCTGGTGAGCCAGGTTATCTATACTTTGCAGTGTGCTGCTTTTTATATTGTCCCTGCTATAGAGATTGGCTTTATAAAAAAGCTGCTCACTGCCCGTATCTTCAATTTTCTGGTTGAGCAGGGAAGATGCAACCCTCAACCTCGCCTGCTGAAGTTGTTCTTCCTGTGCGGCATCTTTGGCGGTAAGATGGCCGGTAATGCTTTCGAGCATGGCAGACAATTGCGCCTGTGTCATCAAATTGAATTTAATGAATGAACTAATGGATAGGTTTTACACAAAACTCAGGATGTGATTTTACAGGGGTGGCAGGTGCTTTATGCAATAAAGTTTTCTAGTTGCGGATAATGTGTTGTAAAAGGGGTCATAGGCATCTGCTCAGGGAGGGAACGTAATATTAGAAAATAGAAATGATTAATCAAAGCATTGTGGATTGTTTTTAGTGCCCGGTATAAATTTGGGTGTTTATGGTCGTTTTTCAATTATGTTTTATCACTGAAGGGCAAAACATGGGTTGGCAATCTTACCTATGTTTTTTACATTGTGTGTTCAACGTATAGATTCATATACAACAGCCTATGCTGAAAAAAGATAAGATGAGTGAAATTGTTATATATCAATCTCCAGACGATCAAACGCAAATAGAAGTTAAGTTTGAAGGAGATACCGCTTGGCTTACACAAAAGCAAATGGCTGAACTTTTTCAAACAACACCGCAAAATATCACCCTTCACCTTAAAAACATTTATGCGGAAGATGAAATTGAAGAAAATTCAACTTGTAAGGAATACTTACAAGTTCAAAAGGAAGGGAAAAGACAGGTAAAACGTAAACAATTAATTTATAATTTGGATGCAATCTTGTCGGTTGGCTATCGTATCAACTCCAAACGAGGCACGCAATTCCGGCAATGGGCCACCCAACGCCTTAAAGACTTTTTAGTGCAGGGTTATGCAGTTAACCAAAAGCGACTGGAACAATTACAACAGGTGGTAAGTATAATACAGGAATCAGGAAAAAATAAAGGGTTATCGGCATCGGAAGTAAAAGGACTGCTGGATATCATTGCCAATTACACCCAAAGTTTCGTGCTCCTAAACCGTTTCGACAGTAACAGGCTCACCAGTGAGCGACTGGATGAAAACATTACATATGAAATTCAATACACAGAAGCGATAAAGGCAATAGAAACGCTTAAACAACAATTGATAGAAAATAAAGAAGCCACTGCATT
Organism: Terrimonas sp.; assembly: GCF_003075435.1. Classification (GTDB taxonomy): domain Bacteria; phylum Bacteroidota; class Bacteroidia; order Chitinophagales; family Chitinophagaceae; genus Agriterribacter. The sequence continues at coordinate 3,292 of NZ_QCZJ01000009.1, read as the reverse complement.
ATTTGGGAATCAAAAAGACGAAAGTTTCAAGGGCATTCTTGGCAATATAGTTCAAACCTTTGGTGGTGAATACCTGTACAAAAGTATTGAAGAGCAGGCGGCACATCTTTTATATTTTGTTATCAAAAATCATCCCTTCAGCGATGGCAATAAAAGAATAGGCGCATTTTTGTTTATATGGTTCCTGGAAAAAAACAAACACCGGTTCAAACAAAATGGAGAGCTTAAAATAAATGATAACGGATTAGTGGCGCTCGCATTACTTGTAGCGCAAAGCAATCCTGATGATAAAGAATTAATGATACAACTCATTATAAATCTCATTAACAATCGCTGATGAACTAAGCCGAAACCCGGGCAGAATTAACTGACCCCAAACTAAAAAGGAATGGCCGGATATGAAACTGCAGTTTAGCGCAACGCTCTTCCTAAAATAATTCCAACTTTAAACTGTATTGTAAAATACGAATCATTTCTGCTATCTCTTCCCCTGATGGAACCCGGAGTTGTGATATGTGACGGGTCAAGTTCTCCCTGCCTGTCGTGCAATTGCATAGCGAGACTGGCATTCTCGGGCGTTAGATATTTTTGAAATAATGCAGGATCAATATATCGCGTACTTACATCATCAAGATAATCTGTTGTGGTAATGCGATGGAGCACTTCAATACGGAGATTGCACAAAGGGGAGAGTTCATATTTTATCCCTGCTCCAACCGGAAAATTTACCTGTGTTAGTTTATACGGAGCACGATCACCATATTCAGTAAATCCCTGTCCTTCTGTATGCAAGGGCTGAAGGTTTATGCTTTCATTATGCAAGTACGCCTGCGGATTAAAATGGAATATACCAATGCCGCCGGTTATATAAGGTGAAAACCGGGAACGTTTATCATTATTAAAAAGCAAATGCGATAGCGGGTAATACTCAACCAGTAAAAGCAATTCGTAGATATTGCTCCAGAATTGCAAATTTCTTTTATAACGGTTTATTCCGCCGGTTGACTGATCGCTTTTTAGGATATTATCCGAAGCGGTAATAGTTCCTGCATTAAATTCAAGCCTTGCACCCAGCGTATATAAGTAAACAAACCCGGCGCTTATTCCTCCGCTGAATTTAGTATTGACCAGGTTCAGGTCTTTCAAAAAGCCTTTACCATCCCCTGACCTGCCGCCAAGGTCAGTAAGGCAATTTATTGCACCGGCAGAAGCATTTATTTCAAACAGAAAGTCTTTGTCGTAATAGCGGTTATTGTAAAAATAATCCTGGGAGAAAACGCGTGTGCAGCAAAGAGCACATAAAAAAAGTATCGCCATAGGTTTGGTGGTCATGGTTAACAACGTTTAGCATTAGCAATGGTTACAGCAACAATCCTAAGATACTGAAAATTTATATCGCCGCTCCTGTTTTCACAAAATAAAAAGCGCCCCTTAATTGGGGCGCTTTTTATACGCTTACTGTCAAAACCTATGACTTTTCTTTTTGTTTGTCTTTCATCTTCCCTTTCATTTCTTCTTTCAAAGATTCGTACTTGGTAAATTGTTCAGGCGTTAATACTCCTTTCAGGGCAGTGTTTCTTTCTTCTTCCAGTGGTTTTATTTTTTCCATCCAGGCGCTTTTATCAGCGCCGTCTTTTTTGATGTCTTTTGATTTGGTAGCAAAATCAAGGTTTATAACCTGCACCTTCTGGTATTGTTCATCTGTAAGCGTTAATGCTGTTTTCATTTTATCGCTCATCATTTTCGCTTTCTCTTCCGGGGTTTTGTGTTGCATTTTATCCTGCGCAGATACAGATGCGCTTATCAGCAGGGTAACAGCCATAAATCCCATAGTTACTACTGATTTTACGTTTATGCATTTCATAACAATCGATTTAAATGAAGAATAAAGTTCACGGTAAGATGTATATCCAAAATGCTACCAGCATTTGGCTTATTGCGTTAAATTAATGTTATAGGAGGAATGGGGGAAAATTGAGATATCCCCGGATTATATAGCGGCAATAATACGGCATGGGGAATTGACAAAAAACACTCCGCACCATGATAAAGATCATTGATAAATGCCTGGAACAATTTTAATATTGATGCATGAAAGATTCACGCAAATTTTATAAAGCATTAGGCGATTTATTTTATGCCATAGCCGCCGCGGATGATACTGTTAGAGCTGAAGAAAAAACGCAGCTGGATAAAGAGATACAGTTTGCCTGGAAACATTATGACAACAGCACCGACCGCTTTGGCAGTGACAGGGCATTCCTGACCGAGTTTGAATTTGAAGCGATGGAAGACAGCATGATTCCAGCCGAAGAAGCATACAATGCTTTTGAAGCTTATTTTAATGACCATCAGCAGGAAATTGATACACATACCCGCGTTCGCGTTTTCAACAGTGCGCGGCATATTGCGGAAGCAACACGAAAGCTCAATAAGGAAGAAACAAAATATCTTATAAGATTAAAAAATTTGTTGCGCGTTTAAGTAGCCAGGCCCACAACCGGATATCGCCTTATTATTTATGGTAAAACACTATTTTTGCCGCTTACAAAACCGCCCACCGACAGCCAGCATTCCATCAGGATCAATAAATCTCATTGGGTTATTATACCCATAGTTATAAGGCGACCATCTTTTTGAAACATCACTCAATGGATCAATCACATGCCACCTTCCTATTTGATTATCATACATCCTTGCACCGTAGTCATACCATTCCAATCCACTACCATCCGAAAATTCCTTTTGTTGTTTTTCCTTTCCATTATACTCAAATCTGTTATCTAGTTTATTAGCAGCCTGCGCAGATATGCCGGCAAGTGTACCGCCGAACGGATAATAATGCGCCTCCTATAGCTACTGGTGTAGGTTACCAGCAGCTTGAAGCAGAATTTAAATAATGGATAAAATCGAATATGTTCCAAATTACACATAACAACACCAAAAAGCCGATAACAATATTTTTTCTAAAAAAAATATATATAAAGAATTGAGCACAAAGTAAAAATAGGGTTTTGTAGATTATATAGAAAGCTGAAAATTCACTACAATATGGTGTCTTAAAGAATACAAAAGCCAGTATTGCCAAATTTAAAATTATACAGCCCAATGAAAATCTAGTTGCTATTATTTCCATTTAAATGTATTATTTTATCCCCCTATCAGGCGCAAGCGTCTCGTGGCTGTTGCACAACCTTGATTTAAAAAATGCAAGTCTATTTTTGGATACCTATACAACTTTTAAAAAAATACCACCTGATTTTAGCAATAAAAACCTTAGCTAAAATTAGAA
>NZ_QCZJ01000008.1 GCF_003075435.1 Terrimonas sp. | reverse complement strand
CTTCTAACTCTCTGACTACTTTTTGCTTAAAGCTAATACTATACCGGATCACCGTTTGGACATCTCTTGTCATGGTATTACAGATTTTTTTGTTCTTAAATCTGTCTACTTATGCTAGGACAAGACATATCCCTTTCACACCTGATACCTTACACCTGATACCTGCTCCCTGATAACTATCATCATTCTCCTTGATGGCGGTCATTTCGGCTCAGGATGCAGTTCTCCACTTTTGCAGGTAAAATCATAAGCATATCGTATCTGATCCCATCATAAAAACCAACTGTTACCACTGCGGCGAGCAATGTGAAGAAATAATTGTTGCCAATGACAGAAATTTTTGTTGCGAAGGCTGCAAACAGGTATACCTGCTGCTGAATGAAAACAACCTGTGCAGCTATTACAATTTTGATAAAAATCCTGGCATTAAAGCAAAGGGAAAATTTGTTGCTGAAAAATTCGCCTATCTCGACGATGAATCTGTTACAAGGAAATTAGTGCAATTCAGTAATGATACGCAAACCAATGCGGTATTCAGTCTGCCAAAGATGCATTGCTCTTCCTGCATTTTTTTGCTGGAGAACCTGCATCGTATTAATGAAGGCATTATAAAATCGCAGGCTAATTTTCAGCGCAAGGAGGTTTTTATAATTTTCAATCATAACGAAATATCGCTTCGCAAAGTAGTGGAGCTGCTTGCCTTTATTGGCTATGAGCCTTATATAAGCCTTAATGACACCAAAACAAAAAAAGAAATTCGTTTCAATAAAAAAAGGATTTATAAAATTGGGGTGGCCGGATTTTGCTTCTCCAATATAATGATGCTGAGTTTCCCGGAGTATTTTTCTTCAGGAAATATTGAGCAGCATGGACTGAAAGAAACATTTACATGGTTGAATTTTGGCTTATCTCTCCCGGTATTATTCTTTTCAGCAAGCGGATTTTTTATTTCCGCATGGAAAGGATTACAGCAAAAATTTTTGAATATTGATGCGCCGATAGCTTTGGCAATACTGGTGACTTACGGAAGAAGTTACTACGAAATAATTTCAGGAACCGGTGCCGGCTATCTGGATTCCGGAACCGGCATTGTCTTTTTTATGCTGATAGGCCGCTGGTTCCAGGATAAAACCTACGATTCATTTTCTTTCGACCGGGATTATCTTTCCTATTTTCCCTTAGGCGTAACCGTTATAAAAGAACAACAGGAAAAAAATATTCCGGTAACACAAATAAAAAAGGGAGATCATATTATTATACGCCACGAAGAAATGATACCGGCAGACGCTGTATTATTAAAAGGAGAAGCCAATGTAGATTACAGTTTTGTCAGCGGTGAAAATACGCCGCTGCAAAAAAGAAAAGGAGAACTGATATATGCCGGCGGCAAACAGATTGGCGGGATGATAGAACTGGAAGTAGTAAATGAAACTTCGCAGAGTTACATTACTCAGTTATGGAACAATGATATCTTTTCAGATAAGAAAAATGCTGACAAATCATTTGTTCATCCGTGGAGCAGGTATTTTACACTCGCTCTATTCACTGTTGCTATCAGTACCGCAGTATACTGGTGGGTAAGTGAGCCTGCTAAAATTCTACCGGCAGTAACAGCTGTTTTAATTGTAGCATGCCCATGTTCTTTATTGCTTGCCGCTACGTTTACACATGGTAATATGCTCCGTATTTTCGGGAAGAATAAATTGTATTTAAAAAACGCTTCGGTTATTGAAGCTATGGCTGCAGTAAATACCTTGGTATTTGACAAAACCGGAACGCTCACACAAAACAATATTGCCAGCGTAATATATGAAGGCACTCAATTAATGCCTGGTGAATTAAAAGCAATAAAAGCAGTTGCAAGACAATCCTCACACCCGTTAAGCAAAGCTATCGCTGCGTCTATTAATGATATTGGCATTCAGCATACTGTTATTACAGCCTTTAAAGAGTATAGTGGTAAAGGTATTGAGGCATTGGTTGACGGGATTCCTGTGAAATTGGGCAACACTGATTTTATAAGATCCGCAGGTATCAGCCAGCCGTTTGCAGTTACGGGGGTACACGTACATGTTGCATTGAATAATATTTACCTCGGCGTATTTAAGATCGGGAATCAGTACAGAGAGGGATTAGATCAAATGTCAGCCGGATTATCCAACGCCAAATATGAACAGCATATATTATCAGGCGATAATGATACGGAAAGAAATAACCTGGAAAAAATATTTGTTGGTAATGTAAAAATGAATTTTGAAAAGCAGCCACAGCAAAAACTGGAATATATCCAACAACTGCAGTTACAGCACAGGCAGGTTATGATACTTGGTGACGGGCTGAACGATGCTGGCGCTTTAAAACAAAGTACTGTAGGTATAGCTGTGAGTGAAAATCATACACAGTTCACTCCTGCCAGCGATGCTATACTGGACGGCAGCAATGTTCATCTTATTGGAAAATTCCTGGAATACGCACGTTCCGGAAAGAAGATCATTACCGCTATATTTAGCGTATCCATTCTTTATAATATTGTGGGATTATCTTTTGCCACACAGGCGCTTTTATCTCCGATGGTTGCCGCTATCTTAATGCCTGCAAGCAGCATCAGTATTGTTATACTGGCTGCAGTACTTTCATCAGCAAGCGCCAATATGAAGGGGCTGTAGAGTGGTGAAAGCTATCAGCAGTCAGCCATCAGCTTTCAGCGGACGTTGCGGTTCAGGTCGTAAGCAGAGATGTTCGAGGGTTTCCTTCAAAAATTTAATAACCACTCTATAATCTGTAATCCCTTCGATATTTTCAAAAGTTCAAACACTTATTGGTCACCGGGTTCTGCCTGCCGACAGCCGATAGCTGATCGCTGAAAGCTCATAGCTGTCCCCCATCAATCACCCTCCCACAATCTTAATCTGCATTACCGTTGAAATGCTTAATGCCCGCTGTTTGGCAAGCTCCGCTTTATCTCCTTCAAACAACTCATCTACTGTTTGAAGAAATAAAGCTTCCCATCTTTTAAAATGTTCCTTTGTCAGTGGAAACATTTTATTAAGATGCTGGTGGATCATCATTGGATTACCGGCATATCCACCGGTGAAAAACAGGATATTTTCCCAGAAATCGAACATAACAGGGAGATGTTTCTCCCAATTCACTTTTGCCACATCATTAAAAATATATCCGATAGTATCGTCTGCTTTTACTTTATCATAAAAGCTTATCACCAACAGCTCAATATCCTCACGGGTTTTGATATCTTTTTTCATATATCGTCCTGCTTTATAAATAAGCTAATATTTCTTCACCGCAGTGTTTCTCAATCAATGGGAATAATACCCGTTCCTCTTTACGGATATGCGCCTCAAGCATCTTACCCAATTCATCAAGCGCCATTATTTTATCATCTGCGGTTTTTAATTTTATAAAATCATTTTTCAGCGCATCATGCTCCGCAAATATTGCTTTAGACAACGATTTAATCTCCTCATTCACATTTTCTACTTTTTCAAGCATTGCTTCTTCCCTGTTAAAATGGTCTGTGAGGTGCACATCAAAAAACTCAATCGCATAACTGATCTTACCCTCGGTATCCACAGGCATTCCCTTATATGCAGGAGCTCCTTTTTTCATTACCTGTGCAAGAATCAACGCGCCATGATGCTCCCTTGAAAACGGCGCCAGTGCCTCATGTCTTTTCATATATATTGATTTTATGCGTGCTTATAAATCTTTATGATTAAACTTTCGTACGGATAACCACCCCGGTAAAACGATCCACAATAATAGTACGAGCAAACTGATTATCATACCAATAGTAGTTCCAAAAAAATCTTTAAATATAGCCCCGGTATACCCCATCATCGCGGATATATCCATTTTAAGCAATACCAGTATACGGCTTAATCCTATAGGATTTAGCGTAGTAATACCAACCATCAATTTCTCAAGCGGGTAATCGGCAAACTGGAAAAGAATAAACAATACAATACCATCAAACAATAATGAAAAATACAGCCATAATAATATTACAGTTCCTATTCCTCTTGCTTTATCCCTGATTTTAACCCCGGCAAGCAATGCTATAGCAACAAATATTACCGTAAGCAAAACACCTGATGTAATTAACATAATACCTGCTGAGCTTGCTTCATATAATAATACGGGTATGCCCACACCAACCAGAAAGGCTGTGACCAGTGAAAACGCCAATCCTCCAAACATGCTTAACCAGATAGTTTTTCTTTTAAGCGGTTGACTGACTAATAATTCTAAAAATTCGGCGCTGTTATAAATATAAATAGTCGCAAATAATATACTTACCATCGGCACAATAATCAATACAATATTGAGTAAGCTTAAAATGCCTTTAGCGCTGCTGTCTTCAAGATTAAAAATACTTAACGACAACACCAGCAAAAAAACAGTATATGCCAGTATTATCTTATTCCTGAGAATATCTATAATAACGTATTTAAAAATCTTCACCATTTTATCTTCCTTTAAGCATTACGGTTGCTATCGCTTTTGATAATTTTTCCTGGCCGGTATCTTCCCGGAGCGCTTCAATTTTTTTATGAAAGATGAGCTTACCATCCTGCAGGTATATTACCTGCGATACCAGGTCGTCAAGTTCACTCAATATATGAGAAGTAATAAGTACCAACTTGCCCTTTGCTTTCTCCGCAATAATTTTCTCTTTTAAAATTTCTGCGGCAACAGGATCAAGTCCTGCGGTTGGCTCGTCCAGTATCAAAACCTCGGGGTTAAAAAGAAATGCAAGCGAAGCGCTTACTTTCTGCCTGGTGCCACCGCTGAGTGTACGCATGCGCTTATCATATAACTTATCCAGCTCAAATTTGTTTACCAGCTCTTCATCCAACTGTATATTTTTGGGCTTTCTTATATCTTTCATCATTACCATCAATTGCCCAATACTCATATTATCAGGATAGCGGCCTATCTGTGGCATATAACCAATCTTTGAGCGATACTCCCAATCATGCAAAATATTTTTTCCATTAAAAGTAATAAACCCGCTATCACACAAAACCATTCCTAATATGGCTTTGATAAATGTGGTTTTACCGCTGCCGTTCGGACCGATCAATGCAATACATTCTCCTTTGTTGCAGCTAACGCTTACATTATCCAGTGCTTTAAGCCTGCCGAATTTTTTATTGATATTATTAGCGATGATCATAATAGTAGAGGCTTCATCATAGGATGTTCGTCTTTTAAATTTTCAGGTGTAAGACTGGGAATTATTTTTTCAGATTTGTCCATCAGCGACACCATCATGCTGTGAAACAAAATCACGGCAGGCGGGTTTCTTTCCACAATCATACTGTACATACTCACCGGCCGGTATGGAATATCGCCGATATTATCCCTGTTCAGATCATAGCCTTCATATTTATCCCAATAATTATTATTAAACCTGTTCAGCACAAGAGAACCATTAGTGCCAACATCAAAAATATTCCCTAAAAAATTATTGTATTCCAGCATTACTTCTGAGCAGCTTGCCTGTATCTTAAACGCCCATCCATTGTTTTTAAAAATATTTCTTTTTACAAATATCCTGTTAGCACCTTCAGCGTATATGGCCGAAGTATTTTTCTCAAAATGGTTCCCTTCTATATAACTATCATTGATTTCTTTCAGCAATATGCCATAAGCAGCATCTCCCCAGTTTTCCTGGAAGAAATTATTGAACATCTTTACTTCTTTCGAAAACATCACAGCAACACCTGCACCATTATTTTGAAAAACATTATTGATATAGGCATCATTATTACTGAACATAAAATGAAGCCCATAGCGAAGATTTTTAAAAGATTGATTACGCCATATAACCGAATTGGTTACAAACTCAAAATAAATACCGTCTCTGTGGCCGGTAACCGTATTGCCTATGATCTGCATACTATCACTTTTCCAGCAATGAATACCATTACCACTTGATTGTTCGGTTTTTGCAAATGCAGTAAGCGTGTTGTTTTTTATAAGACATCGTGTTCCGTACTGGGAGTATATGCCAAAAAAAGCATCTTTTACAATGTTATCAATAACAGATACATTACGGCTGTTATAAATTTTTACAGCAGCATAATCAACAATGCTTGAAACACCCGTATGCTGCAGCACAAAACCCTGTATAGTTACATTATCTGATTTTACAGAAATATTTTCATATTTCTTCTCAGCGTCCAGTACCGGTTGATTAACCCCTTTTAATACTATTGGCTTATTAATAACGAGGTTTTTTTCATAATATATTCCTCCATCAACAAGCACCGTATCACCGGCGCGGGCTGCATCAATAGCTGCAGTTATAGATTTATGCTGCTGCTCCCTGCCTACTTTAATCACACCGGCATATGATGACAACGAAATACAACTCAATATGAATAATATAATTCTCATTGACTTACCTGCTGCCAGCTTACCTCGGCAGCGCCGAGTTCAGATACCATTTTAGTTAAGCTATCTCTATTAGCAAACGCTGCTACATCTCCGTTCATAGGCGCATGTATTGTACCCCCTTTCAGATAAAAAGCTTCGCCGGATTTTACCAGGCTATGGGGCGCGGAAAAATCACTGAGATATATTTGCTGAATATCTTTCTCATCAACTGCTTTATCCTTTACAAATGATACAAGGCAGGTAATATCATCAAACTTATATACTTTCCCTTTCTGTGTTACAATTTCAGCAGCATATTTAATATCACTTATACTCATCTTACAATGGCTGCAGTTATCTCTTCCCACAGCAATAGCTTCCGGTCCGGTATTGCAGCTACTGAAAAACAGGGCAAATAATATCATCGCAGGTGCAGAAGCTGCCGCAGAAGATTTTCCTGCTTTAACTTTCCGCCATTCCATAATAACAGCAATTAACAGCAGCACGCCTGCTCCTATAAAAAGCCATCCTCCTGTATCCGGAATAGAATATGCGCCAAAATTTAATAACTGCTTAAACCCTAATAAAGGAGGTTGATACGCCATACCAGGCACTTTAATTGCCGCGTCAGGATCAAGATTATGTCCATAATCGTATTCCCATTGCCAGAAATCATACATGGCCAGTATACCGAATAGTACAAAGAGTATAAAAGATGTATACAGCAATCCTCTTTTATTGAGCACAACAGTCAATACAAACAATACGGCAAAAAATATAATTGCATAAGGAAGCACTTTAAACTCTATAAAGTCTTCGTTATGCAATGTTTTCATGCCTATATAGTGATTAAGACCATTTATGATATCAACATTTCCTCTCAGGCCATTGGCATGAATTTTTAAGCTCAATCCTTCAGGATATTGAGGCGCGTTCAATTCTATTCTCCAGATGGGATTGAATAGAACAAGAACCAATGCTGCGGCCGCTACCAGCAATAATATTTTTGTGCCTGCGGCAAGTTTTGCTTTCATTATTATGATTTAAAATGTTATCCCGCATCTACATCATCAAATAAATAAAACCGGCCGATCAGGGCAAATCTTAATCAGCCGGTTTTAATCTTTATTTACCGGGGTTAGCAGTATTATCAGCGGCAGGTTGATTTGTGCCGAGACTAAAAGTGAGCGGTACATTGCTGCCTGCAGGTGATACTCTTACATATCCTGACATTTCCTGGTGCAATGCGCTGCAGAAGTCTGTACAGTATATCGGGTAGATACCGACTTTTTCAGGTATCCATTTCAAAGTTTGTGTTTCACCGGGCATAATCAACAATTCTGCGTTCAATGCGCCTTTAACCGCAAAGCCGTGAGGCACATCCCAATCCTGCTCAAGATTGGTAAGATGGAAGTATACTTCATCACCTACTTTTATACCTTCAATATTATCTGGTGCAAAGTGAGAACGGATAGCAGTCATGTATATATGCACTTTATTTCCTTCTCTTACAACTTTACTTTCTCCTTCACCTTTAGTAAGATAAGGATGCGCATTTTCTTCAATTTTGAAAAATTTCACCGACTTATCTTTAATCACATCTGCAGCAACTGCCTGGGCATAGTGAGGTTCACCAATGGTTGGATAATCAAGCAGCAACTGCATTTTATCGCCGCTTATATCATACAACTGTGCACTCTGCGATAATTCCGGACCTGTAGGCAAATAACGGTCTTTGGTAATTTTATTATACGCAACGAGATATTTACCATTAGGTTTTTTACTGTCTCCGCCGGGAATCATTAAATGCCCTACGGAATAATAAGTAGGAACCCTGTCTATTACCTGGAGATCTTTAAGTCCCCATTTTACTACTTCACTTGACACAAAGAAAGTAGTGTACGCATTTCCTCTGCCATCAAATTCTGTATGCAAAGGTCCGAGACCTGGTTTTTGTACTTCACCATGAAGCGCTGCCTCATACTTGATAACAGGTATACCCTCATATTCCCCTTCGAATGCTTTATCAGCTATCGCTTTTTGCATTTTATCAAAGCTGAATACAGGAATCAATGCAGCCAGCTTACCGCTTCCTACAATATATTCTCCTGTGGGATCAACGTCGCAACCGTGAGGAGATTTAGGACAGGGGATAAAGTAACAGAGATCTTTCAGCTCTTTTGAATCAAGCACTATTACTTCATTCCTGATTTCTGAAGTAGCGCTATGCGTTTTTTCATCGTATGTATTATGCGCATATTTTACAGATACTTTTTTTCCTTTGCCTGCTTTCAGGTATTCTTCGGCTTTTTTCCAGTTAACGGCCATGATAAAGTCCTTATCCTTTTGCGAAGCATTTACTTCCAGCAAAGTATTAGCCTGCTCTGTATTATAGCAGCTAAAGAAAAACCATCCATGAGATTTTCCCTTACCCGCATGGCTAAGGTCGAAGTTTATACCAGGGCATTGAATCTGGAAAGCGATATCCATTTTACCATCTTCTTTACCCACACTGATAAAACTGATATATCCTTTAAAGTTTTGCTTGTAGGTATTAATAGGTATATCTCCGTTTGCATTATCAGGAGGAACACTGAACCTGGTACCTGCAACCACGTATTCAGTATTTTCTGTAATGAAAGGTGAACTGTGGTTACCAGCACTGTTAGGCAATTCAATAATCTCATGAGTACGGAAGGTAGTAAGGTCAACCCTGGCCACACGGGGAGTGTTGTTGCCATTTACAAAAATCCATCGACCGTCAATCTCTCCATTGGTTTGAGAAAGATCAGTATGATGCAGATCGTCCCAGGGCACAAAGCCATGAGAAGTATTAAGCATGGGTTTTGTTTCTTCACTATACCCATATCCTTTTTCAGGATCAACAGAAAACACCGGTATCACTCTCAGCAGTCGTCCGCTGGGTAAACCATAAACGCTTAACTGTCCGCTAAAACCTCCGGAAACAAAATTGTAAAATTCATCGTATTTACCGGGCGCTACATATACTTTAGATGCAGCATCGGAGTTTACGGCAGTACCGGCATTTTTAGGTTTACAGGAAAAATATTCTGTTACCGTCATAAGCATCATAGTGATCAGCAGTAACGATTTCATACGTTTCATAAAAGACTTTTTATTTATTACTTAAAGGGGTTATGTCCGTTCTTAATAATTTATTTTACGCCATCATTTTTGCGCATGAATTCGTAGAGAGACCTGGCTTCATCATCACTTAAATTCTGGTTTGGCATGCGTACCAAACATATTTCCAGCTGTGCCTGTGCTTTCGGGTCTTTATTAAGCATTTCATCTGTATTGGTAACAAAATTCATTATCCACTCGGGAGTATGCCTGCTGGTAACGCCTTTCCATCCGGGTCCTACCAGTTTCTCATCAGAAAGCTTATGGCAGCTACCACATTTTACCCCGTATACTTTTTCACCATTATCAGCCATTGCAACATCCAGGGAAGCACCTACTTCAACCTTAGTGAATTTTCCCTCTCCCCTGTTAGGATCATAGGACGGATTACCATTTTCAGTTTTTGCATCAGTATTGGTTTTCGGAGTTTCTGCACTATTATTCTGTCCGCCGCCTCCACAGGCTGCTAAGTATATGGCGGCAAAAAGCAGCATCAACAGTTTTTTCATAATCAATGTTTTTTGTGTTTGATATAATTTGAATGCACAATTTTACACAGACTCTTTTTGCATATTTATGCGTAGAATCATAGTTTTGTAAACGGTTAGGCATAAACGATGTTTTAGCTTATAAACATGACAATAATCATAATGCCTGCTTTCCAGAATCATACACCAGCAATACAAGCACTAATAGTTTTGATATCAAATACGGGCTATATGATGATTGATATTGACATACTGCTTACACTTGGAGCTACTTATAAAAAAGTAGCTGCCGGAGAAGTAATATACAACGAGGGTGGTATCTGCTCTTTTTACCACCAACTGGTAAACGGAAGTGTGCGCTGGATAAACATTGATGACAACGGTAATGAGTTCATTCAAAACATGGTTGAGCCCGGGGAGTGCTTCGGAGAAATACCTCTGTTTGATGATGGTCCCTATGCTGCGAGCGCCATTGCTGATACGGAGTCTGTTATTATAAGGCTGCATAAATCACTATTCTATCAGCTTTTAGCTGAAAGACCTGATATCCATATGGCTTTCAGCAAAACAATAAGTGAAAGGCTGCGGTTTAAATTCATTCTGCTGAAGGAGCTCGCCCACCATGATCCCGAAAAGAGTATTAATACATTACTTACCTATTTAAAGAAAAATAAAAAAAATGTTTGTACCATATGCAATAAGGTTAAGCTTACCAGGCAGCAAATTGCCAATATGACCGGCTTGCGTGTTGAAACCGTAATACGCACCATGCGGCATTTGCATGAAAAAGGGGAACTGGTAATTGATAAAGGGAAAGTGTATTTTTAATGGCGGTCAGCTATCAGCAATCAGCTATCAGCAATCAGCTATCAGCAATCAGCTATCAGCAATCACCTATCAGCAATCACCTATCAGCAATCAGCAACACAGGCAACCAGTAACCTGTAACCTGATACCTGATACCTTAATATGATCTCAATCACAATAAAAATCCTTCGGCATAACGTACTTTGCCCCACATGAATACTACTCAGTTTATTATACATCGTTATACAAAGCTGGCATTATTGAATTTATTACTTGTTGCATTAGCGGGTTTTATACTCAGGTATAAAATTCTTTTTTCGCTTCCTTTTATTGATCAGAAACATTTATTGCACGGGCATTCCCATTTCGCATTTTCAGGATGGGTTACACATGTATTGATGTTACTGCTCATGCAGTATCTTTTAAAGCAAAAAAATGAAGCCGTTTTTAAAAAATATAAATGGGTAATAAATGCCAACCTTATTACAGCATACGGTATGCTGATCAGTTTTCCTATTCAGGGCTATGGTTTATACTCTATTATCTTTTCAACGCTATCTATTTTTGTTTCTTATGTGTTTGCATATATGTTCTGGAAAGACTTAAACAGTTTACCAGAAAAAAGTATAAGCCACTGGTGGATAAAAGCGGCCCTGCTCTTTAATATACTTTCTTCCGTGGGAGCATTTTCGCTGGCATTTATGATGGCTACAAAAACCATCCATCAAAACTGGTACCTGGCGGCGGTATATTTCTTCCTGCATTTTCAATACAACGGCTGGTTCTTTTTTGCCTGTATGGGCCTGGCGTCGGCTGCATTTCTATATACCATTCCTGTGCCTGTTCAAAAAAAGATATTCTGGTTGTTTGCGGCCGCCTGTATTCCGGCTTATGTATTATCAGCTTTATGGTTGCCCATCCCACAATGGAGTTTTGCGCTGGTAGTGCTGGCCGCTTTCAGCCAGATTGCGGGCTGGATAATAATGGTGCAACATATTAAAAAAAGGTTTGCACAAATAAAACCCCTTATCTCTAAAAATGCATTATGGTTGTTTGCGCTTTCAGGCATAGCGCTAACCATTAAACTATTATTACAATTAGGTTCTGTTATACCTTCGCTAAGTAAGCTTGCTTTTGGATTCCGCCCTATTGTTATTGGTTATCTCCACCTCATACTGCTTGGCGTAATTACACTTTTCCTGCTTGCGTTTATGATGGTTGAAAAAAATATACAGATCAAACCATTGGCTTTGACCGCTGTAAAAATTTTTACTGCCGGTGTTATTTTAAATGAATTTCTTCTGATGCTGCAGGGTATTGCTGCTATAAGTTTCATTGCGCTTCCTTACATTAATGAGCTTTTGCTTGCTGCGGCATTCATACTTGTCTCCGGCATTTTTTTGTTAAACATCAGCCAACGAAAGATAAGCTGACTGCAATCATAAAATAAGATTTACAGAGTATGCAACTTTGTAAAAAATTATTTATCATCATGAACATACAACAACAAACACTGGCATCAATTGCAATTGAGCACCATCAGCTTGTGCCTGTTCTCGAAAAATATCATCTTGATTTTTGTTGCGGAGGAAAGCAAACACTTGCAGAAGCCTGTAATGAAAGAGGGCTGGATATAACAGCAATAATAAAGGAGCTTAAAACTTCAGACATACAGGATCAAAAAGCTTTTGTTGATTTTTCAGATATGAACGCGGAACAACTGATCAGGTATATACTCATAAAGCATCATTTTTATACCCGCCAGTCTATGCCGGATATTGAAGCGCATTTAACCAAAGTAGCAGCAAAGCATGGCGAAAGATATCCTTATATGAGAACCGTAAAAGACCTTTTCGCTTATTTAAAAAATGATATGTATATGCATATGCAGAAAGAGGAAATGGTATTATTTCCCAGGATAAAGGAAATTGCCACTTCCTTTAACAATAAAACCAATACAAATAAACAACAGGAATACATAAGCGATCCTGTTACCATGATGGTGCACGAGCATGATGAAGCCGGCGCTATAATGGAACAAATAAGAATACTGACCAGTGATTATTCCATACCTGAAGATGCATGCAATACATTTAAAATAGTATTACAGGAGCTAAAGGCTTTTGAAGAAGATCTGCATAAGCATGTACATCTTGAAAATAACCTGCTCTTTCCTATGGCAGAAAAAATGATTGAACAATCTGCCGGTCAGGCAAAATAGTTTCAGCATAAGTCCATATCCCTTGATCCGTTGATTGCACCAAACAATAAAATCCTCAAATTTATTTTTGAGGATTTTGTTTTAAAAAGATCATTCAAATACAAAATATAGACCCAAACAAATAATCAATATAGCTACGGAAGTAAGTCCGAATAATATAATATGGTATAGTTCAGGTATTGGATTGATAATAGAAAGCACACAGCTCGCAAACCCCAGAAAAGCGCCAACACCTGCACAAACAAAACCATTAAACCGGCGCGCCGCATAACATTCTTTTTTATATTCCCGCAGGTAGGCAGCAACGGTTTCCTCAGAAAAACCGGCTTTGTGCAGCCGTGCTTCAACCTCAGCAGGAGAAAGCTTTGCCTCAATCCATGGACGTAACAGGGAAACATCAACAGGAATTACCTTTTCCATAGCAATCGTTTTGAAATATGCTTCTACATTAAATGAAAGGAGAAAAATAATGCATTTTGATTTATTGCCCCACCAATACTGATTTTAATCATATTTCCTGTTGACAGCTATCAATTTTTAACACACAGGTGACAAATACTTTTGTCCCGTTAAAATTTCCACTGGTGAGTGCATTATTCTTATTAATAGGTATCAGCATAGTAGTAGCCGGCGCTTTTCTTACCGCTTTTTTATGGAGCGTAAAAAACGGGCAGTATGATGATGACTATACTCCTTCTGTAAGAGTACTTTTTGATGATGAGCTCCCCAATAACGACTCAACTTCCACTGAACCAAAAATCCAAAACAAGTAAATCTATATGCAGGCAGAAAAATTTTATTACGACAACCGGATTGTAAAAAACTTTGCGTACGCCACCATACTCTGGGGCGCAGTTGGTATGCTGGCAGGTTTATGGGCTTCTCTTCAGCTTATATTTCCTTCACTAAACATTACGCAATATGGCTCATTCGGAAGGTTAAGACCCCTGCACACCAATGCCGTTATTTTTGCCTTTGTAGGCAATGGCATTTTTATGGGTGTGTACTACTCTTTGCAACGCTTATGCAAAGCAAGAATGTACAGCGATACATTAAGCAAGATCCATTTCTGGGGCTGGCAGCTTATTATTGTTGCAGCTGCAATTACGCTTCCTATGGGCTATACCTCCAGCAAAGAATACGCAGAGCTGGAATGGCCGATTGATATAGCCATTACACTCATTTGGGTGGTATTTGGCTGGAACATGTTTGGAACCATTATTAAAAGAAGAGAGAAACACCTGTATGTTGCTATCTGGTTTTATATAGCAACCTTTGTTACCGTTGCAATGCTGCATATAGTAAATTCATTTGCATTGCCTGTTTCCCTTTTTAAAAGTTATAGCTGGTATGCAGGCGTGCAGGATGCACTGGTGCAATGGTGGTACGGGCATAATGCGGTTGCATTCTTCCTTACCACACCTTACCTGGGGCTGATGTATTACTTCCTGCCCAAAGCGGCTAACCGCCCTGTTTACTCTTACAAACTCTCCATTATACATTTCTGGTCTTTAATATTCCTGTATATATGGGCTGGTCCCCACCACTTATTATATACCGCTTTACCCAACTGGGCCCAGTCGCTCGGGGTGGTATTTTCATTCATGCTCATCTTTCCAAGCTGGGGTGGTATGATCAATGGTTTGCTTACACTCCGCGGCGCTTGGGACAGGGTGAGAGATGATGTGATTTTGAAATTCATGGTGGTTGCAGTTACATCATATGGTATGGCAACCTTTGAAGGGCCGATGCTTTCATTAAAGAATGTAAACGCTATTGCACATTTTACCGACTGGATTGTTGCACACGTACACGTAGGTGCTTTGGGCTGGAATGGTATGCTTACGTTTGGTATACTTTACTGGCTTATCCCCAAAATTTTCAACACTCCATTGTATTCCAAAAAATTAGCCAACAACCATTTCTGGCTTGGTACGCTTGGTATAATATTTTACGCAGTGCCTTTATACTGGGCTGGTTTCACACAGAGCAGTATGTGGAAGCAGTTTACAGAGGCAGGCATACTTAAATATTCCTTTCTCGAAACTGTTACTTACCTCAAACCATTTTATATGATGCGCTCATTTGGTGGAGCATTGTATCTGATTGGTGTGTTCATCATGTTCTATAATGTGTACAAAACCGTTAAGAGAGGTAAGCTTGTTGCAGATGAAGCAGCAGAAGCAGCGCCTCTTCAGAAAGAATATGTAAAACATGCAGGCGAGCACTGGCACAGGTGGATTGAAAGGAAACCGGTGCAAATGATGATCTTAAGTTTGATAGTGGTAATTATTGGCGGTGTTATTGAAATGGTGCCAACCTTCCTGGTAAAATCAAATGTGCCGACCATTGCTTCGGTTAAGCCATATACTCCGCTTGAATTGCAGGGCCGTGATATTTATGTAAGAGAAGGTTGTTATACCTGTCACTCACAAATGATACGCCCGTTCCGCAGCGAAACAGAAAGGTATGGTGAATACTCAAAAGCCGGAGAGTTTATATACGACCGCCCATTCCAGTGGGGAAGTAAACGCACCGGTCCGGATCTGGCGCGAGAAGGTGCAGGCAACCTTAAGAAAAGCGACGGATGGCATTTCCGCCACCTGAGAGAGCCATCATCCATGAGTGAAGGATCTATTATGCCTGCTTATCCAGGGTTAATAGAAAATAAACTCGATACAGCAAGCACACCTGCCAAGATCAGGGCTATGATAAAACTGGGTGTGCCTTACGAAAAAGAATATCCGGCAACAGCCAACAAGGATTTGATGACGCAGGCGCAGCATATAGCTAACAATTTAAAATCAGATAGCATTAAGATAGGACCCGAGAGAGAAATAATAGCGGTAATTGCTTACCTGCAGAGACTTGGCACCGATATATCAAAATCTGAAAACGCTAAAAATTAATTGCCATGTTCAAATTCATAAAACAATACGCAGAGAAGATGCATGACGCTAATATATATCCCATGATCTCCCTCATCATTTTTTTCCTGTTTTTTATTGTGCTGCTGGTGCTGGTGAAAAAAATGAAGAAAGAGAGCATAGAGCGTTTATCAAACATACCACTCGATTCAGAAGAGATAACTAACTCAACCTTGTAAACAAAAGCTATGAACCGTTTTACATCCATAAAGAAAAAGCTATTCAGCACTTCATTATTGCTGTGCGCTATATTACCGGCTATTGCGCAGGAGGCCGCAACCAGTGCCGCACCAGGTGAAAGCAGTAACCTGCTGGCAATTTTACTAACTGTTTCTGCTATAGTACTTGCATTTGTAATATGGGGCATGGGGCAGGTATTGATAAGCGTTAGTAAGCTGGCGCTTGAAAAATACAAGAATGGCAACAAGCTGCCCAGCGTAATATTCATCATTGGTTTGTCTGTAATTTCTCAAACCGCTTTTGCACAAACCGCGGAACCCCCTTCTGTTGTAGCCGATATCCCTAACTACGGCGGCTTAACAGCAGGCGCTTTTTATGCATTTGTAGCGGTAATTGCTATTGAAGTAGCGGCTATCCTGTTTCTTGCATTTTCCATACGCCGCGTGTTCCAGGAGTTACTGCCTGAAAAGGCCAAGGCACCTGTTAAAAGTTCCAAATTCAGTGAATGGTGGTCATCACTCGATAAAAAAGTATTTACCAAAGCCGTAGCAGTAGAAAAAGAAGCTGACATTTTAATTGACCACGATTATGATGGTATACAGGAGCTTGATAACTCATTACCACCGTGGTGGAAATACGGTTTTTATGCAACCATTTTTGTTGCCATTTTCTATTTGGGTTATTACCATGCATTCGGCATAGGTAAAAACCCAACGCAGGAATATCTTGCTGAAATGGAAAAAGCCAGGGTTGAGAAGGAAGCATACGAGGCTAACAATAAAGACAAAGTAGACGAGAACAATATACCAATGGCAGACGCAGCGGGTATAGCGGCCGGAAAAGAAATTTATGCAAACAAATGCTGGCCCTGTCATGGTAAAGCAGGTGAAGGTGGTGCGGGACCTAATCTTACAGACGATTACTGGCTGCACAAAGGCTCGCTCAACGATATTTACCACAGTATAAAAGTTGGATATCCTGATAAGGGAATGCAATCCTGGGTAAAAGAATTTACCCCTATACAAATGAGCTATATAGCAAGTTATATTAAAACATTGCATGGCACTAATCCTCCCGGTGCAAGGGCTCCGCAGGGAGATTTGTTTACAGAAAAGGGATCAGCGCCGGCACCTGATGCTGTAAAATAAAATAGTGCTGATGCATCATTCACCAATGCTAATCTTTTAAACTAAAGCACCCTGAAACCGGAAGCAATGACAGAAGAAGAAATGATAATACATGATGAGAAAGGGTCGTTCAGAGACTCGGTAGCAACTATTACCAAAGATGGCAGCAGGAATTATATACATCCTAAAAAGCCAAAGGGTGCATTATATTCTTTACGCACTAAATTCAGCATTGTATATCTCATCATCTTCTTTGCATTGCCTTTCATAAAAGTAAATGGCGAACCATTGCTGATGTTTAATGTGCTGGAGAGAAAGTTCATCATCTTTGGTTTGATATTCTGGCCGCAGGACTTTTTTATTTTCGGTATCGCTATGCTCGCCTTCATCGTATTCATTGTTTTGTTTACGGTAATTTATGGCCGAGTATTCTGCGGTTGGGCTTGCCCGCAAACTATTTTTATGGAAATGGTGTTCCGTAAAATAGAATACTGGATTGATGGAGATGCTGCGCAACAACGACAGTTAAAAGCAATGCCCTGGAACAGCACGAAACTCAAAAAAAGAACAACCAAATTTATTGCCTTCTTTTTGCTGTCATTCATTATTGCTAATTTCTTTCTCGCTTATTTTATCAGTATGGATAAGCTGATAGAATATATCCAAACACCTTCAGCACATATTGGCACGCTCATATCATTACTTACTTTTACTACTGTTTTCTTTTTTGTGTACTGGTGGTTCAGGGAGCAGGTATGTATTGTGGTATGCCCCTACGGCAGGTTGCAGGGGGTGTTGCTTGATAAAAATTCCATTGTTGTTGCATACGATTACAAACGTGGAGAACCAAGAGGAAAGCTTTCAAAAAAAGATAAAAGAGAACCACACGATTGCAAATGTGTGGATTGTAAAAATGATGGCGCATGTAAAAGCCTGGAAAAAAAAGCAGCCCCGGTTGTTGTGCCTGCCAAAGGAGATTGTATTGATTGCGCCGCGTGTGTAAGGGTTTGCCCCACGGGTATTGATATACGCAATGGCACCCAACTGGAATGTGTGAACTGTACGGCCTGCATTGATGCCTGTGATGCTATTATGACAAGCATTAACAAACCCACCGGGCTGATCAGGTACGCTTCTGAAAAAAGTATTAATGATGGTGTACAGTTAAAATTTACCAGGCGCATTAAAGCATATAGTGTTGTTTTATTCCTGCTGATGAGCCTGTTGGTTGTATTGATAGCTACCCGAACAGACCTTGACGCCAGGTTAATGCGTACAGCCGGCATGACTTATACTTCATTGCCCGATGGCAGGGTAGCCAATCTTTACAACCTGAAATTAGCTAATAAAACACACAAGGATATTCCTTTTGAACTAAGGCTTGAAGACGTAGAGGGAGAAATCACCCCCGTAGGCAGTGGAACAACAATAGTGAAAAAAGAAGATTATGCTAACCTGCAGTTCTTTGTAAAACTTAACAGAAAAGATGTGACAAGCTGGAAGAAGGTAATACATATAGGACTATATCAAAATGGTAAAAAATTAAAAACCATTGAAGCGAAATTTATCGGACCCGAGGTGTATGAATAGGAAGCGGTCAGCTATTAAGTTTAACGCCGGCTGATAGCTAAACACTGACAGCTACCATTAACAACAAACTAAAAACCATAAATCTCTTAATATGAACTGGGGATATAAAATACTGATCGTTTACCTCGCTTTTGTAGCAGGAATAGTAGTGCTGGTATTTAAATCATCAAACGAAAAAATTGACCTGGTTACGCCTGACTATTACGCAAAGGAGTTGAAGCACCAGAATAGGATCGATGCTATTAAAAGAACCAATGCATTATCATCCAAAGTAAAATTTGAGATAGTGAACAATACATTGATCATTACACTTCCGGCCGTGTTTAATGAAAAGGATTTGACCGGAGAAGTATTATTATATCGCCCTTCGGATAATGGCAAGGATATTAAAAAGGATTTCACTACCAGTAATAGCACTACAGCTATAGTGCTGCCTTCGGGTATAAACGGTGCTTATGAACTGCAGATAGACTGGAACGATGCAGGCAGAGCATATTATTTTGAGGAAAAAATATTCCTGTAATCAACAACTAAAGTGATATGTTAGAAACAGCCATAGCAGCATTTACCATTGGAGTGATAGGAAGCTTTCACTGTGTTGGCATGTGCGGACCTCTGGCTTTATCCCTGCCGTTAAAAGACAACAGCCTGTATTCAAAATTTATTGGCACATTGTTATACAACAGCGGCAGAATTGTTACCTATTCACTCTTTGGATTGGTGATGGGCAGTATTGGACACAGCATATCTCTTTTAGGTTTTCAACAGGGATTATCTATTACCGCAGGTAGTATTATTTTATTGCTGGTAATATTACCTAAACTTTTCCCTTCAATATTTACCGGTAAAAACATCGCCGCAGTATTTTTCGAAAAGATCAGGAAAACATTTGGAAAATTATTCTTCAAAAAAAATCAATCAACCCTTTTCGCAATAGGTTTTTTAAATGGATTACTTCCCTGCGGACTGGTATACCTTGCTTTAGCCGGCGCTACAGCCACAGGCGATATAGCGAGATCAGTAATATTTATGGCAGCTTTTGGTGCAGGCACCCTGCCGGTAATGTGGACTATTGCATTCTGGGGAAATTATATAAATGTAAACATAAGGCAAAGCATACGCAGGATATATCCTTATATGATGATGCTGATGGCCTGCCTGCTGATCCTGAGAGGTATGGGCCTTGGCATTCCTTATATAAGCCCGGCTGAAGATATCATCAGTAAAAAAGCAACCTGTGCTCCTAACCATTAACAACAATAAACCATTAAAACGCAATACAAATTGCTTAATGATTTGTCATATAATAAAGAAAAAATAAGCCAGGCGATCAGCGAATGTGTTGCCTGGCTTACCTCACTTAACCTGCTAAAAGATGAAAGTAATGAGCTTAAAAACACATTAAGTGAAGTACTGGATAACAATACTACCGACAGAGCATTGATTGCCGAAGCAGAGAATTTTCATAACCTTATTATTGAGCGGGATGAATACATAAAGGATATCGCTATTGATGTTAAACGCCTGGAAAAAAAAATTAAAGAATTTCCTTCAAAAAATATTGACAGGCACTGGCAAAAACAACAACAAAAACTTCGCAATGAAATGATATATCTTGAAAAAGATTTCGCGAAGATGAGAGAAGACTTTTACAGGAAATTTTTAAGAACGGGGTGAGGAATACATTAAATTTTATTTCTCCACCACAACACTCACAAACTCCCTCTCCACTATTTCGCCTGTTTTGGTTTTCACATTCTCTAATGCTGTTTCTATATTGCTAATCCTGAATGAAGTAAATGCTATTAATTTTTCAATCTTTTTAATATTATACAACTCAAAACCAAACTGCGTAAAAGGCAACTGTTGCATAAAGCTTTCCAGCGCTAAAGTAATGCATAGCCTGCCACCAGGTTTTATAACACGATATAATTCACCAATAGTTTTCTGAGGCTCTTCCCAAAAATAAATAGTATTTACAGTAAATATTTTATCGAATAAATCACCTGCAAAGGGAAATTGTTTGCCAGCATATAAATAAAAATGGGCTTGCTTATTCGCAATAAATACCTGGTTTATTTTTCTTGCTTCCTCATGCATTAATTCAGACATTTCAAGCCCGTAATAATGTATATTGTTATATCGCTGAAACAGGCTTTCCACATGCCGCGCATTACCATGCCCAAGTTCAAGTATCATATCTGCTTTATGTATATTCAAACAACGGACGGCATGATTTGTCATCCCGATATTTGTTTCATTCATCATATTCGCTATCCCTACTCCCTTTTCTCCCGAAGGATGCCTTAGTTGTGCGGCTAATGCTTTCAGTTCCTGTTCTGATGTCATAATAATTATTTTAATGGAGGCTTTTCTGTCATTTCAGTATTTATGTGTTCACCCAGCAGGTGCAAAGCAGCAGCAACCACAAGGAATACTTTAATATTGCCATTCCTCCACATTCTCACATCCTCACATTTCCACATTTTCAAATTCTCAAATTATTTCTTCACTCTCAACAACAAACTATTACTCACTACACTCACACTGCTCAATGCCATAGCCGCTCCTGCTATCATCGGGTTCAGCAAAAAGCCATTGACCGGATACAAAATACCCGCAGCCACAGGTATACCGATTACATTATAAATAAATGCCCAGAATAAATTTTGTTTTATAGTGCTCACAGTTTGCCTTGACAACCGTATTGCCTTCGGAATTTTGGTAAGATCAGAAGATATGATTGTCATTTTTGCCACATCCATTGCAATATCACTCCCCTTGCCCATTGCTATACTTACATCAGCCTGTGCCAATGCAGCACTATCATTAATGCCATCACCCACCATTGCCACTACCCTGCCCTGCTGTTGTAATTCTTTTATAAACGCTGATTTTTGCTGGGGCAATACTTCTGCTTTATAATGTTGTATACCTGTTTGCCCTGCTATTGCACCGGCGGTTGCCTCATTATCGCCTGTTAGCATATATACTTCAATACCCATTTGTTCAATCTCCTTAATTGCCGCAACAGAGGTGCTCTTTATTTTATCAGCAATTGCCACAACCGCTAAAGCGTTTGTATTATCTGCAAACCATATTACTGTTTTTGCATTATTACTCCATTCATCCGCTTTTTGTTTCAATTCAGCAGGAATGATAATATTATTTTCATTCAGCAACCCGGCATTGCCAACATAATACCCCTGGCCGTCGACGGTTGCTTTTGCGCCTTTACCCGTAATACTCTCAAAATCATATACAGCAATACTATTTTCTTCGCCAAAATAATGAACAACCGCTTCCGCTAACGGATGTTCCGATTGTTTTTCTATACTGAGTAATATTTGCCGGCCCGATTCATCACCGTTATGCCAACTGATATCAGTAACCTGTGGCTTGCCTTCGGTTATTGTTCCTGTTTTATCAAGCACTATTGCATTTACTTTTTTAGCCAGCTCAAGACTTTCCGCATCTTTAATAAGTATTCCTTTTTCCGCACCTTTGCCCACACCAACCATTATAGCTGTTGGCGTGGCAAGCCCTAACGCACATGGGCAGGCGATAACCAGCACGGTAACTGCTGCAAGCAATCCCTGCACAATTCCATTATCACCGCCTAAAATCACCCATAATACAAATGTTAACATTGCAATACCAATTACCACCGGCACAAAAATGCCCGCAATTTTATCAACCAGCTTTTGCACAGGCGCTTTGCTTCCCTGTGCATCCTGTACCATTTTTATAATTTGGGCAAGCATGGTAGCGCTGCCCACTTTAACCGCTTTGAACTGAAAGCTCCCTTTTTGATTGATCGTACCTGCAAATACTTTTTCATGCTCCTGTTTTAATACCGGTACAGGCTCTCCGCTCAGCATGCTTTCATCTACATACGAACTGCCGGAAACAACTATTCCGTCAACAGCTATTTTTTCGCCGGGTTTTACCATCACAATATTACCTTCTTTAACTTCTTCAACCGGCAATTGTACCTGCACGCCACTTTGCTGAATTATCGTTACTGTTTTAGGCTGCAATCCCATCAGCTTTTTAAGTGCTGCGGCTGTATTGCCTTTAGCCTTTTCCTCCAATAGCCTTCCCAGCAAAATAAAAGCGATCACCGCCGAAGCAGCTTCAAAATAGACATGAGCGTGCAATCCTCTTGCATGCCAGAATTCAGGAAAAAGCATATTGAACAAACTGAAAATATACGCGATACCCGTGCTTAATGCTACAAGTGTATCCATATTCGCTGAGCGATGTTTTGCCTGTTTCCATGCATTCACAAAGAAATCCTTGCCAAACCATAATACAACAGGCGTTGAAAACAGCCACATTATCTCATTGGCATAGGGTATACCTGCCCGTCCGGCAGGCGGGTTCATAAAGAACATACCTATAACCACAACCGGCACAGATAATATTACCGCCCAGGTTGTTTTTGTTTTTAATTGCCGGAATTTCTTTTCGTGTATGGCTTCAAATGTTTCCTGTTGCGCATTATCATCTGTTAACAACAAATCGTAACCAACAGCTTCCACGGCACTGCGTAAAGCAGCAGGGTTTGTTTTGCCTGGCACGTACTCCACAGCTACCGTAGCTGTTGCAAAATTCACCGCCGCATCAACAACTCCATCCGTAGCTTTTAACGTACTCTCCACACTTACCGCACATGAGGCACAGCTCATATTTAAAACCGGGAAAGTTTGCTTTAGTGTTGCACCAGTGCTGTTATTTTTTACTTTATCAGTAAGTTCAGCCTGCTTTATCATAAACCAGTAATTTAAACAATGCAAAGATGAGAAGAAGCATAATAACAGTTATTACAGTTTTATATAATTGATTTGTAAGATTTACATGACTTATTATCCGGCAAATGAATAGAAATATTTTTTTAGTTAGGAAACCTAACTATATTTGCAAACAATATTATTCACCAAATCTCATCATCATGGCAAAGTCAGTATTTTATCATGCAGGTTGCCCGGTTTGCATTAGCGCCGAGCATGACATCATTTCCCTGATTGGCGAAAAAAATGTGGAAATTGTTCATTTGGGAGAGCAAAAAGCGCGGATAGAAGAAGCGGAAACAAAAGGCGTTAAATCCGTGCCTGCTTTGATTACCCCGAATGGCAATGTATTGCACATTAACTTCGGCGCATCTATGGCAGATGTAAAAGGATAAATGTATACGCTATTGTTAGGATCTCTAACTTTATATATTATTATCCATTTATGTCATCATTCAATCCTGAAAGGCAGGAAAATAAAATTGAGGGTAAAATTGTAGTAGCGCTGGAGCGTATTTCAGAAGCATTCCGGGTTTTGCTTTGGAATGAAAGCAAAAGCAATGCACTCAGTCCTATACAGGTTCAGATTTTAATTTTCCTGCTTTTCCATTCGGGGGAAAAATGCAAAGTGAGCTATTTGGCCGCTGAGTTTAATATGACAAAAGCAACCATAAGCGACAGTGTAAAGGTGCTGTTTCTTAAAAAGCTGATTAAAAAAACAGGAGATGAATTAGATACAAGAAGCTTTACTATCTCGCTTACTGCCGAAGGAAAAAAAATAGCGGAACAAGCCTCTTTCTTCACCGCTTCTATTGAAAAACCGATAGGCAGGCTCAGCGATGAACAAAAGAAAGCAATGCTGGACGGACTGCTGAAACTGATTTACGAACTGAACAGGGCTGGTGTGATCAATATTCAACGGATGTGCTTTACCTGTGCCAATTATCAATTTGATAAAGGAACGCATTATTGTAAGCTCCTGCAAACCACACTTGCCGGAGGCAGGTTAAGAATAGATTGCCCTGAGCATGAATTTATATCATGACAGATATTAAAAATAATATTGCTGTTACCAAGAACAGGATCAAAGCATCCTGTATAAAAGCAGGCAGGCAACCCGGAGAAATAAAGCTGTTGTTAGCAACAAAAACTGTTTCTGCAAATGATATACTGGTTGCACTTAAAGAAGGGGAAACAATTATTGGGGAGAACAAGGTACAGGAGCTGAAGGAAAAATTTGACGCACTGCAACCGGTAGCTCATCAAACACATTTCATTGGTCATTTACAAACCAATAAAATTAAAGAGGTTATTAAATATGCTGATTGCATTCAGTCTGTAGACCGCCTGGAATTAGCAGAGAAGCTGCAAAGGCGCCTGGAATTTGAAGACAGGACTATGGATATTTTTTTGCAGGTCAATACTTCGTATGAAGAAAGTAAGTTTGGCATGTTGCCCGATCATGCGGTTGAACTTGCATTACAGTTCAGCAAACTGGACAGGCTGCATATTAAAGGTCTCATGACCATCGGGCTTTTTTCTGCCGAAATTTCCAAAGTACGCAAATGTTTTCAGTTGCTTAAGCATATACAAACCGAACTGCTGGATGCAGGCATACCTGCTACTGAACTGTCAATGGGTATGAGCAATGACCTGGAAACAGCTATAGAGGAAGGCTCAACCATGATAAGAGTTGGAACAGCTATTTTTGGGAAAAGACCTTTCCCTGACAGCTACTACTGGAACGAAACGAAAGAACCGCCTGATTTGAATTTGGGATCCTCTCCCGCTGCTCAGGGATTAGCGTGAGGAACAATACAAATGCAATGCGTCTGAATAAATAAGATATGTATACAGGATAAGCTGACAGCTGGCAAATGTGAGACGCTCACATCTTTCGTTTCACTTCAGAAAAACCAGGGAGATCAAACCTTATCCAGTGGTTTCCTTTTTTCTTCTTTTACCTGTTTGAAATGACTTGGCGTTAGCCCGGTAACTTTTTTAAACTGGTTACTCAAATATGCAACACTTGAATAATTAAGGCGAAATGCTATTTCGCTGAGTGAAAGTTCATCGTATACCAGCAATTCTTTTACCCGCTCTATTTTTTGTGCGATAAAATATTTTTCAATAGTGGTACCCTCTACTTCTGAAAAAAGATTAGAAAGATAATTATAATCATGATGCAATGCCGCGCTAAGCAAATCAGACAGGCTGGTTTTTAATTCAACATCCTGGCGATGTACAAGATCAATAATAACGTTCTTTATTTTTTCTATAATACGGCTCTTTTTATCATCAATCAGTTCAAAGCCAATGGGCTCTAATACTTTTGCTATATCATTTTTTTCATCTGCTGAAATATCCTTATCCAATACTACTTCGCCTAGCGTAACACTTGCTGGTTTATAGCCAAGCTTTTCCAGTTCACTGCGCACCACCATTATGCAGCGGTTACAAACCATATTTTTGATGATAAGTTTATTTTCCACACTCCATTATTTATGAAGTGCAAAGATAGGAAGAAGGCAGGGAAAGGAAGAAGCAGGTAATAAGCTTACAGGTTGTATCTATGCGCTTATTGCTGACAGCCAACTGCTGATTGCTGACGGCTGATAGCTGATCACCCACTGCTCACTCCACCTTATTCCGGAAGACGTCTTCTCATGGATCCGTTGCCGCCACCCTGGGGAGTATTGCCCGAAGATTGCTGCCCCTTAAACTTCATTAGCTTATATGTAAAAGTCAGCATAAAATACCGGGTTAAACGGTTTACCCTGCTATCAATAATAGCATTACCTGTTACCTGCCTTGTAACGCTTGTATTTTGATTAAAGATATCAAAGCCAGACAGGCGTATGAAACCGCTTTGATTTTTAAACAGTGTTTTTTCTATTGATGCATTGAATAGTGTGGGATTAGAATTTACATTCGATGCAAGCCCTTCATTCAATACATAACTGATATCATATCTCAGTATAACGCCCCCGGGAATATCAAGACGCATTGTGCTGTTTGCACCCCAGGCATTACTATTTAATCTTTCACCATTTTGAGTAAGTGTATATTTAGTAGAATTCAGGCTGTATGAACCACCGGCAGTAAACTGAATCCATTCTTTAAAGTTGAATTCAAAATTCAGCCTTTGTGTAGTCACCCAATTATTACCGATATTCTTTTTACTATCTACCAGCCCGGCATCATGATTGTAATTTACATTACCATTTAATGAAATTACATAAGTACGGTTCTGGAACGGAACAGAGTAGTTATAAAATCCTGAAAGATTATAATAACCGTTTATATTTTCCGGCATACTCAATTGCGCACCACTGCTATCTAAACGAATATTATTATTTACAATCCTGTTCTGTATCAAATTGGCATTCATACCAACAAATAATACACGGCCTGAGGTAAAGTTAAAATTATTAAACATTGCTCTTAAGTTATGGCTGAACTCCGGCTTAAGATCGGGGTTACCCTGCGTTTGATATTGTGGATTGGAAACATCACGCACGGGTTGCAATTGATTGAAACCTGGCTGGTTAAAGTTGGCGCTATAGTTCATATTCAACCGCTTGGTACGGGAGAAATTGTATGACAAACGCGCCTGTGGAGAAAAATTCAAACGCTTTTGCGGTGTATACGCGCTGTCTTTTGTTATAGAGTATCCGTTGAGGTTAGCAGGCTGAAGGTTTACCCCAAATGAATAATTATACTTTTTATTAACTGTACGCAAACTCAAACCAACACGCTGGTTGATAAAAGTATTTTCATACGCATTGCTCAAACTATCCAGAAAATCCAGCGCTCCGTTTATATCACTCTTATCATAGGTTCTTCTGTCATTTCTTGCAAATGAATAATTATAGCCATAGCTTATGTCAAGGAAGCGCCGTGCAGATACCGGCTCGGTATAGGTTACATTAACACCATAGTTACGATTTCGGTTATCCTGTGTGATCAACTGATCCAAAAACGTATCTGAATATCCGCCGGCTTTCAAATATTCACGGGTAAAATTTATTTTATCATCATCACGCAAAGAAGAAGATGTTCCCAGGTTTACATTCACAGATAAATTTCTGCCTCTTTTGCGGAACCGGCGATTATAGCTGATCTCGCCGTTAAAGTTGGGCGCTTTACTGGAAACAGTATCGCCTGAGTGCCCTGCCTGTGTTGTATCTCCGCCGTTCAGGTAATTGAATATGCCATTACTGCGATTATCAGCATAGCCGTAATTAAAGTTCGGGCGGATCTTAATATAATTGAATGAATCAATATTATATTCAAGATTGAGATTAACCCTGTGGTTTCTGCCAATATTATCAGATAAATTATCCCTGTTGTTTATAAACGTGTTGCCATTGTCAAAAAGATTTTGCTGGGAAGTGCTGCGGGTAATCACCGTATTCCTGTTTGAAAAACTGTAATTGCCATAAAACGAACCCTTCTTTTCGGGAAAATCAGTTCTGAAATTCAGCCCGATGGATTTATTATCTGTTATACCATTCTGATCAGCGTTAGAGTCAGATGTTGTATTACCACCACCGCTTCCGCTTATCATACGCCCCGGGCCACCGCCACCACCGCGCCGGTTACCGCCATCGTTTGAAAAATCAAATAAATTCTGGTTGATATTATTAATGTTACCCAACAACGACAGTTGTGTGTTCTCACGAAACATGTTTGCACTTAATGTAAATTGTTTGCGATCGTCAGTTCCATATCCTGCAGATGCTTTTCCAAAAGCTCCCTGGTTTTTATCTTTTTTTAACTGGAGGTTGATCACAATATCCGGATCGCCGTCTTTTATTCCGGAGATTGCTGCCATATCTCCGTAGTCATCTACCACCTGCACCTTGTCTACAATCTCGGCAGGAAGCTCACGGGATGCGGTTTTAGGATCACCACCAAAAAAATCTTTACCATTTACTTTTATTTTGGTAACTGTTTTCCCCTGCGCTGTTATATTGCCGTCTTTATCAACCTGCAAACCCGGCAATTTCTTTAATAATTCTTCAACAGATGAATTAGGTCTTACCTTAAATGAATCTGCTTTAAATTCAACAGTATCTTCTTTTACTACAATGGGTGGCGGCGCTATTATGATCTCCTGTAATGTTTTAATAGCACGCTGCATGGTAATGCTACCCAGGGTTATATCCATTTTGCTTTCTTCAAAATCATAATCCTGCTCCGCATCTTCCATACCAACATTGGTAACACGTATGCGAAAGGAAGATGCTTGAACTTTAGAAAAAATATATTGCCCTGCCTTATCAGTTACTGTTTTTAAAGTATCGCCGCCATCTTTTTTAAAAAGCAAAACTGTTGCGCCCTGTAAAACCACATGTGCACTATCATACACTTTTCCTTTAACAGTTCTTTCTGTTTGTGCATTAGCGAAAGCGTATAAAAAAAAAGTAAAAACTAGTAACATTCCGGGTTTCATGCTTATCTTAATTCGTTTACGAAGGGGTTAAATCTCAGCTTATTATCTTTCAAAAATATAACGAAGCCGGCGAGATTAAAACTTCACTACGTTAAATATGGTTAATGATAATTTATATAACACAAAAAACCTGTTGGATTGAGTTATTTCAACGCAAAACCAACAGGTTTTATCTACAAAAAATTTATTTATTTTTTCTTCTTCTGGCTTTTTGGCGCAAACATAATGAGCATACGTTTACCTTCCAGCTTTGGCAAGCCTTCTGCTGTCCCTATTTCTGCAAGGCGCTCAGCGAATTTCAATAATAATAATTCGCCTCTTTCTTTAAACATAATAGCGCGGCCTTTAAACTGAACATAAGCCTTTACCTTATTGCCCTCCTTCAAAAAATCTTCTGCATGTTTAGCTTTAAAGTTAAAGTCATGCTCGTCAGTATTAGGTGTAAACCGTATTTCCTTTACTTCAGAAACTTTAGAGTTGGCCTTCATTTCCTTCTCTTTCTTTTTCTTCTCGTAAAGAAATTTATTATAGTCTATTATTTTACATACCGGAGGATCTGCATTCGGAGATATTTCTACAAGATCAAGTCCCTGTTCGTTTGCTATTTTAAGAGCATCCTGAATAGAGTATACACCTACTTCAATATTTTCACCAACCAGCCTTACCTGCGGTACCCTGATCATGTGATTTGTGCGATGTTCCTGCTGTTGTTCTTTTCTGAAACGGGGATTAAAGCCGCCCCTTTGGAATGGAGGTTTCTGTGGAAATGCCATTTACTTTTTTTAGAGTGATACTCCTGCGCGGAGGTTTTAATTGTTTTTGTTAAAGTTATTAATCTAGATATTGTATTAAACGTGTTACATTCCGCTTTATTCTTTTCGCCTATTCCGATGCCCTGGTCTTTATCTCTTCTAAAATTTCATTAATAAATATTGATACCTCTTTTGCTCCAAGGTCACCCTTTCCCTGGCGGCGAATGGAAACTTTATTTTCCGAGATCTCTTTTTCACCTATTACCAGCATATAAGGCACTCTTGCCAACTCAGTATCACGTATCTTCTTTCCTATTTTCTCCGGTCTGTCGTCGATTTCAGCACGAATATCCGCTTTTTTCAAAGATTCTAAAACATTTTGTGCGTAATCTATAAACTTGTCGCTGATCGGTAAAATCTTTACCTGCAGCGGCGCCAGCCAAACCGGCAGCTTACCGGCGTAATGTTCAAGCAAAAACCCAATAAAACGTTCGTGAGTGCCTAATGGCGCACGGTGAATGATCAGGGGTGTTTCGGCAATATTGTCTTTGCTGGTATACTGCAACTTAAAACTGCGCCCCTGCGAAAAGTCAACCTGGTTGGTAGCCAGGGTAAATTCCCTGCCGATTACGCTGAATATCTGCACATCAATTTTAGGGCCATAAAAAGCGGCTTCATCCTGCACTTCTACAAAAGGAATATTTGATTCGATCAATACATCCCTGACCATTGCTTCGGTCTCCTTCCACAATTCCGGCTCGTTTACATACTTTTTACCCAACTTATCCGGCGAGTGAAGACTGAGCCTCATGATATACTTTTCTATCCCGAATATTTTAAAATACTTCTGGTACATTTCATTTACCGCCCTGAACTCGGCAGCAAACTGCTCTCGGGTACAATATATATGCGCATCGTTCATGTGCAGGCAGCGCACACGCATCAAACCGAATAGCTCACCACTTTGCTCATAACGGTAAACTGTACCATACTCCGCTATGCGATAAGGTAGATCGCGATAGCTTTTTGGCTCTGCCGCAAATATTTTATGATGATGCGGGCAGTTCATGGATTTAAGATAATATTTCTCACCATCCATTTCCATAGGCGGATACATGCTATCCGCATAATATGGCAAATGCCCGCTGGTGATATACATGCTCTCCTTTGCTATATGCGGGGTAACCACACGTTTATAGCCTGCCGCTTTCTCTGTTTCTTTTGCAAGCTTTTCCAGTTCTTCTATTACAATAGTTCCATTGGGTAACCACATGATCAGTCCCTGGCCTACATCATCATCCATGGTATAAATGCCCAGTTCTTTACCAAGCTTACGATGGTCTCTTTTTTTGGCTTCTTCCAGCAACTGAAGGTATTCATCCAGCTCTTTTTGATTGGGGAAAGTAATGCCATATATACGGGTAAGCTGCTTGTTTTTTTCATCACCCTTCCAGTATGCACCGGCAATATTGGTAAGCTTAATGGCTTTAATTAAGCCGGTTTGCGGGATATGCGGCCCCCGGCATAGATCCGTAAAGCCACCCTGGGTATAAAAAGTGATGTTACCATCATCAAGATTATGTAAAAGATCGAGCTTATATTCATCGCCCTTATCAAAAAAGTATTTTACCGCTTCGGTTTTTGAAATTTCTTTCCTGATATAAGGATTGTTTTGCTTTGCCAGCTCATTCATCTTCTTTTCCAGCGCAACCAGTTCTTCTTCGGTAATTTTCCTGTCGCCCAAATCCATATCATAATAAAAACCCGGAGGGTTTTGCGTAGCGGGCCCCACCCAGAATTTTACGCCCGGGAAGATGGATTCCACCGCTTCTGCCATAAGGTGAGCAGAAGAATGCCAGAAGGTTGATTTTCCTTCCGCCTCATTCCAGGTTAACAATTTAAGCGTGCTGTCGCTGTTAATTGCTCTCGTTGCATCCCATACCGCTCCGTTTACCGAGGCTGCCAGCACTTTTTTTGCCAGGCCTTCACTAATTGATTTTGCTATATCCAACGCTGTTGTTCCGGGCTGGTATTCTCTTACCGCGCCATCTGGAAAAGTTATTTTCATCATAATATATTCCCGCTCATTGCAAAACGGGGTGCAAATTTAACGAACTCTTGGCGTATGATTTCATTTCTTGCGGCTATTTCCTTAGTATTGAGGTTATTTTTGCATGATAAAAGTTTTACAATTTGATGAAAGGCTGGTTTGTATTGATTTTGTTGTGTAGCCTTAATTACGGTTCGGCCCAAAACCTTAGCGGTCAATGGCGTGGCTCATTTAATAGTGTTGGAAACGTTGTTGCCAAAGAGGGAGATACGGAATATGTGTTGGAATTAGAGATCCAGGGATCGGAAATAACCGGTTATTCCTATTCTTATTTCAACTATCCCGGTAAGAAGTATTATGTGATTTGCAGGCTTGAAGGAAAATATGATGCAGCCAGCAAGTCGGTTGTGGTAAATGAAGAAGAAAGGATAAAGGGAAATACACCTATGGGATGGGGAGACTGCCTGCAAACCCATATCCTTACTTTTATGAAGCAGGGAAGCACGGAAAAGCTGGTTGGCAGATGGAGGGGATATTTACCCAGGGATTGCGGAGCCGGAAGCACTGAGCTGGAAAGGAAAATGCTGACCAAAGTTGTTCCTCCTAAAGCAGCCCCACAAACAAAACAAGCTAATCCGCCCGTTGCCAATGCAAAACCCAAAACTAATACCGCACCTTTAAAGCCTAAAACCAATACGCTTTCGCCGGTAAAACCAAAAACCACCCCGCCTGTTGCGCAAAAAGCAGCTCCCAAAACCAATAAACCGGTTATAAAAACGGCTCCTGCTAAAAAAGATACTGTCAGCAGCAGAAAACCTGTTGCCGGCAATCAGCAACATATTGCCAGGATTCCGGAAAAAACTATTAAAGATTCCGCCAAAGCAAGCACGCCGAATGTGCTTATACCGGCTATACCAGGTTTTGAAAGAAGAGCAAAAAATATATTGAAAACAATAGACGTGCCATCATTCAATGAAGAAATCAGGGTTGACTTTTATGATAATGGCGAAATTGATGGGGATACCATCTCCGTTTTCTTTAACAATAAGCTGATATTATCGGGAAAAAGATTGACGGACAAGCCGTTGTCGCTGAATTTAAAGTTAGACCCCGACAGGGAAGACAATGAACTTGTAATGTATGCTGATAATCTTGGCTCCATACCACCTAATACAGCGCTGATGGTTGCTACCATTGATGGCAAACGTTATGAAGTGTATATTACCTCCACAGAAAAATCGAGTGGTACGATTAGATTCAGGAAAAAGGAATAATAAACAATAGAAATAACCCGGGAGATTACATTACTTTATGTGAGTTTTGGATATTAAAAAATCAAAACCATGAAAAAGTTTAGACTTCCAGGATAAGCTTTATTATTCAATCCCGGGAAATCGGCGATTTGTTACGGCTCCATTAAAGCGATTGCCTCCAAGCTGTTTGTTGCCTGAATTGGTTAATACATCAGATGCGCTGCGTGATGCAATATTGGAAAACACGCCATTGCTTATGTAATAGAGCACGCTTCCCAGGCAGTCTTCTGTTACATCGCCCCACTCCTTCTCCAGTCCGTCATTCACTATTGCATCAGGCGCCATGCCGTCAAAGTAATTACCTTCTCCGTTCTTATTCACACTTCTGAATGATACAGGAAAAATATACCAATCACCATCAGGAATACCAAAATAACCAACGGGTTTACCATAGGTATCTCTTCCAATAAGTTTCACATCCATATATGGCTTAAGACTATTAATCAATAATTCGCTTGCTGAAGCAGTATTCGTTGCCGTTATGAAAAATATCCTCGACAGATCAAGCGAGCCTTTTTTTGCGTAATAAATAGTCGTATCATAATAACGGCTGTATTTATCATTAAACTCTTCTGTAAGTATTACGCTATTATTGCCCGCAACAGGAACAAGATAGTTCGCCAATTCATTTTGCAACTCCACGTATCCCCCACTGTTATAGCGCAGGTCAACAATAAGATCATTAATACCCTGGCTACTGAAATTACTGAATAAAGTACTGAATTGATTTTTTACGGCATCAACATCACCCAGGAACGAATTATACACCATATATCCAACTTTTTTGGAGCCGGCAGTATAAACAGTATCAAGCAAAAAAGGTTCAGCAGTATATGTTGCCGCAGTAAGTGTGATAGATGTATCGGTACCATCCGGCCGCCTGAATAGAAATGCTGTTGATGAGCTGCTGTATACGGCCGTGGAAATCCGGTCTATTGTAGCATCTTCTGTATTAATGGTTGCATTACCATCAACGGATACTATGCGCCAGCTCCTTTTAATACCCGCTGTTGCTGCCGGTGATGCCGGCTCCACATAAGACACACGCAGATCATAGGCTGCATTAAAAAAAATACCAAGCCCGAAGTCGCCACTTATGCCTGAGCTTACATCATCCCATTCTGTTTGTTTAATAGCAAAGCTCCATTTATCCACAGGATCACTAAACCCCTGTTCTGTGCTGTAAGCACGGATAGCCTCCATTACTGCATTGGGATCGCTATAACTTTGGGGATCAAAAGAAGAAGGCAGGTAATTATACCATAAATAAATTTCCTGTGTATATAACCAGGCCGTATCATTTATGGCATTATAGGTAGTTAAAGTGCTATCTGATACTACAGACTCACTTCCTGTAATTTCTTTTTTGCAGGAAAAAAATAATAACACTCCGGGCAATAACACAGATAATAGCAGAAGCGCGCTTTTTGCGAAATGCTTATTGGCTGATATCATACAAACATATTTAAAACAGTATAGCTTGTAACATACAGGCTGAATAGTAGAGATATAACCAATACAATAGTTTTAATTAATAAATAATAATAACGCCAGAGGAATGGTGAAGGCTGCACGCACAAAACAGGAATAAACAAACCTGTTGACCCACCACCAAAGCATCGACGGCATGGCCAGCCTGTTCACCATTACATCCTCCAGGGTAAATGCCGGATATCAGCCTTTCCGCGGCGGGCCACCTTTAGGTTTAAAGG
Source organism: Terrimonas sp. (assembly GCF_003075435.1). Lineage (GTDB taxonomy): Bacteria > Bacteroidota > Bacteroidia > Chitinophagales > Chitinophagaceae > Agriterribacter. The sequence goes on along the minus strand of NZ_QCZJ01000008.1, from coordinate 183,102 downwards.
CTTTAAATTCTTCTTTGCTGATATAGCCGTCGGCATTAGTATCGATTTCACTAAAATGATCTTTAATCATTTTATGTTCGGCTTTATCCGCTTCGTCTTTACTGATCTTTCCATCTCCATCGGTATCCAGTTTCTTAAATAAGGCTTCCGGGTCTCGCTTAGGGGGCTCTTGCTTTTCCTGGGCATACGAAGAAACGGCAGTAAAACCGGTAATGAGCAAGGTGATAATAATGCCTCTTTTGATCATAAGTAAAAGATTAAATTAATGATGATAAATAAAAACTTATTTATTGCCTGCTGATAGTTCTATATCATCTGCACAGCTAATCACGTCATAAGCCTGAGTTTAATACGACAAAATTACCGGCACAGTTTGCAGTGAAATTCTAAAATAGGTGAACACCGGATATTTGTCGGTAAACGTAATGTTGATTACTGCGAGGCTAAGCCGTTGCGTTTTTATTGAAATACTACCGAGGCATACTTATCGTTATAAATACTTAAAATAAGTAAATATAACGCCAATGCATATACGACAATTACGTGCATTTATATACATAGAACATTATTTACTATACAAACAAAACAAAAATAAATACAAACAAAAATAGAATCTATATGCTTTACAACATAACAAGCCGCCAGTTTAAAATCATTAACAAAAATTAACGATGTACAAATAAACCAATCGCAGTAAAAAACAATCTGATAAAATATAAAATGAACTATTATGAAAAAGAATAAGTTAACTGGTATGATATTTATGTTCGTTATCGCAGCAGGTTCATTGCATGTATCTGCACAGGAAAGGAACAGGGGACAATCCAACAGCAGGCCGGAAGTAAGGTCAGACAGGCAACCTGCTTCTTCCCAGAAAGATAGCAGGAGAAATGTTGGCACTATCAGCAGGGATAATGCACAATTCAAAAAAGAAAAAGTAAAAGTAGTAGCTACAAGACAAAAACCTGCAGGCGCTGAACGTGTTGTTTATAACAACAGAACATACGATTATAATAATGGACGATTCTATATTGAAAACAATGGCAGATATATCCAGACTCCTCCTCCCAGAGGTATGCGCATAAAAAATTTACCCTCTAATTATGTGAGAGTGAATTTTGGAAACTCACTATACTATTTTCTTGAAGGCGTTTTTTATTTTGATCGTAGCGGATTTTATGAAGTAGTAAATCCTCAAATAGGAACAATAGTTGACGCGCTGCCGGCAGACTACGAAAAAGTTGTTTATAATGGATACACATATTATGAATATAACGGTATACTTTACGACAGGGTGACCACATCTTACGGAAGGGGATACCAGGTTGTTGGATATTTAGAATAAGAATGACTACTATACTCGCTACAAAGCAGGCGTTGATTGTATCAACAGCCTGCTTTGTTATTATACATTATACATTACGGCAGGCATACCCCGGGTCGCGCCAAGATGAAAACCAGACCATTACTGCTACAGCGTTTAATGAGCTTAAAGCATTGACAGGCCGGCCGGAGCCTTATTTTTCACAAAGCAAACCATTGCAGCTCCCGCAAAATATCCGCATATACCCGGCTCGTTATAATTTATAATAACAGGTACTAACTGTTACATTAAGCAGGTACTCCTGCTTCCAGGTTTCTTGAAATAATTTTCTTAGCCGGTTTCTTTTTCTTTCTGCCCCTGTGCCACCATATTAAAAAGCCGGTAACAGGCAGGGATGTACAAATCAATCCGCAGATAAAGGTAAATAGTTTACCTGCCTGTCCCATCCAGGTACCCATGTGTAGTTGCCATATATAGTTTTCAATATACTCTCCTTTTAATCCCTTAGCTGGTATATTGATATCTTCACCGGTATATTTATCTATGAACGAAAGCCGGGAATTCTCCGCACTTTTCAAACCTAGTTTTGTAGCCGTATTTATAAGGAAGTAACCGGATGAATCGGCATTATACAGCCATATTCGTCCGCCCTTTTGATCAGGGTATCTGTTAAATTCCTTTTCTAAAGCGGCATTCATTGCTACTGCATTCTTCGTGAAATCGGCCTTTGGCAATTCCTGTTCCCATTTTTCATGATCAGGATCACCGCCCAAAAGTTTAACAGTAGATTCAGCAAGCGGGTGAAAAGCAATGAGCAAACCTGTAATGGTTAGTATGAGCGCAAGAATGGAAGAATAAAACCCTAATACATTATGCAAATCGTAGTTAACTCTTTTAAACCTTGCATTCCATTTAATCTTGAAACTGGCATCACGGGTATGCTTGTTCCATTTAACGGGCCACCAGAGTATAATACCGGAAATAAGTTCAATCAAAAAAATGATGGTGGCAATATCCACAATCCAACTGCCCGGCCCATGCCACAAAAAAGATGCATGAAGGTGTGCTGTTATATAAAAAAAGTTGGCATTGCGGTCATATTTCAACACTTCACCGGTGTATGGATCAGCATATACAAAGGCAAGTCCTTTTCCTTTAGCAAAAACACGAAAACGCACCGTTCTTTCCGGATCTTTATATACTGATATTTCCGAGATCCTGGCCTGGGGATAAGCCTTATTGACATTGGCTACCAGGGTTTCTGCAGGTACCCGTTGCAGTTTCACCTCTGCCGCATAGAGCGATTTTCCTGCAGACCAGTCAATAATTTCATCGCAATAAACGATAATAGTTCCGGTTAGCGCAACAAAAACCAGGATGATCCCCGAAAAAATGCCGAGCCACAGATGCAGCCACGCATTGATCCTGCTAAACAGGGATTTGCTTTTTCCTTTATTCATACACTACTTCTTTTAAATAGTATAAGCACAACCGCTGTTGTGCTTATACTATGATATTTTATTTCATTAAAACCGGTAAGTAATATTAAATGCCAGCATCCTGGGCTGACCGGGAAACAGCCAGGAGTTATAAGTATAATATTTTTTATTGGCAATATTATCTATTTTGGCGCTGAGCCTGAATTTAAGAGTGTTATAAAACAGGCTTGCTCCATATACAAAAAAACCATCCAGCGTAATAGTGTTCAGGTTGTTGGCATAAGAAGCGCTCTGCCCGTTACCGCCTGCGCCTAATCCAAAGCCTTTCAATTTTCCGGAAGTAAACTGGTAGGTACCCCAGATATTTCCGGCATGATAAGGCGCACTCTCAACCCTGTTGTCCAAAAATCCAACATTGCCTTTATCAGCAGTATACCGTATGTCGTTATAGCCATACCCCAGCGCGATATTCATACCGGCAACAGGGTTGGCAAGGATATCTATATCTATACCACGGCTTTTTTGAGTATTATCCTGCACGTAGTAAATAGTACCTGGCACCGACCTTGCAATGTTGGTAACCTTAATATCATATACGCTAACAGTACCGGTTAAACGATGTTGTAATATATTGAACTTAACACCTCCTTCCAACTGGTTAGCATATTGAGGTTTAAGCAATTTACCCAGAGAATCAGTATAGCTTACATTATTGTATCCATTGTTATAATTGCCATATACGGAAAGTGCGTTTTCGATTATTTCATAAGAAATACCGAGCTTGGGTGAAAAAGAAGTTTGTTTATAATCGCCGCTTACCGCCACAAACCTGTTGATGCGCAGGCTTGCCATTAACAGTAGCCTGTCTGTAACATTAAGTACTTCGGAAATATAAGCGCCATAGCTGTCATTAATATCTCTTCCACCGCTATAATTTGCCCTTACGGTAAGACTGTCAACCTTAGCCTCCCTTATCAGTAACTGTGCTGGTGTGGCTGTAACCTGAACTTTGTCGTAAGCAACAGAGCCCCTGAATGAAGCAACATCAGTCCTGAAATAGTCGAGCCCTACCAGCAGCCTGTTGCGCATGCTGCCGATCCTGAAATCACCGATAAAATTTTGCTGGAATTGCTGTGTGTATAGCTGGCTGTAAGGCAGATCCAGTATGTTTCTTGTAATAACGGTCGTGTCTGCAGCGGAAGCTTTATTTGCCAGCAGTGAAATGTATTTTGTATTGTTATTGCTTCTTGCTATTGAATAGTTGGTTTGAGAAAGCCATTTGTCGGACAATTTATATTCTGCCTGCCCCGTAACAGCCCATGTTTGTTGCTTGCTGTTAAAGTCAGCGTTGAAATAAGCGTTTTTAGGATCCAGGTCTAGATCCTTAACATTACCGGCGTAAGTACTGTTTCCGCCAGTTCCGCCTGGAGGAGGATTAAAGCCAAAGAGATAGATGGGGCGGGCGCTCCTGTAGTAATAAGCATCAAAATGTAAAGTCAGCCTGTCATTGGCTTTTATCAGCAATGACGGCGCGAAACCTACAGAGCTTTGGGCAAGCTGCTGAAATGTATTCCTGCTGTCATACATGGCATCAACTCTCAATAATGCTGTTTTATCTTCGTTTAAAGGCGTGTTATAATCAATCGTTGTTCTTGCCATTTCATAACTGCCTGTAGTGAAAGAAACCTCACCACGTTTTACTTCCAATGGTTTTTTGGTGACCAGATTATACACACCTCCGTAAGATGCGCCCTGGTTTCCGCCAAACAATGTGGCTGAAGGTCCTTTGATGGCTTCAATCCTGTCTATATTAAACAGGTCGGTAAGCGAAACATATCCTGTAGATACACCGTTGCGGTACATAATAGAACCACTGGAAAACCCACGTGATTTAAATGTAAGTGTTGAACCTCCGCTTCCGCCGGCGATAGACAGGTTGCTCACACCCGGGATATTGATCAATGCCTGTTCCGTAGTGGTTACCAATTGTGTTTGAAGCAACTCTTTGGGAACAACGGCATAATTCTGGGGATTCTCAATATAATTAAGCGGCAGCCTGGCTACCTGAACACTGTTTTTATTTACGTGGCGGTAAGAAGTTGATACGATCACTTTTTCCAAAACTTTTGCATCTTCCTGTAATTGAATTTCACCAACAGAAACTTTTTCAGCATTCAGTTCAACAGAAACGGGTTGTGCATTTACGCCCAGTGATTTAACGGATATCGTATATTGCCCGTAAGGAATATTCCTGAATTCGAAATAGCCGTTGTCGTCAGACATGGTCTGTTTTTCTGACGGGATCAGTACTACTATTACATTTTCTTCCGGCTGACGGTCAGCATTCAGTATTCTGCCTTCGATTACCCCGGATTGTTTTGTTTGTGCAGAAACCTGTGCTGTAAACACTGCGAAAAGCATTACAGCAAAAACTAAAGAAATAGAAAATTTGATAAATTTTTGTTTCGACATTGCATCACTCTTTTGGTAAAAAATCATCTTTTGTTAAAGAATTGCAAAGTTAAAATCCGGTCAAACTATGATAATTACGAAATCGGGAAATTCATTGACATGATGTGTTGAAGGGATTTTAAGGAGAATATGTTCTTTATAGCATCAATAACTTCTGTTATTTAACGATAATAGCATGACGATAGCATAATTAACATATACGAACAATGGTAGCAAAGAAATATGACAGGCACTTTATCGCTGGTAGTTTAAAAATGATTTTCGAAATCTGGAAATTCTGTTGATTACTTCAGTTAGCATTTTATTGATTTTGGAATTGCGGTGGCGGCAAAGATTTGTTCCAATAAAATTTGAAACAAAAAATTCGATAGTCAGTGGATTGATACCAGCGGAAACTGGTTGTTATATTACTTGTCATTTGATCGCCATAAGCAGCGGCATAAAATGTAAAAAATGACGGTTACCTGACAGGCATAAAAAAAAACTCTGCAAGTCAATGAATTACAGAGTTTTTAAAGTGTCCAGAACAGGAACAATACTAATGTTATTTATTAAATGATAATCAATTATTTATATCAGTTTGGTATTATTTGAGGTACAATAGAGGTACACAAATTGTAATTATAGATACTTTTTGCCTTTACAGCCAGCATAATAATTTCTATTAAAAAGGTAATAAATTTATTACTTTTGTGTTTTACAGTTAATAATGAAATCCAGCGAATTAATAAGACTGCTTAAAAAAGATGGTTGGTTTGTAATAAGGCAGTCAGGCAGCCACATGATTATGGAACACCCGGTTAAAAAGGACAAATTGTTTGCCCTAATCATGGCAGCCATGAAGTAGGTAAAGGGCTTGAAAAGAAGATTAAAAAAGATGCTGGCATCAAATAAAATATAGTATTATGAAAATTGAAATGATTGTAGAAAGAACAAAAACGGGTTATTCGGCTTATGCTGCTAAATATCCTGTTTATACTGTGGGTAGTTCATTAGACGAACTAAAGCAAAATATTGTTGATGCATTAAACCTGTATTTTGAGGATAAGGGGAAAATAATATCTACAGAGGATCTTAAAATTTCATTGGATTTACCGCAATTTTTTAAATTTTACAAAGTAATTAATGTAAAGGCACTTTCTGAACGCATAGGAATGAACCAAAGTCTTTTAGCCCAATATATTAAAGGGAACAAAAAGCCATCCACAATACAAACCCGGCGAATTTTAAAAGGAGTGCAACAGGTGGGCAGGGAACTGGCAGCAGTACAATTTATTGGGTAGCCTTCTTTTACCTCCCCCCCATACGTACGTATAGATTGCAATAAAATTGGAGATTTCGCTGAAACCCTTTGCAGACAATCACTTCAGGGCATAAAAAAACCACCTGAAAAAGGTGGTTGTGTGCCCAGAACAGGAACTCCTTCATTCTCATTCTCAATATGTTAAAGCTATTGCTTGTCAAATGCTTGTCACAAAATGTAAATACACTTTATATGCACGTTTCTAACGCCTCTCTACAAAGGTAAAATATAAGAGTTAAGATACAAATTTTAACGAGAGTTCGATTTTAGAGTTAACTACTGCCAGATTTTTTCAAAAGACATAGAAGTAAAAGATTACAATGGCATTAAGAACGCATTTCCTTCGTTTACACCCGAAGAATGGTCCGCTGTCGGCAATGCTTACAATCCATCTTACGATGATCTGAAAGATGGAAAACTTGAAAAATAATTGTCTTTATCGTGATGAGAATTCAAAAGAATAGAGTCTTAGGTTTTAGTGTTCTTATAGAATGATATTACTGTCCCATTCAGTCGTATCATTCTATATATGCCTTTTGGGTACTGAGTATTTCTTCAAAAAATGGCAGGTATTTATAGTGCCCCTTGCAGGTGTGCATGGTTCTACAACCTATACGTCAACAATGTGATCTATAAAAAACATTATTCATCATTCACATGATTTTATGAGGCATGCTGGTGGCAATACGGAACATATCTGCTAATGGAGGGTGCAGGCTTGATTATTATGCGAGAGGTTACCGTACCGAGAATTCTTACAGGTGCTCTTACGTCTATACTACTCTTCTTTTTAATTAACAGCCGATCTTACACTTAGAAACAGAGGTGAATTTACGTTCATTTGTTAACACTATTTATATAACTCCGGGTATATCGGACGAATTTATCCTGTAGGAAATTCGCTGAAATTATCCTTCAGGTAGTTTTTGACAAAGAATTGCTTATTAAACCGGACACTTCAATTAATCGCAATAAAAATAATTGTTATCAAAGAAGATTTGATCAGTAAGCTTTAGCCAGAAAATTATTTGTAGACAATCAGGAAAAAAGAGGACATAGGATTATAAATTAAATTTTTGCAGGCCTTCAAATGGCACTTTCTGGCATTAGTTGTAGTTTTCTAGCCCGGGCTGACAATGGGGTTGTCGTTCTAATACTCAATCCGATATTTTGCCAATCAACTATGTTGTCTTAGCTTGTTGCTATAGTTTAGGAATTTTAAATCTGTCGCGTCCAGCTGCTGCTGATAGACAAGAATTAATCGTTTTTATTAAATTATTTCGTGTTTGTCAAAGTATAGCAATCCAGTTAATAATAATGTCTGCTACTTGCTTTCCTTCTCCCATATACATGTGGTCTGTATTTTTGATCATTGTTGTCGTTAATTGGACATGTCTAAAATTCTTTTCAATGCTTGATTTCAAAGATTTCAATTCTTCTTCGCTTCCTATATCATTGTTTGCCGCATAAAAAATCAAGATTGGGCAATTCACTTTTGAAATGCCTGCGTTCTGTGGTGTGATTAAACCAAAAAAATCTTTCTCTTCTTGTGGTGTATTTACAATGTCCATATAAGTTGCAGCACTTATATACGAGGGAAAAGAACGTTTCGGGTCTTCTATAAGTTTATCCGGCTTGTTTTCGGACATATACTGAACAGCCTGTAAGTATTGCGCGGAATCAACAAGTCTTGTATCGGCACTCACTTGTCCTGAAGCACAAACCAAACCTATTATTCGTGTGTCTCGTTTTTCGTACTGATACCTGCGCACTGCAGCCCAACCGGCACTATGCCCTACTAATATTATTTTTTTGAAACCTTTGAGCTCGGCAAAGTCAATCCAGCCCGAAATATCTTTTACTTCATCTCCAGCCACACCCCAATAGCCACCGCCCCTTAATCTTACGCCCTTTTTATGTCCTTCTATATTTCCGAGATCATGCATACGAGTGTTCACCGAAATACAGGTGTAACCTTTTTCAGCAAGAGATCTCCCGATAGCAATGTAGCTTGGTGAGTAAAAATTTACTCCCCATCCGTGAACCCAGATAATGGCTACCTGTTTCGTTAACTCTTTATTGGCATGAAATATAACTCCTGCATTGAAAATTGTGTCCGTAGATATAGAATAGACTATTTCTTCAGGAAGGATAGCGGCGGGTATAGGTAATCTGTATTTGTTCTGCCCAAAAGAATTAAAAGTAATCATCAGTAAAAGGGCAATCGTTATTCTGAGATGTTTCATGTCTTTTTATTTACTTTAATATTAATTGTCAAAGATGCATCGTTGTAGGTTCCTTATTGTTAATCAGTTTAAAGTAGAATATATTAAACGGAGATTATGGCACTAATAATAGATTATACACAAAATACGGGAATACGACAGATAAAATAACTAGAATTGGATGAGTGGATTATGGATGTTTATGAAAAAGAGAAGGACAAATGGCTTTTCAAATTAACAGTGGTAAAAAGCTTATTGTGAAACTGCTCCCAAAAACTTTCTGAGCAGGTTAGACACGAGGGCAACAAACGATAACAAATAATTATGCGCTATTGAGAAATATAATTCTTGTAAAAACTCTTTTAAGTTCATGATTTATGAATAAAATTGCAGAACAATATTTCATAAAACCTGTAAAAAAAACTGAGATTTGTACTTCTTATTACTTAGCAAACTTCTTGGTACCTACTACACATAGAATCACAGCTATAGTTATAAATATCATTCCAGTATTCACATTTTCATGAAGTAATAAAGAAGCTAATGCCAAGCCAAAAAAAGGTTGTAATAATTGCAGTTGCCCCACTGTTGCCGTTCCACCTTGTGCCAGACCCCGGTACCAAAAAATAAAACCGATAAACATACTGAATAATGATACATACGATAAGCCAATCCATGCTTCACTGCTAACGCCTTCAAATGAGGATGGCATATAAATAAATGCAAGCGGCAGCATTACCGGAAAAGAAAGGGCCAATGCCCAGGAAATCACCTGCCATCCACCTAAAAATTTTGTAAGTTTTGCACCCTCTGCATACCCCAACCCACAAAGTACAACAGCACCAAACATTAGTATGCTGCCCACAGGTGAAGCTGTAGCTCCCTGTGCCATTGCATAACCTATTACCAAAAGACTACCAACAAGAGAGAATATCCAAAAAATAGGTTTAGGACGTTCCCCTCCACGAATAATACCGAAGACAGCCGTGGACACCGGTAATATACCAATGGAGACAATAGAATGCGCTGAAGTAATATATCTCAATGCCAAAGCGCTGAGTAAAGGGAATCCTGCCACCACGCCGATGCCGACAATAGCTAAAGAGGAAAACTGCTGGCGGTTGGGACGTTTTGCATTAAAAATAACCAAAGCACTAAAAGCAAATATTCCCGCAATTGAAGCTCTGCAAGCAGTGAGAAAAACAGGGTCCAGTTCCAGCACTGCCACCCTGGTAGCAGGTAATGAACCGCTAAATAAGATTACACCAATTAACCCATTTAGCCAACCTTGTGTGGCGTTCACCTCTACTTTATTCATAGTTGTATCCTGATTTTTGATGATATACTCCTGCAAACTTCAGCAATAAATGAAAATGAATACAGTCACAGTTTTTAATATCTGAATAGACACAGTTATTTTTGTAGAATGAATAAGACTTTTATTTACGACAAAATATCAAAAAACATTGCTGAAAAGATTAAGGCAGGTGTGTTAAAATCCGGAGAAAGGTTACCTTCTGTAAGAACCTTAAGCAAACAACACGGGATAAGTGTTAACACGGCAAAAAAGGTTTACCTTGAATTGGAAGCACAATCACTGGTTGAGGCTAAACCTCAATCAGGATATTTTGTGAATTCGCTGAAGTTTTTAAACATCCCGCTATCTAAACCAAGCCACCCTAAACCCACATTTGGTTATAAAGAGCCGAATGAATTGATTAATGATGTTTACTCTAATATGGGGCGAAATGATTTGACCCTTTTTTCAATTGGCATACCTTCTGGAAACCTGTTGCCACTTGCCAGACTGAAAAAAGAAATTGTTTTAGCTACTAGGGAATTGAGGGAAGGTGGAACAGAGTATGAACCTTTACAGGGCAATGCAAAACTAAGAAGGATGATTGCCAGTCGTTCTTTATCCTGGGAAGGAAATCTACACGAGCATGATATTATAACTACAAATGGATGCATGAACGCCTTGGCGCTGTGTTTAATGGCATTAACAAAATCTGGTGATGTAATCGCATTGGAAAGCCCTTGCTATCCGGGCATATTACAGCTTGCTGTTAGTTTGGGTTTGAAAATTTTGGAAATACCTACACACCCTGTAACAGGCATTAATATTGATAAACTGACAACCTTATTGCCTAAGATAAATGTTTGTCTTTTGGTACCTAACTTCAATACCCCACTAGGATATTGTATGCCTGATGAGAATAAAAAGAAAGTTGTAGAGTTGCTAGATAAAAGCAATATTCCGTTGATTGAAGATGACACGTATGGAGATTTGTTTTTCAATGATGAGCGACCTAAATGCTGTAAGTCTTTTGATCAAAATGGAACGGTGCTTTGGTGCGGATCCGTATCAAAAACATTAGCCCCTGGTTACAGAGTAGGCTGGGTAGCTCCGGGGAAATATTTAGAAAGAATAACGAAGTTAAAGCTCGTACATTCTATATCTTCAACAACTATCATACACGAAGCCATTGGCAATTTCTTAATGACAGGTCGTTATGATAATCATCTTAGAAATCTAAGAAAAACGTTGCTGAGGAATTACAAATTTTATGCACATTGCATTTCCGAACATTTTCCAGAAGGAACAAAAATTAGCCAACCGCAAGGCGGATTAGCTTTATGGGTGGAGTTTCCTAAAGAAATCAACACAACACAATTATATGATTATGCTTTAACGCACAAAATAGGCATTGCTCCTGGGAGAATGTTTACGCTTCAAGATCAATTTCAACACTGTATGCGTCTTTGCATCGGTTTACCACGGGCAAATGAATTATATAATAAATTGAAGCAGGTGGGAGCCCTTGCAAAAATGATTATGGCTAGACGTAGATAAACATTGCGCGGTAACCTATTTTGTTGTAGGTCAATTTTGACAGAATTGCTCAATATAAAAAGCCCTTTCCATCTTAATGATCAAATAATCCCTGAATCGAATTTCCTAATTTTGATATAATCATTATGAAAGAATCAAACCTTAGCCAGCAGATTGAAGGAAATAAAGAATTGCTATTCCGGCACTTTGAACAGTACATCAGAGTAAGCGATGAACTGAAATCAGCATTGGATGCCAGGATAAACTTTGTTTCTTTCAATAAGGGCGAACTTGTACATGATGCTGATAAAGTTTGTACACGATCCCTTTTTATTCAAAAAGGATTATTTCGTACCTATTTTATAAAGGATGGAAAAGAGATCAGCGAGTACTTTCCCGCTGAAAATGAATGGAGTAATTCACCCAAAAGCTTTATTACAAGACAAAAGGACATGTACTACATAGATGCTATTGAAAACACTGAAGCATTTTGCCTGAAGGTAGATGACCTGGTATACCTTTTCGAGAATTTCCCTGAGATGGAGCGCTATTCTAGACTTTCCATGGGCACTGTTTTCGGCCATCTTATGGAGCGGATAGCCTCACTTCGATTTACTACTGCAAAGGAAAAGTATGACCACTTTATAAAAACTTATCAGGAAATTCACCACCGCATACCATTAGGGATGATAGCATCCTATCTTGGCATTGCCCAAGAAACATTAAGCAGGATAAGATCTGAAAAATGATTTTTTGACGCAGGTCAAAAGCTATTGAATTTATTTAATTCAACTTTGCAAAAAACAAAACAAAGATGATTGTTTCAAAATCAATAGGGATTTGGTTGATCTTGTTAAGTTCTCTAATCTGCCAGGCACAGGACACAATCAGACCTAAAAATGTTGTAGCTGTCCTGTACACCCGGGGGGGTAAAGATCTGCCACTGATTGTTGGTATTGGAGGTTCGGAAGGCGGGAATGCCTGGGTTAGCGACCGCTGGGAAAAAACAAGAAATGAGTTTTTGGATAAAGGTTATGCATTCTTAGCCATTGGATATTTTGGTTGCGAGGGAACACCAAAGATACTGGATAGGATTGCAATTGATGATGTTTACAACGCTATTGCCCAGGCTAAAAAGAGTCCAAAAATAAACCGCAATAAAATTGCTGTGATCGGCGGTTCCAGAGGGGCGGACCTGGCCTTGCTTTTGGCCAGTTATTACAAGGATATCTCCTGTGTTATAGGCATGTCATCCAGCCATGCTGTCTTTCCCGGTCATACGCAGGAGTTTACCACTTCCTGCTGGACTTTTAAAGGCAAAGAACTTCCTTTTATCCCGGTAAACGAAGAAGCTGTTCCATATCTAATGAAAAGAGACCTGAGGGGCACTTTTGAGGCAATGCTGAAAGATACTATTGCTGAACAAAGGTCAATCATCAAAGTAGAAAACATAAATGGAGCTGTACTCTTACTGTCCGCTACCAAAGATGAAATGATACCCGCAGTAGAAATGGGAAATAAAATGATGCAACGATTTAAGGATAATAATTTTAAACATCCTTACCAACATGCCATTTATGAAGGTTCGCATACAGAACCAACAAAACATTTTGATAAAATATTTGATTTTCTGGAGACCAATTTCTTAAAGAAATAGAGCTTCCATTGTTTATACGTAATATTTACAGTGCACTATAACAGAATGGAACATTTGATTCTTTTGAAATGATACCAACATTTAAAATATCAGGCGAAAAGAAATTAATCGGTATGCCACTAATTGTTAGTTTCTCCAATTACAGGGTAAACGAACTTTGGAAAAGTTTTATGCCAAGGCGAAAAGAAATAATCAACAGGTTGACTGACGAGTTAATCTCTATGTCAGTGTATAAGCAGACACATTTTGAACACTTTGCCCCTACCAACACTTTTGAAAAATGGGCCGCTATTGAAGTCGCCAATTTTGATAACGTACCAGATGAAATGCAAACATTCATGCTGCCGGGAGGGCTTTATGCTGTGTTTAACTACCAAGGCTTGAATACCGATAACGCTGTGTATGAATATATATTCGGGAACTGGTTGCCGGATTCAGGTTATGTTTTAGACAATCGTCCTCACTTCGAAGTATTGGGTGCCAAATACAAAAACAACGACCCAACATCGGAAGAAGAAATCTGGATACCCGTAAAGCCGAAAAATGCAAGTGATTAAAAATTGGCAATGAACAAAAGAAAACAACTTACTTTGTTTATAACCGAAAAACATGCAGAAACAATAGAAGATATTCGCGGAAAGTATAATCCCGCGCAATATGCTTTAATTAAAGCACATGTTACTTTGTGCCGCGAAGATGAGATCGAAAATATTTCGACTATTATAGAAAGTTTAGAATCATTAAGCCATAAATCCATTATAATAAATTTTGATAAAATTGTAGGGTTTTCGAATGGAAAAGGCGTATTGATTTCAGCGACCAAAATAAATACTGAATATCACGAACTGAGAGAGGAAATCCTAAAAAATGCAAACGCAAAAATAAAATTTCATGAGCCCCATATCACATTAATGCATCCAAGGAATTCAACCTGTACTGATGAAATATTTGAAAAAATAAAAAAATGCAGTTTCCCTTTTGCTCTTAGTTTCGAAAAAATAAGTTTGATTGAGCAAATCTTAGGACAGCCGTGGAAGATTTTATCTGAATATTATTTATCCTAAGTTCAGTGTGTATATAGGGAGAATATAATAATCTCAACAGTTCTCCATGAAATATGCCCAACCGCTGCCAAAGCGGTTTTTAGCAGTATCTGCAAACTGTGTTTTAAACAAATCAAATGAATTAAAATCCCTGACAAGCAGTTTTGTAATCCCTGGTAAAGGCACCTGGCTTTCTAAATAAAAATTTCCTTTTATAGCGTCTGACTGGGAGAATGCCGAAAAAAAAAGAGGATTATAAAACTAAGATAAAATATAGTTTCTTAGTCGTACTATTATATTACTTGCCAGGCTGTATAGTTTACAATACAAGCCTATTGTTTATGTTATATTAAAATGAGAAATAGCGGTTGAATGCCATCAACCCATGCAGCAGAAAGCAGTATGATATTAAAACCTGCGAATCAGGATAATACAAGAGGACTTTTATTGGAAAAAAGAAAACAAGAGGAAGAAAGAGGATTGGCCAGATAATACCCATTTTCCAACAGGCTATAAAAAATTACTGCCGCTATTTCTGTAATTGTGATATAGCCCATAGTATACAGAATATTTATGCGCACAAACAGCACAACTCGTTTCAGAAGATACTTCGTTGTGGTGAGCAATAATATCCATATCTGAATGGTTTGTCTGCTCTTTTTCACGGTTAATATCATGATGATGCCAGAGTGATATAGAGGTAACAATAAATGCGTATACTGTAAGAAGTATAGCTGCGATAACTTGCCTGTATTTTTATTGAATAGTCAATTTTGCATTTGCATCACTGTTGCAAATGTAAAGATTTAGGTTAAAGTAGCCCAAAAATTGCAATATTCCTGCGATAATTCAGGCAACAAAACCCTTACCTTAAGTAAGTGTTTTTCTCTTCTCTTGCTTTATTCAACATTACATGTGTCGCTGTTTATGGCGTGTTATCCCAAGATTTTAATTGCATTTTAAGGTTGACCAATTCTCTCTTTTCGTATGGTTATCCACAAAATATTAGTAAATCTGAATAAATTAATTGGTGGGTAATATGCATTTCTGCTAAATTTATCCCCCCCGTATGCCTGTGCTTTATTGCAAAAATGTTCGTTTTATATTGCGATTGAGTGTCTCGTTATTATTGGCGACGATGATAATAGTAATACCATCATTAGCGCAACCAACCGTTGTTTCTCGAAAATTTAAAACCATATCCATTAACGAAGGGCTTTCACAGAGCTATGTTAGTGGAATTACTCAGGATCAAGCGGGTATGATGTGGTTTGCTACCGGTGATGGGTTAAATCGGTATGATGGCTATTCATTTAAAGTGTATTATCATAATATTGAAGATACCACCTCAATGGCCAGCAACGACCTTACCTGTGTATTTGAAGATTCACGGGAAAGATTGTGGATCGGAACGCGTAACGAAGGGTTGGATCTGTTTGATCGGGCATCAAATACATTTATACATTTCAGACACAGCGGCGTTAACAGCATCCGGTCAAATGCCATATTAGGTATTTCCGAAAGCAAAGACGGATCGTTATGGATAAGAACCGCTACAGGAATAGATCGCTTGGAAACTATTAATAATGTTAATAATAAGCAAATTGTATATCGATTCACTCCCATCATATTAGAACGTAAATGGCGCGAAGGAGCCGAAGATGTTTTTATAGATAGCCGTGATAGGATTTTTATTACTACCCCAACCAATGTGTTGGAATTAATGGAAATTAACAGGAAAGGAAATTACAAACTCATTGAGCGATTTCAATTTACGACAATTTCTCCTTCATTTATTCCTCGTATTATAGAAGATACACTTAATCATTGCTTGTTATTAAACAACAGTAATATTATTCGGTTTCCTGACTACAATTTCAATTATCCTCAATACCTGTACCGATCGCAGCGAACAGATATTTCCTGGACCATTGATAAGCAAAACAGACTTTGGCTGGGAGATAGAAATAGTATTCTGCAATTGGATCTTAGTACGGGTAACCTGCGAAGTATTATTTCCGCATCTGATGTTCAAATGAAGGTGATAAATACACCTACCCAATACTATACGGATCGTACCGGCGTAGTTTGGCTAGGATCAGGGGGGCACGGCTTAGTACAATTTGATCCTGAGGTGGAAAAATTCAGTCATTTGCTTTCAGGAGAAACTGTGTATCAAATTCTTGAATATAAGCCTGGCAAACTAATCACTAATTTCTTTACAACTATTGATCTTAATGGAGCCTCTCCTGTTATTGACAGCAGTATACAACTGCAGATTAGAAATACCCCCTCCTTATTGCAGCCTCATATAATTTCCATAGCAAAAGATACTGTTGGAAATATATGGTATGGAATAGATAAGGGAATTGTGCAGTATAACTTTCAAACAAAAAAGACTGTGCAAATCTCAATACCTTATAATGATGTTATCTCAATACCGTATCCAATTTATGCCGATGCTAAGAATAATTTATGGATGGGATATAAAAACTGGGTTGTAAAATATAGTATTTCATCTGGCACTTTCAGCCGATATGCTTATCCGAATCATCAGATTGTTTATGATTATGATTTCCTTCAGCGTGTTTATGATGATGACGGGATTATGTGGCTGGGTACCGCAAATGGGCTCTTTTGTTACGATCCAGACAGCGGTTACATTAAGCAGCCTTATTTGTTTGATCAAAAAGATACCACTTCCATTAGCAATAATTTTATCTTATCTTTTTGTGCCGATGTATCAATGCCAGGTCGTTATTTGTGGGTAGGTACAAAAGGAGGAGGGCTTAACCGATTAGATAAATTTACTGGCATGTTTGAACGTTTTACAACTGAACACGGGCTTGCTAATAATGTGATATACGGCATAGAGCCAGATTATGATCAAAACCTTTGGTTAAGTACTAATAGAGGTATATCATCATTTAACACTGTATTACGAACTGCAAGGAATTTTGATGTTTTCGATGGTTTGCAGGGCAATGAATTTAACAGGTATGCACACAGCAGAACCACTATGGGCATGATTGCCTTTGGCGGAATGAACGGTATAAGTATTTTTAACCCGAGAAAAATACAACCGCTGCCCTCGCCGGATGTAGTGATAACTGATCTCAAACTATTTAATAAAGCCATATCACCGGGAGTATATGGTTCTCCTTTAAGCAGGGATATTATTTTTACCGACACACTTGAGCTTTTATACGAACAAAATGTAATTACATTCAAATTTGCAGCAACTGACTATAGAAGGCATGAAAATATACATTATAGATATAAGATGGAAGGCTTTGATAAGGACTGGATATACAGCGGTACCATGAATGAAGCTACATATACCAATTTAAATGCCGGAGAATATCGTTTTATAATTGAATCATCATTTGATTTAAATAACTGGAATGGACAACCTAAGATGCTGGATATATTTATAATGGCGCCCTGGTGGCAGACATGGTGGTTTAAAATGTTTGTTATTATAGGAACTGTATCTGCTGCCTACGCAGTGTACAGGTATCGCATACACCAGCTTACCCTGTTCGATAGCCTTCGCAACCGTATAGCCCGCGACCTGCATGATGAGGTGGGGTCATCTATAAGTACAATTGCTATATATTCAAAGATACTGAGCGAGCAAATGCAGAATAAAACATTTAACAATGAAACGTTGTTGGGTAAGATTGGGGACCATGCCACAGAAATCATGGAATCTATGAATGACATCATTTGGAACATCAATGCAAAAAATGATGCATTTGAAAATATTATTAACCGGATGAGAGAACAGGCTTTCCAGATACTGGAAGCAAAAGACTATGACCTTCATTTTGATTTTAGTGAAGATTTACTTCAAATGCAGTTACCTATGGAAAAAAGAAGGGATTTTTACCTGATATATAAAGAAGCTATTAATAATATTGCTAAATATGCAGATGGAAAGAATGTCTGGATAACTGTTACCCCGTTTGATGCGGGCATTCAACTGGTTATAAAAGATGATGGTAAGGGCTTTGATAAAGATACGCCCAGGCAAGGGAAAGGAGGTAACGGGCTTTCCAATATGCAAGACCGGGCAAATATGTTGAATGGAAAACTTACTATTGAATCAGAATTAGGCAAGGGTACAATTATTAAACTTGAATTTTAAAAGTAGTTTCGTCAAAAACAATAGTAGAGATATCCTTTTAGCAACACATTTTCTGTTTCATTGACTACAAATTTAAAATGATTAATGCGGGTATGTAGTTGCTTAATATTCCGGCGATATTGTTTTGATAACGAATAGCACAAATGACTCGGCAAATCAATAATACGTTCCCAATCTTTTAACCAACAAATTTGCTGGTAGTTGATTAAATCGTCAGTATAAAACTGTTTTATAAGTCTTGGTGAATCATTGTCGAAAATTTCAATGCCAATACGATTTCGCAATTTATCTTCAACATCAACGGCAATTACAATTTTTTGTGCCTCATGTATGTATCGGTTGCATATTCTTTCTATAGCATTATAGTTTCCTTTCCAGCCCAGTTTGAATAGTACCTGGACCAGATTTTTTGGCTTAATATCGTTGATTGTTAATCGAACAGAGGACGATGGTCTTGAAAACATCAACCCATAATAAACTACTCGCGCATCTTGTTCCTTTATTTTTTGGAGGAAATTAAATATTTTTTTTTCAGGCAATCCGTATTTGAAAAGAATATCCCGAAAATATGAATAAGCCTTTTCAGGACAAAAATCCTTATTTCTGCCTATATCAAAAAAAACTGAAGGTTTATTTTTGAATGGGGCATCATATTCAAACCAAACATTTTCTACAGCATTGTTAAATAATTCCGTAGGTAAGACGTTTAAATGAAATCTATAATCATTTGGTGAGAAGGCTATTCCTTGATCAAACTGTTTGTTAACACGTATAGCGAAATCTATGCTGTGGGCATACCTGGCGAAATGCATTTCCAGTATATTGCCTGATAAAGCAGGGAAATTTTCTGCAAACCGCGTTATAGGATCCAGAATCCTGGAAAATGAAATTCCTATCCCATTTTGCAACTGTTGCAAAATGGTTTTAGCCGTTACGGTGGGGCATTTGCTAGGCTTATTTATTGTTGACCAATCAATCATTAAAAACAGATGTTTTTTATAATTACTATTAATAAAAAGGCAACCTTCAATTGAAGGTTGCCTTTTTATTAATATGACCATTACGCCTCAACTTCCATTCCCGATCTCTCAGGTTTCACATCCTCCGGTGCCTGACGTTCTTTGGCTTTTTCTAGATCATCACTAACCTTGTCGGTTACTTCTTTCGCTTTATCCGCCGCAGCTTTAGACTCGCTAAGCTCAGTCTGTGCTTCCCCTTTTAGTTTATTTATTATGGTTTCATATTGCGCATTAAGAGTAGACTGTAAGCCTTCTATTGTTTTATTCAATCCGTCAATCTGGCTGGATAGATCGGAGGTTGAAGGTGTATCAGTAGAGGTGTACGCATCCCCCAATGCATCTCCCGCATTTTCCATATCGGTGGTAGCGTGACCACTATCCAGCATTTTCTGAAGCATGTCGCCAATAGAATCCAGCTTCTCATCTGTTGAAGTTCTCCAGTCTTCTGTAACACGATCCTGGTATATAGTATCAGCATCCTTTATCTGATCGTCAAGGTTTTTATTCGCTGCGTTGTCTGCTTTTATTTTTTTCATTTCAGACTTATACTTAGGATCATTTAAACCACTTTTTGCTTTCGCCTCACTGATAGCTTTATCAGCATCTGCTTTTGTAAATAAATCTCCAAGTTTATCTTTTGCCTCCAGCACTGAATCTTTAGCAGATTTTACTCCCTTAAGTAAAAAGTCTATCCCCATTACAACACCTACAAATGTGAGGAACAACTGCATCCATCCCGCGGCATCTTTAGGATGCAGGAGGGTATATAAACCGCTCCAGTTGCCGCTTGAGTCTCCGCCACCACCATTGTTGCTGTTATCGGGCAGTGGCGTCTCATAACCGATCACTGTATTGTTATACACATTACCAGATAATATAGTGATGATGTCTGTATCTGTATCAACTTTTGTAATGGTACTTTTTAATATAAAAGTACCCACCAGGCAAATATTAGGCACATCTGCATTTGGATCATCCACAAACTGGCCATTTGCATAATGAAGCGCCTTGGTATTATTGTTGGCGTCTTTGTAAGTGAAACTGAAACCCGGTAACGATTTGTCCAAACCAATTGTTGATGGAATAGTAACCGTGAGACTGCCGTTGCTGATAACAGTTGTTCCGTCGCTGGAATACAGATAATATGTTTTGCTGCTTTGGTAGCCGGTCCATACCATGGGATAGGTATTATAGTAACTTTTGAGTGCTATAAGTGAATCAAGCGTTACATCTTTATAGCTATTGGTTGAAGCAAAAAAGCTTGCGACCGCATCATCAATATCATCCTCTGAGGATGCATTATTTGTGGACCCTTGTAGCGCGGCAATATAATCCTTTGCTAACTGAGAGGTAGGATAAGCAGCAATCGTCTGGGTAAAAACCTCTGTCTCCTGCATTATCTTTGCTTCATCGTCAGTAACAGCAACAGGTGCATAATCCTGTGTTTTAAAATTCAGCATTGCACCCTGCGATTTTACAGGGAAAAGCGTATCGGTTTTTGCATAGATGATATCATACAATTTGGTATATGTAGGTGTACCATTATTGTCATGCGTATCATCCAGCACTACGGTTCCTGAACTATTTGCTGCAATGGATTGCTTCCCATCAATAGTAGGTAAAAGTTTAAGGCTTTGCTCAAACACTACCTGGTTATCATCTGTTGCTGCGGCATCAATAATAGCAAGATTTATTGATGAATTATTGGTTATTACTAGGTTTTTGTTGAGTGTAGGAGTTGTTGTAACAGCCGCCGCCGATACCTTTTTGGGCGACGGGCTGCTTGTTGTTTTTGTTGACATGTTATTTAATATTTATTTGGTTTAAAAATGGTTTCGCAGTATCATGCATAACGAGTTGTATTATTACCATTAAATGATAAGTTGTGTTGGTGAAAGCGGACTGCGTAACACCTGCGGTTATTCACCGCCCCGAGGAACTATTACTTCCTCATGCTCAATATGCCCTTCAAGTTCTTCTGCATCGTTCCCCTCCGAAAGCTCTACCAGTTGTTCTTCAATAAAACGCTCTACTTCCATCACTTCGTCATAAGCATCCTGCGCTTCCTTAAATGCTTTTTTCTGTTCATTGCTCATTCTGTCAACAACAGCGATTTTTCTGGCATTTATCCGCGTGTTATATTGTTGTAACAGGTCCGATGTGTTCAGATCAATAAGACCGGAAATGTCCTCCAGGCTACCATTGGCAAGCCGGGTTTGTATGGGGGTGAGGGCATCCAATATATTCTGCATTCCGGCATCTACATGATTACTGCCCAGCGCAGTTATTGAGTCTGTTAACGAATTAGCCGCGTCCTGCAGGTTGGTTCTGGCAACTCTTAATCTTTTGTTTATAGCTAGTGTCTTGGCAGCACCTTGGATTTCGTTTACATCACCCAAATAATCATTTTGCTCCACCTGCCTCACTACCTTTTTTAAAATTTTTTCAACACTTGCCTGAATTGCTTCTTTTACTTCTTTTGCTTTTTTCTGGGTTTCAATCGTATCGTCTGATCTGAATTTATTTTTTACATATTTAATTCCATAGTACACCCCTACGAAAAAGGCAATAGCGGTTCCTATGCCCACAAAATAAAGTGCCAGGTCTAATCCTTCTTTGAAGTTATGTACCTCAAAAACGTCGAGAAAACCTCCATCGCCATCCTGATCATGCGGTGCTTTTTCATTTAGACCGAATACATCATAGCCATTCATATTACCGATCACATAAGGCTCAATGTCGGTACGAGAATTATCCATGGTAAATTGGCTGGGTACAATAAATGAACCTTTTAGGGCTACTAACGGAATATCTTTTTGGATTGAATCCCAGAACGTACCATCTTTAAATTCGAGGGGGATTGTTTTGCTATCATCATAGGTGGTTAATGATATTTTAAATTTGACAGGATCCGGCGTTACAGTAATGGGTACACTCCAATCATTGGTTATTTCGATATGCCCTATGGGTTCATCAGTATCTGTATTGTTTTTGTAGTCTTTAGAGTATAGGTAGAATTTAGCATTTTTACCATTAACCCATCCATAAGGTAACGCATCGTAATAACTCTGCGCAAGCATTACATCATCTATTTTTACATCCGTGTAACCTTTTGATGCTGCAAAGAAAGCAGCAATGTCAGCGTCAGTCCCAGCTTTAAGTACTGTTGCAAAGTCCACTGCCAGGTCCGATGTAGGAAACGCAGCAATATTCTGGATAAAATCAAACACCTTGTTGATATAGGTTACCTGTTCATCTGTGATGGTAAAACCATCTAAGGTTTGCACCTCGCTGAGGCTTACTGTCTGAACACAAACCGGCGCCAGGGTTTCCGCTACTGCAATAATAAAAGAATAAGGCAATTCCGTGCCATTTTTATCTGTATGCACGGCTGGAAACTCAAATAATTCCTGCCCACCCTTTGGACTAATGAAACGTTGGGAAGTAGAAGAAGTAATAAGCTGCAAGCTTTGTTCGTATAAGTATTGAGTCGGAATAACCTCCGTAGTATATGTATCAATCACTACCAGGTTGATCTCCTTTGAAATGTTATTGGTTACTTTAAAACCGTTTGCCATGCTTTAAATTTTTAAATTGTTTATAATAGCTATCAAATAAGAAGGCTTCCTCACAGGTATATTTAGCCTGTCAGCTACACTTACAGCTTTCGCTGCATGCAAAAATGGAAGAGACATTTATAATACCTGGAAACTAAGAACAGTTTGTATACTTTAAGATCTCCTTATCTAGAGTTGTATCCAGGTGTTTCAGTGTTTATTTACAGATGCAAATTTAATATGGTGTTTTACACTATTCAATAGCTTAAACAGGCTATTTTATAGCAACGGGGAACCCCATAGGATTGCCCCCTGTTGAATGTTACCAATTGGAGGGATTGAATGCATTCTTTACGTCATTCCATGCACTCTCAGCAAAATTTTTAAAGTCGCCTCCCACCTCTTCAAAGGCATTTTTTACATCATTCGCTGCATAACCTACTTGTTTCATGGCATCGGCTACAGCACTCGCCCCTTCACCAAAAGCATTTCCAAGAGCGGAGGCTACATCATTGGCTGCATAACCAGCCTGTTTTAATACAGCCGCTGTTTCATTAATGGTGGAACTTAATACAACCTTAACAGCATTGGCTGTATCCTGTGCTCTTATCCCGATTATTTTAAAAGCATTTGCTACAGCTTGTGAACCCGAACCGAAAGCACTTTGTAATCCCTTGCATATATCATTGGCAGCAAATCCAACCATCATCATAGCCCAGGTTACATCCTTTTCCTCAGCATTCCATCCATTCCTGATTGCTTTCGCTACATCTTCTGCTTTATAACCAATTTTTTTCATCGCATCAGCAACACTATCAGTAGTAGCGTCAAACGCTTTTCGTAATCCTTTAGCTACATCCGTTTCTGTAAACCCTACCATCATCATGGCCCAGGTTACATCAGTTTGTAGAGCTCCCCATGCATTTTTAATGGCTATGGCTACATCTTCTGCTTTGTAACCAATTTTCTTCATGGCATCAGCAACACTGTCAGTAGTTGCATCAAACGCTTTCCTCAGTCCATTAGCAACTTCTGTTTCTGTGAATCCCACCATCATCATAGCCCAGGATACATCGGTTTGCAAAGCACCCCACGCCCCCTTGATCGCTACAGCCACATCCTCTGCTTTGTAACCAACTTTTTTCATCGCATCAGCAACACTATCTGTGGTAGCGTCGAATGCACCTCTCAATCCATTGGCCACTTCTATTTGTGTATAACCTACCATCATCATGGCCCAGGCAATATCTACTTGTGCTGCGTTCCAATTGATCTTTATAGCTTTAGCCACTTCCGATATTGAAAAAGCTGCTGTTTTTAGAGCATCAGCAACGGCGCTTGTAGTAGCATCAAAGGCACTTCTCAAACTTTTTGTAATATCATCAGCAGAATATCCGACTGCTTTCAATGCAACCGCAATATCTTTTTGGGTGGCACTATAACCATTCTTTAAGCTTTTTGCTATGTCGTTAGCCGCAAAACCCGCTGTTTTCAGTATAGCTGGAACATCTTCTTTTGCTTTTTTGTAGACGTTATTCATTACTTTACCCGCATCATCAAACTCCGTAACGATGCCCTTGCCTGCAGCTACAGCCCAATGCTCAGCAGAATCAATTACAGTAGAAAAAATTGATTCTGCTTCAGCAATGAGATATTGAACAACCGCGCCAAGAAAGTCGGTTATTTTGCTGATACTAATATCAACGGTAAAATCACCAAAAGTGAAATGATAATCTTCAAAGTCAAATTTTCCACCGGTAGAGATCACAATATCCGTAAGCGATGTTTTAACAGATAAGTGAAGTGCTGCATCAGCCTTTAAGGGAATAGATCCTATATTTACTCCAGCCATCTTGGGCAATGGTATCGATTTATCGATATAATAACCAAATTCTGCATAAAGGTTATGAAAGTCGGTAAGGTTACATACCATTTTTTCCATTAGTACGGCACCAAAGTCAAGTTCGAACTTAATACCATCTTTATTAATATCTGCTGTAATATCGTATTCGAGCAGGTCAAACAAACTCGCCTTTGCATTAAGGTGAAGAATGGGCATACTTAATGTATTGATGATAAGGCAGGCCCCCCCTGGTGTGGTAATTATCTTTTCGGTGGCATTGGCAACAGCATTCTTTTCTTCTTGTGTAGTGGGAACAAAATTGTTGCGGATAGGATTACCATGAGGATCCACCTTAATATTAAATCCTTTTCCATCTCCAGTAAGTTTGAAAACATTCTTCCAGTTAATGGGTGATACCTCAACATTGGCGGTAAGCCCATTATTCAAATCGAGTTCCACGTCGCCATAAAAACCGAAAGAACCGATGTTGCAGGCTGCAGAAAAACCGTATCCACTATCGGAAAGGGTGCCATCGGGCATTACATATCCTGACATTAAAGAGTCTACCCAACGAAATGACAAATCCTCAAATGATACAGGAACGTCGAGGTGTACATTTACATTGGTAAAGAGTGCGATGACAGTATCCAGATCAAGTTTTGGTATATAGAAGGATGCAAATGCCGGTGTAATTGCATCACCGGTAATTTTGCACACCAGGGCAAACGTATCATCATCCAGCGATACAATGCTGTTGTTACTGCCAATATGAAACTTGCCGTCAATGCCAATAATACAGGAAAGTGGTTCAAAGAATACACCAATACCAACACCAAACTCATCAAAGAATAGCCCTTTTAAGCCAGGAGGAGCAGGAAGAGAACCATGGTCACCTTCAATGGTAACTCCTATAGATGCTTCATCATTATCTACCGCTACTGAAACTAATGCATCAAAGGTTTTATTATTGATATTAAAAGGAATGGTGCCTTTTAAAGTAAACAGCACAAACTTGAAAAGAGGATTGATATCAAAAGTGATGGCGGGCTTTGTTACCGATATGGAATTATTACCGCCTACTGGAATACTGAAGTTTTCTGGTAAAAAACTGAGTCTGGTACCAAAAATACCTAGGCTAACTGCATAATTAAATTGAATGGCAACTGTAAATTTCTTATCTCCCCCCATGATGGTAGTTACATTCCTTGCAATAACGTCCGATTCAAAACACAACCCCGCAATATCAATTTCGGCAACGATTAATATATTGCTATTCTTATTGGTGCAGGAAAAATTTGATACAGCTATATCCGGCAATCCTTCCGGCCATTGAGCTCCCATTGCTAGGGTAAGTTTTTTTAATGAGTAGGTTGGCGGTGGAGGCGGCGAAGAAGGGTTTGAGGATGGCACTGGTGGTGGGTTCATAGCATTATAAGTAATCCCCATCATATAATCCGGGAAGGTACATTTTGAATAAGCAGGATATTTTGAAAAGAAATCAGGAATATCCGAAAACCAGTTGCTTGAATCTTCATTTAAGATTGCGGTAAAAGCTTTCGACATATCATCATTGGGGTTTTTCAGATAAAAGTCTATGAATTTAAAGACCGCTGTCATAGCGTCTTCATCATCCTGATTTACCACAAATGAGGTAATGTTTTTTTGAAAGGACATTTTTGTACACCGTTTCACAGGCTTTTGAGTTGATTTGTTTTCTACTATGAAAGCTGATGTACTGTGAATAGGTTGAATACTTGATGTTGATCTCGCCGTTACTGTTCCCAGTGACGTAAGCGTTCCAAAATAATTATCATCTGTGTTGTCGTCAGAGTCCGTTTCATCATCTCCGAAAGAATCATAAATGATAATATCATAATCCAGGTCATTCTCAAATGAAATGGCTGGTATAGTAGTGCTTGTTGACATTATATTTTTTTTTGAAGTAAAAAATGGTGAAGGGTGGGCGTAAAAAATAGTGGAGATAGCCTGCCTGCATCGTTTCATGCAGGTAGGCTATTTCCACGATATGTGGTATTTTATTAAATCTTTGAAGAATTAATTTCCCGTTATGCAGATCATCTCTCAATGATAGGCTCGCTGGGTCCGGCACCCTCATCATCAATAATTTCCAACTCATCATCGCCAGCCTGAATCTCTTCAATTTCCTCTCTTATCCTTTCCTGTATACGCCGCGTGGAATCAAAGGCTTCAAATGCCCGGTCGTATGCCACTCTTTCTTCACTGACTAACAAATTGTTTATTTTAGTTTTAGCAACAAATATGCTGGTGTTGTTAATGCTAAGTATATCTAAAGTATCTTTTAAGTCTGTACGAAACTGCGCAAGTGCTTCAGGGCTTGTTCCTCTATCTATCCTGAGTTGTACCCGCCCAAGATTGTCTGCCAGCAATTGCATGTCTCCTGTTGTAAAATTATCCCCGACAATTGCTAACTGATCAGTCTGGGCAGCCAGCATCTTCTTTACATTCTCTATAGACTGAAGTGTTTTGCTGGTTAACTGTTGCTCGCTATAAGCTTGCTGGTTGGCGGGAATGTCTTCTGGTTTAGGAATACCTATCATTTCATTTACCTTGCTTACCACCAATCGGGCTTTTTCATCAATTTGCAACTTAAGTTCCTCTGTTTGTGCAGCTCTTTCCTTCTGGTCAATAGTTGGATTGCCATAATCTTTACACCATTTTATAAACTGGCCGAGTTTAACTAGCAGTCCTATCGCAACGGCAATGCCTATACCATACATGGCAAGTGTAAGTCCATCTTTAAAACTATGCACATCAAATAATTCCAAAAAACCACCGTTACCGTCAGGGTCGGTTGGAGAAACACCTTCCAACCCAAACGCATCTTTTCCATTTAATGTACCGGTGAGTGATGTACAGATTTTATTACTTGCATCATCAAGCGTTAACTGGCTTGGAATTACAAATGAAGCCGCTAAGGCAACTTTCGCTGATGATGTGTTGGCAGAGTCCCAGAAAGCGCCATCTTTGAATAGCAACTTCCTTGATCTATCGTCATTAAGTTTTATCTGCATGCTGAATATGTCAGGAACACTTAGGGGAAGTGGCTGTGTCCAGTCATTTGTAATTTTTATAGTACCGACTGATCTTACTTTTTCTGTGTCAGATACATTTTCATAATCGCCGCTGTACAAATAAATAGTAGTGTCTTTCCCGTTGGTCCAACCGTACGGCAAAGCATTGTAATAGCTGCGTACCAGGTGCAAAGCATCCAATGTAACCTTTTTATAATCTTCATGAACAGCAAAGAACTCATTTACTGCAGCTTCATCGGAAAAATCAATTGCAGCAAATTCTGTTGCCAATTCAGATGCCGGAAATGCCGTAATGTTTTTATTAAAATCAAAAACAGCAGCAATATCACTCAGCGTAGTATCGTCTATACTAAGTTCTCTGATATCCGAAAGGTCAGCTTTGAATGTTAGCGCTTTCAGCGGAGCAAGGGTTATAGCATTAGCCACAATAAATGTAAAAGGAAGGCTATATCCATTTTTGTCTTTGTTTATGTCAGGTACAGTAATCGTATCGCTGGTGCCTGGTGCTAAAATATTCGACGCTGAGAAAGGAAGCAGCGAAGTACTTTGATCATAATAGAATGCTTGAGGAGCATCTGAATCAACCGATGCATTGATGATTACCAAACTAATTTTTGTCGTGTTATTGGTAACTTTCCATGTTGTATTTACCATTGCTAATAATTTGATTGTTTTAAAAAAAAAGAAGATTAATTTTCAATAACGGGGTCTTCAATAATTTCCCTTTCATCCCTTCCTTCCTCAACGTCTTTTATTTCTTTATCCAGCCTTTGCTGCGCAGTAAATATGTTATCGAACGTTTCCATTGCTCTTTCATAGCCATTCAGTTCCGTGGTAGTTAACCTTTTTATGGCCATTGTTTTTGCAAGAACAATTCGGGACGCGTTTTCTCTCAACATCTTTACGATGTCAGGCATCTGTGAACGAAATTCCGTAACGCTTTGAGGATTTGCCGTATCAAAAGCAAAACATTTTTTTCTAACCAGCTCTATACAATCTGTTATGTCTTCCAAAACGGCACTTGAACATTTTGATCCTATCGCCAGCAAAATTTTTTCCTGGGCGGCCGACATTCTCTGTATATTCCTGAATCCCTGGTTTGTTTTTGTCCGAAGCTGCTCGACGTTATAATCAGCTTGGGCCGGCTGAATATTGTCGTGCTGAGGAACGATAATATCGTCATTTACCTGTTGTACCTCGTTACGAATTTCAGTAATAAGCTCTCCCTCAAGTTTTTCTGCCTGTGCGGCTCTCTGCTTTGCATCAATGGCGGGGTTACCTCGTTCTTTGCACCATTTTAAAAATTGTCCGAGCTTAACCAGCAGTGCTATGGCAGCAATTATACCAACTCCATACATTGCCAGGGTAAATCCATCCCTGAAATTATTTACATCCAGTAATTTCCAAAAGCTCCCATCATCATTAATACCATCAGGCTCAACGCTCTCAAATCCAAATACACTAATGCCATTTTTACTGCCTACTAAATATGTGGACATCTGTTCATTGCCTTCTTCATCTAAAAGTAAACTCGGTATAAAAAATGAACCTGCCAGGCATATCTTTGCCTTGCTGGCATCCTGAGTATCTCTAAAAATTCCTTTATTAAAGTATAAAGGTTTTGCATCTTCTCCATCTAATTTCAATTCCAGCTTGAATGGATCCGCTGGGGTAACAGGAACCGGCTGCAACCAGTCGTTGGTGATCTTAACTGTACCGATAGACCTCAAAGTACCTTCTTCTGATCCGTCATCATCTTTTTTGCTGTACAGGTAAATAACAGTGTCTTTTCCGTTTGCCCATCCATATGGTAAGGCGTTGTAGTAGCTTTGTACCAGGTGCAAGGCGTCCAACGTAACTTTTTTATAATCATCTGTGCTATTAAAAAAATTGCTGACTGCCTTTTCATCCGCCAGGTCAAGGGCTGCAAAATTAATTGCCAGTTCGGAGCCCGGTACTGCTGCAATATTTTTATGAAAGTCAAAACTCTGGGCTATATCACTTACAGCACTATCGTCAACGATCAAGTCCTTAAGGTCGGAAAGGTCTGCCTTGCATGTTACCGATTTAAGAGGAACCAGCGTTTCCGCGTCAGCTATTATAAATGTAAAGGGCAGATTGTAACCGCTGTTGTCCTTATTAACATCGGGTAAAGTAATGGTGTCACTATTGCCCGGTGCTAAAACTTTAGCTGAAGCAAAAGAGAGCAAAGTAATTTTCT
Organism: Terrimonas sp.; assembly: GCF_003075435.1. GTDB lineage: Bacteria > Bacteroidota > Bacteroidia > Chitinophagales > Chitinophagaceae > Agriterribacter. The sequence goes on along the minus strand of NZ_QCZJ01000008.1, from coordinate 152,942 downwards.
GATCGTAATAAAACGCTTTTGGCGAGTCTGAGTCTACAGAAGCGTTAATGACTACAATATTCTTTTTTGTTGTGCCATTGGTAACCTTCCATGCTGAATTTGCCATGATTGTTGATTTAATGTTGAATAAATATTTAATGACTATGTGTAATTGTGTAAACTGATATAACAATATTTCTTTTCTATTCCTCTTCAATAATTTCACGTTCATCCGCTCCGGAATTAATATCTTTCACTTCTTTCTGATTTTTCTCTAAAATAATCCGTGCATCATCGCATGTCTTCATAAACTTCTTGTAAGCCTTTACTTCACTTGCATAGAGTTCGCTTGCAATGAAAACATATGCAGCTGTAATTGTAGCTACATTGTGATCAAGAATACTCAATGACTCGCTAACCCAGCCTTCAAAATCACTCACATCGCCACACGCAATTTTTTCTCCGACCCTTATCAGGTTATCTGAAGCTATTTCCAAATCTTTACTGACATATTTATCTGTTATCAATTCCAAAGCATAGGATTGCGCATCTGCCATTTGGCGAATGTTATTTTTAGCCTGATAAGTTTTGAGTTCTAGCTGATAGGTTTTAAACACCTGCTGCGCTACCGGTATTTCACTTTGCATAGGAACTTTAACAGATTCATGGATATTAGATGTAAGCTGTACCATTTGTTCTTTTATGTATTGTTTCAGCGCTTCTGTTTGGGCATATCTCTCTTGCTGGGAAATAGCCGGATTACCGTATTTTTTATACCAATTAATAAATTGCCCGAGCCTCACCAAAATGCCGATTCCTATACCAATGCCGATAAAACACATTCCGAGGATGCCTACTTGTTCAACGGTTTGCGTATCGAACAGGCCAAGAAAGCCGCCATCATTTTGCCGTCCTTCCTTTGGCGCATCCCCCGCAATTCCAAATGCCTGAATGCTATTAATGGTACCTGGGAGAAATGTGACTATTTCATTTTTTTTATGCTCAGTAGTAATTTGATCTGGAATAATAAAAGAACCGGCGAGACGCACTCTGGCAGTCTCTATTTCTTCAGTATCATAAAAAACTCCATTGTCAAAAAACATTTTTTTTACAATGCCATCGTGTAATTGAATTTCTACTTTAAATTCATCGGATTTATCCAAGGGCAGCGGTAACGACCAATTGTTGGTTATTTTAATTGTACCAATTGCTTTGGCTATATCTGTATCCAGGTTGTCCTTAAAACTTCCATCATAGAGGTATATATATAGATCTTCTCCATTAGCCCAGCCATAAGGCAATGCGTTATAATAACTGCGAATGAGGTACCAGTCATCCAATGTAACCTCCTTGTAATTTTTTGTTTTAGCAAAATATTCCTTGGTCGCTTCATCGTTTGTGTAATCTAAAACGGCAAATTCCGATGCCAGTTCAGAAGTTGGTAGTGCTGTGATGTTTTTATTAAAATCAAATACTACATCAATTTTATTTATGGTTAAATCATTAATAGTAAACTCCGCCAAGTCAGACAGGTCTGCCTTGAACGTTACTGATTTTATTGGAGCGAGTGTTTGTGCTTCTGCTATAATAAAAGTATAAGGAAGACTGTTTCCTTTATCATCTCTTTTAACATCAGGAATAATGATTTCATCAACATTACCCGACTTAAGGAAAGTATTGTTTGACACGAAGGGAACAATGCTAATATCCTGATCATAATAAAACGTTTTTGGATTATCAGATTTAACTGAAGCATTTATCACTACTATATCCTTCGGTAGTTCTGATGTCGCGTTAATTATTTTAAATTTTATATTTTCTATCATAAATATTTTGTTGTTTTCGAACAATAGTATATCCTAGCATGCAGCAGCATCCTTATACTTTCTATCCATAGGTGGCTCAGTTTTGCAGATGTATAAGTGATATCAAGTTGTGAGCGATCTGTTGTAGCGTAGTAGCAGAGTTATATCAATTACAGCATTCTGTTATTCGCATCCATAGGTTACATTGCAAAAGTACCTTTAGACAAAACCAGTGACAATAGCTTAAATGAGCCATTTTTTGAAATCAGTAATACAGGTTATGCATGGGAAAATGATATGCGAATAAGAAATGTTACAACGGTAAGCCACTATTTATTAATAGGTGATTTGATCTGTATATTGCTTTGTTTTAACTTTAGTGTAGCACCTTTACAATGATGGTATTAAAGAGATAAAGGTTGGTAATATGAAAATATAAAAGGAGAAATCGCCAAGACATCAAGTTGCGTGATACTTTTTTGGTTTACCTATGACCTAATGAGCTAACGATTCTAAACTGCATGCAGTGTTGTTTTTCGGCTACACGATACTGTAACTGGTAAGAAAATTATCTCCAGGGAGATTTGCCTTGAATCCTGCATACTATTTTATAGGTTAAATGAAGTTCACCAATCATACTAAAATATAAGTGTTTATTCTTATGACAATAATCCTTTTATCAACATACTTGAATAATGCTGTAATTGATTTAACTTGCGTTCATTAACTACACAATCTGGTACCTCACCTATAGTCACCAATTTATTCCAATAACATTTGAGTTTGTAAACAGCGGCCTATTATTTAAATATTCGTAGACTTTTTTTGAGCTGTTATGCCAGAAGAAAGGTGGCTCGCATTATTAATGAATTATTATGATAAAAATTGCGGTATTTGACGATCATGCTGAAAGGCGTGAAGCACTTAAATTAGTTATAAGTCTGGAAACGGATATGGTTTGCATCGGCGACTTCAAAGACTGTTCTGGTATAGTTGAAGATTTTATTCTTGAAGCGCCTGATGTGGTTCTTATGGATATTAACATGCCAAGGGTAAACGGTATTGAAGGTGTTAAATTGTTACAACAGCATTACCCTCAGGTATTGATTATTATGCAAACCGTTTTTGACGATGATGATAATCTTTTTAGATGTCTGCAAGAAGGGGCGCATGGATACATTCTCAAAAAAACACCTAATAACAAAATTACTGAAGCCATTCGTGATGTGGTGAGTGGGGGTGCCCCTATGACACCCACTATTGCCCGTCGTGTATTGCAACATTTCGGCTCTAAAAAAAGTACTTCAAATAATGAAGACTATAATCTTTCCAAAAGAGAAATGGATATACTCACCCATATGGTAAAAGGGTTTAGTCATAAAATGATAGCCGCACAACTCAACATCTCCATTTTTACGGTTAATAATCATATTAAGAATATTTATCACAAATTACAAGTGCATAGTGCCTCCGAAGCGGTAGCCACAGCACTACAGAAAAATATAGTATAATATATTTATAGCATGACAAAATTTTCTCAACAATTGTCCGGTGAGGCTTTTGTAAGACGGCTATTGTTGTATGTGCTTTTCTTTACAATATTCTCTTTTCAGTTGCCTGCGCAATCTATACGTACTATTACCACCAGAGACGGACTACCACAATCTTTTGTATCAGGATTGGTACAGGATGATAGTTCGTTTGTTTGGATAGGAACTCGCAACGGGCTGGCACGTTTTGATGGTATACATTATCGAATTTTTCAACATCAGCCCTATGATAGTTCCTCGCTTGCTTCTAACGTAATTATCTGGATGCAAAAAGATCCACTTAACCGGTTATGGATTGAGCACGAATCCGGCCATATTGATATGTTCAACCCGGTTACAGAAAAAATTACACATTTATTAAGAGGCAACCTGCCCTCTGATAACAGTGTGCGTTTTGTGCGCCGGGGGTGGCTTATTGATAGCAAAGGAATTTTCTGGGGAATCATCAGAAGTCAGGGTGTTAATACATGGAACAGGAGTACAGGAAAGTTACAACAATTTACAAGTGCTAATTCAAGCCTGCCCGGCGATACTGTGAAAGCTATCACGGAAACTTCAAAGAGTGAAGTTTGGCTGGTGAGCCAGCGGGCAATTAGTTTATTCGACAGGAAGCAAAACAAATTTATTAACTGGCCAATTCCATATCATCAGGATTATGGTGATTTTGCGGAGTCTGATGCAGTGGCAATCAACCTTCATGAAAGAAAGAATGGCGAACTGATGTGGGGCGATCGCAGTTCGCTCTATTTTTTTAATCCTGTTGCGCATACTTTCAGGAACATTCCTATCCCGTCTGCTGGTTACCTGGGTGTTCGATGGATACGTTCTGGCAATGATGGAAATGATTACCTGGAAACTTTTGGGAAGGTATATTCATACAACGATGTTTCTGGTATTGCTTCTGTTGGAAATACGCTTACGCATTCTTTTGGTGATGTAAAATCTTTTTTAATAGATCATTCCGGTGTAATTTGGCTAGGAACCAACGCACAAGGGATTCAACAGATAGATATTGAAACACCTTTCTTTCGTTCTTATCAATATAGAGAAGATTTTGCTACCGACATGCTGATGCAGGAATTTGGTATTGATCTAAAAAAGCAATTTAACTGGACGCCCGGCGATCAGGTGTTTACTTCAAGAAGCTATCATTTAAGAAGTACTTACGATTCTAAACAACGTTTGTACCTCGCTTTAAAAGAGTATGTATGTTATTACGACTGGGATCAAAGGAAACCCGTATCACTGCCTCGTGTGCCGATTACCGATAGTGATTCAGAAAAAGGAATTGGCATCAAAGGCATCACCACCGTTGCGGACGGCTCTCCATTAATTATTGGATTCAATGGCAGGATGTTTGTATATCATTTTGAATCTTCAAAGTGGCAGCCGTTTATTGAGCCACATGTGTTAAGAGATCGTTTTGGCGAATTATTTCTGCCGTTGGATATATGTGCCGATAGCAAATATTGCTGGATTACCACAGAAAACGATGGATTGCTGCAAATTGATTTAAGCAGTAAACAAATACAACAGTTCAAAGAGGAGCATAAACGTGGCTCACTGCCTACTAACCAACTATTAAGCATTCATCCTGACCCTGCTAACACTAATATTTTGTGGATAGGTAGTTACCAGGGATTGATTCGCTTCGACAAAAGCAAACAGCAATGCGAGGTGTTTTCACTAGCAGAAAACCTGCCGGATAATACTATTTATTCTATCCTAAACGACTCTGTTGGTAATTTATGGTTTAGTACCAATCGGGGAATCTGCAAGTTTGAAACGCGCACCAAGCACCTGCGTATATTCAGAACCCAACATGGATTACCGGGTGAGGAGTTTAACCGGTTTCACCATCTAAGGCTCCCCGATGGGCACCTTGTGTTTGGCGGTACAGAAGGCTGGATCAAATTTGATCCACTCTCTATGAAAGACGATGATTATAAACCTGTTGTTGCTCTCACCAATTTAAAGATCAACAATAAAGAAATAGCTATATCAGATAAGGATAACTACCTGGCTGTTCCACTAAATGCAACACAGCAACTGGTTTTGCCATATGAAAAAAATACGCTTAGTTTTAGTTTTGCAGGACTAGAATATACCCAACCGCAGGACTTATTGTACAGGTATAAGTTGGAAGGTTACAATAAAGACTGGGTTATAGCGGGTAAAGACCGTGAAGCAGATTATACTAAAATTCCGCCAGGCAATTACACTTTACTTGTAAATGCAAGTAATACCACAGGCAAATGGAGTCCTTATATTAAAACACTTCGCATCAAGATAAAATCGCCCTGGTGGGCTTCCTGGATGGCATACCTATGTTACGGTATTATCATTGCCGGGTTGATATGGACGTTCATCCGGTTTAAAGTAACTAGAGCGGTGTTGCAGAAAGAAATGCTGCTGAAGGAAAAAGAAACCCAGCAACTAAAAGAACTGGGCGATATGAAATCCAGGTTTTTTTCTAATATTACCCATGAATTTCGTACGCCGCTTACGCTGATACTGGGCCCAGCAGAACAATTAAAAACTGCTAGTGTGGACGCAGGCAGACAAAATAGCCTGGCAGATATAATTTTACGTAATGCCAAACAATTACTCATATTGATTAACCGGCTTATGGATCTGTCAAAGTTGGAAGCAAAAGCTATGAAGCTGCATGAACAAAGGGGTAGTCCCGGAAACGTAGTAGGTGCAGTGGTTCATTCTTTTGAAAACGATGCAGAATCAAAACAGATTGATCTGTTTTTTGCAGATCAATCGGGTTTAACCGATTGCTGGTTTTATCCTGATGCAGTAGAACGTATTGTATACAACCTTGTTTCAAATGCACTAAAATTTACACCTGCAACTGGACGGGTGGAGGTGCTCCTTACCGCACAAAACAATCAACTACAGTTAGCGGTTACTGATACTGGTATAGGCATTGCTGAAGAAAAATTACCTTTTATTTTTGACCGTTTTTACCAAGCTGGTAGCATTACCGGGCTTGCGAAAGAAACTACTGATAAAGGTACCGGTATTGGTTTAGCAATGGTTAAGGAACTGGTGAATCAGATGCAGGGTGAGATAGAGGTTCAGAGCCAGGTAACAGCTCCTTCCGGAACTCGTTTTGGATTGTTGTTGCCATACCGAGAGGCAGAACCCGTTAAATGGGGGATAACTGCATCTAAAGCTTACTCTGATCTGCCGGTTGAAGAAAAGGCTGCTACTGCAGACAATACAACTCATGTATTACTAGTAGAAGATAACACAGAGCTGGCAGCTTTTGTAATGGATATATTAAGAGACGAGCGGTATCACGTAATACATGTATTAAATGGAGCAGAAGGGTTGGAATATACACTTTCGGCCATGCCCGATCTGATTATCAGCGATGTAATGATGCCTATAATGGATGGTTTTGAATTTACTTCAAGAATCAAGGAAGATATCCGAACAGCACATATTCCTGTAATTTTGCTTACTGCAAAAACGGCACATGAGCATCTTATAGAAGGGCTTTCTATAGGAGCCGATGACTATCTTACCAAACCTTTCCATCCTGCTGAATTAATATTGCGTATACAAAACCTGCTTGCCAGGCAACAAAGGCTAAGGGATCACTTCCTTCAGGGCGTACTGTTGTCTTCTGGTCAACAGGTGCAAGAACCTGAGCTAGTGGTAGAAGATATTTTCCTAATAAAATTGTATTCATTACTCGAGGAGCATATGGATGATGCATTGTTTGGAGTAGATCAATTATCTGGTATTATGAATATCAGTCGAAGCAGCTTACACCGAAAATTAAAAGCCCTTACTGGGTTATCTACTACCGAGGTGGTACGCAACTATCGCTTGAAAAAAGCAACTTTATTCTTACAGCAAGGTTTCAGCAGTTCTGAAACTGCTTATAAATCAGGCTTTGGTAGTGCCGCTTATTTTACCAAATGCTTTCGGGAATTGTACGGTCTTACACCGGGCGACTATATCCACAAAATCAAAACAAAACCTGTTTCAGAGATTTGAATTTGAGCATCCCCTTTTTTAATCGAAATAAGTACTCAGCTTGTACTTGCAGCCTTGTTGAGGTTATATTAGCACCTCATACCCCATATATTATAAAATATGCAACAAACCGTATAATTCTCTTATTGCATGTTTTGTTTTTTTGTATCAGCTTTTAGAATAAGCCGCTATAGTATTTCAAAACAAGTCAACAATATTAGGACGGGGGATAATCGCATGGCAATTGTTCATGTGTAAAACACAAAGCGCCGGTTTTTCCGGCGCTGTTTTTAACTACCCATTGATTTTCAATATTGAAACAATAATTACAGTTTCTGCAACATGTAATATAAGCCTGAGGTCAACCTCTATAGTAATTTTAGTGTTACTATGCTACTAAAGGAAATGCCATTGTTGTATTTTAAATAAGTTAATCCACCCTAAAATTGATTTTTATGAAGCTTGAGAGCAAGGATAATATACCCATCAGTCCGATTGCAAAGCAAAAGAATATGCAGAATATAATAATTTCTATTTCATTTTTATGCATATTGCCGCTAGCCTCAGTTGTTGCAGAAATGAAGCTAGAAGAAACAACCCTGCATTGGATTTTGTTCGGTAAATGGTTTTTGTTTTGGGCATCGGGTATAAGGCTTTTCATTGCGGGAATCTGGCGGGTATCCGATCCTGAGTATATTGCTATTAAAGTATTCAGAATCAATATTAATGAAAACTATGCGATGATAAGGGAACTGGGGATTGCCAATATAGCGTTGGGATGTATGGGAATACTTTCGCTGATTAACGAACACTGGCGCTTACTTGCTGCCATTACTTCGGCTATCTTTTTCGGATTAATGGCATTACAGAATTTTTCACGGAAGTCCGATACTTTTAATGAGTACATAGTGTTAGTATACGACAGTACAGTATTTATTGTTCTCGTGTTTTTTTGTGTATTTATATTTCAACAATTAACTTAATTGGTGTTCAACAATTTTTTGTTTTATTGTCAGGAAATACAGACAGCATAATGATCATCTTATCTGATTATATCTGTGGTAGCATCAAATGGTTGCATAAGCTATCATAATATATTGAGTCTGCCCTCACCCATTTATCCTCTCTCCACACATTGAGGAGGAGAATATTGGTGCAAAATTTGGAATGCACCCATTACTCAGAAGATAACAATAGAGGGTTTCTGTACAAGCCATAATTTTTTTATCAAGATATCCTACTATGATAAATATTCCGAATAGCATGTTTTAGCTATTGCGATGCACATCTCCCCTTTCTAATTTTGTGTTACCGACAAGGAGATACACGAGCAATTAATCACACTTAGCTAACCATTTCTCACTTGTTTTCTTATTTCCCTTTTATCATTTTTAATCGGTCTGGTTGTATTTACCAGAAGCTAAAATATATTATATGCTACTTGCAACATTTAATGATATAACCAATTTGATGCCATCGTGGTTACTATGTTTTCTATTTGTAACAGTAGTCATTTTATGTTCTTTGTTAGGGTTATATATTTTTAACGAATGGCATCGACATACGAAACTACTCCCAAATAATGAGGTGGCGGGTGTAATGTTTGGTGCTATCAGTCTTATCTATTCATTAATACTTGCATTTGTAATAGTGGCAGCATGGGAAGCATACGAAGATCTTGAAAAGGAGATACAGGCTGAATCTGATAAGATGAATAATATTATTACTCATATTTCTACGATGCCTGATTCTATACGCCAACCAATTCATGAAGCCTTATACAATTATTGTCAGCGGGTTAGAGACGATGAGTGGAATATGCAAAGTGAGGGTGTTGATAATCAGTCGAGCGCAATACCCTGCATTCGTTTGATGTTGTTGACACTTGATCCGAAAAACGAATTGCAGCGGAATGTTTTTAAAGTAGTGGATGAGGATTTAAGCCAGATAACTGAGTTGAGGCGAAGTAGGTTAAGCCATAATCGTTCCCAGATACCGGGTATAGTCTGGCAAATCCTTCAGTATGGAAGTGTTTTACTCATTGTATTTTCATATTTCTTTCATGTTGCTTCATTAAAACTCAAGCGGATATATTTATCGTTTTTTTCGGGTTGTCTGGGAATGTGCCTCTTTTTGGTATGGTCACTTGATCATCCTTTCCATAAACATATTCAGGTAAGCAACAAGCCTTATATGGAGATACAGCAGATTTTACAGAAAACCAATTCCATTATTTGTAATTAAATGATTTTTTATGACAATAAATCAATTAAAGGTCGCAGCCTGTACTACAAACGCAAATGCTGAAATATTCCTACCTTATTTTAAGGAGGTGTTTGTAAAATACAACATTAATACCCCGGTAGAACAACTCTGTTTTCTTGCACAGGTAAGTCATGAAAGTGGTGGTTTATTTTATACGGAAGAACTCGCTAGCGGCAAAGCATATGAAGGACGAAAAGACTTAGGCAATATGTATCCTGGTGATGGTATAAAGTTCAAAGGGCGTGGGTTAATACAAATTACAGGAAGAAATAATTATCAACTACTTAGTGCTGCATTACAAGCAGACTTTGTTAACAACCCCACCTTACTCGGTGGAAAAAATATCCATCTGTGCTCTCCTGATCAATTGAAGTATGCGGCGCTAAGTGCTGGTTGGTTTTGGTGGAGAACAAATCTCAGTACAATAGCCAATAAAATTAATATATACCAGCCAATTGATGGAGGAATGAATCTTGAGAATTTTAAATTGATTACTCGCCGCATTAATGGTGGATATAATGGATTGGAAGATAGACTACATCGTTATAAAATGGGGCTTTCTGTTTTCAGTAGTAATTAAAATGGTCAGTTTTGATATTATGATGTGCTTTTTTATGGCAAAATCCTCAGCTATTACTGTAATAGTCTAGGATTCAGATGAGTTAAACACAAATCGACATTGATAAAATTTGAGAGAGATTTTTTTGTTTTTATTTAGAGATATTTAAGTTAGAGTACTCTGCTTTGTGTTAATGAGCTCTTTTGTTTTAAGCAAATGATTATATTAAATAGCCTATTATAGCTATTGATCAATTTTGAAAGTCGCAATAAATTTGCTTATTCAAACAGGAAACGGAAAGCAATAAAATCTGGCCTTCTTATTCGGTTCTTAATCATTCTCATTTTTCATTGCTTTATTTTTTTCCATCTTTTACAAAAAAAGTTTTTTTTCCTAAGCATTGCTTTGGAGTAACGCAACTATATAATTTTTAACTATAAAAAGAATGAAATGACAAAAACATCTTTGACTATTATTGGAATATTCCTGGTTTTGATAGGTTGTTCCACTATTTCCAAATTCGATCAATATGCGTATTCGCAAACTACCGCAATTAAAGTAGATGCGCTAAATGTAATGAGTCATGCTACAGATAGTTTCGTTTTGCATGCTGATGAAGTTGCAAGAGTTCAAACGGAAATTGACAAAATCTATGAATACGAAAAGAATCGCCCTAAAAACATGATTTCGGAAAAAATGTGGGTTCTGCTTAAAGATTCCACGGGCCATTTATTTGGAGGTTTTGTAAGCCGTTGGAAAAAGGACGGCAAACTTGACGATGTATTTGTAAAAGAATCACAGATTGTTATAGGGGCCTCTTTCGATCAGATATCTCAACTGGAAAGTGGAAAAATTAAACCACAGCAGGTAACTAATTAATCAAACATCTTTTAAAAATTTAAATATTCAACAATGATTATCAATTTTGACCAGATATACGAAGACTTAAAATCAGGGGTGGAAGGTGTAGCCAAGCAATCCCTGCAGGATTATCTATCAGAAGCTAAAACAGCAGGGCAGGCCGCACTTAACAATATGAAAGTGAACCTGCTGCACTGGGCGCAGGAAGCAGAAAATGGTGCGCTTACCAAGGAAGACCTGGAATTCCTTTTGCAGGAAGAATCTGCTTTTGAAGAACTAGCAGCGCTCAAACAAGCCGGCATAACCGAAATACGTATAGATGAATTTAAGAATGCCATCATCAATACAATCCTCGGCACAATTGCTTCCTTTATCAAAATTTAAAACATATTTTTTAATTTTTAAATATTTATATCATGACATCTTTATTGTTCAACCCAGCGCTTACCGATGCCAGGCATATAATTATGTATGCTTCAATTGCGCTGATCAGCTTTGTATTTTTTATTCTTGCTGTTTACAGCAACCTGCTTCGTGAGGAGATTAGTGACCAGGATGCTTTCGATTCAAATGCGCAACAATTGCAGCAAAATAAAAAATGGAAACTCTCTCATACAAATGCTCCATTTAGTCTTACGAAAGTACAGTTTGGTATCTGGACAGTAATTATTGCATCTGCTTATATTTATTTATCACTTTGCAAAGGTGATCTCAATCTTGATTCTATCAATAAGACGGCATTAGTGTTAATGGGAATCTTTGCCGGTACCACTGTAGCATCTTCTGTTATCGATAAAAATGAGATCAATGATAACCGTCCTCGCCATCAGAACAGGCCATCGAAGGGCTTTTTCATAGACATTCTTTCGGATGATAATGGAATAAGTCTGCATCGGTTTCAAAACTTTGCATGGACTATGATAGCAATCATTGTATACTTATACAAATTGGCTGGTGCTGATGCAGTGTCAGCTTTACCCGAGCTAAGTGATACCCTTCTTGCACTTACCGGTATTAGCAGTGCAACATATCTTGTGCTTAAAACAAAAGAAAATGATCCTCCCCAGGTGCAGCAGCAAAATTCTGCAACAGATGCGCCTATATTACCTCCCACTCAGGCCGCCGCATAAATTGGATCGATATGGGAGAATGGGAGATGAAATAATGCTACTATAATTATTTGATTCGGGACGGTTTAGGTAATCCGTTTATCCCTTGACCAGGACGTCACTATAATAGTGGCGTCCATTTTATTTCGCTACCTGTGTTTAATGGGTATTTAACTATTCTTGTCGCAATTATTATAACTATTGTTCCAAATAGGTGTCAAGTGGGTATTATTGTTTAAATTACTTTTTATTGGTTATTAAATTAATATGAATGATGAAGAACATAAACTGGTTTGATAATGTTGAGCAACGACCTCATCCTTGGCCTGGACTAAACTGGCTTACAACTTCTATTTACGTGGAAGATGTTTGCAAAGCTGTATCTTTTTATACAGAGGTTATGAAAATGGTATCAATTTTTGAACTGGAGGATGATAATGGTGAACTGCTTTTTGCACGCATACGATACCGTGGTTCAAATTTTATAGTAAATAAAGCGGAGGAGAATTCTACACGTCTTTCCCCGGTTAATACAAACCAGGTACCTTCATTCATTTTTTATTTATACACAGATGATGTAAAAAAAATGACAACGGAAATGCGAGATGCTGGCGCCATAATTTTAATTGAACCTGAAATACAATTCTGGGGTGATTTAAAAGCACGACTTAAAGACCCTTTTGGTTACTGGTGGGATATTGCTGAAAAGATATAATATCAGGTGACATGCTTTATATATTTTATAGACAATAGCCTGTTTTAGCTATTGACCTAGTTAAACCCATGCTGTAATTTTGCCAATGTTATTATTTCTTTCTTCCCCCGATCCGCTAGTGGGCGCTTTTTCTGCAACATATGTTACAGCCCCGCAACATATGTAATAGCCGAGCAACAAATTTTATAGTTTCCGCCACAAAACGTATATCCTTCCAAACGGCTTGTTCTCAATTTTGCATCTCGATATTTTATTGCGCAATGAATAATCGTAAGGCTTCGTAAATAAGAAGCAGACACATTTTCCCTCATTAAAATAATTAAGTAAACATGAAAAAGTTGAATCGTGGCTATTTAAGTTCATTACTACTTGTGTTCGCCGCGTTTGCATCGTGCAAAAAATTACCTCCGGTAGACAATCTTTCCAGTGATTTTGTAGTAGAAACAAAATACGATACATCTGTACATTTCACAACGTTTAAAACATTTGCCATACGTGATACGATAACTGTGGCTACCGAAAATCCAAAAGATTCTGTTTGGTATGATGCGGATGCTCAAACTATTATTAATGAAGTTGCTAAACAAATGAAAGCCGTTGGATATACACAGGTAATGCCAGGAGATAAAGGCGGCGCAGATTTAGGAATTCAATTAATTGGCATACGCAACAGAACTATTTTTAATGTTACGCCCGGATACTGGTGGGGTTTTCCTGGCTATGGTGATCCATATTACTGGGGTGATTTTTATGGTTATCCTTATTGGAATTCTTATTGGTATAGCTACTCCATAAAAACAGGTAGTCTTATTGTGGAAATGGCTAATCTGAAAGATGCTGTGGCCAACCAGAAGTTAAATATTATATGGACTGGCATTGGAAGCGGACAAATTGGAAATTCTAAGTCATTTGTACTCGACCAGTGTATTAAAACTGTTGACCAGGCATTTTTACAGTCTCCTTACTTACATCAAAGTACACAATAATACAATCAACAACAACATATCATTTTTATGAAAAAGATAATAACATTCTCATTAATACTTTTTTCAGGCATGGTGTGCTATGGTCAGCAAAAGGGACACTCAGAAGTATACCTTAACTGGAACCTTGGTGCCCCGTTGAACAACAGTTTTGCTACAGGGTTTAATGCGGCCGGTGGCAGCATAGGATACAACACTTTTATCTGCAAAAATTTTGCAGTGGGTGGCGCAATAGGATGGAATAACTATAACACTTATTATGAAAGGCAAACTTACCATACAAAAACCGGCGCTATTACCACCGATATGTATACCTATATTTTTGCATTGCCTATTATGGCAACTGCTACCCAATATATTAATGCCGGAAAATTTGTATCCCCATATATCAAAGTAGGCGCAGGAGCTTTGTATGGTGAACAAAGCCAGTATTACAATATATACGAAGATAGGACAACAGACTGGGGCTTTACTGTTATTCCTGAAGTTGGTGCAAAAATAAGTTTTATACCTGGTAGTAAATGGAGCCTGAATGCGTCTGCCCAGTACCTGTATGCCACCAATAAGGCAAGTGTTTACAACCTCAACAATATTCAAACACTTAGCGTTAATATTGGTGCAAGCTGGAAATTCCGTTAAATGATTTTATTTGATTGGTACAAGTACGGATAAACAGGTTTCAGATTTGTCTGAAACAGTGTTGAAGGTCATTGAGAAAAATCATCCGGGTTATACCATAATCAAAGTCATATTCTTTGAGGACAACGAGGTAAATGATACTGATGTTGTTATATGGAAGGCAATTTCCTGATGTTGATAATTACTTTGCCGAAATGGTTAAAAATTGTAAAATTATTGTACTTCAAATAACAAAAGACGAGTCAGTACTCTTCCCCAAGAGTTTGTAAGAGATTCATTAAGAATGATAGGAATAGGGTCAGCCGGCTTCGAAAGGAGCCGGTTTTTTGACTTATTTATTGATTGCTGCTTAAATCCAAGGTACTGTTGATGTTAATAGCTCTATATCTTACATAGCGGGTAGGCGTGAGATTATAACTTTTATCGTCTGACTTTTCACAACTAACTTAACATTAATATATATTTTCCCGCAATCACTCTGGTACAATGTGGTAGTGCATTGTAGAAAAATATATTGAAAGGAGGGTTTGACTAATTTACTCATGCCTTATGTTAGTGCCTGATTAGGACAAATATTATCTTCAACAGCTTATAGCACACGGAATGATATTGAATAACATGGTTACCCTCCATAAATTTTTGTCATATCCATTTCATCGGTATTCCATTCATCGCACAAATAGAGTCTTACGTGTAGTATACGAATGGCACTGGATAAAGGCGGTCAGGCCACTCTTCTTCTCATGAAAAGACAATCCCGGCAAAAGCCGGGTAGGAAGTTGAGGATGTGTGTGGCATCCTGGTGGGATGATACGTTGAAACGGTTTGGATTTTTAAAGCTGGTAACCAGCTCCGGTTAATGATACAAAATTACATTTGAGTAAAGATTAATAGTATACCAACCGTTGCAATCACTATTGAAATTGAAGCAAATATTTTTCGATGCCAGGCTATACCAATGTAATGGTATTCAAAAAAGTAAGATGTTCAGTTAATTAAATACTCTCTACTTAATGCAATAAAAAGCCCGGGTAGAGACCCGGGCTAACCAAAACCAACTGCTTACATAAAAATAGAGGTGTATTGTAATCCCATGATTGACTCTCGGATAAACCGGAATTAATCTGTTTATAATGACATTAAAAGCTCCTGTTGATATTGCAAAAATAGCTTGTTCCATACCCGCCGCATATATCTTGTGTTGCAAAAACTGTAAATATTATTTCATTGTTTATTTACCTGCCAGTTTTTTAAATAAGACATTGGCAGAAATAGTAAGCATAGGTTTTTCATTTGGATCATTCACTAGCATATCGGTCTGTAAAGGCTGTTTTTTTACAATGTAGTGATCAATAAAATTTAATATCAATGGAATTTGTGTAATCATTGGAATTACAGAAACTTCATGCCCTAATCCTTCTGCTCTGTATATATAATAAGAATAGTTCTCCTTTTTATATGTATCTGCTATGCTGGACGAACCAAACATTCCTTTATTGAACAAACGAATGCTTTTATACGGTACTATTTTGTCGGCGGTACCATGAAAAAAAAGCGTGGGGGCAGGCTTTACTTTATAAGCAGGCTTCCCTTTATAACTGAGTATAGCTCCTGAAAACGCGATTACACCTGCATATTGAAACTGCGGAGGGAGCTTTTTGCTCTCCTGCTGTTCATTTATTTTCATGTATTCAGATTGTAATACAGTAATGGCGCCCGAGCTTGATCCGGATAATATAATTTTAGAAGTATCTATCCCTACACTATCACTATGTTTTAATATCCAGTTTGTAGCATCAAATAGGTCGTCAACCGCCATATTAATGGCATGTTTTAAAGGAGTAGTGTTAAATACTGATAGATTAGTTACCCCCTTTAACCCCAAACGATAATCTATTGCAATCACCTTAATGCCATGGTGGGCAAGTACATAGAAATATTGATGATAATTGCTGTCGTTTCTTTGTCCGCCAACAAACGCGCCACCGAAAAGAAATAATAGGCATGGGCTTTTAACATTTCCATTTTCTGCGTTGGCATACATATCCAATTGTAGTGTATCTGCATTCTTTATGGTATAGGTGTAGGTTAATTTGTTTACCTGCGCCTGCGAAAAATTTAAAACCAGAAAACCCATAACCAGTGATAAGAGCTGTTTACCCATAGTAGCATATAATATTTGATACAAATAATAATATCGAAAAATAGTAATGAAAATCCTACATAAAAATAGTGTCAGCAATAATTTCAAATATCCATTCTTGGTTTATATCTCCTTTCATGATGGAAAGAAAATCAAGGGCATGGTGTAAATAAAATAATAACCATAACAGTTATTTCATCAATTGGGGTTTTGTTTGCTTCGTTTTAATTTTTTTAAAAATATTAAGCACTACAAGGCAAATACTCCAAAAATTAGATGTTATACTCAACATATATGTGCTTTTTGCCTGATGTATTTTACTTGGAGTGGGAGATGCTGAGCCATGTTGAAAATTGTTCAAATAGATAATCCGCTTGTATCAAGATCTTCTTGTGAGCTGGATTTTCTCCATAATGCTTCTGCTGTCAGGTCGGTTTGTATTAGTTCAACAGGTACGCCCGCATCATCTATAATAGCTACCTTATAGCCTGCAATAGGTTCATACGGACCAAGTAATATCTTTTTATTAGCAATTGCAGTTAAAAGGTTATCTACCTGAAAAGCTACATGGGGTAATTTCTGGATGATAGGATGAAGGGGAGAGTCTTCTTCAAAACGGTGAAACTGTATCCTGAACTGGCCGGGACTATCAGATGTATACATTTTAAATGCAGCACTGTATCGCTCTCCAGGCATTACCTGGGTTGTAGGAATACCCATATGGTGAAATCGGCTTTCAGCACTTTTATAGGATGTCATATTGAATATTTTAAAATACCAGGCAACACGTAATCATTAAGAATACAAGTAGATCGTAGATCATATATATCCAGTCTTCCCATGTAATTGGTTTTTTAAAATCATGTTGGAACCCGGCCAGACCTATATAAAGCCCTACTGTAATAGCAGCAAGCAACGACCATTCGTTATTAATCATACACAAGAAGCCAAGTCCGGCAAGTAGTATTTTTACTAATCCAATTATTTTACGAGTATCTCCGTTAGGATCACCCCGTAACAAAATAGTGTTGCCTTGCCTGTGAGCGGTTATCACCTGTGTAAATCCGGCAACCAACAGCCGAATTCCTACCGTCCAGAAAATGAACCATCTTCCTACAAGAATAGTATTAACATCAGTATGATGAAACTGGTGTTCTGCAATAACTGACAGCACTGGTAACGCAGTTAATAAGAATATATCTGCCAGTATAATTTGTGTATGACGGTGAGACATATAGCGGTTGTTTTAAGCAGCATCAAAACTACCGTCTGGATATTATTGCGATTATATCCATTGTTGAAAATGCTGTAAATTTTGTTGCATCCTTCAATAACCCAAGAATTGACACATTATGAAAAGGACCTGCAACATTTTTGATAGAGCTGTCAATAATATTTAAGACGTATTTATAAAGGGAAACTCTTATTTCATAGTATTCTTGAGTTATGCAAAAAAATATAGCTGCTAATAACCAGTTATCTGTTATTTGCCCGAATTTTACAATAATTTGAAATAAACAAAATGAAACGAAGTACAGGATGGTTTATATTAATCACATTTATGTTTTCTTTATGGAGTTGTACTGCGTACAAAAAAGAACAAGGCGAACAAGAACTTCGGTTAAAAGGGGACGGGCAAAATAATTCAAATAGTTTTGACAATATAGTAGACACAACTCTCCAAGGAACAGATGGAAATAAAATTCACCTGAGTTTTGACAATGTGCAGAATATAGTTGTAGTAGTTTTAGACCGCGATACAGTTCTTTTGAAACAAGATACTACTGCCTCAGGTATTTCTTATTCTAATAAAACATACAAATACACAGAATGGCATCGTGAAGCTAAGTTAGAGAAGGAAGGTAAAGTTGTTTTCAGCACCAGATAGTAATGGGTTGAGTTAAACAAATAATAATAGTATTATTATAATATCTCGTCAACAAATGCTAGCAAGTACTTGTTGTATTTATTGGTCTATCTTCTGCTGTATATTATTCTCCGGATTTGAGCCATGAGGCCGGAATGGGCTTGGGTGTACTTCCATTAAAACTGTATTTAAGGTCTAAAACATAGCCGCCACCATAGTCCATAAAATCAAGCGCAATAGCATGTAATCCTTTTTCTAGACCAATTTGGGCACCCTTGGATCTGTCTGGATGTAATCCGTCATTATTAATGATCTGCTGGTTGCCAATGTACAATACAGCTCCATCATTGCAGGTAAGATAAAAAGTATAAACACCTGTATTGGGTACTTGTATGTAACCCTTGAATTTTAATCCAAAAGCCGGTACTTTAATTGGCGGTGGAACTGTAATTTCTTTAGCTATAAATACGCTATCAACTTGTTTTTTAATATTGGTTGTAAGCGTAAAATAGCCTATATGCAAGGTGGCATTAAGCCCATCCTTAAGTTTGGTTACAGTCTCTGGTATTGCATACTGCTGCTCATTAAAATGAAGTGTATAAGTATCACCCCTGCGCCCCCCGGGGCTAAAAAGTGCTATCTTCATCATTGTGGCTTTATTTAAAGAAAGGGGACTGTCCATTATTGGGGACGTCATATTGGGCGAAGTACTATCTATTGTATAATGTATTTTAAAATAAGGATCAGGGGCAGATGTAAAAAAAACCGTTTTACCTATTATGGCATAATTTTCAACCAATCCTGTAAGATCAGGCAGGCGATAATTTATATTTTGTTCATCCCATTGTCGGTATTGCGTATCCAATCTTTTTAAATAAGAGGTATAATTATACCTGTACGTCCAGCCAATTTCAGACAAAGCTGTCATCCGGGGCATAATCATATAGTCGAGCCTTTTTTCGGAAGGAATCATTTCTGTCCATACGTTAGCCTGCACTCCTAATATAAGTTGTTTATCGGTTTTCTTAAAGTTGTATAACACTTTATCAAAAGGATTATAATGGTATACCGCGGGTAGCGTTAATGCATCCGGAATGGCGTCAAAATATAATGGACCACTTGGTGACATAATTATTTTATGGTGTCTCTTTGCAGCAAGAGACGGCATTTCAGGAACCCAACCTCGCCAGTACATTATAGCAGCAGACGAGTCCACACCACCTTCTATGATTTCATCCCATCCTAATAAGACTTTCCCTTTTGACGCAAAAAAATCCTGCATATAATTATTAAAGTAGCTTTGTACTTGTTCTACTTTTATAAACCCTTTTTGCTTCATAAAATTTTGTACAACGGATGATTCCTGCCAGTTTTTTTTGTTTACTTCATCTCCTCCAAGGTGTATATAACGAGAAGGAAACAGCTCGGTAATTTCGGTAAAAACGTTTTGTGCAAATTCAAGTACTTCCTGCTTGCAAGGACATATTGGGTTAGAAAAAACACCAACAGTGCTGCCGATGAGCGTGTCGCATGTAAGTTCCGGATATATTTTAGTTGCGGCCATCATGTGACCAGGCATATCAATTTCCGGTATTATTTCTATATGACGACTTGCTGCATAACTAATAAAATCACGCATTTCTTCCTGCGTATAAAAGCCGCCATACAATATTTTTTTGTTATTTTCCCTTATATGCTGTTTCTCTAATTCAAAATCAGTATTTCCTGTTGCAACAGCTTTTTCTATACAGGCACTATCCTGATTATTGAAAGTACGCCATGCTCCTTCCAAAGCCAATCGCGGATACTTCTTTATTTCAATACGCCATCCCTGATCATCAGTTAAATGAAGATGTAACTTATTTAATTTGTACCTTGCCATTATATCAGCAAATTTTTTCAAATAAGATATTGAAAAGAAATGCCTTGATACATCCAACATCATACCGCGCCAGGGAAAAGCAGGGTTGTCAGCAATCTGTACACATGGTATTATTAAATTATTTTCTTTTGCTGTTTTATTAGTAGTAACCAATAGCTGGCGCAAGGTTTCTGTTGCATAAAACATTCCGGCGTTATCCCCTGCTGCAAGAGTGATTTTCGTTTTATCTATGTTGATAGTATAGGATTCTGTTGTAAGAGTTGTATCATACTTTAATACAATGGAATTACCTGTGCCATTCTTTTTTGTATTCAAATTTTTTACACCTAAATAGTTTTGCAAAAGTCTTACTTCATTACTAAACCTGTCAGCAGCTGCAATAATGGTCGTCTCGGTATCAATGATGAAATTGCCGGGCTTGGGATGCAATTTGGCTGGATAAGGAATAATGTTATAGTCTGTTTGATTTTGCGCTTTGAGTTTTTCATACGTAAAAGACAATAATAATATACCTAGTATAGAAATTATATTAGTTTTAGTTAATCGTAGTAATTTTATTTTCTTAAATATTTTTTTATTAAAGACAATACTTTTTTTCAATGCTTAATAATTTTATTAGATCCATAAATTTCAAGATACCACTTGTAGATAAAAATGACGTAATATATTAAGTGCTTAACATTCTCAAACTTCTAATTTTAATATGTGTACAATTGGATAATATAGACCTGGAAAAAAACGTATTTATTTTTGCGATTCTCCATTATTTAATACCGAGTCTAACCATTAATTGCTCTTTTCTTGACTTGGATACGCTTAATTCATCTCCATTGTTCATAACTACAAATGTGCCACTGCTCTTCATTAGTTGTTTAATATGCTGTATGTTTACCATGTATGAATGGTGTATCCGATCGAAGAGTTCTGTTGGTAACAGTTCTTCGGTTTCGCCGAGTGATCGGGATAATAGGATTGTTTTTCCATTTCCCAGAATTATTTCAGTATATGCCCCACTTGCTTTACAATATATTATATCGGTTACTTTGATGAAGTCAAATCCCTCTCTATAGGGGATAGCTATTTTTTGCTCAGTAACAGGAGATTTGGAATTGTTCAACAGATTATTGATGCGTGCATTGTCATGGTTTTCTTTAATAGCTTTCTCTACTTTTTCAACTGCTTCCTGTAATTCTTTTTCATCAATAGGCTTTAACAAATAATCAATAGCACTCACTCTAAATGCTTTTGCAGCAAACTGGTCATACGCAGTTGTGAAAATAATATGGAAATTGATATCGGAAAGCAGTTCAAGCATTTCGAAACCATTCATCCACGGCATTTCTACATCCAGAAAGACAAGGTCAGGAGTATTTCGTTTAATAGATAATATACCATCTTTTGCAGACCTGCAGGTGTCAATAACAGTTACCTGTGAACAAAAAATGCTAAGATCATTTTGCAGTGATTTAATGCATGGAAGTTCATCATCAATGATAAGGGCTTTGATCATTGCTCTTGTTTAAATGTTAATATTATTTGGGTACCTGTAGCATTTCCCTCTTCGTCAGTTTTATCAATTACATCAATTGAACTACCATATCGACTAACGGCATTATATAGGTTTAGACGATTTTGTACAAGCTGCATCCCTTTACTTTCATGAGAGGACATTTCTTTAGATTTACTTTTTAATGACCTTTTCCTTCCTATACCATCATCATCAATTACGCAATTGATTTGATTACTCTGTTGTGAGATGGTAACTGTTACGCAACCGCCGTTATTGGGAAGTATTCCATGCCATATGGCATTTTCTATAAAAGGTTGGAGAATTAGTGGTGGTACCTGTACTGAAAAAAGATCAATATTACTATTAACTTCAAAATTGCAGGTTATTGCCTCCCCAAAGCGAAGCGCTTCCAATTGTGTATATAGTTTGCAGGTTTCTAATTCAGAATGAAGGCTGATTAGTTCTTGTGCATTGTTAAGTTGATTCCGTATTAGCCGGGAAAATGTGGTAAGATATATGATTGCCTCTTTTTTCCTATCCTCTTGAATCAGAGATTTTATCGAGTTCAAACAGTTGAAAATAAAATGAGGGTTCATCTGAGCACGCAACGCCTGTTCTTTTAACGTTGTAGCCTGTTTTTCAAAGTTTGCAAATTGCTGCTCTTCTTTTCTTACATATTTTATTCTTAAAAGAACTGCTAAATAGATAATACCTGTTAACAGAGCAATGGCTGTTATTATAAACCAGTTTGTTTTCCAGAAAGGAGGTTGTATTTCTATCTTAAGATTTTTAAAATGATTACTCCATGTACCAGCAGTGTTGGTTGCGTTTATTTTTAATTGATAATTACCAGGAGGAATATTAGTATATGTAGCATTACTATTTGTACCTGCATAGACCCATTGTTTGTCAAATCCTTCAAGCATGTATCTATACTGCTGTCGTTGTGTATTGTTATACTGAAGAGCAGCCATTTCAAAACTTAAAAAATTTTGGTCATAAGGAAGCCTAATTTCTTGCAGACTATTAATGGCTGCAGAGAAAGGGGATTCCCCGAAACCAAAGTCTTTTGCTTTGTTATTAATGCTGATGCCTGTTAACGCAACATTTGGTTGAAAAGAATCATTAGAAATTTGGTCTGGCGAAAATACCGTAAAGCCCTCAATACCTCCAAAGCTGATTCTCCCGTCAGGAAATTGGAAATAGTGGTAGCGATTAAATTCATCACAGGGTAAACCGTCACTCGAAGAAAAGCTCCTGACCGCATAATTTTTTCGTCCAAAGGAAAATATTCCTTTATTCGTACTGCACCATAAATTTCCCTGTTGATCTGCCAAAACTGCATAAATAGTATTGTTAGGCAATCCATCATTTATGGTGAAGGTTTGACACTTCTCTGTTTGTTTATTAAACCTAATTAACCCACCGCCAAGTGAACCAATCCATAGAATATTACTGCTATCAGGATCCTGCAGCATGCTCATTAATTGGTTAGAAGGTAATGATCCGGGTAAGTCAGCAGCAGTAAAATGCTTTAGTTGTTTGCGAGTGTGATTGTAATAGAAAAGACCATCGAATGCTGTGCCTATCCAGAAATTATCTTCACCGTCAATGAGTAAGCTGCTTACACTAGTTGTATTATATTGATGATTGATTTTAATAATGGCTGGATAAATGGTTACCTCCCATGACACTGTGTTAAATAGAACAGGATGTAAAAAAAAATCCATTCCCCATAATTTTCCAGATGCACTTTCTGCCAGAGCGTTTATTTCCACCGGGAGATTTTCAAAACTTTCACTGTAGTGCCATGGCGGATATACCAGATGTGCGTCTTTGTAATACAGAAGAGATAACTTTTCTGTAGTTTCTCTGGTGCTTTTTGAGATCCAGATCTTACCATCAGAGCTTTTAAGAGAACGAAAATAATAAGGATACATTCCATCAAGAAAGCTTTTCCTGATATCTGCATCAGGCACATGCAGATATTTTTTCAGGAGATCTTCATGATAGCTTTTTGTATACGATATACCAGTGAGTCCGGATGATCGAAGATTAATCAGTTGTATTCCTGAGCCATTACCTCCAAGCCACAAAATACCTGACCGATCTACAAATAGGGAAATAGCGGAGGAGTTGTTTTCCCGAGATAGCATTCTCCAGGGAATTAATTTATAATCATTTGAAAGTGTGTAAATATATTGGGGGAATATTACGATTACTTGCCCTTGTTCGTCTTTTGCAATGTGGTAATCCTCCTCTTTATATTTTGAGGGTGGCAATATTTCTTTAAATTGCTTTGCCTGATTATCATAAAGAATTAGCCTGTGTAAATCTCTTATTAATATACTGCCATTTTTTGTAGTGATCGTATAAGTGTCCTTCCATGGACGGGTAGAATCATACAAATGAGGATTGTTAAATGTGTAGGGTAATGTTTGAATAATTTCCTGTTTGTCATTTATAAAAAAAAGCGCTTTGTCAGTTACTAAACCTATACTGCCTTCATGCGGGAATATTCCAGTAATGCTATTTTGTGACAGCCCGAGTTTTTGTTCACTAAAAAAACGCAGTGAGATTTTTCTTGGATTATAAACAAATACACCACCATTGGTAGTTATTAACCAAAAATTACCTGATTTGTCCTCCGCTATTGACTTTCCAGGCTTTATCATTCCAGTAATTATGCCTAATACAGGGTCTTTTGAGAGATGAAACAAATGTTCAGTCCGGGTGTTTAATATGTCAATTTCTCCTGTTTCATATAATATCCAAAGATGATCACGACTATCCAGAAATAGACTTTCTATAATATTATTGGATAACGTTGCCGTATCTCCTTGCTTGTGCATAAAGAGCTTAAATTTCTTTCCGTCATATCTTGCTAATCCATCTCTTGTCCCAACCCAAACAAAGCCTACGCTATCCTGAGCCATTCCACTGATAAACGATTGAGGAAGTCCGTCTGTAATACTTAATTTATTAAAAGGCTTAATCGCACTGTCTTGTGCCTTAACGGTTTGCAATGTCCAAACTACCACAAATAACTGTAGTAACCTACTTTTAAGAAATAAGCCAAAAGACAATTGCATGAAAAAATTATTTCGATATTTATACTGTGTATATAATAAAAACTACAAATATACAGAATCAACAACCGCTAAAAGGTTCGTGTTAACACCTGGTTGTTTTGATCTTATAACTGGATTATTTAAGTTGATGTTTGCAAAGTTTTAATGTCCTTGTTTGAGGTTATCAATTTTTAAAAGCCAGGTATTAACTCAAATAGCTTAAATATATACTTGCTCTATATAATATTCAGAAGTACTGTACTTTCCCAGCTAAAACAAAATTACTGCAATGAATGTAAAGACTCAACGCCTACCCAAAAGATGGGTACAATTGATTTTGAAACCGCACTTAATTATGCTGTTTCTCCTCATGTTTCTTTTTTGCCTGAATGTAAATGCACAACAGGTTGTCAGCGGGAAAATCATTGACGCAAAAAATAATCCTGTAGATAATGCATCTATAATTATTCAAAATACCAAAACAGGAAGTGTTTCCAACAAAAATGGTTTATTTACTTTAAGTCTTCCAAAAGATACAGACTCTGTTACCATTGAGATTTCAAGTATTGGCTTCCAGGTTAAAAGGCTATTGGTTGGAAATCAGGCAAACCTTATTATTCAACTTGAGCCTGAAATGGCTGCATTAAATGAAGTTGTAGTAGTTGGTTATGGTAAGCAGAAAAAACTTACACTTACTGGAGCTGTAACAAGTCTAAAAGGAGGCGATGTAGTAAAAAATCCTAATACCAACATTGCTAATTCATTGGCTGGTCAGTTACCCGGTGTTATTATTAATAACCGTTCGGGTGAGCCCGGGAGAGATGAACCTAATATCCTGATAAGGGGGCGAAGTACTACAGGGAATTCTTCTCCACTTGTTATTATAGATGGGGTAGAGCGTTCGGGAATAGGTCAGCTTAATCCGAATGATATTGAAAGCATTTCGGTATTAAAAGATGCGTCGGCAGCCATTTATGGAGCCAGAGCTGCAAACGGTGTGATTTTGGTTACAACTAAACGAGGTTCTGCGAATAATGCGCCAACAGTTAACTTAAGTTACAATCAGGGATATACCACTGCAACCCGAAACCCCAAAATGGCAGATTCTTATACCTTTTTTAATGTATTTAATGAGATAGAAAGAGGAGAAGGACGTCCTGCACGTTATTCCGAAAGTGATCTTGAAAAATTTAAAGCAGGTACAGAAGAGGGTTTTGCAAATTTTAACTGGTATGATTTTATTGTGAAAGATTGGACTCCCCAACATCGTTCAGATGTTTCGGTGTCTGGCGGTACAAGTAAAACTCAATACTTTATTTCATTTGGTGAGATCGGACAGAAGGGGCAATATAAGTTTGGATCGACTGAACTTAAACAATATAACCTTCGCTCCAACATTGATGTACAGGTGTCTGAAAATATCAAAGTAGGTATGAATCTTGCCGCCCGTTTTGATAATGGTCACTATCCATATCAAAGTGCGAATGAATTGAATAGTCATATTTTCCTTTATCAACCCAATTGGATTCCTTATTGGCCTGGAACGGATTATTTAACACCTAATAGAGATAATGATAATATTATAAATTGGGTAAGTGATGCTAATGGATATAAGACATCCCGAACAAATATTTTACAAACAACTTTGTTCGGCACTATCAAGATTCCGTATATTAAGGGGCTTTCTCTATATGGCAGTGGTAGCTATGATCCTACAAATTCCTTTTCCAAAGCATGGAGGTTGCCTACCTATGTATATTATAAAGATGCAAACACAGGCGAGTTAACAAGGGGAAGAGCAGGACGAGGTGCTAATTATCCGGATCTGAATGATCAGGCAGAATTTGCATCAAGATTGTATTTAACCAGCCGATTAAATTATGACAGGAAGTTTGGGAATCATAATATAAGTGCTATGGCCGGTTATGAACAGCAAACTAACCGTGGTAATTATATAACGGCTTCAAGAAGTGATTATGTTTCTACTGCGCTACCACAAATCTTTGCGGGTAGCACTGATAAAACTAAGCAGTCCAACAATGGCTCTGAATCACAGGGAGCCCGCAAAAATTACTTTGCGAGACTTGCATATAATTATTCAGAAAAATACCTGGCAGAATTCACTTTTCGCCGGGATGGTTCGCCCAACTTTGCAAAAGAATATCGCTGGGGTAATTTCCCAAGTGCATCTGTAGGATATGTAATTTCCAAGGAGCATTTCTTTGATAATATCCGTTTTGTAAATCTGCTTAAGGTAAGGGCGTCTTATGGGCTAATGGGAAATGATTTGGTTAATGCCTTCCAATATCTACAAACCTACAGCTACGGCAACAGCTATGTAATCGGCAATAATGATGTAAGCGGTTTGGTTCAGTCAGGTGCGCCTAACCCAAGAATTACCTGGGAAACAGCCAAAACCACTAATATAGGTTTTGATGCAGATTTGTGGAGCGGAAAGCTCGGCATTACTTTCGATTATTTTAAAACCAGGCGCTCAGATATTCTTACAAAAAGGGCTGCTGTTATTCCCGGATATACAGGTTTATCATTGCCTGATGAAAATATCGGAATAGTTGACAACAAAGGATTTGAGTTAGTGCTTAATCATGCAGATAGAAAAGGCAGATTGACCTATAATTTATCAGGGAATTTTGCTTTTGTAAGAAATAAGGTGGTTTTCAGTGATGAACAGCCGGCTGCGGAGCCTTACCAGTTTGCTACAGGACGTCCTATGGGAGCAGGGTTATATTATAATGCAATTGGTGTGTTTAAAGATCAGGCAGACATTGACAAGTACCCGCATTTTATTAATGCCAGACCAGGCGATCTGAAGTATGAGGACGTAAATGGTGATAGTGAACTTAACTCGCTTGATCGCATCAGAATTAACCAGACTTCTACACCGGAAATAACTTACGGATTCTCTGCTTCATTTCAGTACGAAGGATTTGATTTTTCATTTTTGCTTCAGGGACAGGCTAAGGCTAAATCATATTTCGGAGATTATTTCCCGGTAATGAGTTACTCTCTAGGCAACTTTCTGGATTGGAGAGCTAATGGCCGGTGGACTCCTGAAAATACTAACGCTACCCAACCACGGGCTTCATATGATGTTTTTAATAATAATACTGCTGGTTCAACTCAATGGCTTTTTAATGCTTCTTTCCTGAAACTAAGAAACCTTCAACTAGGATACACCTTACCTCAGAATCTTGTTAAAAAGGCCGGAATGCAAAAGATGCGCTTATACATAAGCGGTAGTAATTTGTTGATTTTATCTGATCATATGAAGGAACTTGGCTTCGACCCTGAAACTACTGACTATTGGTATTATCCTCCACAAAGAGTTATAAATTTTGGTGCAACTATCACTTTCTAAAACTACTTAAATAATGAAAAAACTGTTTTATATAGTATACATAGCTGTTATGGGGACGTCCTGTAATAAGCTTGAACTGGCTCCGCTCGACAGATTATCGGAAGCCAATGTTTGGAATGATCCTTCTCTTATTCAATTGTATGTTAATGGTTCTTATAGTTCTTTATTACATGAGTTTCAACAGGATCTTATGTCAGCAGCTTGTGATGAGACTTACAACATTCACAACTGGGCTAATATGCGTATGGCTCAAAATGGAGAAATAACAGCCGATAACGTATCTAATATATCTAACAAGATAAATTATTTCAACTTCGCTTATAGTTATATCAGAGATATCAATATTTTTTTTGAAAAGATTGAGGCCGCTCCGGGCGATGACGCTTTCAAAAAGCAAGTAAAGGGCGAAATGGGTTTTCTGAGGGCATATATTTATGCTAATCTCATATGGCGTTATGGTGGTATTCCTATTATTACCAATGTGTTTGAACTGAATGGCGATTTTACTGTAAGCCGTGCATCTTACGATGAATGTGTAAGTTTTATAGTAAGCGAATTGGATAACGCGGCGGGCTTGTTGCCAGCTAATCAACCATCGGCTCAAATGGGTCGTGCTTCGGCCAATGCCTGTAAGGCGCTAAAAAGCCGTGTGCTGCTTTATGCTGCCAGCATACAAAATAATCCTGACCACAATACTGCCAAATGGCAAGCTGCAGCAGATGCAGCGGAGGATTTACTGAATGCTGGATTTTCTTTAAATGGCGATTATCAGTTAACTTTTCTTGGCAATACTTCGGAGGTAATTTTCGCCCGCTATTTTAGTCAGGCAAATTCTACATCCTTTAATCAGTGGCAGGGACGCAATGGTTCTGATGGTTTTGGCGCAAACAATCCTACACAAAATTTAGTTAACGCTTACGAGATGAAAGCAACCGGTTTGCTGCCTTATAATGTAGCTGTAGACGGTTCGCTAACCCTTAATGCAGCTTCCGGATATGATCCTAATAATCCATACGCCGGACGTGATCCTCGTTTTGATGCATCCATATTGCACGATGGTTCGGTTTGGGCAGGGCGTGAAACAGAAACTTTTGAAGGTGGTAAAGATTCTCCAGAAGCTGCAACTGCAGGGTGGAACGCTTCACTTACTTCTTATTACATGAAAAAATTCATGAATGAGAATATTCCTCCTTCCGGCTCTACAGTTAGACCTACCAATCCCTGGATTTTCTTCCGTTATGCTGAAATTTTATTAAACTATGCCGAAGCTAAATTAGAGTTAGGTGATGAAGTAACTGCAAGAGAATATATTAACATGGTACGTTCAAGACCAGGTGTGGAAATGCCAGATGTTACCGAATCAGGAGATGCCCTGAGAAGCCGTCTCCAAAATGAACGCAGAGTGGAATTTGCTTTTGAAGGTCAGCGCTTTTTCGATGTGCGCAGGTGGAAAATAGCCTTACAGACTGAGGCTACTCCATTGCTTAGTATGGATATTAAAAAGAGTGGAGCTTTAAAGACTTATGCTATCACAACGCTTGCAAGCAGAATTTTTGTTGATGCTAATTATCTGATGCCTATACCCAGAGCGGAAATAGATAAGAGTAAAGGATCACTTACACAAAATACCGGCTATTAATGAACAGACGAAATTTTATTCGGCTTACGGGCACCTCAACAAGCGCCCTTTTGCTTTCGCAATATGCAAAAGCTAATGAAGAAACAGGTACCAAAATCCAACTTCCTGATTCCATAAGTATCCTGCAGGGGAGTGAATACATTCCAATGCAATCATTATCCTCACAAAGGTGGATATATCAGGATATAGTAGTGGAATTGAAAGCAGCGAAGAAAGTGATGGAGGTATTTATTCAGGCTCCCAAATCTTCTCTTGAAGAAATTCGCATTTCCTGGAATTTTTCAACTTCTGCAGAAGCAAAAATACTTGGAGATACATGGGAAAGATCTTATGCAGATCTTGGTTTTCAATCCGTTTCATCAACTGGCAAAATGCCTTGGTATTGTATTGAGTACAGTCGTAAAGGAACCAACTGTTTTGGTGTGAAAACCGGATGCAATGTATTTGGCGCCTGGCAGGTGGAGTCTGGCAATTTACACCTGCATCTTGATACCAGGAATGGTGGAATGGGAGTTTTGCTGGGTGACCGAACGCTACATGCTGTAGATATTGTTACCGCAACCGGCCGTGCCCATGAAACGGTATACGCTACAGCCCGAAGATTCTGTAAACTCATGTGTGATAAACCTCTTACGGTTAAGCAACCTGTTTATGGCATCAACGACTGGTATTTTGCTTACGGTAATAATTCAGCAAAGCTCATATTGGAACATACAGCATTACTGTCACCCCTTGCTGTAAATACTTCAAACAGACCGTTCTCTGTTATTGATGACGGTTGGCAATTGGGAACTGATTTTGGTAAAACAAATGAAAAGTTTGGCGATATGTCCAAACTTGTAGCAGATATCAGACAGTTGGGTATGCGCCCCGGTTTATGGACAAGACCGTTGTTGGCAAAATCTGGTACAAATAGCAAACTATTTATTAAGGACAGGGGTGAAATCCTTGATCCTACTCTTGATGAAAACATTAATTATATACAACAACTTTTCCGTTTGTATAAAGTTTGGGGATTTGATCTGGTAAAGCACGATTATACGACTTTTGATATTTTCGGACGATGGGGAAAAGAAATGAGTCAGTCGATTACGCAGTCTGGTTGGCAGTTTAATGATAGATCCAAAACAAATGCAGAGATATTATTGAATTTGTATCAAGCAATTCGTAAAGCATCACCTGATATGTATCTTATTGGCTGTAATACTATCAGCCATTTGTCTGCAGGTGTTTTTGAGATATATAGAACGGGTGATGATACAAGCGGAAAGGAATGGATTCGTACTAAAGAAATGGGCGTTAATACAATGGGGTTCAGAATGCTACAGCATCGAACTTTTTATGAAACTGACGGAGATTGTGTGGGATTAACTACTGCTGTTCCATGGGAGAAAAATAAGCAATGGATGCAATTGCTTGCGCAAAGCAGTACACCGTTATTTATATCTGCACAACCGGAGGCTGTAGGTGTTGAGCAAAAGGATTTTATTAAGCAATCATTTACTGATGCATCCCGTCATTTACCCGTTGCCGAACCGTTAGATTGGTTAGAAAATCAATTTCCGGCTAAATGGAAGCTCGACAAGAAAATAATAACTTTTGATTGGAATTAATAGGCTGGCAAAGCGTTCCGTTATGGAACGCTTTGCTTTTAAAATTTGTATTTATGATGGATGGAATGAAATTGCAGAGAATATGTATGTTGTTTTTTTTGTTTACAAGTAGTGTATATGTGAGCGGGCAGGAACTTAAAAATGGAACTATCGATCGGAAAGTGTTGGTTCAACGACATAATTTCCATGTAAATAACCTTGATGAGCAAGGTCCATCTCAGGTAGGAAATGGTGACTTTGCTTATGGTTTTGATATTACGGGAATGCAAACTCTACATAGCCGATTCTCTACTATGTCAAACTGGAGTTGGCATAGTGAACGACTTCCGGTTGGAATGTCTGCTACTGACTTTAAAAAGACGATGATTAATACCAATGGTAGAATGGTGCCATATGATTTACCTAATTCTGACCAGGCCTTGCTTACCCAATGGTTGCAAAGAAATCCGCATCGTTTTAACCTGGGCAGAATTGGTCTTTGGTATAAAGATGAAAATGGTGAGCCACTGCAACAAAAACATTTATTCCGGGCAGACCAGTATGTTGATTTATGGACATCGGTCGTGGTAAGCCGTTTTGAAATTGACGGGAATCCTGTAATTGTAACTACGGTAGGAGATCCCAATGAGGATATTATTGCTTTTAGAATAGAATCATCACTTGTAAAGGAAAAAAGATTGGGTATATTTATTGAATTTCCTTATGCCAGTCTTGAAGTTTTTAGTAACGGATCTAATT
This sequence comes from Terrimonas sp., assembly GCF_003075435.1. GTDB lineage: Bacteria > Bacteroidota > Bacteroidia > Chitinophagales > Chitinophagaceae > Agriterribacter. The sequence continues at coordinate 120,639 of NZ_QCZJ01000008.1, read as the reverse complement.
ACGGCAAGCCTGATTTACATAGTACGAAACTGGTTAGTAATAAAAAGGGGCAGGTCGTTTTTGATCGTAGGCTTGATAGTACGAAATATCAAGTTGTTGTGAATTGGACAGGCAATGTTGAGATGAAGAGAGAGAAGCAACATCGATATTATATTATAGGGTCTGATAATAATAGTCTGGATTATGTAGTTCAATTTGCTCCTGTAGGGGCACTTCCAATTCTTCCATCTTATTTGGCTGTAAAAAAACGATCTGAACGATATTGGCCAACGTTTTGGAGAAGTGGCGGAGTTATGGATTTTTCTGGTAGTAAAGATCCCAGGTGGAAAGAATTAGAACGTAGGGTTGTGCTATCTCAGTATCTTACTAAATTGAATACTTCAGGTCAGTATCCAGCACAAGAAACGGGTTTGGTTAACAACAGTTGGTATGGGCGTTTTCATTACGAAATGATACTATGGCATGGTGCACATTTTGCACTTTGGAACAGATGGTCATTGTTAAATAAAAGCCTGGAAGTGTATCAAACAAACCTTGCAGGAGCAAAAGAACGGGCTAAACTGCAAGGCTACGCCGGCGCCAGGTATCCTAAATGTACTGGTCCTGACGGACATGAATGGCCGCATCCTATACATGCATTTTTAATTTGGCAACAGCCCCATCCCATATTCTTTGCCAATCTTGATTATCGGGCTCACCCTACAAAAGCCACCCTCAATAAATGGTCAGATATCATTAGCGCTTCTGCTGATTTTTTAGCATCGTATGCAGTTTACGATTCCGTAAAAAAACAATATGAATTAGCACCGCCTATAGTATTTGTTCCGGAAAATAATGATTATTATAAAGATAGCAGCGGTGCTTTTGAGTTGGCTTACTGGCGTTATGGATTAAAAACAGCGCAACAATTAATATACAACACCAATGGTAAACATGATCCCTTTTGGGAAAAGATAATATCCAGCCTGGAGCCTATTCCGGTACAGGATAGCTTATATGTGCAATGGAAAAATGTATCGGGTATGTGGAATAAGTTTAATTATGAACATCCTGCATTATTAGGTATTTACGGATTGCTGCCAGGTGATGGCATAGATAGTGTGATTATGAAAAAAACTTTCCATAAAGTGTTAGCCGAATGGAGATTCGATACCGGCTGGGGTTGGGATTTTCCGATGGCTGCAATGAGCGCAGCCAGATTAGGTGAACCTGCAGCTGCAATTGATATGTTACTACACGGCTCTCCTAAAAACGGATTCGATATTCATGGTTTTGTGGGTGGAGGAAATCCATACCCGTATCTTCCTACGAACGGAAGCTTATTATATGCGATTGCTTTAATGGTTGCAGGATGGGATAATGATGGAAGAGTATCTGAACCCGGCTTTCCTAAAGATGGCTCCTGGGTAATAAAGTGGGAGGGTTTAAAAAGGGCACCTTAACATAGTCTCAAAAAAAATATGATAGAAATACGATTGGGGCTTTATAGAAAGTTTATCAGTTTTGGGTCATACGAAAACGAAAAATAATCTATTAGATCGCAAACATCTAAATTTAATGACTATAATTTAATGAAATTGAAGGCTTGTCATTTGAATAATTATAAAAAGAAAGCATAGAGGTAACTTGGTTACATACCCAGGATCACTTAATCTCCTTGTCTATGTCAAATTTATTTAACCTTACATCAGAAAGTGGCAATCCGCTTGAATTTGTTAAAAGCCTTCCCCGAAATTATAATGGGCCAGTAATAGTTGGAGCAGCATATTATACTTCTAAATCTAATCTTTCAGAGCTAGTACTTCAAGAACTTCGGGGGGAAGAATATAGCATAAGACTTATTCTAGGGAAATTTCTTAAACGACTTTATGCAAAAGGATGGATTAATACAGAAGGTTTATATAGCAGCTTGATGTTTAAAAATGATGCAAGAAAGAAGATAATTAGCCTCGGAGAAACTCATTTGCGTGAGGGGCAGTATAACTGCTATTATACAAAACCGTCTGAATGTAGTTCTTTTTTCAAAGAAGGGAAGGAATTTCGTATGATGGATATTTTCTACTCTCCAATTTTACTAGGAGAATTAATTCCCTTTTTTCCTGCCTTAAAATCAATCATAAATGCAGACCGGGGAACTTTTATTACAGAAAAACCTTTCTGGTTACCGGTAACCATCAAGGAACTAATTAACCAGATACTAAGTTGTCCGTATGATGAAAAAACAAGACAATTTTATTTTGATTTAAAAGTTAGAGAAGTATTATATCACATGCTTGAAAACGCCTATAGAAAAGACATTAGTAAGTTATCCTTTACTCCATGGGAAATCAATCGTATTCACGAGGCAAAAAACATTTTACTCAACCATATTTCGAGCAAACCTCCATCTGTCAGAAAGTTATCCAGACTTGTTGCACTCAATGAGTACAAGCTCAAGAAAGGTTTCCGACAATATTTTAACTCAAGTATCGGAAAGTGGATGCAGGAACAAAAATTTCAATATAGCCGAGAACTCATCTTAAATACCAATAAGCCCATCAAAGAAATCTGCACGATGGCAGGGTATCCTCTCACAACAAACTTTATTACCGCTTTCCGAAGACGATTTGGGGTTACTCCCGGGGATCTCAGGCGTAAATAATACCAATCGCAAAACTTTTAGCGCCAGTTGCAAACTATATTGTAGTAGTATAAAACAAGATGTTGTCGAACTTTATACTATCAAACTGATGCTTATGATCTCATGTTTTAAGCAAGTAAAGATAACCGAAATAGCCACCGCGGTATTTATTATTCTGTATACCTATACTGCAGTAAATAAAATTATCGATTACCGAACATTTAAACTTGCCTTGGTTCAATCACCTGTTTTGGTAAATCATGCAAATTTTATAGCAATAACAATTCCGATAGTTGAATTGTTTGTGGTTGGATTGCTTGTTTTTTCAAATACCAGAGCAATGGGTTTGTTTTTTTCGCTCATTCTGATTACGGTATTCACTTTATATATTAGCTGTTTGATACTTTTCGCTCGCGAATTGCCATGTAATTGCGGAGGTATAATGAAAGCTCTTTCGTGGAAACAACATTTGTTAGTGAATATAATTTTGATTGTATTGGCAGCTTGGGCTTGGATAATTGCAAAAACAAATAAGAATATTATTGCAATAAACAGGAATAGCTGAACACCTGTATAAAATAGTAGGCATCTTTTCTAATTAAAACCAATCAAAAATGAAAAAGTATCGTTTTGCATTGCTCGCACTGACAGTGTCGGCAATAACATTTGCGTTTACTCCCTCTGATTTGTCAAAAAAAGCATCAATGAGTACAGTATATGCATTTAGTTCTTCTGGCATTCTTATGGATAGTGCTGGTACGAGAGCGGAGTTGAAAAGTCGACTTTGTCCTGGCGCAGATCAAATATTCTGTGCAGAAGTTTGGACATCTAAAACCGTAAACAATGAACCCGCGGGAACTCAACTTCAGGATTTACAAAAACCTCAATAGGTTTGAATGACATTTGTTAGAAGAGGCTTACTTCAGATATGAAGTAGCCTCTTTCTGAAACTGGAACATGAGAAAACTCATTTTACAATAATTGCCATTATTTTTCTGTAATAATATTTAACATTATTGGGTTTCGACAGCATCTTTAATTACAATAACATCTATTAATCTATCCTCAATTTTTACTTCAAGATCAAAATCTTTTAAGAATTGATTCACCTGAGTTATGCTCTCAAATCTCTTAGGCAATTGAATGCTCACTCGGTCTTTATAATTTGTCTCATCAATAAATTGAAATGGAGACCATGCATAACGGCCATAGTTAAGGATATTTTTAATTGGATATCGTAATTTAACATTATCTAAAAATAACGTATCATTCTTACTATATGCATCTGTTATTCCGGAAGCAAGCTGAGATTGATATCTTTTTTTTTCTCCAATTTCTCTTAGAATAATGCACTGCATTTTCCGCTTTTCCGAGAAACTTCTAATCTTAAAAAATCGATCTAGTTCGATTTGCATTTCTGAGCATGCATTCACTTTCGAAGTATCCTTCCACCAAATTTCAAAGCAAAAGGAATTAATGGACTGACCATTGGGTTTAAGTCGATCTAAAACATTATCTTCTAAAATTATTCTATTATAATTAAAATCGTTACCCCATTGATTATAAGCCTGTACATATAATTTTTGAAAATCAACGTTAGTGCTCCTTGCTATTAAAAGACCACTCTCTGGATCTATGTAAAATCCACTTGAGGAGGGAATGCCTGGTTGATAATTGGAGAAAAAAGAATATTTTATTGTATTGTTGTTAGCAAAGATACTTGCAAGCGGCAACTCAAAAGAAAACTTAAAATCATCTTTTTTCAATGGGAGGTTTAGCTCTTCGCTTGTAATTAACGCACGAATATTCTTACGAATAAGTTGGCTATGGTCAGTAATTGCTATAATTTTCCCATCTTTATCTATCCATATTTGATGGGGAGCAGAGAGATGCGGGAAAGCAAGATGTAGTAAGGTATCTGATACTACCGTGGGCAGTTTTACATGACTTATTCTTCTTATCGTATTAAATGTTTTGAATACTTTTTCTTTAGGTTCGTATGTGACTAGGAGTATATTTAGATTGTCTTGAAATTCATTTTGTAAGGAATCGAGTTTCGTAAAGCTTTCAATACAAGAACTACAAGAACTAAACCAAAAGTCTATCAAAAGTGCTTTGCCGTTGGTAAAATCAGTTAAACGAGCACTAGACGATTTATAGTTTATGATTTTTTTTAGCTCGAAATCTGAGATTCTATCTCCAATTTGCAAACCTTGAGACTTGGCACTTATAGTTAGTAGAAGCAATATAACTATTTCACAGATATATGCTTGTGCCTTTAATGCAATTTTCATCATTTATTAAATTATTGTAAACAGCTCCCGGTTATCAATAACCTTTATTCTGTTGTAAAGAAGAATTTTTTAAAATTTCGCCAGAAGGAATAGGGTACAGAGTATCAGTTACCTGCCATGCGGGTTTTATTAGAGCCAAAATTTCGGAGGCTTTTTTATTTCTTTTTAAGTCGAACCAGCGGTGTCCCCATTCTGCAAAAAGTTCAATGCGTCTTTCGTTCTCAATTGCAGACACGAGTTCTTTAGATGTGTTAGCTAAAGTATTAGCTAATCCCGAACGATTTCTGATTATGTTAAGATCGTTTTTTGATTCAATGATTTTATCTTGCCGTGCATAACATTCAGCTCGTATTAAGTACTGCTCTGCCAAACGGAAAACTACATAATACTCTCTTACAGGTTGCCCATAATCCCATATTTTATATTTATATGGATAATAATAAGTTTGCCCTGATACGGTTTTTGAACCTACCCAATTTTCTTTTCTCATATCATCTTTTTCAAATGCTTCCAACAAATAATTTGTTAATGGGAAGGTGGGAATGTTCGTGGCTGATGTAGTTGGTATAAAAGTTCTTCCTTCAGCTGTATTGTAGCCAGAAGTTACAGGCATTAACTGCCAAATGGTCTCACTACTTTCCGATAAAAAAACGTTGTTAAGATTTTGCTCAAGTAAATAAGCCCCTGAATTAATAATAGAAGACGCTTGCTGCTCAGCAAAACTCCATTCGCCAAGGGTAAGGTAGATTCGTGAAAGCAGAGCAGTTGCTGACCATTTGTTAGGCCGGACGCGACCGCTGGTAGGATAAGAAGTTTCTAGTAAGTCCCTTGCGGTTTTTAAATCTTCAATAATGCGAGCATATATTTGAGATACCGGAGTTCTTTGTTTTTTTCCGTTTTCAATATACTCTGTACTTAACAACAGAGGTACATCACCAAATAGATTTACAAGATAATAATACATAAAAGATCTTGCAAAGAGAGCTTCTCCCAAAAGCTGATTTCTTAAGGGTGTTGAAATGTCATTATTAAACTCTAATCCCACAATACAGGCATTGGTGCCATAAATAATGTTGTATCCTTTAAACCAAAAGTCGTTAAGCAAAACAGAATTATTAGGGAGTAATGCATTGTCAAAAAATTCAGAAGTTGCTGCATCAGATAGGTTCGTATTGTAAAGCTCATCAGCTGATAAGCCCGTATATAAAGTCACTCCTCCGGTAGAGATTACAGGAGATGTTGGTCCCATCATTGTTGTATAAATGCCGAGTATGGCAGATGTCGCCGTAACATCATTTTTAAAAACTGCTGTAGCATTCATCTTATCTATAGGTGGGTCAACCTCTACAAATTTTTTGCATGATTGGGTAATACTTGTAAAGAATATGAAGAGGGTTAATGTTATATGATTTTTTGTATTCATTGTTAGAAATTTAATTTAGCACCTATTGCAATAGTTCTTAATGATGGTAATGAATAATAGTTTTGTATTTCGGGATCTGTGCCTTTATAATTTGAAATGGTAAACAGGTTCTGCGCCGATACAAATATTCTTGAACTGTTTGTGCTGATTTTTTTAAATACTATTGTTGGCAGTCTCCAGGAGATGGAAATTGTTCTTAGTCTTATATATGAGGCATCACTATAGACCGCATCAGAATACCTGTAATTTGATCTGGTTTGATAAGCGGCACTACGTCTATTTGTTGTAAACATCTGAATCATGCTTAAATCTCCCGGCTTCTGCCATCTTTCAAGCACATATGTTGGTTGATTAGTAGCAAACCCGGGTATTTGAGCGTTTCCATAGATGGCATTGAGATAATTAAAACCTGTTTGCTTTCTAAAATCAAAGAAAATGTCTAACTCTATTTTTTTGAATGCAAGTGTATTTCTGACTCCTCCGTAAAAGCGGGGATCGGTTTTTCCCGTTACTTGATAATCAGTCCCCATTGATATAATATTATCATTATTGGTATCCTCGAATAAGAAAACTCCGGTACTTGGATCAACTCCCAGTGAGTGAAGTTTATATATAATGCTCAGTGACTTACCCTCTACATATGTTGTTTGATAACTTGATGTATTTAGGTTAGGAAATGATAATAATTTGTTAGATGGAACGCTTACATTTCCTGCAAAAGACCATTTAAAATTTTTGATATCAATTGGTGTTGCCTCAAGCACAAATTCAAAACCCTTATTCTCCACAACAGCAGGAAAATTACTGATAATACTCCCGAAACCAGTTTGTGCCGGTAATGAGTAATTGACTAATTGATTTCCGCTTTTATTATTAAAGTAGGTTGAAGAAAAATATATCCTGTCTTTTAAAAAGGATAAATCTAAAGATATTTCAAATTTTCTGTTTGTTTCCCAGCCATATTGCGGATTAAAAAGTTCAGAAGGATATAGTGCGGTGGTCTCCTGGTATTTTTTGTAATCAATTGCCCACATATCCAAATATTTATAGTTCCCAATTTGATCATTCCCCGTTAAACCATAGCTTGCACGTATTTTACCATAACTAAGAAAAGGCAATATTTTTTGGATAAGGTGCTCTTCTTGAAACAACCAGGCAGCCCCTACTGCCCCAAGATTTGCAAAACGTTTTCCCGGTCCAAAGCGACTTGATCCATCTCTTCTTCCTGTAAAATTTATGATGTATTTCTGCCGCCAGTTATAATTTATTCTTCCAAATAAAGCGGTGTATTTATAATCAGAAAATCGATTAGTACTATTAATAAAAGATGCTGCACTAAGAGCGTCAATCAATTGATCATTGTTATAACCGCTGGCATTAATTTCTATAACATTTTGCCTCTGTTGCGAAAAAGTGGAACCAACCAAAAGATTCAGCCTCCCCTTACCAATTGTAGTTTCGTATTCAGTTTGAGGTTCAATAATCCAGCCTTTATTAGAGCTATTTGCTATTGTCTGGCTACCTTGTGGGTTATATGCAGGGTCCTGCGAAGCTATAGGCATAAGTGACTTTTCTGAAACCTGTATCGAATTATATCCGAAGCTGCTACGGATCGAAAGCCCTTTTGTGATTTTATAGTTGATCTGCAAATTGCTTATGAGATTGTCGGTTACTGCATTATATTTTTGCAATAAATACGCCAATGGGTTGGTAAATGAATAACCTCCTTCCTGCCAGTTTAGCTTACCATCAGGAGTATAGAGTGATGGCGTATTAGGCGGTAAAGCCAGAAAAGAATTAAGAGAAGAAGATGCAATTAAATTGTTTTTTAAACTGGAGTAGTTTGTAGATAATTGAAATGTCAATTTCTTATTATTCGTACTATAATTCAGGTTATTGCTAAGTGATATTCTATCTGAACCCATATCTCCCGGGAAGATCGTACCATCTTTGTTATGTCCGGCACTAAAGAAAAACTTCATATTTTCACTGCCACCAGAAAGTCCCGCTTGCCCGTTGTAGCTGTGTGCTGCATTGCCAAGCATTGTTTTACTGAAATTGGTTTCTCTTGTTGTATCCCAAAGAAAGAGATCTGGAGCGTAGCCCGGTGATGAAGGGTTTTCCGATGGCGCTAAGCCATCATTGGCAAATGCCTCTCTGCGCATCTGTAAATACTCTGTAGTATTTAACATCTTTGGCAACTTTGGAACTTTACTCCATGAAGTGTAAAAATTCGCAAACACCATAGTTTTCCCTGGTGCTCCCCTTTTGGTAGTAATAAGCAGCACACCATTTGCTCCTCTACTTCCATAAATAGCAGTTGCGTCAGCATCTTTCAGAATTTCTATACTTTCTATATCAAGCGGATTGATACCAGCTATTGGGCTTAATCCTGCTTCAATTTGCCCACCTCCACTTAGTAAAGACCGGAGAGCATTAACGGGCTGGTTATTTGTAGCAAGAGGTACCCCATCAACAATGATAAGCGGCTCTGATCCTTGTGTCAATGAGTTTTGACCTCGTATCTGTATTTTTATTGAAGCGCCTGGCAATCCGCTTGATTGTGTAACAACTAATCCTGGAACTTTTCCATGCAATGCTGAAAGTGGGTCAAGTACTGGTTGTTGACTGATTACATCCGAACTAACTTTTCCAATATTTCCCGTGTTCAAACGACGTGTTGTTTTGCCATAGGCCATTATAACAGTTTCGTCAAGTAGCCCTATCACCAACTTCATTGTTATATTATGAAATGTCTTTTTATCAATTGGAATTTCAGCCTTCGTATAACCTACTGAAGTGAATACAAGGATATCGTTTTCAAAAACATCTTTCAATGTAAACTCTCCTTTTTCATTTGTATAGGTTGATTTTTTAGACCTGAGCGTAGTTACGGTTATTCTAAGAAGTGCATTGCTCTTTTCATCAACAACCTTTCCAGATACATCTATAGTTTGCTCAGACAGAGGAGAACCATTTGCCAGTTTATCTATTACAACTACATATTTATCTTCAATCGTATAATGTAACGGCTGGTTGAAAAAGCATTTATCTAATGCATCCTGTAGGCTTATATTTTTTAACTGAGCTGTTATATTTTGAGAATGCTTTAACTGTGCCCGGGTGTAGATGAATGAATATCCTGTCTGACTACTTATGTCTTTAAGCGCATTCTCCAGAGATGAATTGTTTAAGTTAAGGGTAACAGTTGTTTGTCCATATCCTCTCGTTGTAGCCTGTAAGCAAACGAGAAGTAACATCATAGGAATTAGTTTCATATAGAATAAGGTAAGGTGATTTCGAACACGAGCTTCTATTTTCATACTTTTGCAGTGTTTGGGTTTATTTAATACAGTTGTTTGCTCAATTGATTTTTGGGTTGACCCGAACATTCGCCGGAGGTGCTCGCTACACTTCCGGTTTTTATTTGAGTTACCTTTTTTGCATTAGTCGTCAGGGATATACATAAATAATATTATTTTCAGTTTTAAATTTTACATAGCCATTTAACTGCAAGAGGCGAAGCAACTTTTCCAAAGGCTCATTCCTGTTAATAGTAGCATTAAACTGGTGCTTAATTTCACCCTCATACACAACTTTTGCATTGTACCATCTTGCCACCTGGTTCATTATGTATTCAATGGGTGCATCGTGAAATACAAATAATCCTTTTTTCCAGGCTGTAATCTCTTCAACATCTGAATCTGGTATAGTGTTAATTGAGTTACCTTGAATTCGTGCCTGCATGCCTGGTAATAATACTTTTTTATTAATCTTGTTTTGCACCAGCACCTTGCCTTCAACAAGTGTTACTGCTTTTTCTTTATCACCGGGGTATGTTTGCACATTAAAGTGAGTGCCCAATACAGATACAGTATCATTATTACCCATTACTACTTTAAAAGGTGCATGAGCATTCGGTGATACTTCAAAATACGCTTCACCTGTAAGTTCAACTTTGCGCTCGTTGTCGGAAAATGCGGCAGGGTAACGTAAAATCGTTTCTGAATTAAGCCACACTTTTGTGTTATCATTTAGTGTTAGCTGAAATTGCCCACCAGCAGGAATTGTAAGCGTATGCATTCCTTCCTCTCTATTATATTTTGAGTGTTGATACACCAGTCTGCTATCATTTTCTTTTGAGATATGCTGAGCGGTATTACCGGAAAGAAAACCATTTTGCATACTGGCAAGATCTATAACCGAACCATCGGGTAGCGTAAGCGTAGCTTTATTACCTCCCGGCTGCAACACATTATTGTGTGCTATGGGGGGCGTGGTATTTTGGGAGGAAGAAGTATTGGTTGAACGCCACAAAAGAAACACACCTAATAATATAATTGCCGTAGCGGCAGACATCCATACCATATTGATCTTCCTCCCGGCTTTTGGTTTTTCAAATCGGCCTTGTTGCTGCAGCTCTTTAAAAACTTGTTCAGACTGCGCTCCATCCATCATTTGCAGATTAGCTTCAATATTTCTTTCGTCTGTCAGGTCTTCAAACAATTTCATATTGGCATCGCTCGTATTCACCCAATCATCCAACTCTTCATGTTCAGCCTTACTAAGTGTGTTGCGTATATATCCGGCAATAAGGTAGGCCACACGATGGGCGTCCTTATCCATATGACTGTATGGATTGTTGTTCATGACATTAAATTAGCGCATGCTTTTTATAGTAAAGTATGCAAATGAAGAAATGCCCTACAAAGTTGAAAAGAAAATTTTTTCCAGCAGACACAAAACGCCTAAAATACCCGGATAGAGTAGTTTTTGAAGTGCTTTAATACCCCTAAGTTTTTGGGTTTGTACGGTATGTGGATGGAGATTGAGCTCTCGTGCAATTTCGCCGGTGGTTTTACCTTCAAGATAATACATGCTGATCACCCTTTTGTTGCCGGGAGATAATTTTTGCAATGCAGCATACAAAAAGTGATAGGTTTCTGCACGTACAAGAAAGCTGAATGGTGTATCAATATCAACAACATCACTGGTAAATGTTTCAGAGCGACACAACTTTTTGGAGGCTTTATAGCTGTCTCTTCGCACAATGGTATATAAATATGCTTTTATGCCTTCGTATCTATTAAACTTATAATGTTTTTGCCAGGTTTTTACAAATGCTTCTGATGCTATTTCTTGCGCCAGTGGAAAATCTTTAACCCACTGATTGGCATAGAGCGTAAGAGCAGGGTGTAACTCCCTAAAATAATGGGCAAGCGCCTGTTCGTCGCCTTTACTAAAGGCAATGGCATAATCATCTGCATGGTATGGTTGCGCCTGTGGCATTTGTGCTGCATAAAAGTGAATTTGAGCCCGGAAGTATGCTAAAAAAGTATGGCATGGAACTCCACTTACCGCTATTGAGGCCGTCGGAGGCCTGACCACGAATAAGGGAGCCCACGCCAAAACGTGAGCCCTTGCTTATCGTCTCATGGTCTTGAAATTTCCGACGTTTCAATAGCGAGACTCAAAGCGAAAGCTTCAATTAGTTTATGAAGATTCGCAAAATATCTATAGCGAAGTAAAAATACTAAAAAAGATACTAAACGTAAGTAATTAAATACGTATAGTAAATTATTGCTTACGTCATTTTTTCACAACTGTACCTTTTCGTTTTATAATGGTATGGCCAAGGAAGAAAATGAAACGCAGTACAAAGTAATTCGTTTGATGTTTCAAAGCTTTAGTATTAAGCGAATGAAGGATATAGAAAAATTATATCCAACTATGATTGCTAAAGCTCTTGGCATTAATCATAGCCGATACATTCAAAAGTTATACAGACCTGATGAGTTCTCAATTAAACATGTAATTGATTTAGCTAATTTGCTTGATATAGAACCCCAACTAATTATTGATGTTATACTCAAAGAATTAAATTATTCCAGTAAAACAAAAAAGAATAATTATAAATGATTATGAATGTTTAGCTATGTTTTCAATGCAATATGTTCGTTACACTATTGATATCCCATAGAATCTATATTGACAGTTAAGAAATATAAGAGCAGTCAATACTATTTTTAGACCAAGGTTTGAAATAAATGAAGTTATGGTCCAATCTAGGTATCAGCCCTTCGTTAGCTTTATTTTTTTCCATCTAATTACCATCACATATCCCTTTATTACATTGATTTTTTTAGTAAAATCAAGAAATCCAGTACTATTCTCGTAAAATAAAACTCGACTTAAAGAAGTCGCGTTAGCTAACCTATGAAAACATCTATAACCAAGTTATAGGAATATTATTTATTTTATTATAAACATGTCGTTTGTTATATCTACAGCAACAAACTATCAGGGTTATCTTTTGTTTCTACTTGCAACTAAAATGGGAAGTTAATCATCTCCTATGTTTTCATAGGATAAGGTTTAATGAGGCTAAAAACCTCAAAGTCCCTGTAGTTCTCTGCGGGGATTTTCCATTTAATTCCCACAAACGAAACAGTCATTAATGTTTTACTTTTATATTGCATTCGAATAAAATACTAAGTCCGGGCATTATAGCTATTTCGCAGTTGGTTTTGGGAAAATAGTTAAAAAGTATGTCCGGCACCAATTATGATCAACAAGGCAGCAGTGGTTTTTTCGTCCTCTGAAATCTACCGCTGCTGCTTTGTTTGTATATTTGCGGAATGGAGAATATAAGTGTTCTTACAGACTTTCCCGAAAGTGAATTTCAACAGTATTATAAAAAGATTGCGGAAAATATTCTCGGAGATTATACAATTTATTCAGGTGGAAATTATATATATATCAGTAACAATAAAAACAGAACAATCAGATTTACCTCTCAAAACTTTGACCTGAAAAATTTTCAGGCTGAACAATTGCTTTACTGGCTGGAAGTAATTCGCAAAAAATATCCATCCTTTTAGCATTTTTTTCTTTTAAAAACATATTGAGATTTGTCGTTCAATATTATCCTAATCGCATAACAATTTGAGCAGTTCGCATACCTTAAAAAAATTAAATTAGGTAGCTATTTTCGTAATTTAACAACATGCTAAATGTAGGGATTAAAACACTTTGATATTTAATATCTGCTCAATTTGTTTTCCCTGGTCTGAAGACAAACTCACAACTGCTATAAAAGGTTCACATCCTCCTGTTTATTGTCAGCATTTGAATATGCTTCGTACCCACTTTTGTTGAGTTGATACTAGTTGTGTCAAAACAATCTTAACTCATTTGTAAAAGCAAGTGAATACACCTCCTCTGTAATAGCTTTCATTGATGCCATTCTATTTAAAAGAAACCTTGGTTTCTTTTAAATGAATTATATAAACGGATGAGTGATGAATTAACTGTTTCAAATATTTTAAGCTAATGCTAAACAATCAGGAAATAAAACATAGGGATTGGAAAGAAATTCATGTTAATGCTGATAAGGAGAAATATGCATTGGATTGGTTGGATGTTTTAGTATACCATACTCTAAATCCGAAAAAAGGGAAACTCCTGGGAATCTCTAAAGATGAAGAAACAAAAATCTTCTATCAAATAGAAGAAGAATTTCTGAAAATAAGCCTAACAATACAGACGCAGGTATTCTCAGTTCAATCAAGAAGTGAAGCAGAGCTATTAATAAGGAATTATTACTCAACGCTGACAACGATGTTAAGACAATGCATTTTAAATCTTGAGATGGTTCGCTTAAAGAAAGGAGCTATTCATAGGATTGCAAAAGCATTATTACAATTGACCGAAGAACTTATATTATTAATTGAATACAAGTATTTTGAATACTTAAGCATGAATGAGTTTGTTTCCCAAACATATTTTCTTAAATTCTGCAAAGAGTTGTCATTAAGGTTAAATAAACTGCAAGGCAAAGTACCTGTCAATAACCCTCAACAAATTCCTTTCAATATTATTGCGCATAAAATAAGCAGCTTTATTAATACAGGTAAGTTTGAATATACTACTACTCATAGCAATATTATTTACAAAGAAAAATTGTTATCTGAAATTGAAAAAATTGATTTTGCTGAGAAAAGTCCACCAGCTTACACATTGATTGATGCTGTATTGATTTATCTTAACTTCAATAGTGTTGAGTACATCAATTATCTTATTGGATATATTGAATCAAGCATTAGAAAAAAAAATACCATAGAGGAAAAAAAAGCGAAGTTGCTTTTTCTGTATAAATCATTTAACCAACTTCATAAAATCCCGAATATAAGTTACAATAAAAATTTTCACAGTATCGAAACTGTTATAAACAACTGGTTCAGGCATGAGATCTCGTATCAGCAAAAACTCAATACAACAAAAACCCAATCTGAAAGTAAAGAAGAGAAAGCAAAGGAATTAACGACATCGTCAGAGAAAAACCACAAGATTATTTGTCTGCTTTCTTCCGATCAGATAGGATTAATATTACGGGCAGCTAGTGATCAGAAAGTAATTATTTCAAAGTCCTTAAATGAATTGTTTAAGACAATTGTTCCATACATGTCTACTCCTGTTAAGGAAAGTCTATCCCATGATGGCATGCGTAGTAAAGCGTATGCAGCCGAAGAAAAAGATAAAAGAATTGCCATTGAGACATTGGAAAAGCTTATTAGGAAAATAAAGGATTTTTAAATTCTTCTCAATTGCTTTAACTACTCTGCCAGCAATCAGTGTTTGAATATTCTAAATTTCCTTAAGGATATCTTTTCGGTTACCCTATAAGGTACAAAAAGGTACAGGAACCTTCTGGACTTGACAACACTTCTCAGAATCATTTTTTTTGCAATCGGAAATGACTACGGGGTAATAGAAACAACTCATTCAAATCTGATTAAATGAATATCGATCGAATAGAATTTATTACATGGATGCAGCGTATTATGGAGCGCTTTGACATACTAAAAGAGCAGATCACATTAGATCAAAATAAATTGAGAGTAATTGACGGAGAAGAACTGCTGGACAATCAGGATTTGCTCCAGATGTTAAAGATCAGCAACCGATCATTACAGCGTTATCGTTCATCCGGGAGGTTGCCCTATTATACGATTAGTGGCAAACTTTACTATAAGCTCTCGGATGTTCATCAATTTATCCGTGATGGATTCAGTACTCCACTGCGAAAAACCAAGGACAATACCTGACAAGTAAAGTCAGAGAAAGTCAACAGAACATCCATGTTACCCCTACTTCTATTTTCGGATAAATGAAATTTTAAATATTAAAATTATGAGTGATCAAACCGTAGTGAAGCAGAATTCCCCGGATCAGCTATCTGATATTCTGCTGGTGCTGGAAAAGGACAAAAAGAAAATCCAAGCGGTTAAGGGCATTGGCAAAAATGGCGAACTCGAAACCGTAGATGCTGATAAGAAAAATCAAAACGAATTCATGCGTGTGGACAAGCACGGTGACATCTTCTCCAACTTCTTTTCCAATTTTCTCAGGCAGCTAAAGAACCCGACCCACTTTACTTTTTTCAAAGTATCTGCCGCCGGTGCAACCGATACTGCACATGAAATGCAGAAACACATTGACACACCTACCAAACAGGGTGAGCAGCTAATGAAGCAACACGAAGTAAAGCCTGAAATAA
This sequence comes from Terrimonas sp., assembly GCF_003075435.1. Classification (GTDB taxonomy): domain Bacteria; phylum Bacteroidota; class Bacteroidia; order Chitinophagales; family Chitinophagaceae; genus Agriterribacter. The sequence goes on along the minus strand of NZ_QCZJ01000008.1, from coordinate 104,743 downwards.
AACCGGAAGAAAAGCCCGAACAAAAACAAGAAAATAAAAGTAATATGGAAACAACACAAACGACACCGGCTACCGGCGAATATCGCTACAAGCCGGAACAGATTGATTGGGAAACTATGTCCAATCTCGGATTGAGTAAGGAAAGACTTGAAAAGCTGAACCTGCTCGATCCTCTATTAAAAGGCTTTAAAACGAATGAGCTGGTGCCGGTAAGCCTTAACCTGGGAACCGCTGTCACGCGTATGGATGCAAGGCTCTCGCTGCAACAAAATGACGAGGGAGCAGTAGTAGTTGCTATTCACGGCATCCGCAAGGAGCCGAATCTTAATTTCCCGTTTTTCGGCTATGAGTTCACTAAAGAAGATAAAGATAACCTGCTTAAAACCGGCAATATGGGCCGCGTTGTTGACCTGACCAATCCCAAAACAGGTGAAACCATGCCTTCTATCATCAGCGTGGACAGGCTGACCAACGAACTGGTTGCCTTGCGTACCGACAGGATAAAAATCCCGGATGAAATTAAAGGTGTAATGCTTAGTGAACAGCAAAAGCAAACTTTGATGGAAGGCAAGCCGCTTTATATAGAAGGCATGATTTCCAAAAAAGGTGAGCCTTTCAACGCAAATGTTCAGTTCAATGCTGATAAGCGTTATGTAGAGTTTCTGTTTGACAGGAGCAATAACAACCGCCAGACACAAAGCAATACGCAAGGTCAGCCGACGGAAGCGCCGCGAACCGTAAGAGGCAAAGAGCTGGACAATGAGCAATACCAGAAGTTCAAAGAAGGCCAGACTATTTACGTAGCCGGATTGATGGACAAGCAAGGCAAGGAATACAAAGGTTACCTGACCTTCAACAAGGATACCGGCAGAACCGATTTCTCTTTCAGCAATCCAAATAAGATGAAAGAGAAGATACAGCCTGCCGAAGCTCATAAAACGCAGACTGCGGTTAACTCTGAAGGCAAGACCAATGAGGCTACAAAGAATATTAAGGAGCCGCTGAAATCAGGACAGAAAGAGCCGGACAGCAAAAAGCAACAGGAAAAACAAGAGAAACCCCAAACGCCAGCCAAGTCCAGGGGTAGAAAAATGTAATCACATAAAACGATGAGTTATGAAAGCAGTGATTGCAGAAAAGCCAAGTGTGGCGCGGGAAATAGCCAGCCTGTTAGGAGCTACTGAAAAGAAAGATGGTTTCCTCACCGGTAATGGCTATTATGTTACCTGGGCATTGGGGCATTTGGTGGGATTGGGTATGCCGGAAGATTACGGGCTTTCAGGTTTTCAGAAAGCCGCCTTACCGATATTGCCCAATCCCTTTTTATTAACAGTAAGGAAAGTAAAAAAGGATAAAGGTTATACGTCCGATGCAGGCGCTTTGAAACAACTGAAAATTATTGAGCAGGTTATCAACCGTTGCAGTAGTATCATTGTGGCTACCGATGCCGGACGTGAAGGGGAGCTGATCTTCCGCTATATCTATGAATACCTGAAATGCACGAAACCCTTTGAACGGCTGTGGATCAGTTCGCTGACCGAAAAGGCAATTAAACAAGGTTTTGATAACCTCAAACCCGGTAGCGAATTTGATGGATTGTACCACGCGGCAAAAGGCAGAAGCCGTGCCGATTGGTTAGTGGGGATTAACGCTTCACAGGCATTGAGCATTGCCGCCGGAAGCGGTATATATTCATTGGGCAGGGTGCAGACCCCGACACTGGCCCTGATTTGCAAACGCTACCTCGACAATAAGAATTTCAATGTGCAGCTTTATTGGCAAATCCAGTTGGAACACCGTAAAGAGTTCATTGATTTCAAGAGCCTTTCCAAAACAAAATGGAACGATAAGAAACAGGCGGAAGATGTACTGAAGGCCATCCAGCGTAGCGGAACAGCTTCTGTAACCTCCATTGAAAGCAAAACCGTTTCGGAACAGCCGCCATTGTTATTTGACCTTACAGGCTTGCAGAAAGAAGCCAATAAAAGGCTGAACTTTTCTGCCGAAGAAACGCTGAATATTGCTCAAAGCCTGTACGAAAAGAAATTTATTACCTATCCACGCACTGGCAGCAAGCATATACCTGAAGATATGTGGCCGGAAATCACCGGTCTTGTCCGGGCATTGAACGACAGGGATTCCTGTAAGGAAGCTGTATCGAAAATGAAATGGGGGCGTTTCAATAAACGCATTGTCAATGACCTGAAGGTAACAGACCATCACGGGCTGCTCATTACAGATAAAATCCCCTCGGCATTGCCCGCTAAGGAAAATGCCATTTATGATATGATCGCCCTCCGGTTGCTGGAGGCCATTTCACAAGCCTGCTCCAAAGAAATAACCGACGTGAATGTGCTGGTATTGCATTATGACTTCACATTGAAGGGCTGTAAAATTCTTGAACCTGGTTGGCGTGCAATCAAAGGTAACTTCTCCGATGAAGACACCGAACCCGTGCAGGATCTGCCTGAGCTGAAAAAAGATGATGAGCTGAAAATTAAAAATGCGGTGGCGTTGGAAAAGAAAACCAAGCCGCCCGTTCTCTATACCGAAGCGGGCCTGCTATCCGCTATGGAAACAGCCGGAAAGGAAATAGAGAATGAAGAGGAACGTAAGGCATTGCAGAACATCGGGATCGGTACGCCTGCTACACGGGCCGCCATCATTGAAACCTTGTTTACACGCAACTATATCCAGCGGGAAAAGAAAGCCCTTATCCCTACCGAAAAGGGATTGCAGGTGTACCATCTGGTAAAGGACAAAAAGATTGCCGATGTAGCCATGACTGCCGAATGGGAACTGGCCTTGCAAAAAATTGAAAACAGTGAAGCGGATGCCGCTTCTTTTCAAAAAGAAATGGAAGTGTATGCCACGTCTATTACCCGTGAGCTATTCAGTACATCCGTAAACATGGGCAAGCTGCCGGAGGTAGTTTGCCCGAAGTGCAAAAACCATCAGCTCATCATAAGGGACAAGCTTGTAAAATGCCCCGATGAGGCTTGTAGTTGGGTACAGTTCCGTAATATCTGCGGCGTACAGTTAAGTGTACAGGATATTGAGCAACTTATCAGAAAGGGAAAAACGAATCTCATCAAAGGCATGAAAAGCAAATCGGGGAAAAAGTTTGATGCCTATATCGTTCTGAATGAAAAGGCTGAATCTTCTTTTGAATTTGAAAACAACGAAGCGAATAAATAATGAACAATAGTCTTATCATATCCCCAAAAGATATAAAGCCGTTGATATATACCATCCGTGGTGTTCAGGTAATACAGGATAGCGATCTTGCTTCGCTTTACCAGGTTGAAACTAAAATTTTGAACAAGGCTGTAAAAAGGAATTTTGAGCGCTTCCCCGAAACCTTCTGTTTTCAATTGACCGATGACGAAACAGAAAGTTTGAGGTTCCAATTTGGAACCTCAAACACTGGCAGAGGGGGCCGGCGCTATTTGCCGTACGTATTTACCGAGCAAGGGATAGCTATGCTATCAGCCGTGTTGCGAAGTGATGTGGCTGTAAAAGTCAGCATTGAGATTATGAATGCTTTTGTGGAAATGCGTAAAACTTTCATGAGCCATGCAGCATTGTTCCACAGGCTGGATAAGGTAGAACTGAAACAACTGGAAGCCGATCTGAAATTTGAAGAGATCTTTAAAGCCCTTGAAGGTGGGCAATTAAAAATTGAGAAAGGAGTTTTTTACGATGGGCAGATATTTGACGCCTACACTTTCGTGAGCGATATTATCCGCAGTGCAAAAAGGGCTATTATACTGATCGACAACTATGTGGACGATACTGTACTCACACTATTGGGAAAACGCGATGCAAATATTTCTGCAACAATCTACACAAAGACCATTACTAACCAGCTACGACTGGACTTGCAGAGATATAACAGCCAATATCCCGTTATTGATGTTCAGATATTTACCCACGCCCATGATCGGTTCCTGATTATAGACGGAACGGAGCTGTATCATATAGGAGCATCATTGAAAGACCTGGGCAAAAAATGGTTTGCTTTCTCTAAGATGGATACGGAGGTCGGCAAAATGCTTAGTTTTCTAAATGGTATTTAGACACTCCTGCTCAATTTACTTTCATATTTTCTATCGTCCGAGTACGAGACATATTTTTCTGTATCGGGTGCCCAATCGAAATATACTGCTTTGCCTTGCTTTATATCGTTAGCTTGTTCTGTAGCCAGAGTTAAGTTTTGCTCGAATATTTTTTTTGCTGAAGCATTAACTGTTTCAGCAAACACTTCAAGTTTATAATCGCCAGGCAGAAAGCTCCATTGCCCATTTTTAGGAAGTAAAAAATGATGATAGAGTGAAATACCGCTTTTGCTTATAAATAGGCCACTACCCCGAACAACCCCGTTGTCACCGTATGCCCAAATATTGAAATTTTGAATTGTATCGGCTTGATGAAGTCTGATAAACATATTTTGAATGTATTGCCCTTGATCGGCAGTCCCATAAAGTAATGTTCGCATGAAGACCTTTGGCTCATCATTCCCATTCTGCCCAAGAAAGCATATAAGCGATGGGCGTGTCATTTTTAAATTACCTTTTCTAATTCTCGTCAACCAAAACGTCAACATGGAAATCAGTAGAGATACAATTGAAATTGTTAAAGCCATAATAGTTATGAAATTCTGAGGATTATACAATTTGTATTTAATGCCACCTTAAATCACAAAAATACAAATTAGTTCATCATGCCTCTTTTCCCTTCAGTCAAAAGCTGCCAGTCAAAGCCAATTCGAGCCCATTCTCCAAAAGCGCATCCTAACCGCTCTAATTTTAAAATCAAGAAATAAAAAACATTTCGTGTATGGCAACAATAGAAAAAGACTTGTCTTATTTCTCATTAAGACTGCAAGAGCTGCTCAATACCAGCTTCCCCGAATTATCAGGTGACAGAACCTTTATCAACCAACGTTCACAGTGGGCTGCAAGCGCTTATGAAGGCGCGTTCAGGGCAGGCAATCCCATAGCCCAATGCGATGGGATTGCTGATTATATCCTCTTTGAAGGATTGCACTTCTCAAAATTCGATACCGTTTTCAAGGTCGTTTGCAATGAGTTCGACACCAACATGGCGGATGAGGAACTACGCCCCTTTGCCCTGAAGATGCTGCCTGTGTGCGATCTTGTTTTTGAGCAGTACCCGCTCACGGAAGAGTTTGCCGACAGCCCCGAATACGAGCTGCTCTACACCGAACTGACAGGAACCATTCAAATCTGGATAGAGGACAATGGCCTTCAGTAAACGGGAACACCTGAAGCAGAATATTGAGGCGTTACGCATAGCATTCACATTAGAAAAAGAGAAACGCCAGGCTACCGAAACCGAGAGGCAACAGCTCCTTCAATACAGTGGTTTCGGTGGCCTCAAATTCGTGCTTAATCCCATAGAGACACCCGGAGCCATTAACCAATGGGTAAAATCGGAGCAGGATCTGTTTCCCCTTACACAACAACTTCACCAGCTATTACACGAAAATGCTGCCGACGACAAGCAATACTACCGCTACGTGGACAGTATGCGCGGCTCGGTGCTTACTGCCTTCTATACACCACCTGCGGTAATTGATACCATTGTCGGTGCGCTACGTGATAGTGGGATCGGCATTCAACGGTTTCTGGAACCTTCTGCCGGTATAGGTTCCTTCATTCAGTCCTTCGCAGATAATAAAACACAGCATGTTGCCGCCTATGAAAAGGACTTGCTCACGGGCAAAGTTTTAAAACAGCTTTACCCGGACAGGAATATCCGTGTCAACGGCTTTGAAGAAATCCCGGAAAGGGAGCAAAACAGCTACGATATAGTCGCCAGCAATATCCCTTTCGGGGATACTTCCGTTTTCGATCTTTCCTTTTCCAGAAGTAAGGACACAGCACGCATACAGGCCGCCCGAAGCATACATAATTATTTCTTCCTGAAAGGAACCGATATGCTGCGTGATGGCGGCATACTGGCCTTTATCACTTCACAGGGCTTACTCAACAGCCCGAAGAATGAACCGATACGCCGGGCGCTCATGCAGGATAATAACTTTGTATCAGCGGTGCGCCTGCCTAACAATCTATTTACTGATTATGCCGGAACAGAAGTCGGCAGCGATTTAATCATCCTGCAAAAAGACACGGGTAAACGAGGGCTTTCAGAAGCGGAAGAACGCTTTTGCCAGACCTACACTATATCTGAAAATATAACCAACAATGTTCTCTTTGAGAACCTGCAACGTATTGTACATACCTCCCCGTACCGGGACACCGATATGTACGGCAAGCCTGCCTGGATCTACGAACATGAAGGCGGTGTAAAAGGCATTGCACAGGATTTAAAGCAGATGCTTGCCGATGATTTCTCCAACAGGTTGGATGTCCGGCTATACAATGGCCAGCGTAAAGACGAGCCGGTAATACAAATTCCGGAAACACCACAGGTTATACAGCCGCCCATTATACAACAGTCACAAGCGGCAGCAATAAAACAGGAACCGCAAAATTTATTTTCCTCCACCAATACTGATACTGCTACCGAGCGGGTGCAGCTTAGCTTGTTTGATCTTTTTGGAAGTGAAGCGCAAGCAGTGGCAGTTGCCAGTCCTGCAAGGACAATCACAACTGCAAAAAAGCAGACCGTCGCAAGGAAACGACCCATTACTAATCGTCAGGTGGATTTATTTAGCAGCACCGCACGGCAACCTTTTACACCTGCACCCAACCCTGTACCCGCTGGCGGCAATAAGCCGGTAAATGAAAACAAACAAGCTGCTATTGGCGATCTGTTTTCGGGATTGAATGACAGCGAACAGATTAAACCAGCGGCGGTTAATTCCCTGCCTGAACCCGCTCTTTATGCGGGAACGATTCAATCATTCCACCGTAACGATAGCCTTGCCATAGATAAAGGGCTTGTTGGCTATCTGAAAGATATTGATACAGATAAAGGGCAGGCAATGTTCCATCCATTGCAGTTGCCTTCCATGCAAAAGACAAAGGCTGAAGCCTATATCGGCATACGCGATACCTATCTCGACCTCTACCAGAAAGAAGCGGAACAGCAGACCGAACATAAGCAGGAAAGGGAAACGCTTAACAGACTATACGATGCCTTTGTAAAGCGTTACGGCAATTTTAGTAGTGCCGAAAACATCAAGCTGATTAAGACGGACAGTGCCGGCAAGGAAGTCCCTTACCTGGAGCGTGTGGTAGGCGGCGTGGTACACAAAGCCGATATATTCCAGCGCCCTGTAAGCTTTTCAACGGGAACACTGGCTACAGATAACCCCGATGAGGCGCTGGCCACCTCACTGAACAAATACGGTAACGTGGATTTGGGCTATATGTCACACATCAGTGGCATCAATGCCGATGACCTGAAAGCGGCCTTGCACGGGCGTATTTTCTTCAACCCATTAGAACAGGGATATGAAATTTCCGAAAGGTGGATTTCCGGCAATGTGGTAGAAAAAGCGCAGGAGGTAGAAACGTATGTGTCCGCTCATCCCGGCGACGCGGAAGCCAGAGAAAGCCTTGCTGCTCTTGTTGAAGCAAGGCCACGGCGTATTGAATTTGAAGAACTGGATTTTAACCTCGGTGAACGCTGGATACCCACAGGAATATATAACCGTTTTGCTTCGCATTTATTTGATACCACAGTCCGCATACACTATACGGAAAACACGGACGACTTTTCTGTTATCTGCGATCAGAAGAACGTCCTTATACGGGATAAATATGCAATAAAATCTGAAAGCCGCACCTATGATGGTATAGCCCTGCTCAAACACGCCCTGGTAAATACTACGCCCGATATTACTAAAAAGGTAATGATGGGTGAGCAGAAGGTAAAAGTGCGGGATATGGAAGCCATACAAATGGCGAACACCAAGATTGATGAAATCCGGAAAGCCTTTAGTGACTGGCTCCATGCCCAAAATGATGAGTTTAAAAAACGGCTTACCGATAAATACAACGATACCTTCAACTGCTTTGTACGTCCTCAATACAACGGTAGCCATCAGGACTTTCCGGGACTGGACAGGAAAGCGCTCGGCATTGCAGACTTGTACCCAAGCCAAAAGGATGCTGTATGGATGATAAAGCTGAATGGCGGCGCTATCTGCGACCACGAAGTAGGTGCGGGCAAAACGCTTATCATGTGTACTGCGGCGCAGGAAATGAAACGGTTGGGCATGGCGCATAAGCCGATGATTATCGGCCTTAAAGCCAACGTACACGAAATAGCGGAAACCTACCGCAAGGCTTACCCTCATGCCAAAATCCTCTATCCTGGCAAGGAAGATTTTACACCACAAAAGCGCCTGCGCATTTTTGGCGATATTAAAAACAACGATTGGGATTGCGTGATCCTTACCCATGACCAATACGGTATGATACCTCAATCGCCCGAACTGCAAAAGGAAATCCTGCAAACGGAGCTGGATAGTGTGGAGCAGAATCTCGATGCGTTACACGCACAGGGCAAAGAGGTATCGCGGGCGATGCTCAAAGGTGTGATCGTCCGTAAGCAGAACCTTGAAGTAAGGCTCAAAACACTGGAACATGATATTGCCAACCGTAAGGATGATGTGGTTGATTTTAAGATGATGGGCATTGACCATCTGCTGGTGGACGAAAGCCACCGATTCAAAAACCTGATGTTCAATACCCGGCATGATCGTGTAGCGGGATTGGGCAACATGCAGGGCAGTCAAAAAGCGCTGAACCTGCTCTTTGGCATTCGCACTATTCAGGAACGTACCGGCAAAGATTTAGGAGCAACCTTTCTTTCAGGAACGACCATCAGTAATTCACTGACCGAACTATATCTGCTGTTCAAATACCTGCGCCCGAAGGCGATGGAAAAACAGGACATTAATTGCTTTGATGCCTGGGCAGCTATTTATGCAAGGAAGACTACCGATTACGAATTTTCGGTAGCCAACAACATTGTACAGAAAGAACGGTTCCGTTATTTCATTAAAGTCCCGGAGCTGGCGCAATTCTACTCCGAAATAACCGATTACCGTACCGCTAAGGATATTGGCATTGACCGCCCGGAAAAGAAAGAGGTACTGCATAATATCTCGCCTACACCGGATCAGGAAGTCTTCATCAAAAAGCTGATGGAGTTTGCTAAAACGGGTGATGCCACATTGCTCGGCAGGCCAAAATTGTCAGAAAGCGAGGAAAAGGCCAAAATGCTCATCGCTACAGACTATGCCCGCAAAATGTCATTGGATATGCGGATGGTCAGCGCGAAGTATGACGATCATCCCGATAACAAAGCCTCCCACTGTGCCGCCAACATAGCGAAGTATTACCAGAAGTTCAGTGCGCAGAAAGGAACGCAATTCGTCTTTTCCGACCTGGGAACCTACAAGTCCGGTGAATGGAATGTGTATGCGGAGATCAAACGCAAGCTGGTACAGGATTGTGGCATTCCGGCCCATGAGATCCGTTTTATACAGGAGGCCAAGAACGATAAAATGCGCAAAGAGTTCATCGAGGCGATGAACGAAGGCAAGATCAGGGTACTGTTCGGCTCTACGGATATGTTGGGAACCGGCGTGAACGCACAGAAACGTGCGGTAGCCGTACACCATTTGGATACCCCGTGGCGACCAAGTGATCTTGCCCAACGGGATGGCCGTGCCGTCCGCAAAGGCAATGAGATTGCTAAATTCTTTGCCGATAACAAAGTGGACGTAATTATTTATGCCGTTGAAAAATCGCTGGACAGTTATAAGTTCAACCTGCTGTACAACAAACAGCTTTTCATTGACCAGTTAAAGAGCAATAACCTCGGCAAGCGTACCATAGATGAGGGCGGCATAGACGAAAAATCCGGCATGAACTTCTCGGAATATGTGGCGATACTTTCCGGTAATACCGACTTGCTGGAAAAGGCAAGACTGGAGAAACAGATTGCCTCACTGGAGAGCGAACGGCAGGCGTTTACCCGCTCTAAACTTACATCCCGCTACAAGCTGGAAGATATTACAGCTTCATTGGATGCTGCAACCTCCCGGCTGGAACGTATGGGTATGGATTGGGGAAATCTGCAAAAGCGCATACAAAAAACACAGGACGGAACGATAAGTAACCCGGTGCAGCTCATCGGCCTGCCGCCTGATGCCGATGCAAAGCAGATCGGCACCAGGCTGAACCAACTGGCGGAAAAAGCCCGCACTGAAGGGCAGTATGAGGAAATCGGCGGCCTGTACGGTTTTACCTTGCTGGTGAAAACGGAAGTATCGCAAAAGGAAGGTGTTGATATTAAGGATAACCGATTCTTTATTCAGGGCGAAGGCAATATCAAATACACCTACAACAACGGAAATATGGCAACCGATCCCAAAACAGCTTCTTTTAATTTTTTGAATGCGCTGGAAAAGATACCGGGACTGATGGAACAGGAACAAAAGAAAGTAGAGGTTATGCAAAAAGACCTGCCCGTACTTCGGGAAGTAGTAAATGGTGTATGGACAAAGGAACACAAGCTAAGTGAACTCAAAACGGAATTAGCTGCCATTGACAGGAAAATACAACTATCCATTACACCTGAGCCGCAAACCCAAACACCAGTAGAGGAAACCAAAACGGTTAACATCAATGATGTGCCGGACAGGACTTCTCCGCGATTGAAAGCCATGTGACAAGAGAACAAAAAGAAAGCTGCCCATAGAGCAGCTTTTCTCTTTAATTACGTGTGTATAATCTTCCTTTTAACCATAAACTTGCCCGTACCAACAGGATCAAGACAGGAACCTCTACCAGAGGCCCAATTACGCCTACAAATGCCTGTTGCGAATGGATGCCGAAAACTGCAATGGCAACGGCTATTGCCAATTCAAAATTGTTACCTGTGGCCGTAAAGGAAACGGAAGCGTTTTTCTCGTAAGGGATGTTCAATGACTTACCGATAAGGAAACTGACGAAGAATGTCAATACAAAGTAGATGACTAACGGAATAGCTACTCTCAACACATCTAAGGGTAGTTCCAATATTTTGTCACCTTTCAAGCTGAACATCAACACAATGGTAAACAGCAAAGCATACAGCGTAATGGGAGATATAACAGGTATGAACTTTCTGTTGTACCATTCTTTGCCTCTTGATTTTATGAGGAAATAACGGCTTAAAAAGCCTGCTAAAAAAGGTACGCCTAAATAAATCAAAACACTTTCCGTAACATCTTTAATCGGTACGGAAATATTGAAATTCCCCAAGCCTAATTTTGCAGGCAGTACATTGATGAACAGCCAGGCATAACAACTGTAAAACACTACCTGAAAGATACTGTTCAACGCTACCAATAAAGCCGCATATTCCCTGTTACCGCCCGCCAAATCATTCCAAACGATAACCATTGCAATACACCTTGCCAATCCAATCAATATTAAGCCGGTCATATAACCAGGTTCGTTCTTCAGGAAAATGATGGCCAGGACAAACATTAAGGCGGGGCTGATTATCCAATTCAGCAATAAGGATAAGGACATTACTTTTTTGTCCTGAAACGCCATTGGCAATAGCGAATAATCCACTTTTGCCAATGGCGGGTACATCATCAGTATCAAGCCTATGGCTAAGGGAATATTGGTTGTACCTACGGAAAGGGAGTTGGTTACGTTTGAAATATTGGGAAACAAATAACCTAATCCCACACCTAAAATCATGGCAAGAAAAATCCATAGCGTTAAGTACCTGTCAAGGAATTTTAGTTTTGGCTGCATCGGTTCTAATTGTTTGTGACTTGTACGTATTGTGCTGCGGTAAGTAAGTTTTTGAGTTCGCTATTGTCCTGAATTTCTATTTTAACCAACCAACCGTTCCCGTAAGGATCATCGTTAATAAAGGTCGGTGTTTTTAAAAGTTGTTGGTTGGTTTCAATGACTTTTCCCGAAGCAGGCATAAACAAATCACTGACAGTTTTTACGGCTTCAACAGAACCGAAAACCTCATCCTGCTGAAAATTGTACCCGATATTGGATAAGTCCGCATATACTATTTCGCCTAATTCTTTTTGGGCAAATTCCGTAATGCCAATGGTTCCGGTATTATCCTGTACACGCAACCAGGTATGTTCTTTTGAGTAATACAAATCGTTTGGAAATTCCATTGCTTTTAATTTTAGTTTAGTAACCCCTTCTTAGATTTTCAGCATATTCATCAGGCAGTATGCTTTCCTCTACAGCTTTTGCCGCTTTTTCAATATCATAGTCAAAACGGATAAATTCTACCCGGATACTTTCTTTGTCGAGGATAGAACTATTGCTGTTGATAGTGAGCATTACATAACCGCCCTGCGGATTGCCGTCTTTGGGTTTGCCCACCGAACCAATATTTATAGCGTGGCGGAAATGGTCTTGCCCGTCAATGCCTGAATTTAAAATCCGGTGGTAAGGTTTGTGCGTATGACCGAAACACATAATGTCTGCGTCCGCCTGTTCCATAATGCGAAGCATACTTTTTTCTTCTCTGTCCTCAAACAGATACTCGTTTATTTTTCGGGGACTTCCGTGAACCAAAAACAGGTTCAGTTTGTCTTCGTTCAACTGAAATTCCACCTTGATGTGTGCCGGAAGTGTACGCAGGAAGGCTCTTTCTTCGTCTTGTATAATGGAATTGGTAAACGAAATGGAAACGTTGCCGTTGGCTTTTTCGTGGTCGGTTTTGTAGGCACAGCCACAATCATTGCTCATGCGCCCGATGCCAAAATCATAATTGCCCGCAATAGTTGGGATTTTACGTTTACGGACTTCGTTTATTACTTCGTTAGGCCAAATGTTATAACCCACCAAATCGCCCAGGCAATAAATGCTATCGGGGTTTCTTGTTTCTACATCCTTAAAAAAGGCTTCCAATGCAGGAAGATTAGCGTGAATGTCACTGAACAATGCAATTTTCATATCTCTGATTGTTTATATGGTTTAGTTAACAGCAACCGGAATTAGGTGCGCAGCAAGCACTGTTTTTCAGTTCAGAAAGGTTTACTTTTTGCTTTTGTGCAGGAATGCCGCAAGCGTCCTGCGCTAAACAAGCTGTTGCCTTGCTTTTTAGTACGAAGTTTTTACCGTTGAAATCCAGATCGTATTTCCCAATGGTGTTGCTTTGGTATTCCACTTCGATTTCAACGTTTTCCATTCCTAATTTTTCCTCGGAAAGCTTAATGATGTTCAGCAGCTTTGTTGGCTTCAAACGGTGTTCGTAATCGTCTGCATTCCATAATTGGAAGTTTACCACTTTCTCATCCCGGATGGTTCCACCACAGTCAATAAAATGTTTTGTGACTGTTCCTACTTCGGTAACATGGAAGTGTTCGGGAACAAATGTTCCGTCTTCTAACTGAAATTCAACATTATTTAATGTTGGTAGGATGTTTTTGATTTCTGACAGTTTCATGATATTTTTGTTTGATTGCTATATTGCTTTATTACGATTAATGTATTCAAAAAAAATGCTCAACAGCATTTCTCTATGCCCACGTTATCTGCAAAGAAGATATTGAGTTCCTTTTTAACCCGCTGCCATACTTTTTCATCAATACAGTAACAAATACTTGTACCTTCAATATTCCCCTTTATGATGCCTATACTTTTCAGTTCTTTCAAATGTTGGGAAATGGTTGCTTGTGCCAACCCAAGTTCTTCTACCAGATCATTACAGATACAGGCATTTTGCTTAACGATATATTGCAGGATGGCTATACGTGCAGGATGGGCCAGTGCCTTTAAAGTGATAGCCAAACGATTTTGCTGCTCGGTAAATATTTCAGTCTTTGTAACTCCCATTGCCTCTATTATTTATCGCAATATAACGATAATATATTTTTACTGCCAAAACAGTTTGTGAAAACTTTTTGCCAGATTTACTTATTGCTTAACAGGTGTTGTAAATCCGGGTCGTTCTTGATCCGTTCCATCTCACTCTCGATAACCAGAACTACATCCTGTTTTATCTTTCTGTAATTGGCTTCAATTTCCTGCTTCATTTTATCTTCCCCTTTTTCATCTGTAAAGGATAAGATTTGCGGTATCTTCTGATAGGCTTTGGTTTCTGCGGCAACCAGGTCATTGTCCACCACAATTTCAGCGTGGAAAATCTTTTGCTCAATGCGCTCATTGAAGTTATCCGATACTGCACCCACGAACATGCCTTGTGTGAGTGTGGATATTTTGGAGGCGGGTATCAGGCTATCCATTTGGGTAGAGATGGAAGTGGATTTATCATTGCGGTTAATGGTCATGCTTTGCCGTTTCTGCAACACTTTACCGAAACGCTCGCTTAGGCTTTTGGCGGTTTCGCCAACTACCTGACCGGAGAAAATATTACCGACTGTATTTTGAATAACCTTGCTTTCCTTGTCGCCATAATCACGGGTTAATTGACTAAAATCCTGGAAGCCCAAGCATACCGCCACCTTATTGCTACGTGCAGTTGCGATAAGGTTATCCAGCCCCCTGAAATAAATCGTGGGCAATTCGTCTATGATAACAGAACTTTTTAATTGCCCTTTCTTGTTGATGAGTTTTACAATGCGGGAATTGTACAAGCCCAATGCTGCGGAGTAAATATTTTGGCGGTCGGGATTGTTGCCTACACAAAGTATTTTCGGCTCTTTGGGATTGTTGATGTCTAATGAAAAATCATCGCCCGTCATTACCCAATAGAGTTGCGGGCTAATCATGCGGGACAAAGGAATTTTTGCCGATGCTATCTGTCCCTGCAATTGGTCTTGTGCGCCTCCCTGCCACGCATCCATGAAGGGTGATAAATAATTTTCCAGTTCAGGGTATGAAGTGAGTATAGTAAATACGTCTGCGTATTTTTTATTCAGCAATTCAACAGCATGAGGAAACGTACAGAACCTGCCGTTATCATAGATTTTAAGAAACCATATTATTGCAGCCAATAAAATAATTGGGCTCTCCACGAAAAAATCCCCTTGTTTCAAAATCCACGACTTGTTAAGATTAAGCATAATGGTATAGGCTGCTTCATAGGCATCCGATATATCCGTCATGAAATCAGGATTAAGCGGGTTGCATCGGTGGCTCCGGCGTGGGTCGTCAAAATTGATAACATAAAACCTCGGCTTTAGCTTATACTTGTCGGTATGCTTCAGTAAATGATTGTAGGCAATGGTGGAAAGGTCATCGAACTTGAAATCGTATATGTACATCGAAAAACCCTTTTCGATGTGTTGTTTGATGTAGTTGTTTACGATGGCATAGCTCTTACCGGAGCCAGGAGTTCCCAACACGATTGAGGCACGAAAAGGGTTGACCACATTCACCCAACCGTTGTTCCATTTGCCTTTGTAATAAAACTTCGTGGGCAGGTTAATGGAGTATTCATTTTGCATCAGTTGGGTTTCCTGCTGGAAACTTTCGTTTTCATTATTGAAAACATCGTCCATCAGGTTGCTGCGGAGTAACCGGCTCATCCATACGCCTGCTACCATTAAAGCGATGTAGCCTAAAGAGGTCGTGAGGATATACAGGAATATGGCAATCTCTGCCGGTAGTTTCAGTAAGGGTGCGTTCAGGAAAAACAGGACAAAACCAATGACTAATGCGGTATTGATTTTTGTCCATGTTATTTTTTCATTCTTTACGCCCTTTGTTCCCAAACAGCTTAACACCAGCAATACCAGCGAAAAGATTTTGGTGTAAATAGTGTTGGAAAAAAGTCCGGCGGTGCGATTAAAATTGGTGAGTATCTTTCCGATAACTTCCAGTGTCCAGCCAAGTTCTGCAAAGAAGCCATAACAGAACCAATAAAAGTGCATCAATACCATGATGATGCTTACGGCTCTCATAAAAGCCATGATTTTGGCTAACCCTCTCAAATCGTCTTCTCCCTGCATAATTCAATAATTGAAGTGATGCAGGTGAATTTCGAGGCTCTGAATAGTGGCTATAAGAATTTGGCAGGTATTGGCGTTGCGTGGCGGTGTTTGGTGTTAAGCGGCTTTAAAGCAGGTTCAGATTTTACAACAGTTTATTTTTATTAAATTTATAAACTTGAAAATCATTTGGAGTATATCATCAATTTGAATAACTGACATTAAAGGGAGGATGATATGAATTTGAATAATCCTGATGCTTATCCGGGAGAAAGTGAAGATGAATATATAGCCCGGAAAAATAAAGAAAGTCAATCTGCCACGGGACTAATTTTTGTGGTCGTGAAGATTTTTGTTTTCGTATTAAAAATAGCTGCCCTTTTCGGCGTGTTCTTTTATGCCGGATTTTTATTGTCGCAAAAATTATGGGGAGGCGAAACCGACAAATTTAAACTTTGGGGGTTCTCCTTATTATTTACCTACCTTATTTTCTGCATTGTCTATTTCCTTAAAGGAACTATTATCGGACTGCGGGCAAAGAACCGGAAGTTATGGATATTGCCGTGGGCAATCTGTGTGTTATTATGCTGTATTGTTCCCTCATTCATAGTAAAATCATTGGTTGCAGGTATGTTCAATCCGGCAGAACGACAGGGTATATTGTGTCTTGGGATTAGTTGGGGGGCTTTTATACTTTTTGCATTATACATCTATGGCATTTATCAGTTCAAAACACCTACTGCTCCGGAGACTTTGTATTGGAGCTATGCCTGGGGATTGAAAGTGTCCTCATAACCGTAAGTGCATAATGAACAGCAAAACTTACTGACCTCTTTTACGTTTTCTTTTCTTCTTCATCTTATTGGCAAATGCCTGTTCCTCGTAATCCTCGCCCTGTACTTCCGGTAGCAAACCTCCTAATCCGTCTATCAATCCTAAATCATCGGTAGCATAACCGGGTTGTGCTGCATTCAGGAAATCGAACAGCTCGTGGGCTTCTTCTTTTTCATCCGCAATGTTCTTACCTGTGGCTGGTATATCTGCGGTATTGGTCTGTTCTGCATTTTGGCGTTGCTCAACCGCCTGCTCTTTCCACCATTCATTAAACACATTGGCAGAAAGATTTTTATCCAAAGCTGAACCGTTCCAAACGGTACGGCTTTCATGGTCTATAAAGGTTATGCCGTAAATGCGCCCCTCATCGGTACGCCGTATAACGGAATTGATGCCTTGTTCAACCAGGTGCTTTTTAAAATCAGTTTCATTGGTGGTAAGGTGCATCGCTGCTTCAATGGCATTTTTTAAAACGGCTCTTGCGGGGTCTGTCTTCATTTTTTCCTTAGCCTCTGCAAAGTGGTTTTGCAATTCATTCAACCCTGCATGTTTGCCAAAGCGGGAAGCCTTAAAAGGATTGCTGGCTTTTTCGCCCTGTTCGTTCAGCGCAAAATATACCATGCCCTGTTTGGGCTGCCCCTGTAGTTCCCCTTTCACTTCTTCTGCTCTAATATTAAACAGCGAAAGCAAAGCATTGTACGCACCGAAACTTTGATACTGATAATACTTTGGAAGGTGTCGCACTACCGATGCCATGTGGCTCTTAACATCCCCTGCTTTATAATCTACCGGACGGAATATTTGCTCATTCCCGGTGCGCTGTTTTTCTTTTGCGGGTATCAGGTTATACTTTTGCTCCAACGCCCTGCAAGCATCCATTGAGCGCAGCTTCTCGAACGTGTCGGGTATCTTTTTGCCGTAACGGTCAACGCAGGTAGAAACAATATGAATATGGGTGCGCTCAATATCGGTGTGCTTGAATACGATATACGGCTGTTCGCCGTAGCCCATTAGCTCCATGTAATCTTTGGCAATCTGCCTAAAGTTCTCATCCGTTACCTTATCGCTGGGGTCGGGATTAAGTGATATATGCAGTACGGGTTTTTCCGTTCTTTTATTTGCTATGAGGTAAGGCTCAAAAGAACGGTAGAACTGTGCCACCGAATAGCTGCCGTCCAGCGTTTCCATTATTCTTTGCGTGGCTAAAACCTGCCCGTTTTCCTTATCTACTTTAAGCTGGTTGTAAGAAAGTGCGCCCATCATATTTGCACCATGACCTATTTTTGCTATCATCTTTCACCACTTTTGTTCAGGTGTTTGGCTTCAAACTCCCTTGTCAGTTCCATAATAGCACGACATATTGTTGCCAGTTCTGCCGTTTGCTTTTCCAGCTTAAACAGATATGCGGCGGCTTTCTTCTCCGAAAAATTGCGGTACAGTATCTTCACCACCTGGTTATAATTAACGCCAACTGCCCTAAACTGACCAAACAAAGTTGTTAGCCGGGTGTAATAATCCATTGCAGCCATATCCACTTTTACCCTTTTAACCGGCTTACTGAATAGTAAGGAGGTAACAAACTGGGCTTTGTTACCTGCTCCCGATGCTTCAAAAAGCGAAAGGAATTTGGCGTTTTCCTCGTCTGTAAGACGAAAAACATAACGGTGGATGCTTGGGTTTTCTTTAGGGTTGCGACCACCTTTGTTATGTTTTTTCTTCTGCTGTTCACTCATCACCAATCCATTTTAAAATTCAACAAAACCCCGACTTCGGAGGGTGTTTTTAAAGCCCCATGCAAGGGCAAGTTGTTTTGAGGCACGGAATGCGTTCCGAGTGCCTCAAAACACAACTTGCTCTGTTCGGGTGAACAGAAAATCCCGCTTGGGCGGGATTAGATATAGCAGAAAAAAACGGCTGCAAGCCGTTCCACCTGTTGCCTGTATCATGTAATGATTTTTCCATTCACCCTTTTGTATTGGAGCCACTACAAAATAAGCGGAGCTTATTCAAAGCATTGCAGTGTGCCACACTGCCAAAGGCTTCCACGAAACGCCAAAGCAGGACAGGTTTAAAATAGCAGGTATCTATCTGCATTCTTTTGTATCAGCATCCGGCATTAACTGGATAGGTATGTATAAACGTAGCTGCATAGCTACCGAAATACATAAGCAGTTAAGCAACGATGTATGCGATTAGGTAAGCAGTCATGCAAATAAGCAGTCAAAAATGTACAGCTACATTTCTCCGCATACGGATATGGTTGCAAGCATAAAACGGCATATATGCTTTTACAAAAATACCTGCCTACAAAAGTCTGTACATAAAAATGTGCAGTTGTGCTTTTGTAGCAATGCACCTGAATAGATAAGCAATTCTAAACAGATAGCGATATATAAACAAATGAATAATTAAATACAGTTATACAAATGGACACTAAGAAACAACCCTTATTTATCGCCTTTTCCTCCCAAAAGGGAGGCGTGGGCAAAAGCACCTTTACCACGCTTGTTGCCAGTCTGCTACATTACAGGCTCGGATATAATGTAGCCGTCTTCGACTGCGATTTTCCACAGCATAGCCTCATGCAAATGAGGGCAAGGGATATGAGCAGCATTATGGGTAATGAGGTGTTTAAGAAAATGGCGCATAAGCAATTTACGAGCATCAACAAGAAAGCCTACCCGGTTATGCAGCACCGGGCAGACGGTGTGCTGAACGAGGTAGCGCAATTCCTGCAATCTTCTCCCGTTGCGGTGGATGTGGTTTTCTTCGACCTGCCGGGAACGGTAAACTCCACAGGGATATTAAAAACGCTGGCGGGGATGCACCACATTTTTACGCCTATCATAGCTGACCGTGTAGTCATGGAAAGCACGTTGATTTTTACGCAGGTATTGAACGATGTTATCCGAAAGCAGGGAACGACCGCTATACAAAGCATCAACCTGTTTTGGAACCAGGTGGACGGCAGAGAGAAATCGGCATTGTACAGCATCTATGAAGATTTAATCAACAGCCTGGGCATACATCTGATGCGCACCAACATTACGGATAGCAAGCGTTTTCGCAAGGAGGGCGAAGCCGATGCAAAAACGGTATTCCGTTCCACCTTGCTACCTGCCGATGAACGGTTAATGAAAGCCTGCCGGCTGGATTTGTTTATGGAAGAATTTTTAAGGACTGTGAAATTGTAAGCCGTATGGAAAAAGAAAATAAAAAGAAAAGCACCCCGGAGATAGACGAAGAATTTTTGATGAACATTATTGCCGATGGTGTGAAAAAGGACGGCTTAAACATACCGCCCGAAGCATCCCAAAAGCAGGAAGAAAAAGAGCAGGAAAAGCCTGTGGGCAGGGAACGAAGCCGTTCCAGAAAAACCAGCGAAGCGGATTATGAAAAGACATTTTTCAAAAGAGCGGAAACCAATGCCCGTAATGGGAAGTCGGTGTACATACGCCCTGATTTTCACGAACGGCTGTCCCGTATTGTACAGGTTATCGGCGAAGACAAGATAACCATATACGCCTATCTCGATAACGTGCTGGAACACCACTTTCATGAGTTTGGCGATGACATCACCAAAAGTTTCAATGATAAGTATAAACCTATTTTATAAGTGCAGCTATGGAAATAATAATTGTTATCTGTTTGCTCATTGTCATTGTTCTTTTACTGAAAGACAAGGTAGTTATTCATAAGCCGGTGCGCAGGCAGGAAAAGCAGGAAAGTAAAACGCCTGACCTGCCGGATATTATAGGGCTGCCTAAGCCCGTGGAACGCCACGCACTGCCAATGAATGCCAGCAAAAGACAAACAGATAAAAGCAAAAACATACCGGATAATTTTGAAACAGAAACCGAAGAAAAGGCTTTGGGGTTAGTCATTCCGCAGGAAGAACTGGATGAAGTTTTCGGGAGTATGCCCGATTTGGAAGACGAAGAAGAAGAATGGAGCGAATACGGGAATGCGGACAGCGACAATGGGTTTGCCACGGGGGTTACCTTTGATGAACTAAGCACCGTGGGGGCATTGTTACAGCAGGATGTGCTGGAACCTGCCTTGCAACAAAAAGCGGTCAATATAGTTCAGCTCATACAAGGAACCGAATTGTTTAGTCTGCTCGAAAACTCAATGGAGGGGGCTTCACGAAAGATTGCAGCGTTGTTGGATAAGAGCCTCCCCGCCGGGACGGATTTCAGTTCTTCCAATTTGCGGAATAAGGATTTGGAGGGTTTCGACATTGGGGAGTTTGTCTGATAAGACAGCTTCCCTTTGTTTATATCGGATTTTCTAAAAACTCTTCAAACGATGAGTAGTTTTTTATTCCTTTAGATTTATTTACTTTCCCCATTATTGTTCCGTCAATGCGACTTTTCAGATACGCTACAAAATCATCAAAATATCGGACATCAATATAATTAATCCCGGAAGCCTTATATCTTTTGGATAACGAAATAGTAAATGCTGCCCAATTAAATTTTTCTCCTTTCTTATTTAATTCAATTTGCTTCCAATCTCCATATCTCTTTTTAAGATAATCAATGTAGTTTTTCTTGGAAAGCTCTTTGCCTAAAGCGCCTTCTGGCAATTCAAGTTTTGGCTTTACTGGTTTAGTCTTCTTTATAAACTTAGGGAAGTACTTCTGCAATAGACCTTCTGACTGCTCAATATGTTTTGTTATAGTGTCCCATCCCCAATAATATAAATGAAATGGCAATTGTTGTTCATTTTTAAGCTGACTTAAATATTCCTGTATTTGGGTATCATCGCGGAATGTTGAAACAAAAACAAACTTATCAAAATCAATTCTTAAATCCTTTACTTTTTCTAAGTCGGCATTTATATCCTGAATTAGATTTTTCCTGATAATCTCATCTTTTTTTCCAATGCTTTTCAACTTACATTGCACTACTGTTTTTGTTTTACTGGAAAAGACATCAATCCCTTTTTGGTTTTGACCTTTCACACCAAATGTCTGAAAGTCTATATTCTCGTATGACGATGTATTTTCTACAAAATTGAACAGGTCGCAGGTAAGCTCCTCAAATAATCTTTCGTCCTTTAAAGGTGGTAATTGATAATTCGCCATTTAAAAAAATCGTTTAAAAATTGTTTTCTATTCAGTATCGTTTCAGTTTGCAATCCAATAAATATTTGATTTGCTATTTAAAATTAAATTTTCCGAATTTGTTCAATTGTAAACTGTAATCGTTCTAATAAATTGTCATAAGTAATAATGTCAACAATATTTTTATACTTTCTTTTAACCACCTCGAAATCATCTTTTTGTCCAGGCGACAAATTGTTTTCTCTCCCCATAATAATTACTCCACTTGGATTTGCTATCTTAATATCAAAACCTTCGGGTAATTGTGTTTTATATTTTGTACTTAAAAATTTCTCTCCTTCTAAACTCCAGCGGTTTAAATAGTAAATGTATTTTTCAATTTGCATAACTGTTCCTGAAAGTTCTCTAAGAGGAATATAATTTTCACGATAAAAACCTTTAGTCATAATGGCATTCTCAAAAGGTTTCTTTATTTCAATAACATCAACATATCCATTGGAATCCACTAAAAGAAAATCAAGCTGTTTATCTCTTATTCCATCTGCCAATTTTGCTTGTATTGGAACTGACTTAAAAGCAAAAATATATTTCGGATAGAGTAACAAAATAATCTGTAAAATTTCTTCCTGCCACTGATGCTCATTATACTGATTTTCGTCTTTTAGCATTTCCTGTAATTTTTCAAGGATTGTCTGATATTTCACGAGTTCAACATTCTGAAAAACTTTAGCTAAATCCGTACCTTGTTTAGATAGCTTTGTATTTAGATGCTTCTGATATATCTTTTCGGCATCCTTGATGCCGTCTAAATAATTCCTTAGCAGGGATGCAATTCGTGCTTCAACATATTTTCTCCTTTCATAAGAAGTTGGGAAATATTTTAAGAGCCTTTCAAATTCCTCAATGGGTACAGCACTTGGATAATCACCACCTAAGTATAAATTGTTTAAGGATATATTCTTGATTACCCTAAAAACTGATACGTCTGAATCAGCGACAAAAAAAATTGTACTTAATGAAACATCCTTGTGTATAAATATATCGAAGTCATCAATGAGTATTCCTTTTTTGACCTTATAATAATCTCCGGTAAGTTTTGCGAATAGAAAGTAAGTGACTTGTTCCGTATCAGGGTCATCAAAATCATCTATTTTAGTTTCCTCGCCAAATTCACTATCATTTAGAATGTCGTCTTCTTCAAAATAAAAAGTCTTTTTAAGCCTCACGTAACCTTTGACTTTAATAGTCTCTCTTACCCAATCAGGTGAGTTTGCAAATTCAGCAATATAGCGTAGAACCAGCGTATCACCTTTTGTAAAAAAATCAATCATACTTCGTTACCTTTTCAAGAAACATTTATTATTTCCCATTCCTCAATGTTAATATCCCGAAGAAATTTATCAAATCTGTCTTTGTGAATAGCAATGCAAAGCAAATCCGTTGGTCGCGAAAAGCCGACATAAGCCATCTTGACGGAACTTTTATGATGAACTTTTGTATCATTAAAACTATTACCCAAAAATTGTGTTGATAATCTTTCAGATTCGTGTTTCCCTTGATAACATGATTCTAAATATAAAGTCGCACAATGCGTTTGCCCTTTCACTGCGTGAACGCTTGTAATTTCAATTTCAAGCTCCTCTTCTCTGTAATGGTTGGTTATTGCTAAAACTTCAGCATTTTCTGGGAGAATTTCAACATTGTCATTATTGATGAAATCTGAACTATTGGAAATTGTTTTGTCAAACATTTCAAGCAAAGTCGGAACGTATGCTTTTATTCCTTCCCAAACTTCGTTTGTTTTTTCTCTGATTATTCCGATTGCCCAATTGTAAAGGTTAAAATTTAATTCGTCATATTTTTTATTGCCTTTTTCAATGTCTTTTTCACGTATAACGTCAATTAGTTTTTTCTTTGTGTAGGGTCTGTCGTCTGTAGTGTTGATGTTTTCCAGTCGTAATATTTTCAAAAAAGCGTTTAATACATTTTTCCGAACAGGTTCTAATGTCTGCCTTTTCTCGTAATATAATAAATAGCTTTTCAGGTTATTATAGTCTTGTTTTGGTTTCCCTTTTTCTTTTTTGAAACCTTTATAAAAATCTTCTAAACGTAGTTTTGTTGCATCGTTGCGACTTGTTTCATCTTCTTTCCAGTCTGTATTCCAACAAACAACTTTAATGTCTTTAAAATCTCTTTTTGATTTCAGCCTGCTATTTTCTTTGTATTTCTTTACTATTTGAGCAAAACAAGGAATGATACTTGCAATCGTTTCAGTTTCAAAAACTAAAATATGTGGTTTTATATCACATTCATTTAACCCTATTATATCAAAATTGGCATCATTATATAAAGCGAATTTTTTTACAACATCTGCAATTGGCTTGCTTAGTCTTTGACTGCCTATTAAGTTTAAAATATTTTCAGGATTTGCTCTTAGTTGCCAAACTTCTACAGTTTTAACAGAATTTGAAGAATGATAAATTGCTTGATTTTTGTCGCCAATTCTTTGAATTATCGAAACGCCGTTGCCGTCATCATAAAAAGTCTTTTCCAGCAAATTATATTGGTGAGTATCCATATCCTGCATTTCATCTACAAAAACATACGCAAAACGTTTTTGTAAAATGTTTTTTATAGCTGTAATCTTGTTCAAGTAAACATCCGCTAAAAAATAAGCGTCATCAAAGTGTAAAATACCCGATTTGAGAATTACTTTTTTGAACTCCAAAAACCAATTATACACGTCTCGCTTTTCTTGCTGCGTATAATCACGATAGTTTTGAGGTCTTGTATTGCCTCTCGGCTTTTTAATTTCTAAAATATCATCGTTTAACTTTTTAACTAATTGGATTTCGTTTGAAAATTGAAACCTAAAATTATAAAACAAAGCCTCATTGTTGTTTTTGATATGAGCAACCTTGTTGTTGACTTCTTGGCTTAAATTAAACCTATGTAGCCAAATTTTATCAAGGCAACTTTTTATCTTTTCGTTGTATATTTCATTGTCTATTCTTATAGGTTTTTTCTTAAACTTTGAAATGTAAAACGGAATAGCCAAGAATTCATCAACAAAACTTTGTATTGTGCCAATAAAATTTGGATAAGAAAAAAGTTTGGGGCAATGCTTCTGAATTTTTTCTTTTATTTCGTCAACGGCTGCATTAGTATGAGATATAACAAGAACTCCTGACCCATCGGGAAATGGCAGTTTCCGTTCTATAATAAGCAACTTTGCTAACAAAGCTGTTGTTTTCCCACTGCCTGGAACGGCTTGTAAATCTATTGTACTAAGATTGCGGATAAATGCTTTTCGTTCATCGTCAAATTCTTTTCCGTCAGATAAAAGTATTTTTTCTGCATAGCGAATATCATCATCCGATATGTTAATTTCCTGTGGCATATTTAATCGCTTTTACAAGATAACTAACCGTATCGTCTTCGTCTTCTGAAATTGTAATTGTTTTAGCTTCAATTTCTTTCTTTCCGAACTTCTCTAAATCTTCATCAATAGCATTTGCTATTTCATAAGCAATTTTTGTTTTCTCAAAATTTTTATTGATTAGTTTTTTAGCAAGCTCTTTTTCAAAGTCATTATCCCAAGGGCTATCAGAATGGATTTTTTTTGTCGCAGTCTGAAACACCCTTGTTAAACTCGGCGATTTGAACAACGAATATTCCAACGTCCAATTTAGTGCAGGAAAGTATTTTACATTTTGTTTCCCTTGCTCGCTTATCTTTTTAATCGCATCCCCTGATTCATTCTTAATAGTTTCTTCATCAATTTTTATAAATTCATATTGATTTTTACCCTTTACATCTTTTACTGGTTTACCATCATTATCTAATTGCAGTTGTTTCTCGTATTCTCTAATATCAGAATCTGTAATTATTGCAACAGGAATTATCATATTTGGTTCTGCCTTTCGCAGATAAATTTTTGCATAATGGTCAAAACCCGTGTGTCCGATATTTACAACCGAAACACCCTTTTCTGTCAGATTAATTCCAATAGCTTTTGCAATGCTCGGAATAAGAATTTCTTCCGCCCAACCCTCGACTAAAATCACACCTTTGGCAAAAAATAAATTTGATTTCGTAGTATCAAGAAATTTTTCTAAAAACTTGTAGTTGTCTTTGCCTAATTGCGTATATGCTTCTCCCATTGGGAAGGCATTTCCATTGTTACAAATAATCAGGTTTTCTAATTTTAACTTAGAGGCTAAATTTGGACTATGCGTTGTGAGGATAAGTTGAATAGCATCTTGTTTTTGAAAAGTCTCGATTACCTGCATTTGTGCTTGAGGATGAAGATGCGCTTCCAACTCTTCCACAAGTCCTAAACGTAAACCACTCCAATTTTCCTTGCTCAAATGAAGCAGTTCTGCTGCCATAAATAATCTGTTTAAGGTTCCTAAACCTGGATATAGTTCATTTTTCAGAAGTAAAGTAAGTTTTTCAAGAATGCTTTTTATATCATTAGATGAAGCATGAAATTGCGTCTCATAATCATTGCCGTAAAATTCTTTAATATAACCGTCTATTTTATCTTTGATTTGCTTTCCTTCTTTTGGCTTATGTATATGCACTTCCCCAGATTCATTAGGTATTTTAATTTCAAATTCTCCATCAAAATATTTTTTTAGTTCTTCGCTAAGACTGCAAAATATCTGCACAAGTTCATGATTTCTTTCCCTCCCTTTAAATGCCTTATCACCCAAAAGAATTTGTGATAGCCTTGAATTTCTTTTAGCAACTAATTCATTTTCTGCATCTCTTAAGGGTTTTAGGTAAGTGGTCTTTAAATATTCTCTTGCTTCAGCCGTTAAAAGGTATCCATCATCATCAGCACCAGCTTTTACATCTGCAGGTAATATTTTCTCTCCTTGCCTCCTTACATCATAATTTAATTTTAAAAAGGGCTTTGCGTTTTCTCTATTTCCTGTCCAACCCAACCATTCTGTGAAGTTTTTGGCTTCATCAGGTATTAAGTTTTCAAAAATCAATTCTATTCTAAAGCGACTTGTAGTACTATAAAAATCTTTATCCTCAACTCTGATATAATCATAGCTATGAGTTTTAAGTACAAGTTTAACAGCATCAATAATAGCTGTTTTGCCAGAATCGTTTTCGCCAATAATTACATTCAAACCGTTAGAGAGGTTTAAATTCAAATTCGGATTTTCAAGGTCTATTTCCCTCTCTGAACCGAATTTTCTAAAATTCCAAAGTTTTATGTTAGATAGATACACCGATAATAATTTAACAAGGGTTTACACAGCCCTCTAAGATATAAATTAATTCCCTTAGCAGCCACTAACTGCCAAGTAATTCCACCGAAAGACACATCACTATCACGCCTTGTTTTCCATAACATTTTTGTTGCCAAGCCCGCAGGAAGCGGGAAATCAGTAACAAAATAATTCAGATTAATTATGGAAAGACAAAGCAAAAAAGTGTTGCTGACAGGCGTTGCGTTGCTGTCAGCTTATGGTGTATTTGCCCAGGGCAATGGAGGTGCGGGCATCAACGAAGCAACGCAGATGGTAACCTCTTATTTCGACCCTGCAACCAAATTAATTTACGCCATCGGAGCGGTGGTTGGGCTTATCGGAGGCGTAAAGGTGTACAACAAATTCAGCAGTGGCGACCCTGACACATCCAAAACGGCGGCAAGCTGGTTTGGTGCATGTATCTTCTTAATTGTTGCAGCTA
This sequence comes from Terrimonas sp., assembly GCF_003075435.1. Classification (GTDB taxonomy): domain Bacteria; phylum Bacteroidota; class Bacteroidia; order Chitinophagales; family Chitinophagaceae; genus Agriterribacter. Next base: position 77,255 of record NZ_QCZJ01000008.1, on the reverse strand, counting down.
CCATCCTGCGCTCATTCTTCCTTTAATCCGATGCCCTATGAGTAATTACAACATCAATAAAGGCATTGGAAGAACGGTTGAGTTCAAAGGGCTGAAAGCCCAATACCTGTTCATCTTCGCAGGCGGCTTGCTCGGCGTGCTTATCCTCGTAATGGTACTGTACATGGCAGGCGCAAACTCCTACATCTGCCTGTTCATCGGGGCTGGCGGTGCATCGCTCATCGTCTGGAAAACATTCTCACTCAACGGCAGGTACGGCGAACACGGCTTAATGAAGCTGGGCGCAAAGAAAAGGCACCCGAAATACATCATCTGCCGCAAGGCTGTACACCGCTATATGAAGTTCACTCCTAAACCCGATGCCCTATGAGAAACACGGGAAAAGCCACAACGCTGGAAAGCAGGTTTCCATTACTGGCGGTGGAACACAACTGTATCATCTCAAAAGATGCAGACATCACGGCTTGCTTTCGTGTACACCTGCCGGAACTGTTTACGGTAGCCTCTGCGGAGTACGATGCCATCCATTCAGCATGGCACAAGGCTATTAAGACGTTACCGGATTATTCCATTATCCACAAACAGGATTGGTACATTAAGGAAAGCTATGCGCCCGATATTGCGCAGTACGGATTAAGTTTTTTGGCGAAGTCCTACCAGCAGCATTTTAACGAACGTCCTTTTTTAAACCACTACTGTTACCTGTTCCTTACAAAGACCACAAAGGAACGGATGCGGATGCAAAGCAACTTTAGTTCGCTTTGCAAAGGCGTTCTTATCCCGAAAGAAATAAGGGATAAAGAAGCCGTTCGCCGTTTCATGGAAGCGGTAGCGCAGTTTGAGCGCATTATTAATGATAGCGGCTTTATCAAACTGGAACGGCTGACCGAAGACGACATTATCGGCGCAAGCGATAAACAGGGATTGCTGGAACAATACCTTACCCTGTCAAGGGAAGCGGGAACCGCTATGCAGGACATCGCTTTGGGAAGCGAAGATGTGCGTATCGGCAACAAAAGGCTGTGCCTGCACACCTTGTCCGATACGGACGATTTGCCCGGAACAGTATCGGCAAATACCCGTTACGAAAAGCTATCCACTGATAGAAGCGATTGCCTTTTGTCTTTCGCTGCCCCGGTAGGTTTGCTGCTAAGCTGCAACCACATATACAACCAGTATTTGTTTTTGGATAACAGTGATGAGAACCTGCGCAAGTTTGAAAAGTCCGCAAGGAATATGCACTCGCTGGCAAGGTACAGCCGGGCAAACCAAATCAATAAAGAGTGGATAGAAAAGTACCTGAATGAAGCGCATTCATTTGGCTTGTCTTCCATCCGGGCGCACTTCAACGTAATGGCATGGTCGGATGATCCGAACGAACTAAAGAAGATAAAGAATGATACGGGTAGTGCATTGGCTTTAATGGAATGTAAGACACGACACAATACCATTGACGTTGCTGCGCTGTATTGGGCGGCAATGCCGGGCAATGCAGGCGACTTTCCGAGTGAGGAAAGTTTTTACACTTTCATTGAGCCTGCGTTGTGTTTCTTCACCGAAGAAACCAACTACCAGAGTTCGCCCTCACCGTTCGGTATCAAGATGGCAGACCGATTGACGGGGAAACCTATTCACCTGGATATATCGGACTTGCCGATGAAGCGGGGCATCATCACGAACCGGAACAAGTTCATACTTGGTCCGTCAGGTTCGGGGAAATCTTTCTTCACAAACCACATGGTGCGGCAATATTACGAACAGGGCGCACACGTCCTGCTCGTGGACACGGGTAATTCCTATCAGGGTTTATGCGAACTGATTAAAGGAAAAACCAAAGGCGAAGACGGCGTTTATTTCACTTATACCGAAGACAACCCGATTGCGTTCAATCCTTTTTATACCGATGATGGTGTATTCGACATTGAAAAAAGGGAAAGCATCAAAACGCTCATCCTTACGCTGTGGAAACGGGATGACGAACCGCCGAAACGTTCGGAAGAAGTTGCGCTCTCCAATGCTGTGAGCGGCTACATAGACCGCATTAAGCAAGACGATGAATATCCCTCTTTCAACGGCTTCTATGAGTATGTGAAAGGCGATTACAAAATGGTGCTGGAAGAAAAACAGGTAAGGGAAAAAGATTTTGACCTCGCCAATTTTCTGAACGTGCTGGAACCTTACTACAAGGGCGGCGAATACGATTACCTGCTGAACTCTAATAAGCAACTCGACCTGCTTTCCAAACGCTTTATCGTGTTTGAAATTGATGCGATAAAAGACCACAAAATTTTATTCCCCATAGTGACCATCATTATTATGGAGGTCTTCATCAATAAGATGCGCAGGCTGAAAGGCGTGCGTAAGCTGATATTGATTGAAGAAGCGTGGAAAGCGATAGCGAAAGAGGGCATGGCAGAATACATCAAGTATTTGTTTAAGACCGTCCGAAAATTTTTTGGTGAAGCCATCGTGGTTACGCAGGAAGTGGACGACATCATTCAATCCCCGATAGTCAAAGAAAGTATCATTAACAACAGCGACTGTAAGATACTGCTAGACCAGCGCAAGTACATGAATAAGTTCGATGACATTCAAGCAATGCTCGGACTGACGGACAAGGAAAAGGCGCAGGTACTTTCCATCAATATGAACAACGACCCGTCAAGGCTTTACAAAGAAGTATGGATAGGCTTGGGCGGTACGCATTCAGCCGTATATGCCACGGAGGTATCGCTCGAAGAATACTTGGCCTACACCACGGAAGAAACTGAAAAGCTGGAAGTGATGCAACTGGCGTCCGAACTGGACGGCAATGTAGAACAAGCCATTAAACGCATCGCCCTCCAAAGGCGTGAAAAGGCAAGCAATTATTAATCATTTTAAAAATCAAATCAGTTGGAAAAGGAAAAGATAACGCTGGCTATTGGAAGTGACAAAGCGCTAGTATTTGAAGCTGATCCTGGTAGTAAGTCTGATATGGATTTTGCGAAACTCTGCCAGAAAGTTGCAACTAAGAAGCCGCAAAGCTTACAGGAATTTTTTATCCTGCTTAATGAAGTCCAGCAGAAACTGCCCTCGGAAATCTATAGGAAAAGGGGCAGGAAAATCTAAAGCAATAATTATTAATCAAATAATCATCAAAAATGTAAAGCAATGAAAAAAGCAATAGTAGCAATGTATGTAATGCTGTTAGTATCTGTATCTGCAAACGCACAATTTATTGTAACAGATCCGGGTAATCTCATCTCTGGTATACTTAACAGCGCCAACGAAATCGTCCAAACTTCTTCCACTGTATCTAATGTGATCAAAAATTTTAAGGAGGTGGAAAAAGTGTATAAACAGGGTAAGGAGTATTATGATAAACTTAAGGCCGTCAACGACCTGGTAAAAGATGCGCGAAAAGTGCAGCAAACGGTGCTCTTGGTGGGTGAGGCTGCCGATTTATATGTTACCAGTTTTAAGAAGATGATGAATGATCCCAATTTCACAGCACAGGAGCTATCTGCTATCGCCAATGGCTACGCCATACTGCTCAATGAAAGCACAGCCCTACTCAAAGAACTTAAGCAGATCATTTCTTCTTCCAGCCTCTCCCTTAACGACAAGGAGCGAATGGATGTTATTGACAAAGTGTATCAAGAGGTAAAAGACTATTACAATCTGGTTCGCTACTACACCAATAAGAACATTTCAGTCAGCTACCTGAGGGCTAAAAAACAGGACAATGCTAAAAGAGTGATCGATCTCTATGGAACTGCTGAACAAAAATACTGGTAGCTATGAACTTCAATAATCTTCATGAACTATTGCGCTCATTGTATGATGAAATGCTGCCGCTATCGGCGGATATGGCGGCAATAGCTAAGGGACTTGCCGGGCTTGGTGCTTTGTTTTATGTGGCGTTAAAAGTCTGGCAGGCACTCAGTCGGGCTGAGCCAATTGATATATTTCCTTTACTGCGACCTTTTGCGTTAGGTCTTTGCATTATGTTTTTCCCATCAATAGTACTCGGTAGTCTGAATGCTATTCTTAGCCCGGTAGTGAAAGGCACACATGCTATACTAGAAAGCCAGGTGCTTGATCTGAACAAATTACAGCAGCAAAAGGATCAGTTGGATCGGGAAGCTATTCTTCGTAACCCTGAAACGGCTTATCTCGTAAGCGATGAAGCGTTTGATAAAAAATTAGAGGAGCTAGGTTGGTCACCATCTGATCTCGCCACTATGACGGGAATGTATATTGACCGGCAAGCCTATAAAATGGAAAAAGCAATAAAGGACTGGTTTCGTGATCTGTTGGAAATTCTTTTTCAGGCAGCGGCACTGGTAATAGATACGATACGAACATTTTTTTTAATTGTACTATCTATACTTGGTCCTATTGCATTTGCTATCTCTGTATGGGATGGATTTCAGTCCACATTAACGCAATGGCTTACCAGGTATATCAGTGTTTATCTATGGCTTCCGGTGGCTGATCTGTTCAGCTCTATGCTGGCTAAGATACAGTCGCTTATCGTTCAAAAAGATATAGATGGCTTATCTGATCCAAATTTTATTCCTGATTCATCCAGCACGGTGTACATCATATTTATGATTATAGGCATTGTAGGGTATTTCACTATTCCCACTGTAACAGGCTGGATCATACAGGCCGGCGGAGCAGGAAATTTTACCCGTAATGTGAACCAGACAGCCATGAAAACAGGAAATATAGCAGGAGCAGGTACCGGATCCGCCACCGGCAATATCGCTGGCAGACTATTGAAATAACAACTCAATTATTAACAAATGGAATTTAAAACACTAAGAAATGTTGAAAACAGCTTTAAGCAAATCAGATTATATGCTATAGTCTTTGCCATATTGTGCATTCTCGTCACGAGTTACGCTGTTTGGCAGTCTTATCACTTTGCAGAATTGCAACGTCAGAAAGTATATGTGATGGACAATGGCAAATCACTTATAGTAGCACTTTCACAGGACGCATCTATAAATCGTCCTGTGGAAGCAAGAGAGCATGTAAGGCGCTTTCATGAACTGTTCTTCACGCTGGCGCCGGATAAGAATGCTATTGAAGGTAATATGCAACGAGCTTTTAATCTCGCCGACAAATCAGTATTTGATTACTATAAAGACCTGTCAGAAAAGGGATATTATAACCGTATTATATCGGGCAATGTGCAGCAACGTATTGAAGTGGATAGTGTTGTTTGCAATTTTGATCACTATCCATACGCTACTACCACTTATGCAAAGCAATTTATTATTCGATCCAGCAATATTACGAAGCGCGGCCTCATAACATCTTGTTATCTCGTTAATTCGGTTCGTTCTGACAGAAACCCGCAGGGATTTAATATTGAAAAGTTTAGGGTGATACAGAATAAGGATGAGGAAGTAATAGAACGATAAAATAAGTAAAGTGAAAGCAACAAAAAGAAAGCTGAGTATATGGTTGAATAAATTGGGGCATCGTTGGAAGGGATTAGCGCTGGAAAAGCAGCAAAAATACATATTGCTATTATTTGCGGTATACCTATTGATTTATGTAACTGTTTTATCAAAAGTATGGTATAGTGTACTGCATCCCGGTGAACGGATGAATATTGAACATATGGAGAATCCCATCTTGCTCCTCCGAAATCCAGAAATTAATTCAACTGATTCTATTTCAAAAATCTTTAAAGGTAAAGTGTATGAACGTAAATAGCAATAAAGAACTAACCCTGTTGACTCAAGAAAGTGAACAGCAGAAAAAGGAAGAAAACTTGAATGATAGCTTGCAAGGCAGGTTTGAGCTACTAAAGAAACCCATCATATTTACCTTGATGGCTGTAGTGTTTGCAGGTTGTATTTACCTGATCTTTAAACCATCAGATGGTAAGAAAACAGTAGAGGATGTAGGGCTTAATGATGCAGTGCCAGAGGCAACAGATGCAGGATTGCAATCCGACAAACAAAAAGCTTATGAACAGGCAAAAATGGAGCAAAAGAACGAGGAAAAGCAAAGCACTCTTGCTTCTTTATCAGATTACTGGAATGAAGATACTGTAAAAGTGAAAGAAGGCTATATCTCCGGGGATGAAATAGATGAAAGTGTATCTACAGATATGTATAATCACAATAAAGAGAATGTCGTTTTGAACAGCTACAAAAATACCCAAGATGCGTTGAATACTTTCTACCAGGATGATCATACGGAAACCAAAGAACTGCGCAAGGAAATAGAAGAACTCAAGCAGCAACTTTCAGATAAAAAGGAGTATTCTCCCCAAGGTAATATAGACAATCAGTTGGCGCTTATGGAAAAGTCTTACCAAATGGCAGCCAAATATCTCCCATCGGGTACGAGCAGTACAGAACAGCCAAAAATATTGAAGGATGAAACACCTACTCCCGTCACAGTTAAAGAAAGCTTTTCCGCATTTAATCCTACCAAAAAGAATGTTGTTTCAGCGCTTTATCAAGAGCTAGAGGATAGCGTTTTTGTAGTAAGTATTATGGAAAACAGAAACAGAAATTTTTATACTGCTGTTATGCATGGTGTACAGCAGGATGTCACTCAGCCCCGAAACAGTATACGGGCAGTTGTGCAAGAAACTTCTGTAGTTACTGGCGAAGGCATAGTTAAATTAAGACTACTGGAGTCGGGTATCATATCTAAACAAACTATACCGGTAGGAACTGTATTTACAGCAAATGCAAGATTTCAAAACGGACGCATAGAACTCAAAGTATCTTCCATTGAAATGGAGGGTAATATTATGCTTGTTGATATATCCGCATACGATCTTAATGGGCAGCCGGGTTTATTTGTGCCATATTCTTCCGAAAGGCTTGCACTCAAAGACGTAGCATCCAATATGGGGCAGACCACAGGTACAAGCCTCATGATGACACAATCGGCTGGACAACAGGTCGCGGGTGATCTGAGTCGTGGTTTTATACAGGGTGTATCAGGTTATTTATCAAAAAAAATAAAAACAGAAAAAGTGACCTTAAAAGCGGGAATAGAGGTACTGCTTGTATCTAAAAAATAATTATCAAAAACTATTAGAAATATGAAACCAATTATCAAAGTAATTATGATACTGACCTTGCTTATTGGTCTGTACTTTTTATCAAAAGCACAAACAGTTTCACATGTCACCAAGTTAGAACTTGGTAAGGTGGAATCTTACCAAATGGAAGTGACTTATAACAAAACTTCTCACCTTATTTTTCCTGCAGTTATCCGGTATGTGGATCTGGGTAGCGAGCTTCTTATCGCAGGAAAGGCTGAAGGCGCAGAAAATGTATTACGTATAAAGGCTTCTAAGAAAGATTTTACAGAAGAAACCAATTTTTCCGTTATCACTGATGATGGAAGGTTTTACAATTTCAATGTTGTATTTAATCCAAGTCCATCAATATTAAATTATGGCTTATTGCGGATGCAAAAAAAATCTGTTGGAGAAAATGACAATGATGTTTTGTTTGAAGAATTAGGCAACAATGCTCCTTCACTAACAGGATTAATCATGCAAAGAATCTACAAAAAGAACAAGAGGCTAATCAGGCATATCAGTGCTGATGCCTTTGGAATCCGCTTCCAGCTAAAAGGAATCTACATTCATAACGGGTTGCTCTACTTTCATACCGACTTGAAAAACTGTAGTAACATCCCATTCAATGTTGATTTTATAACATTCAAGGTGGTTGATAGGAAATTAGGAAAACGTACAGTAATTCAGGAGAAGTCTCTAATTCCTTTACGTATGTATAAATTAGCTGATAAGATTGCAGACAACAGCGCAGATCAAAATATTTTTCTGATGGATCAATTTACGCTTGCAAACGACAAGATACTTGTAATTGAAGTTTTTGAAAAGAATGGTGGAAGAAAGCAAATCTTGAAGGTTAAAAACTCGGATTTGATTAAAGCCAGGCCGATTAAAGATATGTTTTTGAGTTTCGACTAAACACAAGGTAGCTTGATATGGCAAATACTTATGAATACACCTATTTTAACACCAAGCTTTGTTTTGAACTAATAATATAATGACGGTAAAGAAATGACCAGGTACAGTGTTACGGAAATGAGTTTAAAAGAATGGAGCCATTCATCTACTGGGGTTTGGAGCAGAGCGAAAATTTGCTTTAATACAAAGAAAATATAGGGATTGTAGCACCATTATTTGATACGGAAGCCTTTTCAGAATTAAAGATACCACACAAATGTTTTGGCTGAATAGACTGTCTCAAAAAAAAGATAAGTACGTCAAAAGCTAATTTAACAGTCATAACATAACAAATTAGGGAAATCTAACGATCAAAATTTCGAGTACAATTAAATTCCTTTTTACTTTCAAATCTATACCATTGTAAGTTGATGTTTCATTTCAATGTTTTCCAAATACTTGGATCAATTCTATATTTTTCATTAGTATTCAATTGTTCAATTGGAATTATTTCTATAAGCTGATCTTGATTTTACCTGATGGCATATTGCCATCAGGTATCTAATAATCAATTGCATAAAAAAGGGTTACAACAACCCCTCATCTGCAAATGACAGATACCCTTCTCTCGACAGTATAATATGATCGAGGATGTTTATATCCAAGAACCTTCCTGCCGCAACTATTTTTTCAGTAAGTCTAATATCTGCCTTGCTGGGAGCAAGGTTTCCTGACGGATGGCAGTGACAGAGTAAAATTCCGCAAGCGTTTGCTTTTAAAGCTGCAACGAAAATCAACTTGGGGTCTGCAATCGTTCCACTTACTCCGCCTGTGGACACTTCATAGATTCCCAGCACTTGGTTTGCTCTGTTGAGTAATGCGACTTTAAATTGTTCTACAAAGTCCAGCTTATTATCGTCCCATTGATTGATAAAAAGCTGATAGCAGTCTCTGGAAGATCTGATAGCGGGACGTTCGGATGCTTTTACTTTTGATTTGTAGATTAGTTCCACTTCAGATGCTACTGTCCAGGCAGGTGTGTTAGTCTGTTCCATAATTTCAAGATTTAAAAGTTTAAAAAAATTATGGAAGTACCACCCGGTTGTGGCAGCTACCGGGACAAGCGAGGAACGGAATACATGTTGGGCTTGTGGAAAGGTTCTGTGTTTATGCCGGAAATTCCTTGTCCGGTACAGCCAGCCATCAACCGATCTTTTGGAATAATAGATGCAATAACTTTTAAAAAATATAAATGCCAACCTCCGGTTACCTTCCGGCTTCAGCGTTTTTCTTTTGTTCACTTTTCTTTTTGTGGCGTTTGTAAAAAGAAAAGTGCGCCGGGTGCACGAAAACCGGAACAATGCGTTGTTATTGTCCGGCTCGTGTAACGTCTATAAGGCTATTTTAAAAATCCCTGTTGACTGATATTCTTTAACCATTGATTGGCAAATTGGCAATGTCCACTTTGCCAAACTTTAATATAGCTGGTAAGTTTGCCGCTATCAATACGAATACTTTCTTCATATAAGCCCAAATTATCCTGTTGGTACATTTGCGCATAAATACCAATAAAATCAAAATCTGTTTCTTCTTTCCGGTTATCTACTACCAAAAAACACATTTCAGGGTCTCTCATTAAATCTCCGTTTTGCTCATAGTAATGGCATAGACTGTATAACGTGCCTTTACCGTAGGGTGTTTGTATATCCTCGTCTAATCTTTCCATAGTAAGCGGCATAAATTCGGAGGCCTGTAATTTCATGTGTTGCTGTCCGTTCAGTTTGTGCAACAAACGACAAAATATTTTTGTGCTGTATTGATTTAGTTTTTGCATAATCGTTGTTTTAATGCTGTTCAATTGATTTGTTTTTAAATCCGGTGCGGATGGTTTCAGAGCCGTAGCGTTTACGGATTTCTTCCAGTGGTGCATTATTGCCACTTGTTTTAAAGGCTTCATTTCGGTAATACCAGGCTATCTTTTTGGAAGCATAAAACAATCCGGCTGCTTTCAATGTATCCTTAACGGGGCGGGTATTGCCTGTAACCCATATCCAGTTACCGACTACCTCAATGACAATACCGGGTAGGTTGATAATCTTTTCAATTACCTGCCGGTATTCTTCGGAAAGCTTTATTTCTGTATCGGCTTCTTCATCCGATAACCCGGCACCCTTTGCCAGTCGTGCACATGCAAAAGCATATTCTGTATTAATCACCTGCATGGTAGCCGTATCTCCGCCCCGGTCGGGATGGTGTTCCATCGCCAATTTTTTGTACAGGCTTTTTACTTCTATGATGGTTGTACAGTTTTTAAAATATTGCATAGTAACCGCTCCTTTGTTTATGCTCCCGGAGCGGTAAAGGAAATTAGTTTAAAAGGGTAAATCTTCTTTTGTTGCTTCGGGTTGTGCTGCTTCTTTGGGAGTTGGGTTTGAATATTTCCCGCCATGTAGTTTGATACTGTTTACATGAAAGGTTAATCCGGCTTTGGCTTCTCCTTCGGTGTTTGTCCATGCATTTACCCCTATGCGGCCATATAGCTCTACCAATGTTCCTTTGGTGAGGTGTGGCACAATACCGGGATTAATCCAGTAACCACAGTTTACAAACTGCGTTACCTTAACAGGTGTTTCAACTCCTTTGGCTTTGTAACTGTCGTTAATGGCTACTGTAAAATTTACCACGGTGCGACCGTCTTTAAGTGTGTTTGCTTTTGCGTCTGCTGTTACTCTTCCGATGATTTCCATAACTGTAAATTTTAAATATGAATGATTGATTATTAATTGAATAAAGTGAGTGAACCGGGTTGCACATTATTTTTATAATGCTGGTGGCTGTGCTTTCGGGTCAGGTGAAAAACGGTGATATCTTCATTGAGATAAATTGCCCATGCATATAGCAGGGACTTTGAACGGGTAGCATTTCGTTTCCTTTGTATCTCTCATGAAAGCCGCATCAGTTTTATTTTTTGTTTTCTTTCCATGATTGTTTGTTTTTGTGTTCGTGTGTGAAAAAATTGGCTTGTAAAAGAAAAACGGAAAAAAAGAAAGCACTGAGAAAGCGGATGTGAGAAAGGAGAGACACCAAAAGGAACGCGGCTTAAAAGAAGGGAGATTTGGGAAGGCAATGTGTTTATGACGAACCTTTTGGTTAGTGCATAGACCGCTAACTTCGCTTTCGCTTTGGCCCGTTTTCGTACAAGCGAAAGACAGATATATAATGATTTATTACTTTGATATAAGAGCGGTTGATTGAAGAAAGTACCAATAGACAGGGCGCAATAGAGATACTATAATTAAACAAATTGGTTTCCCAAAAATGCTAAAACTGAAAGATGAAATTTGATCTAGTTTGTGTATATATCAAGGATGAATCGCCTGCCAACACCATTTTCAGTTGAAATTGAAAATATATATTTTTTATAAAGAGCTAGAACTTTAACTCTATGCATTAAATGATTGTTTAAAAGACACCACAAGCCAAACGAAGAAACGGTGCGCAATTATGCGAATACATATAATACGAACATTTATTTTCACCTCAAGTTTTGGAAAGTAATTTGTTACATAGATTTTTCGATCTTATTCAATCCGATGCGCGTATAGGTGCTGTACATATTGCTCTATTTGCGGCAATGGTGCAGATGAGTAAAGATAACCTGACTGCAAGATTTTATGGAAGGGAGTTAAGACAATTATCGAAAATTTGCAGTTCACGTACGTATTTTAAATTACTAAGAGACTTACATGAGTGCCGCTATGTGAGATATACGAGGGGTATTAGCCGATGGCAAAGAAGCCAAGTAGTATTTCTAATTTAATTACCTAGTAAAAAGTGAGTTATGATTAAAAAAGAGGAGTTAATTGTGATGAAGGCGATATCTATTTGCTTTAAACCTTTTTTAAAAACTGAGGAAGCATTAATCTATTGCAATTTGGGAAGAACTCAATTTTCAAAAAAATGTGAGGAGAACTGTGTATATAAAAATAACAATGGCTACTATAAGAAAGAAGAGTTGGACAGAATGATGGAAGGAGATGCAAAGGTATTGGGAAATAAGAAGATGGTTCTTAGCAGCTAGCTGTAGTAGTTACATATTACATATTAGAAATAAAATAAGAAATTGAGAGGGTACCCTCTCAATTTCTTATTTAGCTTGCTTTAAAGAATAGTTATAAACATACTTCATCTTTTGTGTTTGTTTATATTGAGGTTGAGCTAAAGGAACATCAACTAGTGTTGGAAGAACATTTATTGCTTCCGTTTGAGGCTTTAGACGATGTCGCTTGTAAGTTTTACGGACTTGAGTCGTTGTTGTATGTCCTAATAGATTTGCTACGGTAGCCTCATCTACTCTTTCATCCTGTAACAAAATTGAAAAACTCAACCTGGCACAAGACCAAGTGATTTTTTTATTAATTTCTGCTTTCTTTATCCATTCGCCTAAAATTTTATTTGCACCGTTAGCCGTAGGTAGATGAAATATAAGATCATTTCCCTGAGGCATTACTGCTTGTTTTTTTCTCTGTTGCTCAATAATACGGAGTGCAATAGTATGTAGCGTTAGCACGAGCGGCTTTCCCGTTTTACGTTGGATAATACGGGTAACAAGCACACCCTCTTTAATGTCAGACCATTTTAAATGTTTTACATCTACCCACCTTAATGCAGTGTAAAGTGAAAAAGTAAAAGCTGCTTTTACATCTTCGTTACAACAGGGCGTTCCAAGCAAACTGATATATTCATCTGCTTCTAAATTATCTTTTAATGCAATTGATGGATTGGCTATAGCACTTACCTTATTTGTTGGATTTACGAGAAAGTATTTATCTCTTGTAGCTGCTTCAATAGCCCATTTGAACCGGGCAAAATAGTTTTGCGGAGTTTCTCCAGTTAATTGATCCAAAAGGTATTGTCTGAACCGCTTACAAAAATTTTCAGTTATTTCAATAGGAGAAATAAAACTTTTACCTACAAAGCATTTAAATTTTGTAAAGCAGCAGGACAGGTGTCTATTGTCATTCTTCCTGTTAAGCTTCACATATTCTGCAAAGTAGTCGAGGAAATTATCTCTGAATTTGTGTTGTGGCATATAAGGGGTACCGACCGCTTGAGACTCAATAATAAATTGACTTTTCTTGGTCTCTAATATTAAACGTGCTTCCTTGTTATGATTTTTTTGGATCTGGTCTTTAGGTTTTATATAGGTAAATATGCCAGTCGCAGGTCTTTGTCCTTTACCTCTTCCACCTAGATCGTAGTAGTAAAATATTTTATCTTTTTTTCTGTTTGGTATTTGAATGAAGTTCATGCGCGCAATTTTAAATCTGAGTAAATCACACCTCATTGATAATCTTCAAATAAAATAAAATGAAGCGACTTTGAGATGTTTAGTTTTTGCCCATCAAGTTTATCGACTAATGTAAAATGGAGTTGAAGATGACACTCTCGTTCAATTCGAAACTATGGTGGTAACGATTCGCAGTGTTCTATTAAATAGTGTAATTCTAAAAAGCGCAGAAAAAGTAGCGCTGAGAATGTGAGAAAACTGCTTGTCATGCTGCTTGTCATTTGATTGTCAAAAACAGCGGTAGAAAGCGTAAAAAAGTGACAATTATTTGACAAGCATAAAACAAAAAAGCTTTGTAAATCAATGACTTACAAAGCTTTTACAGTGCCCAGAACAGGAATCGAACCTGCACATCCTTGCGAATACCAGATTTTGAGTCTGACGCGTCTACCAGTTCCGCCATCTGGGCATTAAATGGGGTGCAATATTACAGTTTATCATGTGAACTGCAATATTTTTCTGTTCCTATTTCAACAATTTATGGTAGTGCCTTTCATTACATTTGTGAATATGGTCAAGATCGGACTTATACGTGAAGGTAAAATTCCTGCAGATAACAGGGTAGCTTTAACCCCTGCTCAATGCAAATGGATACATAAGCAAAACCAGCAGGTAAAGATCATTGCACAATCTTCACCACACCGCTGCTTTACAGATAATGAATATATAGCTGCAGGCGTTGAAGTAAAAGAGGATATGAGTGAATGCGATTTTCTTTTCGGTATTAAGGAAGTACCGGTGCATAAATTAATTGCCGGCAAAACTTACCTTTTTTTTTCTCACACAAAAAAAGAGCAGCCGCATAACAAAAACTTATTACAGGCTATCATCAAAAACAATATTACGCTCATCGACTATGAATGCCTGGAGCATGATGATGGGCAACGTATAATAGGGTTTGGCTTTTTTGCAGGCGTGGTAGGTGCGCATAATGGCCTGATGGCTTATGGTAAACGAACAGGATTGTATAACCTTGAAAGGGTATATAAGCAAAGAAGCTTCAGAGAATTGATCCATACTTATTTTGGACTGAGAATACCGAATGTGAAAATAGCGGTTACCGGCTCCGGAAGAGTGGCGCACGGTATACTGGAAATTATGAATCTCGTAGGTATACATGAGGTGGAGCCTGACGAATATCTTACCAAACGTTTTTCATATCCTGTATACACACAATTGAAGGGAGCCGATCTTTATAAAAACAGGAAAACGGGAAAATATAGCAGAACTGAATTTCACGAATACCCTGGATTATTCGAAAGTATATTTTCACCTTACTCCAGGCAAACAGATATTTTATTGAATGGCATTTTCTGGGATAAGGATGTGCCGAGGCTTTTTGAAAAAGAAATGATACAACATGATGATTTTATTATCCAAACCATTGCAGATATTACAGACGATGCCGGTGGTTCCATTCCTATTAATATGGGTGATCAATCCATCGAAGACCCTATATATGGCATTGATAGAGATACTTTTCAAAAAACAGCTCCTTATCTTCCCAATTCCATTGATGTAATGGCTGTCGGAAATCTGCCAAACGAATTACCGAGAGACGCCTCAAGATATTTTGGAGAGCAACTGATAAAATATATACTGGAAGACCTGCTGACCAAGAGCTCACCGGTTATACAAAAAGCCACTATAACAGATAAAGGCAGGCTTACTATGCACTACAATTATCTTAAAACATATGCAGGACTATAAATAGAGATAATAGTCTTTCAGCAATGTTGTAAATGCTTCGGTGTATGTGTTATTATTATCTTTTATGGTAAGCTCATGAGTTTGAACAGCATCAGTTTTCTTCCTGGTAAAATGCAGAATACTCCTGAAATAATTATGTGCGGGAGTTTGCTTAACCAATAATTTTTCAGAGAGATAAAAACCTTTTGCCCTGGCAATGCTGATATATGCTTCGGTTCTGTGATAAGGAATTAATATACCAAAAGATCCATCTGGGGTTAGGTTTTCATCAATTACGTCGGTCAGCTTTTCGAGCGTAAGCGCAGTGCTGTGCATAGCAAGATTTTTTTGTGCATCAGGCGATTTTAGATCTCCTTCAAAGAAAGGAGGATTCGTAATAATGAAATTATATTTTGTAGGAAATGAGTATGTACATGCATCACCATTAAAAGCAAGGATGTGGTTATGCCGGTTACTGTTCGCGATATTTTGCTGCAATTGTCCGAAGGATGGCAAATCTATTTCTATGCCATGAAAATGTCCATTATTTTTTTGTGCCAGCATCAGTGTAAGCAATCCTGAACCGGCACCAATATCCAGCACAAGACTTTTGTCCGGAATTTTTTCAGCGAACCATGCACCGAGTATACATGCGTCTGTACACACTTTCATGGCACATTGATCGTGATATACCGTGAACTGCTTAAACTGAAAATAGTTATTAGGCATAGAGCGAAAATAGGAAAATGCCGGTAAGATGAGATGGGTGTTATTGTTGTTAGCTGTTAGCTTTCAGCTATCAGCTATCAGAAACTACACCTTATACTTATCTTTTGTTATTCTTTCCAGTGCAGCGCTATACCCTGCTCCTATTGGGATAGTCGTTTGCTCAATCCATACCGAATTTTTATCAATACGTGTAACACGCTTATTGGCTATAATATATGAACGATGTACACGGGTAAATTTAGATGCCGGCAGCAGTGATTCCGCTTCATTCATGGTAAGACGGGCAAGCAGTTTCTGACCCGTGCAAATAAAATGTAGGTAATTGCCCGCGCTTTGTACATACAGCAATTCATTCAGCAAAATCCTTACCTGCTCATAGCCACTTTTAATAAAAACTGATTCATCTTTTGTATCCTCTGCTTCAGCCCTGTTTTTTAATCTTGCCAGCTCATTTGCTTTATTAGCCGCTTTTAAAAACCTTGCGAGTGAAAACGGTTTCAGCAGGTAATCTACTGCATCTAATTCAAAACTTTCCACTGCATGTTCGCTGTAGGCAGTGGTGAAGATAACCATTGGTGGCTGCGGCACCGATTTCAGCCATTCAATGCCTGTTATATCAGGCATTTTAATATCAAGGAAAACAAGATCAATCTTTTCCCTTTGCAAATAGGTAAGCGCTTCAAACGCATTAGTAAAGCATGCTTTTAATTCAATAAAAGGAACTTTGCCTGACAGAGATTTTACTACTTCCAGCGCAATGGGCTCATCATCTATTGCAATGGCTTTAAGCATGAATATTCCTGGTTGAATTATTTAATAAAGGCCGCTTCCGGTGCTTTATATAAAAGCTCTCCGTCTCCTGAACGTTTTGCACCTGGCTGTATCATCTTACCGGTTTTATCAAACAGCACAAATGTCGGGTATAAATTTGTGCACCCGCTTTCTTTTCCAATTTCATTCCATCACGGTGCAATTTCATTATGATCTGGTTGTTTCTAATTCCTGTTAAAATACAATAACCTGCTTTTTAGCTGCTCCCAGAACTGGCGCACTTTACCCGGGTTTTGTTTCCAGCTGCTGAATGCTTCTTCCGCCTGTTTTCTTCTCAATTCATTTATTTCGTGCATTACATCAGCCTGTAATTGTTTGTCGGTAGTTAGCGCGGTTTCATAAAAAGATCTTTCTACTTCTTTCAGGGCGGCTCTTTCTGTTTGCCATAATAGCTTTCTTTGCTGTATGGCGTCCTGTACCTTTTCCTCATATAATCCTGATGGCATCATCAGTTTAGTGAGCAATGGCATTAATTCGATCATCATGATAAGCATAATAACCAGGCGATACCTGTATTTAACAGGAGGATGAACAATCATCAGGTCATCAAGCGTTTCAATCCGGGTTAAAAAACCATCGGTCAACCCTTTATCAAATTCGACTATGCGTTGCTGTATGACCGCTTCTGTAGCCTTTTCCTTTGCAAGAGCACTGTCGAGCGCCGGCTGCACACCGCGTTTCCAGGCAATCAAATCCTCTTCAGATTTCAGGTAGGCCATTTTTTTTACCCTTGCAATAGTGTATTCTCCTATTTTTCCTGAGCCGCCTGTGCCATCTGTCTCCCTGATGTATGCATTCTTAAGGTCTGATATTTCCTGCTCCTTTACTTTTTGTTCATTGCGTATTCTTTCAATTTCTGTTCTTGCCTGTTGCAGTGTTACCGCATTTTCATCATGCACCTGTTTGGTATAAGCCGCTATCTTCTTTTCTTTCACCACAGGTAAATGCGCGTTAATATCTTTTTCAAATAACATTAATACAACAGGCTGCGAAATAAAGAACCCGATAGTAAGCGCCAGCAATAATCTTAATGAAAGCGATAACCATTTATTTTTACCACCATTACTGTTTAAGCCTGCTATCAGTCCCCTGTCTATCGTAAGTATAACAAAACCAAAAAAAACGGCTGCAGGAAGTATGATCAGTATATCATCAAACAAAGTAGAAAAAAAATAACCCCAGGCTAAGGTGGCAAATAACCATGTTGCCATAACCGTATAACCGATTACAGTATATCGAAATTTATCCGGGCCGCAATCTTTCATCAGGGAAGCATCCGCTGCCGCCATCCACCAAAGGGTTTTATCCCAGGAAGATGGTTCAGGCTCAGGGTTTGATGGTGAGGTGAATAAAGTATTCTGTTGCTGTGGATCTGATTTGTAGTTCATGTTGATGTGGGTATAAAAGTGATAAACGTTGTTTTACATTCTCCAGCCCGATGCCCGACCTGTTTTTTTCAGGATCGGTTTCCTTCCTGGGATGAACGCTGTTATAAACATCAAAATAAAGGTGTTCAGTATCGCATGAAATGTTAATTCTTATCCATGATTTTTCCTGCAGGCTGATACCGTGCTTAAATGCATTTTCTACAAAAGGAATTAACAACATCGGCGCAATTTCATGATGACATTGTTCGGTTTTAGATGTGAAAGAAATGTCAATGTCTGGTGAAATTTGCGTACGTAATTTTTGTAATTCAATATAGTTTGTAAGGTAGGTAAGCTCTTTGCCAAGCGGAATCTTATCCTGTTGATTTTCTTCCAGCATAAACCGCATCATATCGCCAAGCTTCTGTACGCCTTCAGCTGTACGATCCGCGCTTTCCTGTAAAGCTGTTCCATAAATAGTATTGAGTGCATTAAACAAAAAATGGGGATTTATTTGTGAACGGAGGAACTGCAGGTCTGCCGTGGTTTTGCCAAAATCTTTCTGAAGATTTAACATTTCCGAAAGCCTTTCTTTATGCAACACATAAAGCAACCAGGATATGGGAGTAACAATAAACAGTAATATGGCGAACAGGAAAAAAAGGAAGCCGGGCGTTAATTCATTTCTGCCTAATGAAAAAAGCAGCCAGCCCAGCAGCGAACATATTGTTGGAGCAATAAGCAATTGCGGGATAATCCTCCTGAACGGTATTGCATTTTTCTGCCTGTAGGGAAATATCCGGTATACG
The DNA here is from genome assembly GCF_003075435.1 of Terrimonas sp. Classification (GTDB taxonomy): domain Bacteria; phylum Bacteroidota; class Bacteroidia; order Chitinophagales; family Chitinophagaceae; genus Agriterribacter. The sequence continues at coordinate 58,535 of NZ_QCZJ01000008.1, read as the reverse complement.
TTAATAAAACAAATAACAATAGCCGGCAGAAGAACAAATACATAAAATATTGCCACACCATCATTGCGTAATGATCCGAAATTAAACAGTAGAAAAAGTATGGCAATATATGCAAATGCAGTCGCGGTAATATTATTGATCAGCATTACCCGGAATGGGCGGTTACCATTATCCGCGGAAACAGACCTGATCATCAGTTCTCGTACATAGGCATATATTCCATAGCATATAACAATCATACCGGTTATTGAAAAACTATATTGCAGCGAAATACGCCTGAGCGGTATACCGGAATTTTGCAGTAAGGTATAAATATTGATACTATAATAAGACACCGCATATATACCGAGGAGTGCCAGCCAGATAAATATTCCGGTAATGACAGCGAGTATAAAAAATCTCCTCTTTAAAATAAGCACCGGAATTACATACAGGTTGAGCAGGAGATAAAAAGCATATAAAGCAAAGGCGGGAATAAGCTTTGGAAAAACATAGTAGTAATAATAGCGGGTTACCAGGTTATTATAGCCCGCGCCAACACGCTCTGCCATCTCCCCTCTCGAAACAACTATATTTATATTAAAAAAGTGAAGAAAGAGAAAACAGGCAACAACTGTTACAAAAATAATTTCCTGCTGCCGCCAGCGTACCTTCATTTATTATCGTTTTTTACGCAAGAATATAGCGTAGCTACCAGTAATAATTGATAAATGTGATGAAACAGTGGTTTGGAGGGATAAAATGGACGAATTAATAATTTGATCCAGCGTTACGATAGATATGTTCTGTATTCAGTTTCAATTCTACTGGTTTGATTAAAAGTGATTTTTCCACTTGGTTCGATTAAAAGTTTGTATTCCGTTACTGAGTTACCCGATACAGAAACATTTCAATTCCACTTGGTTCGATTAAAAGAGTAAGCATAAATAAGGAGTCGCTGTGTGTCGACAATTTCAATTCCACTTGGTTCGATTAAAAGCCAAAGTTGAGCGTAACAGAAACTACACTACTACTTGATTTCAATTCCACTTGGTTCGATTAAAAGAGTTGTGTGCTGTCTACATTGCTGCCCGTGCCTTATTTCAATTCCACTTGGTTCGATTAAAAGAGCTACAGGAGCGTCAAATAGAATATGCGGAGAGCTATTTCAATTCCACTTGGTTCGATTAAAAGATGAGTGCTTTTTAAATAACGCCACCCTGATACTTATTTCAATTCCACTTGGTTCGATTAAAAGGATAGCTACAATATTGAATATTTCCGCAACCGCTTATTTCAATTCCACTTGGTTCGATTAAAAGTATAACAGCATCTTTCGCAACAGGAGTGAAAGGTTTATTTCAATTCCACTTGGTTCGATTAAAAGTCCACTCACCTACTGTAGACATTTTATATCTGCCAATTTCAATTCCACTTGGTTCGATTAAAAGAATAGACCTGTTTAACACAGACTTAAATGATGGTTCATTTCAATTCCACTTGGTTCGATTAAAAGACTGAATGTATTACCAGTTACAATTAATTCACGCTGATTTCAATTCCACTTGGTTCGATTAAAAGTTTAATAAGGTTGCCCTGTATATGGCTGAGGGATAGCCATTTCAATTCCACTTGGTTCGATTAAAAGAAAGCCTGTTAAAGCCGCTGAGGTTGCAATATCCCATTTCAATTCCACTTGGTTCGATTAAAAGCATTTGAATCAGCGCCAGAATATCAAGCAGACAATTATTTCAATTCCACTTGGTTCGATTAAAAGTATAAGTACCTTTTCGCTGGTGATTGAACCAACTAAATTTCAATTCCACTTGGTTCGATTAAAAGTATTAACGGTGGTTTAATTGGCTATAGTGAAAGGCATTTCAATTCCACTTGGTTCGATTAAAAGCATTTCTCGTTATAAAATCTACCGCCCCTTTTATCTATTTCAATTCCACTTGGTTCGATTAAAAGTCGCCTCCATAGCAGGGAGCTTAATAACGCTGCAAATTTCAATTCCACTTGGTTCGATTAAAAGTATTTCATCAAAAGTATTATCCTCTATAATTACATATTTCAATTCCACTTGGTTCGATTAAAAGAAACAATTTTTGGTCATTCTCAGCTTTCTCAATTTAATTTCAATTCCACTTGGTTCGATTAAAAGGTTCCCATCTCACAACAGCGGATATGCCATCCTTAATTTCAATTCCACTTGGTTCGATTAAAAGGTTGTGCTTAAAACAGAAAACGGCGCGGCGCGTCTATTTCAATTCCACTTGGTTCGATTAAAAGCGGTAAAGAATATAAAGAAGTATCAAAACGCCTGCAATTTCAATTCCACTTGGTTCGATTAAAAGAATTGCGTCTATCATCTTCCCAAACCCGTTCTTTTATTTCAATTCCACTTGGTTCGATTAAAAGATAAATAATCTGCAAGCTCGCCGAATGTTTTGCAGTCATTTCAATTCCACTTGGTTCGATTAAAAGAACGCAAGCCTAATCCTGATAGAAGATTTCTTTGGGTATTTCAATTCCACTTGGTTCGATTAAAAGAACCTCGTTGCCTGTGACTGTGGTGAAGTACGTATATTTCAATTCCACTTGGTTCGATTAAAAGTGCCGGAATCGCCGTAATAAACAACATCACCGTCACATTTCAATTCCACTTGGTTCGATTAAAAGCCATTGACCAAACAGTCATAAAGTTCTGACGGAGATTTCAATTCCACTTGGTTCGATTAAAAGAATTATTACCCTGTTTTTCAATTAGTTTAATGTTCAATTTCAATTCCACTTGGTTCGATTAAAAGCAGCGTTTCTTTCTGAATCAATGTAAGATTTCACCTGATTTCAATTCCACTTGGTTCGATTAAAAGTATATGGTAGTTCTATTAATCTTCATCATAATACAGTGATTTCAATTCCACTTGGTTCGATTAAAAGCTATACAACATTGTTAAACGTTCCTTTTTTTGTAGATTTCAATTCCACTTGGTTCGATTAAAAGTTGGTGCCCGTTTTTGCATTCGTCATTTAAACGGAATTTCAATTCCACTTGGTTCGATTAAAAGATGTCATTATCTAATAGGGAGAAATTATCATTATTCGCATTTCAATTCCACTTGGTTCGATTAAAAGTCGCCTCTTCGACGACTAAAAAGAGCCTATTATCAAGGCTTTATGATCTCAAAAATACTGATTTTGATCAAAAAAAATTGTCGATGCCTGATAGTATGATTCACCTTAGGCATCGACAACCTATTAAAACTTTTACATGGCATAGGTTATACGAATTTTACCAATATGTCAAAGACCTTTTTGCGTTAATTTTTACCGTCACCGACGACTATAAAAATGTATTCAGTTCGTTTTTCTCCTTACCAACAATTTCTTTTTCCAGCCATTTGGCATCACGGCTTTTAAAAACAATCATACTATCCTCTTCTGTATTCATTATCTCTTTCGCTTTATACTGTAATTCTTTCAGCTTCACTTCAGTAATATCTCCTTCAAATACACTATTTTGTATCCAGTTGAGGTACTGCCTGCACAATTTAAGCATTTTACCTACCCGCTTTTCTCCTATATCATATACCAGGATTATATACATCTGCAATATTTTACATCATCTGATTATAAAATTAAAATCTCAAATCTCAAATTCCCGTCACCACCATGCTTTAAAAGGTTTATATTCTTCCATGTTCAAAATATGCTTGGTCAGCTTATAGCATTCTAATTTCACCAGGTGTTTATAGCTCACACTCCTGTTTAATGATCGGTGTTTAATGGTTTCATTCAGTCTTTCTTCAAATGCTCTCACAAATGTTTTGCGGGCACCATCTTTCAGCATTACACTGTTTACCTGCACATCAAAATCTTTTGCCTGAATTTCTTTTTTGTTGAGGACTTTAAAAATCGTTCTGTCTACCAGAATAGGCTTAAATATTTCTGCTAAATCTAACGCTAATGAATACCTGCGATAGCCGGGCTCATGTAAGAAACTAATGGTGGGATTAAGCTGTGTATGATATATCTGTCCCAGGCATAAGGTATAACACATCATATTACCAAAAGACACCAGGGCGTTCACTTCATTCTTTGGCGGTTGTTTACTGCGACCATCCATAGCAAAATCGTTCAGTATAATATCAAAGGCATCATAATAGGTCTGCCTGATATTTCCCTCTACGCCCATCAGCGTATCAACATCGTTGCAACCCGCAATGCTATTGCTGAAATGCTCAATTGTTTCAATGCAGGTCTGCAAGTCCTTTCCACGCGATTGATAATAGCGCAGGTTTTTCAATATATTAAATGCGGCGCCTTCCACGAATTTCCTCGCAACGATCATCCGCTTGCCGGCATGGCTATATTGCTTTGTCTGTTCTATCTGCATTTTTCCGGCCAGCAGATAATCTTTAGGCATAAAGCTGCCGGTATAATGTTCATAATAGTCAAAGAAGTGAACAGCTATCTGCTCCTTACCTAAAAAATTATACAAAGCGCTGTTGGCATCCAAAGCACCAAAACAATACAGGTCGCTCACGCCCTCCACGGGAATATATTTTGGTGGTAATTCATTACCCTCCTCATCTGCCGGTGTAAATTTAAGGGTATTGTCTTTGCGGCTCATGCGTCCGGGGTTGAAGAGATAGTATGTCTTTTTCATTTGTCTGGACGGGGATGATGGGGATTAATAGATTGTAGGGATGATGGATAATCCGGATGTTTTTTATTGGTCAGTCTCTTATACTCCAGGCTTCTGGCGCCAAAATTTATCAGTAATCCTATTTCCAAGTTATACGCTTCAAGGTAATTTAATGCCTGAGCCAGGTGAACGTCTTCCAGTTTGATAATTGCTTTTAGCTCCACACTTATAATGTTTGCTATTAAAAAATCTACTCTTCTTGTACCAATATGTATGCTATCATAATAAATCGGCATCTCAAACTCCCGTGAAAAGGTCAGGTGGTTCTTCCGCATTTCTATTTCCAAAGCCCGTTGATAAATTACTTCCTGAAATCCATTACCTAATGTATTATGTACTTTAAAAGCACAGCCTATTATGTTTTTGTAAGGTCAGCGTATTTCATGGTTGTTTTTTATTTATTATCAGCGTAAAGATTTAGTGGACATTTAGGTTTTGGGATGCCAGACAAAAATAGGTGTCCTGAAAAATCAACCTGGTATCAATTTCAAAATATATCCATTACATCCCATCATCACATAAATCCCTGTTCAGACATTTTCCAGATTAATCTTCCCCCACATAACACAATTCATAATAGCTGCAACTCTTACAAATGTTTTTCTTTACCAATGGCGGGCAAATTTCAGCCCCTGCAATGCCGGCAACAGCGTGTTCCCATTCCTGCGCTTCATTTATAATATCATCATTCCATTCAATCATTTCCGTCTGCTTCAATTTGGGATATTCGATAATCGCTTCCGGGTTTTCGATGCCATTTTTTTGTAACACATACAGGTAGTATTTCACCTGTGCCATATGTGCATGCTCTACCTTGTCAGATTTTTTTACCTCGTGGACTACCTTGTTTTTTGCATCGTAAAAATCTATCTTAATGCCCTCTACAGACAATTCCGTATACTTCCTTGCCCTGTCGGTATAAGTAGTTTCGGCAATTAGTTTTCCTTCAGCTACCGTTTCCGATGTGTGTTCCATCTGGATGCCATTGGCAAATAACCACAGCTTGCGGTTACAAGTGTGCAGGTAGGCGATATGTGTACCGGTGATTTGCATTATAATTCCGGTAAAATGGTTGTTAGAAAATAGGGGAGATTGGTAATGGTAACTCCCTCATCTGCTTTAAAAGTATCCGCTCCATTACCAATGATATACCCATGTTTTGCCCGGGTATCTTCCATTGAAATACGAAAACCTTTGCCTACTGCAGGATGATGGCCGTGTTTTATTTCGATGGCCGCTACAACCTGCCCGTTTTTTTCGAGCAACAGATCGCATTCCGCCCCCTGCTGGGTACGATAAAAATATACCTGTACATCTTCTTTCAGGTTACCGGCAATTTGTTCTATCACAAAACCTTCCCACGAGGCGCCCAACTGTATATGGTTCAGCAATGCTTCGGTAGTAGCAAGCCCAAGTAGACTGTGTAGCAACCCGGTGTCGCGAATATAAATTTTGGGCGACTTTACCAACCGCTTGTTGATGTTGGAAAACCAGGGTCGCAATACCCTAAGCATAAACGCTCCTTCTAAAAAATCAATATACCGCATTACAGTGGGACGGCTAATATCCAGTGACCTCCCCAGGTCTGTGGCATTCAGCAGATTCCCCTGCATACTGGCCAACATCCGCCAGAAGCGATCCATTATTTGCACATCCGTTTGCAGGCCAAGCAGTCCCAGATCCCGCTGTATATATGTTGCAATAAAATTACGTCGCCACAAAGCACTTGCACGATCCGTAGCGGCAAGATAAGAAAGTGGGAAACCACCCCTCAGCCACAATGTTTGCATATCATCCACTTCTGCCAGGGTGAATGGCGTTAGCTCCAGATAACCAATACGACCTGCCAGCGTATCGGCACTATTGCGCATAATATCCGGCGAGGCAGACCCCAGCAGAATAAACCTGCCCGGCCGCCTGTCGGCATCTATTATTCCTCTTAACGCTGCAAACATTTCGGGCATAAACTGTATTTCGTCCAGTATTACACAGCGGTCGGTAAACTGCGACAGGAAGAATAGGGGATCGGAAAGTTTTTCCCTGTCGGCAGTGGTTTCCAAATCGAGGTACAGATTGTTATTGCCTTTGGCCATTTGTTTGGCAAAAGTGGTTTTACCCACCTGTCTGGGGCCAATAATGCCCGTAGCAGGGAATATTTTCATATATTCCTGAAAATCATTGTATATGTTTCTTTTTAACTCCATATTTACCATGTAAAATGAATATTAAATATACGATTTTCATGGAAAAATAAATACTTTAAGAATGCCACTTCTCAGAATACCACTGGCAAAGAGCCAGAGCTTCCGGTGGCAGGTGTGCAGGTAGACGATATGTGTACCGGTGATTTGCATTTATAGAATATTAATCATCTTGTATTTTATTTCACACCTTAGTCGGAATTTATTTCCTATAAATACTGTAAGATTTCGAACTATTCGCTTTTTGAACCGGAATTAACATAACCCTTTTGCCTCTTTTAGTAGTTGCTGATGAAAAATTATTTACTCTATCAAATGAACATTTGCTGTCAAAGTCGTCATACTCCTGCAAAACACCGGGTAAGAGCCGTTTAGCATCAAAATCAGTTACATTGGGTTCATTCGGATTATCATTGTATGTCACAAACTGAAAGAAACACCCCTTTTTGCCAAAATAATTAATCTTGTGCAGGTATTTTTTCAGATACTCTTTTTGCTCATCAGAGTCTATATCAAAAATAATTTCTAACGCATGTGATAAGAAAAGATATTCTCTAAAAGCTACCGTTTGTCCAAATCCACCTCCATCCCGGGCGGGCTTAAGAATCTTAACAAACGAATTATTGACACTAAAAAAACTATTATCTTGTATGTAATAACTGATTTTGGCATCTCTTATAAACCCAAAAACTTTACTTTTCTTTTCTTCCAATTGTTCCAAATCTCCACCAACGGTTATAGCCTGATTCAATACAGCCATCTTTATGGCATAGGGTGACGGCAGAAACAGTGACTTAGCTCCTGAGTTGGTAGCATTACTATCTTTTAATGAGAACAATGTAGTAGGTAGATATTTTACTGAAAACCTCATAGTTATTAAATTTTATAAGGCTCTGCATTTATCAGTTCCGATAGAATTTCAGACAATTCTCCCAAACCATTAAATTCTTTTACTGCAATTGCATTGCTTTCAATCTTATTTATACTTGCAGCTATCTTTTCTATTTCACTTCTATAATCTTCATTAATAGCACTAATTGTAGGAGCCGGAGTTAATTTGCTTGAAGTTGCTACTACACCTTTAAAATCTGTGATATGAGGTTTCTGGGTGCTTGTCATAGCTCCTTTAGGATTGATAAAAGAACTTAAAAGACTTTGGATTACAGCTTTATAGCGTTTGACTCTATCCACACCATCAGGATAATGTCTATTGATATCATTAAAACCTATTCTATAAACATCAATGCTGCATACAAAAGCATATACTCCATGATTGGCTGGTCTGTGAAAAATATTTTGTCCTTCATTACTGCTTTCTCCTCTAACACCGGAAGCATCTGCTACCAATTTTGTATGCAGATAGCTTTCGGTATTTGTTTTGCCCGGAATGCCGACTGTCCAGCCAAATTCTATGGTAGATTTCCTCGGCGTATTTGAACTGTTTTTATTTTCGCCCACTTTATCGGTTATCAATATACCGTGTGTATCACAAACTGTACATAAATCAATTAAAGCTGAAACCACATCGGCAGAAGTTCCAGTACTTTTTGAAATATCATTCTTTGTATATGTTTTTAATTCTTCTGTCGAAATACGATTGGGATTTAATGCTTCGGCATATTTACTTAATGGCAAACCCTGCTCTTTAGCAATCTGAGCCAGGTGTACCGCATGAATATGCTTAAACATATCGCCAGAAATGGCATTGACGGTATGCGTTTGCCCTTCTTTATCTACAATCGTTACCTGGCGTGTGATAATTTGATTTCCTTCCCCGCCTTCATTATTTAAAGAATGCAGGTTTAATGTAATTTCTCCACTGATAGAGATAGATGCTATTATTTTTTTAGTATCGCTTGACATTTTATTTGTTTTTTGAATTTAAAAATTAGTTTTCTTCCTGGTTGTTTTCATCATCCTGAACTTCACTTTCAGGTGCCTCTTTTTTGTTTAAGGCAAAGCCATAAGATGACAATAATGCTCCGATCAGACGGGGCGGATTTTTATCCAAAAGCGAATAAAACTGTATTAATTCCTCATCTTTTACATTAGCTCTTGAAGGCTTTCCGCCATTCTTTTCCGCATTTCGGGCAGTTTCGGCATTATAGGTTCCAATAAACTCCCCGATAAATGTGGCTAAATCTTCTTTTGACTTTGCTTTGTTTTGAAGTTGCTGTGCCAAGCCATAACGGATTTCAAATTTCCGTTGATCTTTTGGGGTGTACTGCAAAGACACTGTACTCTTACGAATAGCTTTAGCAACCGCCTCAAAACCGTCGTTTTTGATAATCTCAGTGAGATTCAATTCTTGTGTACTCATATTTTGATAAAATTTATTTAAGTGTTCAATTTTAAAAGTCCTGACAAACTTGTTTCCTTTTGTAAGTTGTTGCATTAAATAGTTACCATACCAGTAGGAAAAATGACTAAAATAATCCAACGCCATATTGCCTATACTTCCCAAGAAATTTCGATAGGCTTGTAACCCCTGCATGGAATCTCCCAGTTCTTTGATATTCGAAATCAGGTTTCGCTGTTGTTCTAAAATCTCTATCCATTCAAGTGCTTCTTCTTGATTATTATATTCTACAAAGTCAGGAGTGTTGATAAATGCAATATTGGCAACTGCTTTATTTTGTCCTAAATCCTTTTGATAAACAGAATGAAATCCTTTCAGCGTTTTATTGACCTTACCATTATACTCCTCGGAATATTTGATAAACTTAGCTGTAAAGTCAAGGATATTCAAAATATCTAATTTAATAGGCGAAGTACTTTTTAAGTACTTTTTAAAGTCTGTTAAAACATCCCTCGCTCCTTTTAGGCTTACTTGATTAAATTCAGGTACATAAATCTTCATATCATAGGAGGAACCAACTTTTACATACTGACATACCATATACGACAATGCACCGGATATTTTCATTGATTCTGAAATCCAATTAGATTGAATAGTAGCTTTTGAAAAATCAAATCCATTTGCTTTGATTTTATTATTCCCTTTTCCTTGATTTGGATTATATAGCTGAACGGGTTTTATAAAGTCGCTGAAAGTTGATGAACTATCTGGAATCAACTTCTTTATTTTTTCAAATAGAAAGTTGGAGTCAGAATAGTTGACAATAATTAACCTAATTAGCTCTTTAAAATTTAATTTATTATCAAAATAATTACTGAATAAGGAAAGAAAATTAGGGTAATTTATATTTCCTTGAGCCTCTCGATAAACATCAAACTCCGGGTCCATGCTTTTCCCAAACTCTGATAATTTTTCTTCATTTAGCGCTTTTTTGGCAGCTTTCTTTTCTCCTTCTGATTTTAGCTTTTCAATTTGAGCGAATTTAGCTTTGTAATCATCCTGTATAGCTTTATTTGCAGGATAGTCAAAGTATTCCGCAATACCTGTAGGCATTGATTGATTTACTTCTTTCTTAATGAATTTAAAGATTTGAAAAAAAGGCAGGTTGTCAATATATGCTTCGGTAATGGGCTTATTCGTCTTTATTAGATGTTGATAACCCAAATCTTCAATGGTAATCTTAATGCCGCTAACATTATTTCTATGTAAAATTTCATACAACAGATTTCCTAATCCGTAAGCTTCTAATGTTTCGGAATAAGTGCCGGACTGTTTATTTATGTAAAAATTACTGTACATTATCAAATTCTTTATAGTATAAACTTAAATTTTCAGTTGCTTTTTGGTCGCAAAGCCTAAGAATCCGGACAAAAAAAAGATATACTAAATGTTCTTTTTCCCAATCATCAAATTGGTGTCCGCCAATAATCTTCTCAATCCTATTCAATTTTGGTAAATCAATAGTGTCAAAACCAAATTTCTTTAAAAGCACTTTTATTGCTGAGTAATTTTTATCTGAAATATCAAATTTTGGATAACTCAGAGATAATGGGCTATGATGCCGGGAAATCGCCAGGGAAATGCCGCTTTTCAAATAGTCATTATCATACAAATCACTTATAATTTCCTGCATGGCATAAGCTCCAACCCCCGCATGGGCAGGTCGTGTAAATAACAATGCCTGTTTGGCTAATGCTTTATCCTGTTCATCTTTGTCATTATAGTCTGTATGTCCCAAAACTTCGTTGTGGTAAACATCACGAAGATTTTCTTTTAGGGCTTGATACTTTTGCATCGGTTTTTGCCAGCTTTCATTTAGCTTCCCGTAATCGTGCAGAATTATCATCAGTTGAATTAACCAGATAAAATCTTCTTTGGTTAAAGAAGGTTCATCTATATAAGTAGCTATTTCTTTAAATATAAAATCCAGGTTGCTTTTGTCTTTTCTTAGAAACTCTTTTTCCAACACGCCCATTAAACCAATATTGTGTTGATAAAAAGTATCCTTTTGGAGAGGTTTAAATTCATCTTCTTTTTCTTTCCATTCTCGTTCGGGCGAAATGCTCTTAAAACTACTTCGGTATTGCCAATTAAAACCAAAATCAGCGTGATAGCCAAAATATTTTGCATTTACATATATCTGATTAGGCAAACTATTAAAATCCGTAATTTTAGCAAGCGTATAGCTTATCCCTTCATCATTATCAAAAAAGTTTGACTCTTCCAATTTTCTAACCAACCAATCATCTTCATCAAAATCCTCAGAGTTATAGATTTTATTCAGCCAACCTACCATACTCCATTTGTACATTCCGAGGGATTGATAACGATAGGGAGATTTGACCACATCATCAATCATTTCATCAGTAATGAGTGTGATTTCAACACTTTGAATATCTCTTATGGTATTTCTGTAATTGTTCTTTGTACAGCTTTCCCAGCTTTGTTTTATTTTAGATTGATTAAAGCCGCCATCTTGACCGGTTGTCATTCCGGTAAGCATTTCCTTTTCGTCACCCAGTATTTCTTCAATCAACAGTTTGGGAATGTCGCCGTCAAGTGTAGCGTATTTCTGTAATTCATCAAATGTTTTTTTGCAAACATCAGCCTTGTAAGGTAAATATTGATTGTTAAGTTTTCTGATTTCGTCTTTATCTTCCTTGTCTTCAGGTTCAATAGTTAGTTTTTCTTTCTCCTCAATTTCCAAAACATCATAGATATATATCAGGCCTGTTTGGTTAATAAATCTCGCACACCTGCCCGCTCTTTGCAAGAAGGAACTGATAGGAGAAATTTCCGTGTGCAAAACCTCGCAGGAAATATCCATACCTGCTTCAATAACCTGTGTAGATATTAGAATGGCAGATTCATCGTTAGCGTCTTTTCCAAACAGTTCTTTTAAGAGTGCCTCTTTTTGTTTTCTGTCCTTGTCGAAAAAGCGGGAATGCAAACAAATGATTTTAGTATTTTTAATTCTGTTATCTGAACTTTGTTTCTGTTCTTCTATTAACTGATTATATACCTCTTGTGCTTTTTCCACCCTATTGCAAATAGCAATTGACTTTTTCTTATGCGACTGAAGAATGCTTTTAGCAGATAGCTTTCCCTGAGAGACGGTAATTGCTTTCTTGTTCACTTCAGGTTTTAATGAACCTATTTTTATTTTATCCTCCGGAAAATCATCAAGCGTAATTATCTCATAATTGCTTAGGTTCTCTTTGAGCAGTTGCATGAATCCATCACTGAGCGTTGCGGTCATAATACAGCACCGGCTTAAATTTTCCAACATCTTCAACATGCCGATTGTGGTAGCCATCGATAACTTCTCGTCCAACAAATGAAACTCATCGAAAACTAAATAGCTACCGATTAAAGCTCCGGCATTGACATTAGCTTGCCTTTGAGAGAGCGGTAGGGGAAAACATAAAAAATTGCTCAAAGTCTGGTCAATGGTAGAAAATATAATATCACTTTCAAAAAATCTGTCTTCCGAATATTCACCCGTTTGAATAGAAGTGCCTTTAACTATTTTTGATACATCCTCACATATAGAATTCGCCAAAGTTCTTAGCGGCAAGCTGTATATCATTTTTCTGGGGAAAGGAATGTTTGTATTTTCCTTAGCATACAAAAATGGCATAATAGATGCCCAGGTTTTGCCTGCTCCAGTTGGCACTGACAAGATTATATTTCTACCAGCCAATAAAACCTCCATTACTTTTAATTGATAATCGTAAGGATAATAACCGAGCTGCTTTTTGAAAAACTCCTTCATATTTAATTGTGTAATACTTTTGTCTTTTCTGCACACCCCAATGTGCACTTATGACCATTTTTTGCACTTCTTTCTATGCAACGGATTTAATTTCAAATTACTTAAGCATGAATAATTCCTTAATAAAATTTCCTGCAGCTTGTGGCAGATGGAAACATACCTTCAGTTCTGCATGCTGTGTTAATAAATATTGCTTGTCATCGACAATTTTAATAGGGGTGTGTATATCTGAGAAGATAAAAGATTTAAAGGATTTTAAGCTGCCTTTCTGCCTATAGTATTGATCGTATAATAAAGAGGCGCAATCATCATCAGCCAAAGCGACTGGAATACTGGCTGCCAGTTGCAGGGCTATAAGGGTTATATTGAAACGCATTATTTAAAAGAATTTTTTCTGTCCGCTGTAACTCAAACCAGGCAAACTATTGCCATTTTGAAATGCAACCTCAGAAAACAAATAATAATAATAATAATTAATAACCAACTATGCGGGTTATTGCAAGGCTTGTCTGAAGATAGAATGGATCAGGGTTGACTGATAAATCAGTATTAAATATACTGATTTTTATAATTACAAAGTGTAATCAAAATATTTTATGCGTGCTTATCTAAAAGCTTTTGAAGCAATTCCATCTTTTCTTTTTCCGCTTGTAGTAAGCGCTCATATAGTTTTCTGTTCTCTGCAATTTCTTCAGCCCACTTATCTAAAGGATTGAAATTGCATTTGTATTGCTCTGCATATGCTACAGCTTCGTCGTGAAAAGTATTAGAAATAATATTTACGGCTTTCTCCTCATCAAAATTTTTAATGGCATCAGTTGATACTTTCAACACCCTGGCAACCTGCTCCAGTAAACCAGGTTCAATCACTTCTTTTTGCTCCAGCAGCGAAATCTTTCTCTGGTTCCAGTCATCGCCCAGCTCCAATGCGAGTGTTTCCTGCTTGATGCCCATCATTTCTCTAAAGCGCTTAATGTTTCTGGTGTATTGTTTTTTCCATAATTGGTGGTTATTCGGTGTGCTACAAATATAAGAATATGGCTATTACATACCTGCAGTAATTTACCGGTAGCGGATGGTAAAATAGCAGCCAGGCAATATGCAACTGCAGAGATTGCCTAATTGATGATCACCTTCAGGGAACCACCTCCATGCACCCGCACCCCATACTATTATACACTCCAACTCCACTATTCATCAACAGCTCCACAAATCTCCTTTCCGCAGTAACCTTTAATTCAAAATTCAGCCAGCCACGTATTTTTGTCATTGCAGGTGTATCAGCCTTGATCCAAATTAGTCTAGATTTGAAAGGCTCTTTTATTGCAACTACTTCCATCATCAGTAATGCTCCATCGCCGGTTACAGCATCATAACAGGCAGATATTTTACTGCGCCAGTTGTATACTAAACTTTCAGTAAACCGGGTGTCCCCGGGTTCTAAAAAAACATAATTCCCTTTTTCATCAGGCAAACCTGCCACAACGGGAGACAATGGTTTGAGTATAATACTGATCAATTCCTTCGGTTTGTATACCTGCAACGGATCCTGCAGCGATTCCACAGATTGAATTTCGAACCGGACCTTACTTTTTTTATCCGCAATATCAAGTTGCTGCTTTATGAATATACCCCTGATAAAATTTTCTGCCGCCTGCGGCAGGTGAAAGCATACCTGCACTTCAACCTTCGGTGAGTGCAGGCAAAGACGGTCGCCATTAATGCTAAAAGGCACTTTTATATCTGAAAAGGTAAACAGCTTAAATGATTTGAGCGAGCCGCTCTGCCGGTAACCGGTATTATGCAGAAACTGTGCATACATGCTGTCTGCCCGCTCAATAATTTTGTAAATGGCCGCGCTTAAAGGATACTGGTAATTAATGGGAATAACGCTTTCCTTAAAAGCAGCTATAATAACAAGGCGAAACCTCATAGAAGCAAAGCAATATTTAATGGTTGAAACAATAACAGGTTTAACTAAGCGGGATTAAAACAAATGATACAGGATTACTATTTCAATAAAAATATTGAAAATGCAGCTAAAAACATATTTTTCTTTCTCACCACTCCCCTAATGCTCTACTGCGCCTTACTATTCCTGCTATATGCCTAATGTATGATCAACTCGCTTTTTAAAACCACGTTTTCGTAAGGAATGGTTTGGTCTGATTTTGTATTAAGCAGTTTGAATAAGAGTTCTGTTGCCCTGGCTCCCTGTTCATATGGAAACTGTTCAACAGATGCTATCGGCGGATAATCAAGATAGGTTGTAATAGGCCAATTGGCGTAACTAACCACGCTGATGTCTTTATTGATCTTCATTTTCTTCTTCTTCGCATACTGAATAGTATCCAAAGCAACAGTGTCGTTAAAAGCCAGTATTGCGGTAGGTTTATTCTTCAGACTTAATAACTTTTCCAGTGCCTGCGTGGTCGATTCTTTAGACAGATCGGTAGTGGCTATCAGCGATTCCTGCAAAGTGATTTTATTCCGTTTATGCGCTTCAATATATCCGTCTAATCTTTCATTCTTAATATTGAGTGACAAAGGACCTTGTATAAAGCCAATCCGCTGATGCCCTTTTTTAAACAACAGTTCAACGGCATCAATAGTACTGTAATACAGGCTGCACCATACAGAATGAATATCCGGCACATTGGGCACACGATCAAAAAAAACAACCGGTATTTTATATTTATCGAGTTGCTCAAAATGTTCAATAGAGCCGGTTTGCTTTGAGATAGAAACCAGCAGCCCGTCAACACGATGCTTGCGCATGGTTTCAACAATCTTTTTCTCACGCTCCAGGTCGTCATGACTTTGTCCTATCAGCACATTATAGTTATTTTTAAAAGCAAGTTCTTCTACCCCGTTAATCGCCAGCGAAAAATATTCTTCCATCAGGTTGGGCAATATAAGTCCAATCGTAAAGGTTTTACCCTGCTTGAATTGTATAGCGGTTTGGTTAGGCTCATAATTCATTTCAGCAGCAAGCTTCTGCACCTGCATCTTTGTTCTTAACCCAATGCTGGGGTGATCGTGCAATGCCCTTGAAACAGTGGAAATAGAAATATTCAGTTTTCTGGCAATCTCCTTTATGGTAGGTACTTTTTCACTCATGGCATGAAGGTAAAACATAATTGATTTGTATAAAACAAATAATGCAATCGTTTGCCGGGAGATATTCGGGGTAAAACCTGTAGTTTTAGCACCAACAGAAACTGATATACTGATGAAAAAGATACTGAGCATTTTCGCCGTCTGCCTGTATACCACGGTCTCAGCGCAAAACAGCCAACCTGCCGCTGCAGCATTTGAAGAGCCTTTTATTCCATCGCCTCAGGCTGCAGAAAGCTGGGCAAAAATGACCAGCAACACCGAGGTAAGCTTTGCCAGCAGTAATCAGCGTTATGCCAAAGATGTAATGCCACAATTACAACTACAAAAAACATGGACATCCGCCGCATGGAGGGGTGAAAAAGTACATACACAAATACTGGTATGGACAAAGCAGGATATTTCCGGCATCACTTATACATTAACCGAATTAAAGAATGGCAAAAACAAAGCTATACCCGCCGGCAATATACAGGCAGGCTTTGTTCGCTATGTTATTACAGATGAATTTGCAGGTGGCTGCGGCTACCGTAAGCCACAGGACTTTGATTCATCTATCATTGCAGATGCGATAGACACCGTTGCTCAAATTGCATTAAACGCTAAAAATGTTCGGCCGCTTTGGTTAACAGTAGCTGTGCCTGCTGATGCAGAGCCTGGTAAATATTCCGGTTCCATAAAAATCAATGCAGGAAAATCATATACACTGAACTATAATATTCTTGTAAAAGATCGCGTATTACCCCCACCCGCTGAATGGAAATTTGATCTTGACCTCTGGCAACATCCTGCGGCAATTGCCCGTGTACACAATGTTGAGTTATGGAGTGATAAACATTTTGAGTATATGCGGTCTTATTATACCATGCTTGCAAATGCAGGACAAAAATGCATTACAGCAAGCATTATGAATGAACCCTGGGGTCATCAAACCTACGATGATTTTCCCAGCCTCATACGATGGATAAAACAAAAAGACGGCTCATGGAGATATGACTATACGGTATTTGATAAATACATTGCTTTTGTAATGGACTGTGGCATCAAACAGCGCATCAATTGTTACAGCATGGTACCCTGGGCACTGTCATTCAGTTATTTTGATGAAGCTTCCGGTAAAGACACTGTATTAAAAACCGAAATAGGCACAGCGGAATATAACCTGCACTGGACGAATATGCTGAGAGATTTTACACAACACCTTAAAGCAAAAGGCTGGTTTGACATTACCTCCATCGCGATGGATGAACGCCCTATGAAATCAATGCAGATGGTTATAAGCATACTTAAAACCATTGATAAAAACTGGAAGATCGCGCTTGCCGGCAATTATCATCCGCAAATAGAAAAATACATTTACGACTATTGCATCGCATCTAACCTTACTTTTCCTGATGCGGTGTTAAAAAAGCGTATTACCGAAGGGAAGCCGAGTACATATTATACCTGCTGTACGGAAAACTATCCTAATGGCTTTACCTTTTCGCCTCCTGCAGAGCATGTTTGGATTGGCTGGTATGCGGCTGCTAAAGGTTTTACAGGTTATTTAAGATGGGCATACAATAGTTGGGTGGTAAACCCATTAACCGATTCCCGTTTTAAAGCCTGGCCGGCAGGAGATACCTACCAGGTTTATCCCGGGCCGAAAACTTCGATACGTTTTGAAAAATTAATTGAAGGCATACAGGATTTTGAAAAAATAAGGATTTTACGTGATGAATATACCAGGCTGGGCAATGTGGTTGCTTTAAGCAAATTAGAAGCGGCTTTAAAACAGTTTGATATTCAAAAATTGAAAACTATTCCTGCGCAACAAATGGTTGATGAAGCCAGGGCAATATTGAACGAATAATAATTACGGAAAAAAATACAACCCATCTAACTCAATGCATTTTATGACAAAAAAACGGATACTGCTGATTTCATTTTTGTATGTTGTTATCGGCGGGCTGAGGGCACAACAAAACTTACCGGTCTGGCAAAAAGCCAATGAAAAGAAATTAACTACCGACTGGCTCATATCTCCCGTTTTGCAAAAAGCAGGGGCATGGATAAGTGCAGACAAAAAAGACATCATTTTATACAATGGCCTGGTAAAACGTATATTCAGGTTAACACCTGATGTTGCGTGCTATGATTATCAGAATATGATCAACGGGCAGCAATTGCTGCGTGCCGTAAAAGCTGAAGCCCGAATAACCATCAATGACAGGGATTATAATGTTGGCGGGTTATACGGACAAAAAGAACAGGCCTATTTTTTACCGGAATGGCTGCCGCAGCTTACTGCAAATCAATCCGGCTTCTATTTAAAAGAATATAGCGTGGACAATATTCCGCAATACGTTAACTGGAAACCCGGAAAATGGTGGGCAACTCATACACAAAAGGGCGATGGTAAAATGCTGAGCTTTATCTACAATAATACATTGCCTGAATTAGCCGGCTTAACCGTTATCATTAACTACGAAATATATGATAACGCTCCTTTAATAGTAAAATGGCTAAGCATAAAAAACAACGGAGTAACCGCACTTAAAATAAACCGTGTGGTGAATGAGATTCTAGCCACGGTAGAGGAAGAAAGCGCTGTAGTGGGCTCGCCGGAAGAAATGAAAAAGCAACATGGTATATATGTAGAAACCAATTATGCTTTTAACAATGCGATGCGTTACGATATCAGTGATCAAACCACGCATTGGAAAACCGACAGTACATATACCTCGCAGGTAAACTACAATTACCAAACGCCCTGCCTGCTGGAAATATACCCGGAAAAAGCTCCGGGTATTGAGCTGCAGCCGGGAGAAACATTTAATTCTGTTCGCACGCACGAACTTTTAATGGATAGTTACGACAGGGAAAGAAGGGGATTGGCAATAAGAAAAATGTATCGCATAACAGCACCGTGGGTAACCGAAAATCCGGTATTCATGCATCTGGTAAGCAAAAATGATGATGAAGTATATACCGCCATTGATCAATGTGCTGCTACAGGCTATGAAGCGCTGATACTGAGTTTTGGCAGCCATTTGAATATGGAAGATTCTTCAGCAGCTAATCTTGCAAAATGGAAAAAACTGGCAGATTATGCGCATAGCAAAAACATTAAGATAGGCGGATATTCCTTATTCAGCAGCCGGCGTATAGATGACGAAACAGATGTAATTGACCCCAAAACCGGTAAGCCGGGCGGCGCTTTTTTTGGTAATGCGCCCTGCTTTGGCAGCAAATGGGGATTGGCATACCGGGACAAGATCAAACTATTTTTTACTAAAACCGGTTTTAATATATGGGAGAATGATGGCCCTTATCCGGGAGACGTTTGCGCATCAACAACACACCCCGGGCATAAAGGTTTAGATGACAGTCAATGGCGGCAAATGGAAATACAAAAAGAATTATACCGGTGGCTGAACGAAAGAGCTGTATACATCAATGCCCCTGACTGGTATTTTTTGGATGGCACACACAAAATAGCGATCGGCTACCGGGAAGTGAATTTTTCTTTGCCGAGAGAAAATCAAAAAATATTGAACCGCCAGAATATCTATGATGGCTTATGGGAGAAAACGCCATCAATGAGCTGGGGATTTGTACCGCTTACCAAATACCAGGGCGGCGGGCCGGATGCTATACTTGAACCATTACATGATCATTTAAAAGACTACGAACAACTGATGATGCAATACTATGGTGCAGGCGTACAGGCTTGTTATCGCGGCCCGAGATTGTATGATACGGATGCCACCAAACAAACGGTTATCAATGTAGTAAGCTGGTATAAAAAGTACAGGGATATTCTTAATGCTGATATTATACACCTGAGGCGTGCCGATGGAAGAGATTGGGATGGCATTATGCACGTAAATCCTCAGCTGCCCACCAAGGGGCTGATCATGTTATACAATCCTTTAAAAGAAAAAATTACCCGCACTATTCAACTGCCACTGTATTATACCGGACTTAAGCAAACGGCTACACTAAGTAAAGAAGGGAAGCAAAAACAGGCAGTGCAGCTTAACGGGAAACATGAAGCCGAATTTACATTTGCGCTTGAGCCGGAAAGTTATACATGGTATACAATACAGTAAAAATGAACAGACACAGTATGAGGATCATTTCAGGTTTTTACGCAATGGCAGTATTAGATTTTAAATGTGTATGCTGGCTTTTAAAGAACGCTTGAATTCAAGCGTTCTTTCTATGATTAGTGAAAGTTCTGAAAGCTGGTCAATTCATATTGACCAGCTTTTTTTATGTAGGAGGATCCGTCTCATTAGCCCATATATATTCATCTTTTATCACCCTGCCGTAACTATCTAATGTTATCTTGCCCATACGGTACAGATTAAGATAAATTGATAAATTTTACGACTAAACAGATCCTCTTAATTCAATTACCTGTTTTTTTATTTAGGTTTGTCGCCTGCTTATGGCTACAGCTTCCAATAATATTGATCTCAGAGTTTCTCTTTCTTACAGCCAGATCATTACCATTGCCTTACCCATTTCCGCATCCCTGCTTGTACCCCAGATTAATTTTATTACCAACAATATATTTCTCTCAGGCCTTGGCGAAAAAGAGCTGGGAGCCGCCGGTATAACAGGAGTGTTTTACCTGATATTCGGAGGTATAGGGTTTGGATTGAACAATGCATTGCAGGCACTCATTTCGCGGCGTGCAGGCGAAAACAGGATTAATGATATAGGTAAAATTTTCTCACAGGGTATATTTATTGCGCTGGGTATTGCGGCAATGGGCATCGCTATTACTTACTTTTTAGCACCGGTTATATTCCGTCATACCATTCATTCGCAGGAAACCTATGAAATGTGCATTGAATTTTTGCGCATCAGGATATGGGGACTTCCGTTCCTATACCTCTACCAGATGAGAAATGCCTTACTGGTTGGCACTAATAACAGCCGCTACCTTATTATAGGCACGCTTGCTGAAGCTGTATCTAATATCTTTCTTGATTACACACTTATTTACGGGCATTGGGGATTTCCGGTGCTTGGTTTTAACGGGGCAGCTATTGCATCAATCATTGCGGAGTTCCTCGGAATGTTTGTAGTATTCGCCGTAATCCATGCAAAAAAATTTCACAAAACATTTCACCTGTACAATCACTTTCATATTGATAAGCCTTCCGCCAAACTGATATTGGTACAGGCATCACCACTTATTCTGCAATACGCCATCAGTATAATCAGCTGGGAATTTTTTTACATCCTGATAGAGCATCATGGGCAAAGAGATCTTGCCATCTCCAATACCATGCGTAATATTTTCGGTTTCTTCGGCGTATTTACCTGGGCTTTTGCTGCAACCAGCAATACCATGGTAAGCAATATTATAGGGCAGGGATTAAAAGAAAAAGTTATTCCGCTTATCAATAAAATAGTGCATATCAGTACCGGACTCGCTATCCTCATCTGCATTTTCCTCAACCTGTTTCCCGAACTGTTTTTATCCATTTATGGAAGAGATGAAGTTTTTATACAGTCTGCCATCCCGGTATTGCGCGTAGTATCAACGGCATTGATTATTATGTCGTTTTCTACAGTATGGCTCAACGCTGTTACCGGAACAGGAAATACCCTCATCAATCTTTCTATAGAATTTATTGCCATAACGGCATATACTATTTATACCTGGCTGGTACTTGAAAAATTCAATATGCCGATTACCTGGGGTTGGGCATCTGAATGGCTGTACTGGATCATCATGTTTACTTTTTCCTGGTTGTATATTAAAAGTGGAAGATGGAAATCAAAAACAATATAGAAGAAATTAATTTTTGAACCCGGCGCCTGTGTTGCTATTAAGCCTGGCTTAAAAAGCAAAGTACTAATTATCCTTTAGAAATTCAGGGAAACCGCCCCTTTTATAACGCCTGCCTGTTGAGAGAATCTTTGTATATAAAAAGAAGTTATGCTATTATTTGGTGTCTGCAAGAGGCTGCTCCAGGCTAAAATTGTTTAGGCTTACAATCAGCGCTAAAGAAAAGTGTACATTACTCAAACACATGGCGTCATATTGCGAATCCACAGGCATGCGGATTTCAGTTAAAAGCATTTTGCGACGGGTAAAACAGTCTCATATAAGCTTCAGAAATTGGGAATACATGGCGGCACAAGAGGCTATATTTTTTTAAACAACCCTCTTGCTCTTTTAGCAATTGAAAGCGCTTTAGATTTTTCTAAATGTGAAATCTCTGCTCTATTGACTTCGTTTGACGCACATATCCTTATTTTTGCAGTCCTTTAAAACACAGGAAATGTCGGTTATACCAGGTATACAATCAGCAGTAATCAGGGCTTTGGAAGCATTATATACACAAACATTCAGCGCTAAGGATTTCCAGATCAATCAAACAAAACCCGAATTTGAGGGTGATTATACAGTTGTTTTATTCACTTTGCTGAAACCCCTTAAGCAATCGCCGGATGCTTTGGGCAAAGCGCTTGGAGAGCAGCTTATCAATACAAATTCCCACCTGTTTTCATCATACAATGTGATTAAGGGTTTTTTAAACCTTACCATTTCAGATGCGTACTGGAATAATGTTTTATCAGGTAATTATGCTGATGCGCAGTATGGCAGCAAAGCAAAAAATGGTAAAAAGATTGTTGTAGAATACTCTTCTCCCAATACCAATAAGCCCTTACACCTTGGGCATTTGCGCAATAATTTTTTAGGATGGAGCATTGCTGCAATACTAAAGGCAGAGGGATATGACATTATAAAAACCTGCATCGCCAACGACCGCGGCATACATATTTGCAAGAGTATGGTTGCCTGGCAATGGTTTGCCAATGGTGCCACACCACAAAGCACAGGAATAAAAGGAGATCATTTTGTGGGCGATTATTATGTGATGTTTGGAGAGCAGTATAAAAAAGAAGTAAAAGCATTAGTGGACAATGGACTGGGCAAAGAAGATGCAGAAAAAGAAGCACCGATCATGAAGGCCGCGCAGCAAATGCTGGTAGATTGGGAAGCCGGGAAACCTGATGTGATACAATGCTGGAAAACAATGAACAGTTGGGTTTACGATGGATTTGAAGTGACCTACCAAAGAATAGGCAGCGATTTTGATAAGATGTACTACGAGAGCGATACTTACCTGCTCGGCAAAAAACTGGTAGATGACGGATTAAAAAGGGGAATTTTCTTTAAAAAAGAAGATAACAGCGTATGGATAGACCTTACTGCTGACGGATTAGATGAAAAAATTTTACAGCGTAAAGATGGTACCGCAGTATACATTACCCAGGACATTGGTTTGGCTGTAAATAAATACGAAGAGTTTAAATATGATCAGAGCATTTATGTGGTAGGTGATGAACAAAACTATCATTTTAAAGTGCTTAAGCTGATTTGCGAAAAGTTAGGCTTGCCTTCCTCTGAAGGAATTTATCACTTAAGCTATGGTATGGTGGAATTACCTACCGGCAGAATGAAAACCCGTGAAGGAACCGTTGTTGATGCAGATGATATAGTAGATGAAATGATAAAAGTAGCTGCAGAAAAAACCGCCGAGCTTGGCAAGGTTAAAGATTTTACAGAAGAAGAACTGCAAAAATTATACAATACCATCGGGCTCGCGGCATTAAAGTTTTTCATACTTCGTGTTGACCCTAAAAAAAGAATGGTATTTAACCCTGAAGAGAGCATTGACTTTCACGGATTCACCGCATCATTTGTTCAGTTTTCTTATGCAAGAGCAAAAGCCATATTGCGGAATGAAGCTGAAGATACAGCGTACCAGCTGCAGCCTGGCGAAACACTTTTAAGCCTGGAAAAAAATATCATTATCCTGCTGGAAAAATATCCGGCAATTATTTCGCAGGCAGCGGCTGAGCATAACCCTTCCGCGATCGTTAATTATTGCTATGACGTTGCCAAAACGTATAATTCATTTGTTACAGAACACCGGGTGCTTAAAGCAGAATCAGAAAATAAAAAACAGCTAAGGCTGCGTATTTGCCGTATGACGGCGAATGTTATCGCATCGGGAATGGCTTTGCTTGGTATTGAAGTGCCGGAAAGAATGTAAACATTACAGACAACATTAATGTAACACATATAACACATACCTGTGATCGCCGGTATCGTGTATATAAAATTTCCCTTCCTTCTTAATATTTTCGGGGAAATTTTCAACTGCAATCAGTTTTATGCCTGTTCTTTTGGCTTTGAGATATGCCTTTATTTCTTCAATATAATCCGGCACACCGGCGCTGGCTTTGTAATATATTTCAACCATCGCGTCATCTTCTATCATGAGATCAATATACTGCATATCTTCTTTAGTAAGCGTAGCAAAACGGTCAATATCGTCTGCTGCTGTAGCAGGCTTATGTTCCTGGTCTTTTTGATGGACTATTTTGATCGCTTCTTTATTGGTGGAAGAGCTGCATGACAAAGCATTCAACACAATGATTAAAAGAAAGAAATTACATGAATTGAAAAATTGCTTCATTCCATTACTATTGAATGCACCTGTTTTACCTGATCAACCTTACGATTTATGTATTTCACTTGAAAAATGAAAAGTGATAGCAGGATTGTTGGCAATTTCCGTATTCAGGAACCATTCGCTTTGGGCAAGGTATACCAGTTGATCATCTTTATCAATCACCACATTACCGGTTTTAAACCGTGTGAAATCATCCAGCTTCTTTTTATCGTCTGAAGTAATCCAGCAGGCTTTATAAAAAGGCAATGCATTAAACTGAACGGATGCGCCGTATTCCTGTAATAAGCGGTATTGTATTACTTCAAACTGGAGATCACCTACACACCCAATAATTTTACGATTGCCACCATGCTGTGTAAATAATTGCGCAACACCTTCATCCGTCAATTGCAGCAACCCTTTTTCCAGTTGCTTTGTTTTCATCGGGTCTTTATTCACTACTTCTTTGAATAATTCCGGAGAAAAACTTGGGATGCCTGTAAAATAAAAATCAGCGCCTTCGGTAAGTGTATCACCGATTTTAAAATTTCCGGTATCGAATAAACCTACCACATCGCCGGGATAAGCTTCTTCAATTACATCTTTCTGCCGGGCAAGAAATGAATACGGGTTGCTGAACCGAACGTCTTTATCAAGACGGACATGGTGATAATATTTATTGCGTTCAAATTTCCCGGAACATACTCTTAAAAAAGCAATCCTGTCCCTGTGTTTCGGATCGAGATTGGCGTGTATTTTAAAAACAAACCCACTAAACTTTTCTTCTTCCGGGCAGTTTTCGCCAATTGAAGTCGGGCGGCATAAAGGAGATGGTGCAATCCTGATAAATGTATCCAGCATTTCCTTTACCCCAAAATTATTTACCGCACTACCAAAAAACACAGGAGCGGTTTTACCCCGCAGGTAGGTGTCAACATCAAGTTCTCCGTATACGCCGTCAATCAATTCCACATCTTCCCGAAGCTGGCTTGCATCCTTATCCCCTACTCTTTCAGTGAGGGCGGCATCAGACAAGTCCGTAATATGCACAACATCTTCATCATTGGCCTTGGTGTTAGCTGTAAATAACAACAGGTTTTTATCGTGCAGATTATATACCCCTTTAAACTCTTTACCATTATTGATTGGCCAGGTCATGGGGTGCAATTGTATATGCAGTTCCTTTTCGATTTCTTCCAGCAGGTCAAAAGGCAGCTTGCCATCGCGGTCCATTTTGTTGATGAAAACAATTACCGGCGTATCACGCATGCGGCAAACTTCCATCAATCTTCTTGTTTGTTCTTCTACCCCATTCACACTGTCAACCACAAGTATTACACTATCAACTGCAGTGAGCGTTCTGTAGGTATCCTCAGCAAAATCTTTGTGACCGGGCGTATCCAGCAGGTTGATGAGCTTACCTTCATATTCAAAAGTCATTACGCTCGTTGCTACAGATATACCACGCTGCTTTTCAATTTCCATGAAGTCGCTGGTAGCATGCTTCTTGATTTTATTGCTTTTTACAGCTCCTGCTGTTTGAATAGCACCACCAAAAAGCAAAAGCTTTTCGGTAAGCGTTGTTTTACCCGCATCCGGGTGAGATATAATAGCGAATGTTTTCCGCTTGCTGATTTCTGCT
The DNA here is from genome assembly GCF_003075435.1 of Terrimonas sp. GTDB lineage: Bacteria > Bacteroidota > Bacteroidia > Chitinophagales > Chitinophagaceae > Agriterribacter. The sequence goes on along the minus strand of NZ_QCZJ01000008.1, from coordinate 32,280 downwards.
GTATATTTCATCGGGGCGCAAAGGTAATAATATGTTGCTTACCTGCCTACCATAAATAAGGCATTGCAGAACAGGAGTTTACCATTCTGCCAGAAATTTCTGAACAATACATTATCCGCGAGATAAACAATATTTCCCCGGTTTACATCCTGAACGCCAAATACTAATCCGTCATTCAGCTTCTTTTTGAGTTTTGCACCTACAAAGCCGGCAACAATATTGTCTTTTTTAATTACACCCACATTCCAGCCCTCATTGATGAATTCATACACATTATCATCCATCTTTAAAGTATAATAGTAATCCGGGTAGCCAAATGCCAGCGGGTGGCTGTTATCTAATTGTACTTTTAATATAGAACCTGGTGTTGTGGAAGAAATATAGTCGCGTTCAAAATCACTAAATTTCTTCAATGGCGCGTAAGGGTCTTTTTTATCAGAAGAATCCTCATCTTTTTTAAATTTCAACCCAATATCCATTTTTACCAGGAATGCAACTGCGTTTTCCATCGCGATTATTTTTCCACCTTTATTTACCCAGTCTTTTATATTATCAAAGCGTCCTTTTTCATTGAGCGCCGCATAATTTCCATCAGGCATTATCAATACATCAATCTCATTCCATTGCGCTCTTGCCAAATCATTTACATTAATAAGCGTAACAGGATAGTTCAACTCTCTTTCAAGAAAAAACCAAATTTCGCCTGCTGCATTTGATCCCGTTCCTTCGCCTGTAAGCAAAGCCACTTTCGGTGGTTTTAAATAACGAACATTAGAGCTGCCAAAGTCGTAGCCTTTATCAACAAAACCGGTATTTACCGGAAATGCGGTAACCTCTTGTTCATTGGAGACTCTTGTTACAATATTCCATATACTATCTTTTATTGCATTGTTTGCAGTCTTAAGAACAATAATTGACCCTTGTTTAAATGTTTTGCCATTTACTTCAAATTCGTTCGAAGCAAACCTCAATTTAACACCTTGCTGTATAAGTGCCGCCACTGTTTTAGCACTTTGCATCCCTTCCCACGGAATTACATATCCGTAAGTTTCAGATGTAACATTATTGATTTTTTGTGGCTGCGGATAAGCGGCAGCAGCATTGATCTTTTCTTTTACGGCATACGCATTAACGCCATAAATGAATGGTAAAGACCACGCGGTAATATCGTAAGTAGCAGAATCAACCAATACGGTTTTGGGTTCAAACAATACACTTACGAGTGTGGAATTGGGTTGTACCGCGCTTATCACCACATCTTCTTTACCGATAGTAAATGATTCATCTTTGCCACTAAAGTAATTATACCCTTTGGCAGTACCAGATCCTGAAGAATATTGTATGCCATTTTTATCAAGAAGTTCCAGTAAAGCGTTAATATTTTGAGATGTGCCTGCTGTGTTTTTTACTACAAAAGCTTTATATGTACCGGTACCTGTTGTAACCGCATCATTAAAAAATTTACGGAAAGACTTTATAAGCTTATCCGCGTTTTTAGAAGAAATTTCAATAGTGCTCATTCCGGTTGTATAATGATGAGCAATGCGGTCTTCAAGCGTAAGTGTATCACCTTCCTGCTTGTAAACGCCTAATCCTCCTGCTCCGCCGCCGGCCTGCTCATACGTCATACCAATAGCGCCATTATATATCGGGTATGTATCACCGTAAGATGGATAATAAAGATCAAATATTTCTTTGGTAAAAAACAACCAGCCATTCCGGTCAAAATACTTTGCATTGTTTTTGCCGATACTCAATTGAAATTCACGCTGCCACGGTGTAATAATTTCATGATACGGTTGCGCGGCAGGTGCAAAATAATAGGGATTATTTATGCCCTGCTCGTGGTAATCCACATGTATCTGCGGCATCCACTGGCGGTATAATTTCAACCGTTGCCGGCTTTCAACCTGTGTTTGCCATGCCCAGTCGCGGTTCAAATCAAAATTATAGTGGTTGGTTCTTCCGCCGGGCCATGGTTCACGATGCTCTCTTGCATCAATCCGCGGATTATAATTTTTACCCACAACACTGTTAAACCAGTTTACATAACGGTCGCGCCCATCAGGATTAATACAGGGGTCAATCACAACCACAGTATTTTTCAACCAGTCTTTTGCAGAAGCATTATCCGTATTTACAAGATCATATATCGTTTTCATGGCAGCTTCGGAAGAAGAAGTTTCATTGCCATGCACATTGTAACTTAGCCAAACGATAACCGGAGCGTTTTCAACCGGCGCCATTTTGTCCAAAGCCATATTGGCTAACCGTAAATTGTTCTTTCGTATATTTTCAAGGTTCTGAATATTTTCCTGTGCCGATATAAATGCAACGATTAAAGGGCGTCCTTCATTGGTTTCTCCATATTGCAATAACTTAACTGTTCCCGGTAATTTATCCGCGAGATAATTGAAATAATTTACAATCTTAAAATGTGGAGTATACCTTGTACCAAGCTTATAACCTAAAAAATCGCCGGGAGATTGTACCTGTGCAATCAGCCCTGTAAAAGAGATTAAGAAAAAGAATAAAATAAGTATCCGTTTACTCATGCTGCAATTTTTATACGGCAATTTAAGGAGAAACGACGCTCAAAGGATTGTTTCGTAAAAAATTCTTTACGTAACTTCCGCCATTAATTGTATCTGATGAAGAAATACTTTTTTGTTTCAACGTTACTCGTCTTAGTATTTTCCTGTAAGTATGTTACTAAAAAAGAAGCAGGTGCATTAACTGTCAATCCGTATGCCTATGCTATCCAGAAAAAAATTACGGCTTCAAATGGCGCAGTAGTATCCGCACATCCACTGGCAAGCATAGTGGGCACTGAAATACTAAAACAAGGTGGAAATGCTTTTGATGCTGCCATTGCCACGCAACTCGCGCTGGCGGTAGTATATCCAGGTGCGGGAAATATTGGAGGCGGGGGTTTTATGGTGGCACGAACAAACAACGGAGAAAATATTGCTATAGATTACCGCGAAAAAGCACCAGGTAAGGCCTCCAGGGATATGTACCTCGACAGTGCCGGCAATCCGCTGTTAGACAAAAGCCAGAATGGCCATCTTGCTGCAGGTGTTCCGGGAACCGTTGCCGGATTATTTGCTGCCATGCAATACGCAAAACTACCTTTCAAACAATTGATTCAACCCGCTATTGAACTTGCGCAAAATGGCTTTGCCTTAACTGAAGCCGAGGCTGCCAGCCTGAATAGTATACAAGCCGATTTAAAAGCATTAAATACGCAGCCTAATGCTTTTCAAAAACAAACAGCCTGGAAAGCAGGAGATACGCTTTTGCAAAAAGACCTGGCGCTAACATTAACGCGTATACGTGATGAAGGCAAAAAAGGGTTTTACGAGGGAGAAACAGCAAAACTGATTGTTGAGGAAATGAAAAGGGCCAACGGAATTATCTCGCCTGAAGATTTAAAAAACTACGAAGCGGCTGAACGAAATCCTGTTGTATTTAACTATAAAGATTATCAAATAATATCTATGCCTTTGCCCAGCAGTGGTGGTATTATTATACAACAATGCTTAAGAATGATTGAAGATAAAAATATCGGCGCTATGGGATTTCACTCTGCCGCTGCCATGCAATTGATGATAGAGGCTGAACGGCGCTCTTATGCAGACAGGGCGGAGTACATGGGTGATGCCGACTTTGTAAAAGTGCCGGTTAAAACACTTGTCAGCGATGCTTATACAAAAGAAAGAATGAAAGATTTTATACCGGGTAAAGCAGGCAGCAGCCAGCAAACAAAAGCAGGAACAACCGGTAAAGAAAGTGAAGAAACAACACATCTTTCAATCGTAGATAAATGGGGCAATATGGTTGCCGTAACCACCACACTTAATGGTGGTTACGGCAGCAGAACTGTTGTAGGCGGTGCGGGATTTTTTCTCAACAACGAAATGGATGACTTCAGCGTAAAGCCAGGCGTGCCAAATATGTACGGTGCTTTGGGCACTGAAGCCAATGCTATCCAGCCAGGCAAACGCATGCTTAGTTCAATGACGCCCACAATAGTTTTAAAGCATAATCAACCCTTTATAGTGGTAGGTACACCAGGTGGAACAACTATACCTACTTCTGTTTTTCAATCAATACTTAATGTTACTGAGTTTGGGCTCAACGCTGAAGACGCTGTAAACAAGCCAAAATTTCATCATCAATGGATGCCGGACGTGGTATATGTTGAAAGAGATTTTCCTTTACCTGTTATTGATTCACTTAAAGCAATGGGATATACCATTGAACAACGAGGCCAAATTGGAAGAACAGAATTAATCAGAATACATAAAGGAAGTACAGATTCTGCATATACATTTGAAGCCATTGCTGACAAAAGAGGAGATGATGACGCGGAAGCGTATTAACGAATATGAGCATTGGAAGTGAATTTTAAATGCACCCCCATTGCAAAACACACCAATAAGGCTTAAATTTGTGGCATGGCAGCAAATAAGCAATATACCAGCGATAGCCAACCAGAGCAGGTTAATGAACCTGACGCTTTGTATACTGCTCCCCCGGCAAAAAGCACTGCGGGTTTTGTTTTCGAATCTGAAGAACAAAGATTACTTAAGGATGCAGAAGCTGCTCCTGTTGAAAAATTAATGAGTTTTACCCGCATGATACGCCGCAATGCCATGTTCAAAAAACTTCAATAATTTACATCATAATATTTCTGGTTATGGATGTAATGGATGAAGACCTTCTTGATTTCTGGCGAAAATTGAATAATAACAATGTTCGGTTTATTATGGTTGGCGGTTTAGCTACCCGCTTTTACGGCTATAATCGCAATACTGATGATATTGATATGTGGCTGGAAGATACTTCGGAAAACAGGATTAACCTGCGCAAAGCTTTCAAAGAACTTGATTACGGCGATTTTCCCTCTATTGAAACCATGCAGTTTGTTCCGGGATGGACAAGTTTTCATGCTGCAGGTATAGTGCTGGATATAATGACAGAGATGAAGGGGCTGGAAGATTTATCATTTTCGGAATGCTATAACATGAGCAATATTGTTAGCATTGAAGATGTACATATCCCTTTCCTGCACATCAATCATCTCATTCAAAATAAGAAAATAGTAAACAGAAAAAAAGACCAGGTTGATGTAGAATACCTTGAAAAAATAAAACAACTCAGGAAACTGTAATTCAGTTCAGCTTTCTTCCGTAGTTGAAATTTTAAGCCCGGCGATAGATGCAATCAGAAGAAAAATAAAAAACATTCTCCAGAAAGAAGCAGGTTCTTTAAAAAGCGCGATGCCTACTATAACAGATCCAACAGCGCCTATGCCAGTCCATACGGCATAGCTGGTACCGATGGGAATAGTTTGAATGGCTTTATTAAGCAGCAAAAAACTAAGTGTAATGGAAACAAAAAAGCCAATACTCCACCATAGATTTTTAAAGTTATCACTCATTTTTAAACAGGTTGTAAAAGCTACTTCAAACAATCCTGCAATTATCAATATAAACCAGGCCATAACACTATATTTTTAAACTGTTAAATACATTCAATAAAAAAGGGAATAACTGGTTATTCCCTTAAAAAATTAAGTTGCAAATATATTATTAATTACCAAACAGCCCTTTTACTTTATCAAGTATACTACCGCCGCTGTTACCTTTTGAAAACAAAGCCATCAGGTCTTGCAAATCTGTATCGCCGTCACCGTCAACATCCAATCCCCCACCCTGTACTTTTGATAATAAACCTGCGATATTCATATTAGAAGTTTGTCCACCCGATAAGGAATTAAAAATACTCTGAATATCAAAACCATTATCATTAGGGTCATTGGTTCTGCCTACGAGATTGCTCAGCACAGAAGGGATAAGTCCGCCGGCTATGCTTCCTGCTGACCCCTGGTCTAATCCGAATTTGTCCATAAGGTTTTGAATAACACCACCCGACAATTGCTGGCTGATACTATTGGTAGCAGCATCCTGTCCGCCAAACATTTTCAATACATCTTTTAATCCACCGCCCTGGGAAAGCAACCCCTGCAAACCACCGGCAATAGAATGTGTAGTTTCAGTAATCGCTTCCTCATTGCGATCATTGGGTATGGCAGGATTGTTAATAATTGAACTTCCTGCATTTTGCTTTACGAGGTCTAATAAATTTTCGAGCATGATTGTATGTTTTTAAGATGAGTCGTATTTTAGGATGCTGGCGTTGTATGGTGGATATTTATTTTTCCCTGATGGCTTTAAATTCCGAGCCAGGTTTCCATCCAGGAAAACTTTTCTCATTGCTGAGCCTGTAACCAACATCAAAGAGTAAACGCATATCATCTATAATGCCAGACAGATCCCAGGACTTATTATATTCATCCCCAGGACTGTGGTATCTTTCATTGTTATATTTTTCTTTTTGCGCTTCTCCCCATTCTTCTCCATGCTCAACAGACACACTTCCATTCTCAACATATAAGGAAGGTATACCAATTTTAGCAAAATTGAAGTGATCAGACCTGAAATACCAGCCGCCGGAAGGATCAGGTTCTCCCCGCGTATACCTACCCTGCTTTTTAGCCGCTGCTTCTATATATTCATCTAATTCAGATTGTCCTTTGCCAACCACAACTATATCCTTCATTTTACCAAAAGGTTGCAATACATCAATATTAATATCCGCTACTGTTTTTTCAGAAGGGTAAACCGGGTGCTTCGCATAATACTCAGAGCCAAGCAACCCCTGTTCTTCCGCGGTAACTGAGAGGAACAATACAGAGCGCTTAGGTTTCTCTTTAAGCTGAGTAAACGCATTTGCAATTTCAAGCAGGGCGGCAGTGCCTGAGGCATTATCAGCCGCCCCATTATATATTGAGTCGCCATTTACCGGTTCTCCTTTGCCAAAATGATCCCAATGCGCTGTGTAAATAATATATTCGTCTTTTTGCTCTGTTCCCGGTAATAAAGCCAGCACATTTTTAGAAGTAGACTTTTTGAAAGTACTGTTGATGATAACTGAGGATTTTAAACCAAGCGGCACAGCTTTAAAATTTTTCTTCCCGGCAGCTTTCATAAGAGTATCCGGGATGCCTGCCAGTGTAAATATTTTTTTTGCCGATGGCATAGTGATCCATCCTTCCATTGCGGCACGCGACATATTGTTATCTTCTGCCTGCAAATACAACCTCGATTTTGACCAACTTCCGCGAACAACATTCCAGCCATAGCTTGCTGGCTTATCATCATGAATGATTATGATGCCTGCTGCACCCTGCCTTGCAGCTTCTTCAAATTTATAAGTCCATCTTCCGTAGTAGGTCATTGTTCTGCCTTTAAACAGGCTGCTGTCAAAAAAGCCAGGATCATTTACCAGCACCAATACCACTTTACCCTTCACATCCAACCCTGCATAGTCATTCCATCCAAACTCCGGCGCCACAATACCGTATCCTGCAAAAACCATTTCAGCGTTCTCTATTTTTACCTGGTCTTGTATGCGACGTGTGGCAGCAACAAAATCATCAAGATATTTTAATTCCACTTTTCCTTTAGCACCTGAGATGGAATATTTATCTGAAGGTTGAGATGTTATTTCAACCATTGGCACTTCCTGGAAATAACTGTTACCATTACCGGGTTGCAGCCCAAGGTTTTTATATTGCGTCTCGAGATAGCTTACGGTTTTTTCTTCTCCCGAAGTAAAAGGCTTTCGTCCCTCAAATTCATCAGATGCTAATATCGTAATACAGCTATCAAAATATTTCCCCGTAACAAGAGAGGTGATGGAAGTATCACTGTCATTTTGAGCAGCATCTGGCTTTTTCCCATTTTCACCACAGGATATTATTCCGGAAACTGCACTGGCGAGTAAAGTGTAAATAATGATTCTTTTCATAACGGTGCTGTATAGTCTTTAATATAATGAAGATAAATACTTTTGCAGGAATAAGATAATAAGGTTGAATAGTGTGGTATGGCTTTGTTACTAAGTTAATAGAATTTATACGTTGTAAATATTTCTGCAAAATATTTGACGGCATATCATTGAGCGTTTATTATGCTTTATACTGCTGCAAAGCGGGAGGGTAATTACTTTTGCCGGAATAAGATAATAAGGTTGATTAGTGTAGTATAGCTTTGTTACTAAGGTAATAAAATTTATACATTGTAAATATTTCTACAAAAATGATTAACAGTGTACGGCTGAGTATTAATTATGTTTGATAATGATGCAAAGCAGGAGGATAAATACTTTTGCAGAAATAAAATAATAAGGTTGATTAATGCGGCATAACTTTGTTACTAAGTTAATAAAATTTATACGTTGTAATATTTCTGTAAAATATTTAACGGCATATCATTGAGCATTGATTATGCTTGATACTGATGCAAAGCAGGAGGGTAATTACTTTTGCCGGAATAAGATAATAAGGTTGATTAGTGTAGTATAGCTTTGTTACTAAGGTAATAAAATTTATACGTTGTAAGTATTTCTACAAAAATGATTAACAGTGTACGGCTGAGTGTTAATTATGCTTGATAACAATGCAAAGCAGAAGGATAAATACTTCTGCAGGAATAAAATAATAAGGTTGATTAATGTGGTATAGCTTTGTTACTAAGTATAATATAATATGTAAAAGCTAATATTTGATCTAATCTGACATCCAAGAAGAGTTATAGTTAATATTACAAATTCTTACTAAAATATTTTTTCCTGCAATCCACTCCCACACGCTACAGAGTGGGTTGCAGGAAAAAGTATAAACTGTCTGACAACAAGTAGCTAAACTCAACGGAGTTGTGGATTCAAATACTGGTCAATACATATAACTGGAGTATAAATCCATCCTATTAACTCATTCACCCTCTACTCCTGAAAATAGGCTACAGTAATCTTCACCTATTTTTTATAACAGCGACGTGAATTCTAAAAACCTTATTACCTTAGTAACCATAATCGAACATAAGTCCACCTTATTATCTTATTAACTACTCAAAAATCAACTACCGTAATCTTCGCCCCGTTTTTATATAAGAGAGAAGTAAATTCTAAAAACCTTATTACCTTAGTAACTATAATTGAATATAAGTCCACCTTATTATCTTATTAATAGCTAATCATGAAAGTAGAATACCACAATCTTTATACTCATTTTATTCTGATTACTGAAAACAGAATGCCGCTGATCACTGAAAGATTCCGGGAAAAATTAGAAAAATATATTACTGGTATTATTAACAATAACAACTCAAAAATGTATAGCATTTATGCTAATCCTGAGCATATTCATTTACTGGTATCCCGTTCACCCAAGATTTCTGAAGCCGCCCTTGTTTCAATCGTAGGAGACAGTTCTTCAAAATTTATTAACGACAAAAAACTTTGTGCGGGGAGATTTGCCTGGCAACAATCTGCATCGGCTTTTTCTGTCTCAAAAAATGATATTGACAAAGTGTGCAAATACATCCTTAATCAACCTGAACATCATAAAAAAGTAAGTTTTACTGAAGAGTATGACAGATTTTTAAAGCATTATCAAAAAACATTAAAATGGGATATATAAGATTATATTAACGATGTGGCAAAGCTTTTATTACCGATCAAATAATATTTAACCAGCAATTATTATGGAAACGCTTTCAAAAATATTTCTGCAATCTGCCGTAACAAGAGTAAAGTATTACAAGGAACTGGCAGATAAAACCTTTGCACAATTAGATGAGAAGGATTTTTATTACCAGCCCAATGAATCATCCAACAGCGTGGCTGTTATTATTCAACATGTAAGCGGTAATATGCTGAGCCGATGGACTAATTTCTTAACAGAAGATGGAGAAAAGACCTGGAGAAACCGCGATAAAGAATTTAATGACCAGCATTACGGTAAGGAAGCATTGCTGGAGTTATGGAAAAATGGATGGTATTGCTTTTTAAACGCTTTAGAAAGCCTGGAAGAAGCCGATCTTCTAAAAACTATTTACATACGGAGCGAGCCATTAATTGTAGCAGATGCCATCAACAGGCAATTGGCACATTATCCTCATCATGTAGGGCAAATCATTTATATCGGCAAAATGCTTAGAGGAAACAAATGGGAAAGTCTCTCTATAGAAAAAGGAAAATCCGATAATTTTAATAAGACAATGAATCAAAAATTCAACTGAGAATTATATTCGCCTACTTTGCACCAATCCATTACTTTTGCGCAAATTTTGTAGAACCTCAATGAAAAAGATACTTCTTTGTTCTGCTGTTTTGTTCTGTAGTTTATGTACAGGTGCGCAGGTATCCTATGGCGTTATGGGAGGTTTGCAACAAATAGATGCAAGGGTAAAAGTTTTTGAAGGGCCCGTCGTGCCGGTAAAGCCCGGATATGGTTTACATGTTGGTGCTTTTCTGAAAGTTCCTTTCGATAAAAATTTATACTTTGTTCCCCAATTGTTATACAGCTTAAAAGGTTTTACTGTACAATACAATGATGTGCTCCGGGATTCTGTAGCAAATAATACACTGGGAATACATTTTATTGAAATTCCCGCATTGTTACAATTTGATACCAGGAATAATGGCGAGGGTTTATTCTTTCAGTTCGGGCCTTCTGTTTCAATTGCTGTTGCAGGTACGGATAAAAAAAATTTTTTAAATGGTAAAGAAAAAAAAACACCAATGAAATTTGCCAATACGGCTTATGGCAGGTTTGAAATGAATCTTGTTGGCAAAATTGGTTATCAGGTAAAAGATAAATGGTTTGTTACCGGTGGTTATGCTTTCGGTTTAGGCAATATTGTAAATGATGATTTAAGCCCGGGTATAGCGCCCAGGATGATAACTGTGAGCGCAGGATTTTTCTTTCCGGGAAAGTTATAAATTACGTTTCACTTCCATCTAATAAAGTATTTCATGAAACCGGGTTGCTTTATCCTGCTATTTCTATTTTTTGCTTTAATAACTAATTCATCTTTTGTATGCATCACACCGCGTCAATTAGTTACTATTGACTCGATAAAATATTTTAAACCCGACCAAATTATATTAACCGCAGAAAGTTTTAAGGACACTGTTATTCAATTAAACCTTAACAATAAACACTATAGTTTTTCCAAGGATTCATCAACAAATTTCCGGGCGTTTAAAGCAACCAGAGACGACAGGAATATATATATACTTACAAATATTGTTGCTACGTACATAAATGATACCACAGTGCTTACAACAATAAAATATCAGGCATTCGACAAAATAAAGCTTACCAATTCCTCAAAAATATTTGAATTAAAAAATGTACCTTTTTCATTAAAAAGCTTAGATAACTTTCTGGTTCGTAAAAAAGATTATGACCTGTTGGTTTCTGATAAGAGCAAATAGTTAGTTACTCATTTGTCTTTAATTTCATCACCTCCTCGGTAAGGTTCAGTATTTTTTCTATAATGGTTTTGTCAACATTCAGGTTATAATCGGCAGATTCCTGATCAAGCGGCTTATTCAATATCTTAATGTTACCGTTTTTTACGGTAATTAATGTGGTATATTCCACTTCCAAAGCTTTTGCTATTTTCTCAATACGGCTAATGGTTATTTCCACCTGACCATTTTCTATCTGGCTCATGGTAGCTTTACTTACTTCAATCTGTTTGGCAAGGGTTTCTAACTTAATGCTTTTTAAGAGCCTGTAATGTCTTATGCTTTTACCTATTGCAGCAGTTAAATTCATGGTTAGCTTTTTAGGTGAATTGAATTTAATTGATAGATTTAAAAGTAAACAAAGTTTGATATAGTCAAACAAAAAAATATGGGAAAAATTATTATTACAAATTTTAAAGTATAATTTCAGCATGCTAAGATTGGTAACCTTAGTGGCTGCCCGCCTGCAAAGACCAATTGCAAACAGGCATTAAGATTAGCTGACGAGCTATAAGGGAGAGCCGCCGTATGCCCTGTGTGCGCAACACACTTAAGACGGGTATTAAAAACACTTCAAAGCTAAAACTATGACACAAACAATTGACTTACAAAAAATGGGATTATTTCCCGTTTCACTCGAGGATTCTGCAAATATTGATGGTGGTATTTTTCCTCTTTTAATTATTGGGGCGGTGGTTTTACTGGCAGGTTGTGTGCAAACCAATCAGAGTAATGGAAGCTCTAGTCAAACTAACGTACAAGTTAATGCGCAAAATGTTGGAGATTCTATTTCAAACTCAAATCACGGTACATTACAAATCACACCAGTACCTTAAGTACCAGTGAGAAAACTATATTTTCAATAAAACTTAGTAGTAAAATGAAAAACATAGAAATGCAATGCCTGGTACTTACTGCATTGACGGAAGACGAAATGCAGGAAATAGACGGTGGGCTTCTCCCCCTTTTAATTATTGGGGCTGCAATTTTATTGGCAGGTTGTTCCGGTCAATCCAGCCAAAGTAATGGGAATAGTACGCAAATCAACGTTCAATGTACAAATTGTTCTGTTACTGTGAAGAGAGATACTGTTATAGTAACTCCTAAGTACTAATCTCTATAAACAACAAGGGGAAGGTGAATTATATTTACGCCCCTTGTTTGATTATATTTTTCTAATTGAATTATGAACAACAACTCTCGTAAATATTTTGGGATAATAATAGGCATAATGACGGTATGCAATATACTTGACATCATATCTACTTATTATGTTTCTCCAACATTAGAATATGAAGGTAATAAATGGGTGAGGCTATTATCATTAAATTTTAAGGGATTGATTACCGTTTTAATAATAATGCAAGTGCTCAACACAATTCCACTTTGGTTCCTATGCTTTAAGTATAATGAACCTAAGTATCAGTTCAGAAATAGCAACTCGTTTTTCGAGGTTCTTAAAATATATTTTAAAAACTACCCTCATGAAACAGTAACTTGGAAAAAAATAAAAAACGGGCTATCGGGAATTCTGGCTTATTCCGGCTTTGCATTTCCACTTATATATATATTTAGCAAAATAATTGTAACAATTGAAAATTTTGCCTTTGGTTTTTTTTTGAGAAAAGTTACAATTGATAGTAAATCTGGAGATAATCTGAATATTTCTTACCATAAAACAGACCAATTCTGGAATAGCCTACCAGGAAAATCTTTGCTTTTCTATATGAATTGTTCAGTAAAGCAAAAATTAGCCATTCAAAACTCGATATTAACAAGCATCAGTATCGTGCTTTTACTTTTTTACATATGGCAAAATTATTTGAAGGCAATACGAACACCAATGACTGAAATTAGTGACAATACAAACTCAAATGAAGTCAGTACATGGGTGTTAATAGTCGCTTTAGTAGTTTCAATTTTCATTTTAACATAAAATTGCTTATTCCAAACAGATCAAATAAAATTTTATGAATAGGAAAAACACCAGGCCTATTGTAGTTATAATTATTCTATTTGTGACTGCAATTTGCCTTATTGCAAATTGGGGTGAGATAAAACGTGGATTTAAGAATGGATGGAATTCTGTGCAGTATAAGTAGTACTAAATTTTATTACCAATGCAGCCATCGTTTTCTTCCGCTATTTATATAGTTATTATACTTATCGTAATAACAGGCTTAACCTCACTTCCATTCATTCACACCAGCATTGCCACCAAAGCACATGGTATTACGCGGCCATTTACTGAACGCACGGAAATAAAACCTTTAGCCACCGGCATCATTGAAAATATTTATTACAGCGAGGGCGATACTGTGCTATCGGGTGCTGTAATTGTACAAATCAAAGACGACAATACCCCTTTACAAGCCATAACGAATGATTATGATATTGAACAACGAAAACAGTTTATACACGACCTGAAGTTACTTACTTCCGGCCATGGCAATACAATGGCCAGCAGCCTTAGCAGCCCTGTTTACAAACAACAGCTTACCAGGTATCTCTACCGACTTGCCGACCATGAAGCCTCATTAAAGAAAGTAAATAAAGAAGTGGAGATGAGCAGAATGCTGGCCAAAGAAAAAGTAATAGCTCCCAAGGAAATGTTTGATAAAGAAGTAGAGAGCGAAAAACTCAAGGCTACATACCAGGCTTTAAAAAGAGAGCAGACCAGCGCCTGGCAGCAGGAACTGTCAAAGTATGAAGCTGAGTTATCGCAGCTTAGCGCCGCCAGGGTTAAAATATTTACCGACAAAAAAAATTATGAAATAAAAGCGCCTGTTACCGGCATTATCCAGGGCATAAATAACTTATACCCCGGCAATATGATACAAACCGGGCAAACCATTGCTACCATATCACCTGAAAGTAACTTAATAGCGGAATGTTATGTAAATACCCGGGATATAGGGCTGTTGAAAAACGATCAGCCTGCAAGATTCCAGGTGGATGCTTTTGACTACAATTATTTCGGTATCCTGACAGGAAAAATAATCAGCATTGATAACGATTTTACACTAATAGATAACCAACCGGTTTTTAAAGTACGTTGCTCTTTTGATACTACCCAATTGCATTTAAAAAACGGATTTACCGGGCGCCTGAAAAAAGGATTGTCGCTGCAAGCCCGCTTTGTTGTTGCAGAAAGAACGCTGTGGCAGTTATTATTTGACAAAATTGACGACTGGCTGAACCCTGCCGCACCACCAACAGCTGCCTATGAAAAAAGCAATAAAAGTTAAGCAGAGAGATATAACAGACTGTGGGGCAGCCTGCCTGGCCTCAATAGCAGCCCATTATAAACTGCGATTACCTGTAAGCCGTATAAGACAATATGCGGGTACAGATAAACGGGGCACCAATGTTTTAGGTTTAATTGAAGCTGCTGAAAAGCTTGGGTTACAGGCAAAAGGCGCCAAAGGACCGTTTGAAAGTCTTTTTAAAATTCCGCTGCCAGCTATCGCACACCTGGTTTTAAAAAACCAGTTGCACCATTATGTAGTTATCTATAAAGCAACCAAAAAACATATTTGTTTCATGGATCCGGCAGATGGCAGGCTGCAAAGACAAACACATGAAGCGTTTAAAGAAACATGGAGTGGCGTGATCATTTTAGTATTGCCTAATGATGATTTTGCGGCAGGCAACCAAAAAACATCTAACATAAAAAGGTTCTGGCAACTTATAAAACCACATAGCGCTGTAATGATACAGGCATTGGCTGGCGCTGTCGTATATACTATCCTGGGGCTATCTTCTTCCATTTACTTACAAAAACTCATAGACTTTGTGCTGATAGAAGGCAATGTGCGGCTGCTTAATTTGCTCAGTGTTGCCATGATCGCGATACTTATTTTTTCTGTGGTTATAGGATATTATAAATCACTATTTGCATTACGAACCGGGCAAAGCATAGATGCAAGATTAATATTGGGGTATTACAAACATTTACTGAAGCTGCCGCAGAGGTTTTTTGATACCATGCGCGTTGGTGAAATTATAAGCAGGGTAAATGATGCAGTAAAGATCAGGATGTTTGTAAATGACATTTCCTTAAATCTTGTGGTAAACGTATTGATCATTGCATTTTCCATAGCGGTTATGTTTTTATACTATTGGAAGCTTGCACTGATCATGCTCCTGATTATACCGGTATATACCCTGATATACTTTATAAGCAATATCGTTAATAAAAAATGGCAGCGAACCTTAATGGAAGACAGCGCCGAACTGGAAACGCAGTTAGTGGAAAGCTTAAATGCGGCAGGAACCATAAAACGGTTTGGACTCGAAGAGTATGCCAACGAAAAAACAGAAAACCGGTTTTATAAGCTGCTGCAAACTATTTATAAAACCAGTATATATAGTTTACACCTTGGCAATATCTCTGATTTTTTTACGCGACTTTTTACCATAATTCTTTTATGGGCAGGTAGTTATTTTGTGATACAAGGCGAGCTATCTCCCGGGGAGCTACTGTCGTTTTATGCTTTGATCGGCTATTTAACCGGCCCTGCCGGAGCCCTGATTGGCGCCAATAAAAACATCCAGGATGCGCTTATTGCTGCCGACAGGCTTTTTGAAATCATTGACCTTGAAACGGAAGCGGATGATAAAAACAAAATGATGTTAAAGCCTGACCTTACCGGCGACATAAAGTTTACCGATGTTACATTCAGGTATGGAACAAGAACAACGGTATTTGAAAAACTCAGCTTATTCATTAAAAAAGGACAAAGTACGGCTATTGTCGGAGAGAGCGGAAGCGGTAAATCTACCTTAATGTCGTTATTACAAAACTTATATCCTGTAAAAGAAGGGCAGATCAGTATTGGTGATTATAATATTCAATACATAGATACAAAAAGTTTGAGAAGAGTGATAGGTGTTGTTCCGCAAAACATTGACCTTTTTGCCGGCACCATCATTGAAAATATTGCTATTGGAGAAGCTGAACCAGATATGGAAAAGCTCCTTTTCCTGTGCCGGCTTACCGGCGTTAATGACTTTATAGAAAAGTTACCCGCCACCTATAATGCTGTATTAAGTGAGCATGGCACTAATTTATCAGGCGGACAAAAGCAAAGGCTTGCCATTGTCAGGGCATTGTACCGCAACCCGGAGATACTGATATTAGATGAAGCCACCAGCAGCCTCGACCCCGCAAGTGAGGAGAAAATTCAGCAAACGCTCCATTGGTTTAAGCAGTCAGGCAAAACAGTCATTATTATCGCTCACAGGTTAAGCACTATAAAAAACTGCGACACCATTCTGGTGCTAAAAAACGGGAAATTAGTAGAAGAAGGCACTCACGAATATCTTATTTTACAAAACGGGCATTATAAAGAGTTGTGGGCATATCACTCCTTATAAATCTTTACCTCTGCTTTTCCATCCTTCATAAATCCCCTATACATACCTTCCGTATTAAAAGGCATGGCAATATTACCCTTGCTGTCTACCGCTATAAGCCCGCCATCACCACCGAGTGCAGGCAAGCGTTTCATTACCATTTCGTCGGCAGCATTTTTTAAAGGTATCTTTCCAAACTCCATCATATCGCTGATGGTTTTGGCCATTACCAGCCGTATATAATACTCTCCCCAACCCGTGCAACTGATAGCGCAGGTATTGTTATCAGCATAAGTGCCGGCGCCAATAATAGGTGAGTCCCCTACCCTTCCAAACCGTTTATTCGTCATGCCCCCTGTGCTTGTTGCAGCGGCAAGGTTTCCGTATTGATCCAGCGCCACAGCGCCCACCGTACCGAACTTGGAATCTTTATTCGTGAAGTAGTATGATGAACTTTTTTTGCCGGAATGATCCAATTCTGTCTTCAGGGAATCTTCTTTCTTTACCTGCTGCAGCGCCTTCCATCTTTGCCCGGTAAAAAAGTAAGATGGGTCAACAATTTCGAGACCAGCCTGGGCCGCAAACTTATCCGCGCCTGCACCAGCCATTATCACATGATTACTTTTTTCCATTACTGCCCTTGCCGCAGTGATGGGATTTTTTACCGTTGTAACCCCTGCCACAGCGCCTGCAGACAAAGTTTTTCCATCCATAATAGAAGCGTCCAGCTCATTTTTGCCTTCATTGGTAAATACAGCGCCTTTGCCGGCATTAAACAAGGGGTTGTTTTCCAGCACTTTTATGGCAGCTTCCACTGCATCAAGAGAAGAACCTCCTCTTTCAAGTATATCATACCCTTTTTTTAAAGCCTCAGATAATCCGTCAGTGTATTCCTTTTCCAGTTCCTGTGTCATCTGGCTTTTTAATATTGTGCCGGCGCCTCCATGTACCACCAACACAATATCTGATTTCCTGGTTTTTACCTGTCCGTATCCCCCAAAAGTCCCTAAAAGCAGGCAAGCCCAAACAATATATTTCATGACAATAATTTGCGGTAAGTTAACGATAATGTAAAACGCAGCGATAAGCTGTTTTAAAAATGTAAAAATTGCAATTTACTGCTGGCATTGAATTTGCCCATCAGTTTGATTTACTTATTTTTACACTTAATTCTCCAGCCTGAAAACTGTATTCAAAATATTAAAAACAACTGTGCTGTCATTACTGTTCCTGATAGTTTTGATGGCAGTATTGATCAACACTACTTTCTTTCAAAATTTTCTTGTAAAAATAGCGGCAAATCAACTATCAAAAGACCTGGAGACGGAAGTGTCTATCCGGCATGTAAATTTTGCGCTCTTCAATACGATGAATCTTGAAGGCGTATACATCCAGGATCAGAACAAAAAAGATACGCTGCTCTATGCAGGCAAAATAAAAGTAAACATCACCGATTGGTTTTTTGTAAAAGACCAGGCAGAAATTAAATATATCGGGCTTGAAGATGCAATTGTAAACATGCATCGCACGGATTCGGTATGGAACTATGAATTCCTGGTTGATTATTTTTCAAGTCCTTCAACAGGAAAAAAGAAAAAGCAGTTTGCGTTATTGCTGGATAAAGTTGATTTAAAAAATATTAGTTTTAAAAGAATAGATGAGTGGCGGGGGCAGGACCTCATGCTTTATTTAAAAGAGCTTAATTTAACAGCAGACAAAATCAATTTTCAGCAAAAATTCATTCACGTTAATGATCTTAATATAAACGAGCCTGTTTTTGCCATATATGACTACCCGGCATTACGCCCCAAAAATCCCAGGCTTGCCGCTTTTAAGAATAAGATGGATTCGTTGCCGATTGCTTTTAATGAAGATGGCTGGGATATTACCGTGAAGCAGATGAATATTACCAACGGTGCATTTAAAAGCGACAGAAAAACAAAAAGAGCAACTTACGATTATTTTGATGACAGTCATATTCATTTCTTTGTCATTAATGGCGACTTTAAAAAGGTAGCGCTTAAACAGGATACATTATTTGCGGATATGACACTAAGTACAAAAGAAAGGTCGGGCTTTGTAGTGAATTCGCTCACATCTCAGTTCAGGATGGAACCCGGTGCAATGATCTTTGAAAATCTTGATATAAAAACCCCCTACAGTCATCTCCGGAGGTATTACTCCATGCGCTACAATGATTTTGATGATGATATGCAATCATTCATCAGCAATGTTCGCCTTGAGGGCAGATTCTATAACAGCAATGTGCACACGAACGACATAGCCTATTTTGCACCCGAACTAAAATCATGGAATAAACTTATAAGAATAGACGGGAATGTAACCGGAACAATTGATAATCTTAAAGCAAATGATTTTGTTGCAGAAGCCGGGAGAAGCACCCGCCTTAATGGCAATTTGAAAATGAATGGCTTACCTGATATAGATTCCACGTATATAGATTTCAGGGCTAATGATTTCAGAACCAATTACAGTGATGTTGTTGCCATTGTTCCTTCTCTTAAAGAAATTACAGAACCAGATCTCAGCCAGATTACTGACCTGCGTTTTAGAGGAACCTTTACCGGCTTTCTCCGTGATTTTGTTACATACGGCACCATACAAACCAATCTTGGCACTATTACCTCCGACATTAATATGAAGATACCTTCCGGGGGGGCAGTGAGGTATTCAGGTAAAATTTCAACCAATAAATTCGATATAGGAAAATTAGTTGGAGAGGATGATCTGGGATTGGTATCGTTTACAGGCGATGTTAAGGGAACAGGTTTCAGCTCCTCTTCACTTGATGCGGAATTAGATGGGAAATTTTCTCAATTGCAATTTAACAATTATGATTACCAGGATATAGCCGTAAAAGGAAGAATGCAAAAAAAAATGTTTAAAGGTGTAGTAAACGCCAAAGATCCCAATTTGATTATTGACCTGAATGGTGATATTAATTTTACAGGAGATAAACCGGAATTTAATTTTTTTGCAGATATACAAAGAAGCAATCTGCAGACTTTGGGATTTACTACCGCAGATATGAATGTGATAGGAAAATTCGACATGAATTTTAAAGGAGATAATATTGATAATTTTTTAGGAACAGTTTCTCTATATGATGTGGCTGTAACAAAAAGCAATCAAACTTTTGTATTTGATACCCTCACACTTAGTTCCCATGAAATAGACAGACAAAAAATATTGCAACTACGTAATACGGAAGCTTCAGCCTTCCTTATGGGGAATTTCACTATTCGTGAATTGCCGGACGTTGTAAAACAGTTTTTAAATAAATACTACCCTGCTTACATTCCTCCTCCGAAAAAACCTATTAATGATCAAAATTTCCTTTTTCAGCTTGATGTAAAAAACATTGATCAGTATTTAACGCTTATTAATCCGGCTCTGAAAGGATTTAATAACAGCACTATTGTAGGATCACTGAATTCACAAACAAACTTAATGGCTATCAGCGCCATGATACCATATGCCTCTTATAAAAATATAGGTGTCCAGGACTTCCGGTTAACGGGGTTAGGCAATATGGATAGCTTAAAAATAACCGGCGTTATAGGCAATACTATTGTTAACGACAGCCTCCAGTTCCCTGGGAGCAAAATAACCATTGCCTCTGCCAATAATGTTTCCCAGCTAAATATCAGCACTGCTGCAACACAAACTATTAATGATGCAAAATTATCAGCAGTGATCACCAACCTGCAGGATGGCGTAAAAATCCATCTTGATCCTTCAAGCATTGTATTGAATGATAAAACATGGAAAATAGATGATGGCGGAGAATTGACACTGAGTAAAACTTATGTTGATGCTAAAAATGTAAAATTCAGTAATGGAGAACAGGAGGTATCGGTAGTAACCCGCCATTCGGATGTGGGCACATGGGATGATATAGTAGTAGAACTGAAAAAAATAAACATTGGCGATTTTATGCCCTTTATTGCCAAGCAACCAAAACTTGAGGGTATTGCTACCGGCTCTGTTACTTTTGAAGATGCATTCCGCAATATGTATATTTCTGCCAACCTGAAGACCGAGCAATTCCGTTTGGAAAACGATTCAATCGGTGTGGTTGACATTACAGGAGCCTGGGATGACAGGAACAAAAAAGCCACTTATGAAGCAATTTCAAGCAATCCCAATTATGATTTCAGTATTGCGGGTTCCTATGATGCTTCAGATTCTTTAAATCACCAGATCAATGCCGGGGCAAATTTTGACAAAACCAATATTCATTTTCTTGAACAATATTTGAGTGTTGTATTTGGTGATATGAAAGGAAAAGCAACAGGAAATCTTCGCATGATTGGAAATGTAAACAGCCCGGAATATGTAGGAACCGTTCAACTCAAAGATGCAGGGCTCAGGGTAAAATATACGCAATGCTACTATACCATTGATAGTGCTACTATTGTATTTTCTCCCGGAAAAATTGATTTTGGCACGGTTACATTACATGATACACTGCACCATAGTGCCCGAACTCCGGCTAATGCGGCGATCCTTACAGGGGATATGGAACATAATAACTTTAAAGATTTTGTGTATAATATCAGCATTAATACCAACAGGTTATTATTACTAAATACTACACGAACAGACAACAGTACATTTTACGGCAAAGCTGTGGGAAAAGCTAATTTCAGATTACGCGGCCCGGATTATGATATGCGCATGTCTATAACCGGTGAGCCTGTAGATAGCTCAAGCATATTCATCACTTCATCGTCATCAAAAGAGAGCGCCGGTGCAGACTATATTATCTGGAAGCAATATGGAAGGGAAATGAATCTTGATTCATTAAGTGGCCTGGCATCTGAAATAAATGTTGACCTGAATCTTACTGCCAATAATTTCACCAGGATGTATATGGTACTTGATGAAGTTACCGGTGATATTATTGAAGCGACCGGTAATGGTAACTTAAGAATGAGAACCGGAACTAATGCCCCCTTCACCATTAATGGCAAATACACCATTGACAGGGGATACTACCGGTTCAGCTTCCAGGAGATATTTAAAAAGCCCTTTGTTTTAATGCCGGATGAAGGAAGTTATATAAGATGGGATGGAGATCCTTACCAGGCAGAAATAAATTTGAAAGCGAAGTATGCAGCTACAGATGTAAAATTAAGTTCTTTATACTCACAGCAAGGACAAACTACTGATCCGGAAGTAACCCGCCTCAGAGGAGAAAGAACAGATGTAGATGTTTTATGTACACTCACCGGTTCACTTGGCAAACCGGATATACGCTTCGATATTAGTCTTCCGGGAAACAGCGATGTGAGAAACAGCCAGCGCCTGCTGGGGGATCTGCAACGTATAAATAACGATGACAATGAAAAAAATAAGCAGGTAGCATACCTTATAGTATTTAAAAGCTTTGCTCCTATCGGGCAGTACAATGTTCAACAAACTGATGCAACCACTTTTGCATTTAATACCATTACAGAATATATCTCCGGCTATCTGAGCAGTTCACTTAAAACATTGTTGTATGGGCTTTTCAAAGATCCAAGCCTGAGTGTAAATTTTAGTTACACCAGGGCTTCCATAGATCCAACCGGCACAGGAACAGGTTTAGGTAATACGGTTAATCTTACAAGGGATAATGTTAGCCTGCAGTTTATAAAATCCTTACTGAATGATAAGCTTGTCATAACTTTTGGAAGCGACTTCAATTTTGTAAGCAGTGGTTCCCAGGCTGCGCTTAATGCTCAAAATACAAGCTTCCTTTTTTTGCCTGATGTTACTGCCGAATATAAAATTACCCCGGACGGTAAATTCAGGGTAAGTTGTTTTTACAGAAGTAATTTTGATGCACTCTCTACTACAGGTAAGCGCAACCGCGCAGGAGGAAGTATTTCATTCAGAACCGAATTTGATCCTGAAAACCTGAAAAAGAAAAAAGAGCAAACAAGAAAGCATGAAGATACGCCCGACTCTACGGTTGTACGGCTTTTTTAATATTCCTGCTTACAGATATCTTATTTCTGCTTCCGGTTGAAATTTTTGCCCCTTTATTTTTTCTTGCGGTTTTTGTTCCTGGTAAGTAAGTATGCCGGCAGAAGCTGTTGCAATAGCTATAATCGTGGAAATATAAAAAATCATAAAGCTATCATCCGTATTCGCTCTTTCTGGCATAATATAGCTGTAAATAACAGTAATGATGGATGTAGCATATTCAAACAATAAAGCGTAATAAATATATTGGTAAGATGTATGCGATTCACTGAATGAATTCTTCCTGGAATAACTGATTATTGTCCATAAAACATAGTATAATACAAGCAGCACTCCTCCAAACACAATTACAGTCTCAACCCCGCTCATAAACCAAGAAACAATTGAAGCGCCGATCTCAACACATAGTAATGGAATTAAAATTTTTCTCAAACTTTTCCTGATTCCATCAATTTCGGTTGTGGAATATAAAATGAAAAGCATAAAAGGAATATCTGCAAGATTATACAAGCGTTCAATAATATTTAAAGCCATTGACTGTTTGATCACTTCTGCAGAACAAACAATATTGACCAGTCCGGCCCAACACCAGTACAGCCCAAACCAAACCAATATTCTATTCTTCATAAGCCCTTTTACCCACAGGAGTAATATTGGTATAAAAAAAGAAACAGCCGCAAAAAGAGATGCAAACTGGTATAAGGAAGCATACATATTTACAAATATTAGATTTTAAGTTAAAGCGAAAAATCGTTCTTCTTATTGCTGTAATCTTGCATGTATAGGAATAATACTCCCGATGTCAATTGCAGGAATTACTAAATTAAAATACTTTAATATGTTAGTTTTCACATCTCCTTTTACTTAGTCATCTCACACTTAGTCATTTAAAAAAATAGTAACCGGCATATTAACAAACATCAAATGATTTTGTTACCCCCCATTAAAACAAATTATCGCAGATCCCGTAAATGGTAACATTCAATTATGGGCTATTTTTATTGCGGCAAGAAGCTTAATTAAATCATCATCAGGTGAAACAACCATTTCCCGGAAATAACAACAGAATATCCGTTATAATACTATTTTGTGTTGCGGCATGTATACGACTGTTCGCAACAAATGATCAGCTCGTAGAAAAATATTATTCAACATCATTATACAGTAATATCAGCACCTTTTTCAGGTTTGTTTTTGGCTGGATACCATTTAGTGCAGGTGATGTACTATATATTTCTGCCATTTTATATTTCATATGGAAATGTATAATCCTCACAAAATATATCCGGAATAAAAGTATAGGTGCAATTTTTAAAAGAACATACCTGTTTGGGATACTTGGAAAAATCTTGATGCTGTATATTATCTTCAATATGTTATGGGGGTTAAATTATGACCGCAGTGGTATCAGATCGCAATTGATGCTTGAACAACAGGAATATTCAAAGGAAGCGCTTGAAGAAATTAACATGCTGCTGATTGATAAGGTTAACGCCTGTAAAACAGGATCAATCAATCAAAAGATATCGTACCCAACACCTGCTGATGTTTTCAAAAAAACATACAGCATATACCAGGAAGCATCTGTACAATATCCTTTTCTGCAATATAAAAACAAGTCTGTTAAATCATCGTTTTTTGGAACTATTGGCAATTATCTCGGCTTTTCCGGTTACTATAATCCATTTACCGGCGAGGCACAGGTAAACACTACCATTCCTGCTTTTTTGCAGCCTTATGTGAGCTGTCACGAAGTGGCACATCAATTGGGATATGCTAAAGAAAACGAAGCCAATTTTGTGGGATATATTGCTGCAACCTCATCAGGCGATTCACTATTTATGTATTCTGCATATTTAGATATCTTCCTTTATGCCAACAGAAATTTATGGAGAACGGATTCTATTTCTGCTAAACAATTTTCAGAACAGCTAAGCCCGCAAGTAAAAAAAGACGTTAAAACCATGAAAGATTTTTACCGCAGTTTTCAGAACCCTGTTGAGCCTTATTTCACCTGGGCATACGGTAAATATCTCCAGTCAAACAGGCAGCCATCCGGCATGCTTTCATATAGCGAAGTAATCGGAGATATTATTGCTTATCACAAAAAATATGGAAGAATCGGGGGGGAATGAGGTTTGTAGTTTATTGTTTGTAGTTTTTATTCCTTACACCTTTTACCCTACACCCTATCCTTTATTTCCCAAACCAAAGCGCTTGCACCAAGTATAGCAGCATCCGCTTCTTTTAATTCACTGAAAATAAGTTTTACCTTATTCTGAAAAATAGGCAACAGGTTTTCTTCCATGTGCTTTTGTGTAGGCTTGAGAATGAGATCGCCGGCTTTGGTCATTCCACCAAATAATATAATCGCCTCAGGCGAAGAAAACATTACGAAGTTGGAAAGTGCAAGCCCCAAGATCTGCCCGGTATATTCATATACTTCTTTAGCAATGGTATCTCCCTGTATGGCACAATCGTATACTATACGTGAATCAATGCCGTCTAACGGATAATTTCTTAAAAGACTATCCTGGTCAGGCCGCTGTTCAAGAAATTCTCTTGCGGTATATGCCACTCCCGTAGCAGAAGCATAACTTTCCAGGGAGCCTTTCATATTTGTACCTGGGTGCAAACGCCCTCCGGGAATAATAGTGGTATGCCCCAGTTCTCCTGCAAAACCATCATGTCCATATATTAAATGACCGTTTGCTACAATACCGCTGCCTACGCCTGTGCCCAGCGTGATCATAATAAAATCTTTCATACCCTTAGCGGCGCCATACATCATTTCACCAACTGCCGCAGCATTTGCATCATTGGTTAAAGCCGCAGGCACCCCAAATTTTTCTGTTATTAATTTAGCAAGCGGAATAATGCCCTTCCATATCAGGTTGGGCGCATATTCAATAGTACCGCTGTAATAGTTACCATTAGGCGCTCCTATTCCAATACCTTTTATATTTTCAATGCCGCCAACCTGCAATATAGCGGGCTGAAGAGCTTCATACAGTTCCTGAATATAATCTTCAATATTTTGATGTTTTCTACTCGAAATAGCTCCACGGTAAAGCGTATCTCCCCTGTGGTCTACTATGCCAAAAACGGTGTTTGTTCCTCCAATATCGATGCCTATTGCATACTGCTGCTTCATACTTTCTATAGTTAATTTATAGTTGTTTGGTTGTTTGAACTGATGATAATTTTAGTGTCCGCCACCTTCTATGGAGCTGTAATCTATTCCCTGCGATTTGAGCACAGATTTTACCCTGAAAGCATAGAACGCAAGATAAGCAAAACAAATAACCGGAATAATATAAGAATGATGAATTCCTATGGCAGGAAGGTCTGCTAATTTTCCCTGCAATGGCGGAATGATGGCTCCGCCCAGGATCATCATTACTAAAAATGCGGAACCCTGTGCTGTGTATTTACCCAACCCGGCTATTGCCAGCGAGAATATGCTTGGCCACATGATTGAGCAGAATAATCCGCCGCTTAAGAATGCGTAAATGGCTGTTTGACCTGTGGTAAATAACCCGATGAGCATGGCAGCAACGCCTAACCCGCCAAATATCATAAGAGTCTCAGCAGGTTTTTCTTTCCCGAGAAAGAAACCGGCTATCTGTATAAGTACAACTCCTGCATACGCATATAAGGGCGTGAAATTATTTCCAGCAACCAGGTTGGCTGCAATAACAACACCAAAAGCTATATAAGGAACTATAATAAATAATATAGTGCGCATAGATTTGGTAGGGTTAAATACTGTTATGGCGCCTGTCCACCTGCCAATCATTAAACTACCCCAGTACATTGAAATAAATGGTGCAAGATCATTTTCACTGTATCCTCCAAAATCAGGATGTTTTAAAAGCTCGCCGAGATTACTCTGTATGGTTACTTCAACGCCTACATACATAAAAATGGCAAGCATGCCCAATATCAATTGCGGGTATTTCATTGCTCCCCAGCCGGATGAATTTTTTTGTGCGCCGGCATTGGCGCCAAAAAAGCCAATGATCATTACCAGCAAACCGGCTACCAGCAGCCACATATTTCGCAAACTCACATCATGACTTAATTTTTCATTAGCCGCCAGTCCCCGGTAACTGGCGAAAATAATTCCAAAAACAATTGTCATTACAACAGTGATGGCTATAAGTAACCACATTGCTTTTGGTGCAGGTTCAAAGCTGTCTTCTTCTTTTACGTTTGGCAGTTTTTTGCTCATACGGAAAAGTATAGCAGATAAAAGGAATAACACACCTACTACAATATACAGTGTGTTCATTGATGTAATAGATGCATTGGCTATATCTGTTTGGTCTGCGGTTGCTTTGCCAAAAAGCGCCAAGGCTACTATGATAGGGCCAATAGTTGTACCGAAAGAATTAACACCACCTGTAAGGTTAAGCCTGTGCGACCCTGTTGAAGGATCGCCCAGCGCGATGGCAAAAGGATTGGCTGAGGTTTGTTGCAATGAAAAGCCCAAACCAATAATAAATAATGACACCAGTATACCTGCAAACCCGCCAAAGTTAAAAGAAAGCAACATGAATAATGCTCCTGCCGCACTGGTTAATAAGCCATAGATAATACCGGTTTTCATGCCCCAGTGGTTCATTATATCCTTATTCTTTACCGCGGAAGCAACAAAAAGTGCCAAAGCACCTACATAATATGCTCCATAAAAGGCAAAGTCAATCAACTGGCTTTGAAACTGGTCTAAATGAAAATAATGTTTACAAAATGGTATGAATATACCGTTGCCGGCAGCAATAAATCCCCAAAAAAAGAAAACAATGACAAGCGTGCTTAAAGCGCCGTAGTTAGTAGGTTGCTTTTGATGAGCCATTTTTAAACTGGTTAGAATGATAAATATAGAAAGTGGCGGTGAAATTAAAGCATAACAATCGTTTGCAGCAAAAAAAATAAAAAACTCCCTGCGATTACCGCATTTCTTTATTAAGTTCGGGAAATTTTAATCAAACATGTCTAATTCTGGTATCGCTATTCAACCTCAACCACAAAAAAGCTCTTTAGGTCCGCTGCTTATTATCGGCGCATTGTTTTTTATTTTTGGGTTTGTAACATGGGCAAACAGTACATTAATACCTTATCTCGGTATAGCTTGTGAACTTACGCCTGAAGAGGCCGTATTAGTAACATTTGCATTTTATATCTCTTATGCTGTAATGGCATTCCCTTCTTCATGGGTGTTAAAATTAACCGGTTTTAAAAAAGGAATGATGGTCGGACTGGCTGTGATGGCCGCTGGCGCATTATTATTCATTCCTGCAGCTAACAGCCGTACATTCGGCATGTTTTTATTTGCATTATTTGTAATCGGTACCGGGCTGGCGCTTTTGCAAACTGCTTCAAATCCGTATATAACAATTCTTGGCCCTATTGAAAGTGCGGCAAAGCGTATCAGTGTAATGGGAATATGTAACAAATGTGCGGGTGCGTTGGCTCCATTGATTTTAGGAGCAATAGTGCTTAAAGATTCAGAAGCTTTAAAAACAAAATTATTAACAATGGATGCAACACAGAAAGCCGCAGAACTTGATGTGCTGGCATCCCGCGTGATAATGCCTTATGTTATTATTGCGATCGTATTAATATTGCTCGCCCTGTTCATATACTTTTCTCACCTTCCTGAAGTAAAAGCTGAAGGTGAAGACGGGGCAGAAACATCAGGCGTGAAATCGAGAGATAGCATTTTCAGCTATTCTTATTTGTGGTTAGGATTTATATCTATCTTTTTGTACGTAGGCGTTGAAGTAATGGCTGGTGATATCATACAACTATATGGTAATTCAATAGGTATAAGTCTTGATGTGGCAAAACATTTTACCACCTATACTATGATAGGTATGCTTGTTGGTTATATCATCGGGATTATTACTATTCCAAAATATGTTTCTCAATCAACAGTGCTTAAATTATCTGCTATTTTAGGTATATTATTTACACTGGGCGCTATATTTACCAGTGGCTATACTTCTGTATTATTTATAGCATTACTTGGTTTGGCAAATGCACTTATATGGCCTGCAGTATGGCCATTAGCTATAGACGGACTGGGCAAATTCACTAAAACAGGATCGGCTTTATTAATAGTTGGTATTGCCGGCGGAGGCATCTTACCTAAGTTATGGGCAGGACTCGGTGAAAAAATCGGGTTGCAACAGGCATTCTGGATTATGGTGCCCTGCTATCTTTTTATTTTATATTTTGCTATCTCCGGCCATAAAGCAGGAAAAACGGTGAAAGCTTCATAGCGTTATGTTGAACGTATTCACTCAGCTTTCTGGGGCGCGATAAGATAACCCTGAACTACTCACGTTTATGATTTCACATCTCACGCTGATTTAACAATAAACTTCTCAATAACAGCAGAAGGTCAAAAGAGTAAAACTTCTCTTCTGACCTTTTTCTTTTACCTGATAAATAAAGTTGTAACAACATGTAATTTATTATTCCAATAATTTTTTTATGTAATGATGGTATAAATGAAAAACCTTCCTATATTCAATTAACGAATGCTCACCTAATCATACAAGATGGAAATTATTCATGTAAGTGCCGAATGTTATCCTGTAGCAAAGGCTGGTGGCTTGGGAGATGTAGTAGGAGCCTTGCCAAAATATCAAAACGAGCTTGGGCATATTGCCAAGGTTGTAATGCCTATGTATAAAACAAAGTTTCTCATTAATAATGAATGGGATGTTGTTCATAAAGGCAGGACAAATATCGGCGATTACTGGTTCGACTATACGATTATAAAAGAACGAACCAATAAACTCGGTTTCGATCTTTACCTGGTTGATATTAACGGTTTGCTCGACAGGGAAAAAGTATATGGTTATGATGATGATACGGAAAGATTCACTGCTTTCCAGGTTGCTGTGGTTGACTGGATATCGGTTTGGGCGCACCATCCTGATATTATTCATGTGCATGATCATCACACAGGGTTCATACCTTTCATCATTAAGTATTGTTATAAATATCAGCACCTGCAAGGTATACGCACGGTATTAACCATTCATAATGCGCAATACCAGGGCACAATGGATTGGGAAAAAAGCTATTTGCTTCCGCCATGGGATAGCTGGAAATGGGGAATGCTCGACTGGCAGAATAATATCAATCCATTAGCATCTGCCATAAAATGCGCATGGAAGGTTACTACTGTAAGTAAAAGCTATCTCGAAGAAATGCGCCAATCCGCTAATGGACTGGAAGCATTGTTTGAATATGAGAAGGGAAAATGCTCGGGTATATTAAATGGTATTGACGTTGATGTGTGGGATCCTTCTACTGACACTTATATTGAAAATCATTACAATGTAGAAACAGTAGCTGAAGGAAAAGAACAAAGCAAAAAATTGCTTTGTGAAAGATTTAATCTTGATATAGAAAAGCCTTTGATCGTATTTATAGGCAGGCTGGTGGGCGAAAAAGGTGCGGATATTTTACCGGCTGCCATTGCCGATAGCTTTTATTATATCGGAAGAAGAATGAACTTCCTGATCCTGGGAAGTGGTTTTCCTGAAGTAGAAGCACAGTTAAACGGGTTGCAAAGATTATCACAGGGAGATTACAGTGTGTTTATTGGCTATAATGAAGCGCTGAGCCATTTAATGTATGCGGGCGCAGATTTTTTGCTGATGCCCTCAAGAGTAGAACCCTGCGGGTTAAATCAAATGTATTCTATGCGGTATGGTACAATACCGATGGTGAGAAGAACCGGAGGCTTGAAAGATACGGTAGTTGATTATGGAGAAAAAGATGGTTATGGTATTGTGTACAATTGGGCGGCGGTTGGTGATATTACACAGGGCATATGGCGCGCTGTTCAATTATATGAAAATAAAGATCGGGTGCAGGAGGTAAGAGAACAAATGATGAAGATAGATTTTAGCTGGCAGCAAAGTGTAAAACAATATATAGCGCTGTACGAATCTATACTGCCCCGGGAGGAAGCCCTAAAAACTGATGAACCGGAAACAGGAGAATCAGAAGCTGATGAACCGGCAGAGGAAAAAAGTATTTAGATAAATTAATAATTCACCATAATCAATTTTCTACCATGAAAAAAAGCGTGATTGCTGTTATATTAGGAGGAGGAGCCGGAACGCGTTTATCGCCCCTTACTGCAACCAGGAGTAAACCCGCTGTACCTATTGCCGGTAAATACCGGCTGGTGGACATTCCTATCTCCAACTGCCTTAATTCCGATATCGGCAGAATGTTCGTGCTTACACAATTTAATTCAGCTTCACTTAATAAGCATATTAAAAACACTTACTATTTCAGCCGGTTCAGTAAAGCGTTTGTAGATATTATTGCGGCTGAGCAAACACCTGATAATCCCGGCTGGTTCCAGGGTACAGCAGACGCGGTGCGCCAGTCATTGCGCCACCTTCAGCAGCAGGAATTTGATTATGTGCTGATATTATCCGGCGACCAGTTGTACCAGATGGATTTCAGCGAAATGCTGGACAGCCATGTGGAAAAAGGCGCTGATATTTCCATTGCAACAATACCCGTTGGTTCAAGAGAAGCACCTGAGTTTGGTATATTAAAATCGAACGAGGAGAATATTATCACTTCTTTTATTGAAAAGCCCAAAAAAGAACTGTTACCTGAATGGGTAAGTGATACCGGCGAAGAAATGCAGAAAGCAGGCAGAATATACCTCGCTTCAATGGGTATATATATATTCAACAGGAAATTATTGTTTGATCTGTTGCTTGATACCTATAAAGATGCGACTGATTTTGGCAAAGAAATTATTCCGAATTCTATTAGTACATGTAAAGTAGCAAGCTATCAGTACGATGGCTACTGGACTGATATTGGTAATATCTATTCATTTTTCGAAGCAAATATTTCGCTGACAGAGGATATTCCACAGTTTAATTTATTTGACAGTCAGCAAGCTATTTATACTCGCCCACGTATGTTACCTCCTGCAAAAGTGAGTGGCACAACACTGGAGAAAACTATTCTTGCCGAAGGCTGTATCATTAATGCATCGCGGGTTGAAAAAAGCGTGATGGGCATACGTTCGCGTATTGGCTATGGTACCACTATAGTAAGCACCTATATTATGGGTTGCGACTATTATGAAACCCTTGAAGATATGAACAATGCTTCTGAAAGAGGGTT
Source organism: Terrimonas sp. (assembly GCF_003075435.1). Classification (GTDB taxonomy): domain Bacteria; phylum Bacteroidota; class Bacteroidia; order Chitinophagales; family Chitinophagaceae; genus Agriterribacter. Next base: position 357 of record NZ_QCZJ01000008.1, on the reverse strand, counting down.
ACCGCAACTGGGTATTGGTGAAAGATGTTATATACGCAATGCCATTATTGATAAGAACTGCAGGATTGGTAATGATGTGCGTATTAACGGCGGCAGCCACCTGCAGGATTCGGACCATCCCTTATATACTATTAAAGATGGTATTGTAGTGGTGAAGAAAGGCGCGATACTGCCGGATGGGTTTGTGATATAATAGCTATCAGCTTTCAGCGGTCAGCTATCAGCAGTCGGTGTCTTGTCCTAGCATAAGTAGACAGATTTAAGAACAAAAAAATCTGTAATACCATGACAAGAGATGTCCAAACGGTGATCCGGTATAGTATTAGCTTTAAGCAAAAAGTAGTCAGAGAGTTAGAA